>NZ_NETS01000008.1 GCF_002150035.1 Leptospira venezuelensis | reverse complement strand
CGCATGAACATCCATATGATGATCAGCAACAGCTCAATTCACAGTTATATTCTATTGTTGAAGTTTATTTAAAAAGCCAGAGTTAATAGCTCTGGCTTTTTTGTTTTATAAGGGGAGGAAAAGGAGTATTAGGATCTTAGAATGTTCGGAAATCTTAAGGACGCACTTTCCAGAGATCGTTCTGAAATTCATTATTCCCGTTTGAGTCAATACCCTGTCCTCCGAAGAGCCAAATATTTCCTTTTGAATCCGTCCATCCATTTAGCCCGACGCGACCTCCTGGATAATAGTCAGTTCCTGCTTCTCCTTTTGGTCCGAAATTGCCTGCTTGCACTGCGAGATTCGTTCCTCCTTTCCAGGTCCATTTCTTTCCGTCGAAGATCCAAAGATCATTCAATTGACCGAAATTGCCGGTTGAATCTACTCCGAAGCCTCCAAAAATCCAGATCTTACCGTTCGGCAGTTTTCCTCCGGTTCCGTTACTTCTTGAGCCTATAATATTATTCGAACTAGTGATGTTCTTCTTACCGTAAACTCCCGTTTGATCTGGCGTATTGGAACCGCCTACCCAAGTCCAATTTGTTCCGTCGAATTTCCAAACATCATTCCAATTGCCATCGTAGCTAGATCCTCCGAATAACCAAAGATTGCCAGAAGAATCGACCCAAGATATTGAATCTCCTCTAGAGGAAGGAATATTGCTAGCAGATGGAACATTTATCGCTCCCCAATTTCCATCTCCGGGACCACCTATCGTTTTGAGCCCTGCCACCCAGGTCCAATTGGTCCCATCAAATTTCCATAGATCGTTTAGGGTTGATGGAGTGCCAAAGGATTCTTCAAGGCCGGCATTTGCTCCGAATATCCATATCGTACCGGATGAGTCTATCCATCCTGTTGCCCCCTGCCTTCCTCCCGGAAAATTGGCAGAATTTGCAACACCCTTTGTGCCATAAATTCCGTTAGTATTTTTAGTATTAGGCCCGGCCACCCAGGTCCAATTTGTTCCGTCGAACTTCCAAAGATCGCTGAAACATTCTGAACTATTTATATTACCGCAACCTCCGAAAAGCCAAAGATTTCCAGATGAGTCTACCCAAGTAGTGCCGCCCATTCTGGCTCCTGGAGTATTTGTAGGATCGGTAACACCTTTCGTTCCATAGATACCATTTGCATTGACTGTGTTGGATCCTTTTACCCAAGTCCAATTAGTCCCATCGAATTTCCAAAGATCGTTCAATCGTCCGAAACCTGTCCCCGGATCCCTTCCCGTACCACCGAATAACCACAATTGATTAGAGGAATCTGTCCATTGCATTGCGTCCTGGCGTCCGCCGGGAAAATTTGCTGGGTCTGTGATTCCTTTTGTGCCATAGACACCTATACCATAACCGCCGCCTACTGTATCGGAAGATCTTCCGCTGATCCAAGTCCATGTGGCTTGAGAAATACTCTGAGTCCCACCTAATAATGCGAGTAAGCCGAGAGAATTATTTCCTCCTCCTTCCGAGCAGGAGAGAAGGGATATAACGAAAATAGAATATAGAATTTTTGTTTTTCGAATCGAAGAAATCATACGCATGTTCCCAAAAGAGATGAGACAATAATATCAGATCTTCCTGAAGAGTGGTATTCGTACTAATACGAATACTTTTACGTAAATAAGTAGTTATACGGTAATTTACGCTCTGTGGTACACCGGATCAATTCTTCAGAATATCCCCCGTTGCTTTTCGAGAGGAGTCCGAATTCGCGGAAAAATACTTAAGCAAATGCTTGACTATTTTTCAACTGGCGCTATACTTAAGCAAATGCTTAACAATTCTTCCTTGGATAGGATCTTCTATGCCTTATCCGATCCAACTCGCCGTGATATTGTAGAGAGACTTAGTAAGAGACCGGCATCTGTGAGTGAGCTTGCCAGTCCTCTGGCAATGAGCATGGCTGCTGTTGTCCAACATGTGCAAATTTTGGAAGAAAGCGGTTTAATCAAGACCCAAAAGATAGGTCGTGTGCGTTCATGCATGGTAGAAATGAATTCATTGGACCTGATCGAGAACTGGTTGAATCAGCGCAGAAAATTCTGGGAAAGGAATTTTGATCGATTGGGAGAATTTTTAGAGAAAACGGAGAAAGGTAAGAAGTAAATATGGAAACATTGAAAGTTGCTCATGAAATTTTTAGCATAGAAAGAGTGTATCAATCAGACCCGGAATCCGTGTATTCTGCATGGAGCAATGTAGAAGCAAAATCAAATTGGTTTATTGGTCCTGGAGATTGGTCCGTCGTGGAGAGAAAATTGGATTTTCGAATTGGTGGAGAAGAAATTTTACACGGTCGTTTTCCAAACGGAAAAGAAACCTTATACAAAGCCAGGTTTTCCGATCTGATCGAAAATCAACGGATCGTTTTCGTTTATGATATGATCTTAAGTGGAAAGATTCATTCAGTCTCCATTGCGTCTGTTGAAATAGAGAAAATTGATTCTTCTAATACGAAACTTACATTCACAGAGCAGGTCGCATTTTTGGACCAAACTATCGGGAGAGAAGGTGTAGCCTCCAGAAGAGAAGGTACTTTGGCACATTTAATAAGATTAACCGACTATCTCGTAAAGGTTAAATAAGGAGAACCGTAATGAAAATTTCAAAGATTACATATTATATTTTTATACTATTTTTAGTTGTTGATTGTTCCTCTGGAAAACCTTTTCAACTCCGCGAAACACCGCCCACGATTACATCTGAAGCAGTCGAAAAGGGTCTTGCTCCTATCAGAGATATCCAGATGTATTATGAGATCCATGGCAAGAAGGACGGGATCCCGCTCGTTCTACTAAATGGTGGAGGTTCCACGATAGAAGTAACTTACAGTCGGATTCTGCCTCTTCTCGCTCAAAATCGTAAAGTGATCGCTCTAGATGAACAAGGACATGGAAGAACTACAGATAGAAATGCGCCTGTAAGTTTCGAAACTTCTGCGGAAGATGTGATTGCTCTTCTTAAGTTCTTAAAAGTAGAACAAGCAGATATTTTCGGCTTTAGCAATGGCGCAAGTGTTGCCATGAATGTCGCGATCCGATATCCGAAATTAGTCCGTAAACTTATATTCGCCTCTTCAATTACCAAGAGAGAAGGAGCATATCCTCTGTTCTGGAATTTTATGAAGAATGCTACTTTCGAAAATATGCCACAGGCGCTTAAAGAAGCTTTTCTAAAAGTAAATCCTGATCCTCAAAAATTGCACACTATGTATGAGAAAGATGCTGCGAGAATGCGTAATTTCAAAGATCTTAACGATAAAGATATTAGAACTGTTGGAATTCCAACTTTAATCTTACTTGGGGATAAAGATGTCCCTAAATTGGAGCACGCAGTTGAAATGGTTCGAATGATCCCCAAAGCAAGACTTTTGATTTTGCCAGGAGGGCATGGTGATTATTTAGGAGAGGCGATCATGTCTCAAGGAAAGGATCGATACCCCGAATTGACCTCTGCTTTGGTCCAAGATTTTTTAGATTCTCCCTAAAGGTAAGATCAAAATCCGAATGGAGGCAGTCTATTTTCTAAATATAGATCGGGGAATTAAATGCTAGATTGGATTACAAACTGGGTTGAAAATCGTAAGACGATACAAAGAGGAAAGGAATTATTTTCTAAGATCGAAAACGGAGACAGACAAGGTTTCAGAAAAATTTTGGACCTGATTCCCAATAAAGGAGAACTAAAAGAATGTACTAAAGGCCTTCTCGGCTTTTGTGCATCTGAGATCCAAGATCCGTTTTATTTGGAAACTTTGCTGAACGCTGGGTTGGATCCGAATCTCCCGGACGGAAATGGGATTTTTCCTATTCATAAAGCTGTGGAAAACGGGAAAATTAAACCTGTACAGATCTTATTGGAACATGGAGCTGATCCAAACGTTTCCGATCCAAGAGGTGTGACTCCATTACATATTTCTTATAGTTACGATGGCCTCTCTGATATTTCTGAGCTTCTTATCTCAAACGGCGCAGATACAGAGAAGAGAGATAATTTAGGCAAGAGATATTTAATGTAATTCACTAATATTACGTTAGACTTTACCTCTAATGGGATATATTTGCATATATCCTTATTAATAAAATTTAGAATCTTTCTTTTACGATTGTCTTTTACTGTCACTGTATTTCAAAATGCGATCCAAGCATTATTGAATGGTGGAAAGGCTTTGTCGACATTGAAAAAAAAAGACCAAATCGGGAAAGGCAGTGAATGCAGTTGGCTCCTTTAAATATCTATTTCCTCCAGAAAATATAATAGTCACAATACCATAAATAATCTAAAGTAAAGTTATTCTTACTCATTTTCTTTATTTAAAAATTCTTTAAGATGCCTAACGAAGGCGAATAACTTCAAAAAAAGGAAAATTCTTAGTCAGATATAACTTTTTTCTGGCTCTACCAGAGGAAGAATGATTAATTGTGAGATGTGAATGAAGTATTTCACTCTTTCTGCATTCTTGAAAAATAATTGAAATAGCTGGAATTTTTTATGAGTTACGAAGAAGTATTAGATCGCCGATTACGAAAATCTTTTTGGCGAATTCCGGTTTATACTGGGATCTTGGCTTCTTGTCTGTATCTATTTCTTTTATACTTTCACGAAATGTTTATTTCCGGAGGGATTTGGATCCTTCCAATCAGTGGTTTATTCTTACACTCTTGGATGATACTTCTTGTTCACGAAGGAACTCACAGAAATTTAACCGGTTCAAAATACGATCGATTGATTTTGAATCTTGCAAGCGCTTTCGTTTTTCTTCCTTTTTATGGAGAACCTTTTAGGCTTTCTCACCTAAAACATCATGCAAAGACAAACCTTCCCGATGATCCGTTATGGCCAAAGTGGAAATTGGAATTGTTTAGAAAGAATCGTATTCTTTATGTTTTGTTGGAATTCCTACCATTGGTCTCTAGTATTTTTTCTTTGCTTTGGAAATCTTCTTCTGTGGCTGTCCGGAAAGATAATAGACCTGGCTTTTCCCGTGAGGCTTTTTTCTTCTTACTTCTATCCTTTATCATTTCGGGAATTCTGTTCAATTGGCTTCGGCCTAATCTATGGTTTATTTTCGGAACATTCTTTTTTGCAAACCTCTGGGGTTGTTTTCGTCATTGGTGCGAGCATACAGGATATTCGGAGAAGAGAGAAAGTAATACATTCTATTTTCCCTTAGGGTTTGGGATAGGGAATCATGAGATCCATCATGAAAATCCGAATCTTTCCTGGCTTAGTCTTTCGCGTGGACTGCTAAAGAGGAAAAAGAATATTTCAATTTTTGAATGTTTTGCGGGAATTTGTTTTTCTAAAAAATACATTCACTACGCGGCGACAAAAGAAAACGGTGCTTCTTTATTATCTTCTTCGGAGCTTAAATGACTTCTTATACCAAATACATTCCAAACTGTATTACGATTTTACGTTTTTTAACTCTTCCCTTCCTTGCTTATTTGATTTATAAGAATGATCGCTTTTCTTTCTCTTGGCTTTTTTTTGTCGCTTTATTAAGCGATATCGCAGACGGACTGATCGCGAGAATTTTTCGTTTTCAATCTGAGTTCGGAGCAAAATTGGACTCTTGGGCAGACCTTCTTCTTTTTTTCGTTGGGATTGCGGGTATATTAACTTTCGAACCAGTATTTTTTTACGAGTATAGGATTTGGATCTCAATCGTTTTAATCTTATACTTTGGCGAGATGATTTATTCCTTATGGAAGTTCCGAACCATTTCTAGCTTTCATACCTATGCGAGTAGAGTTGCCGCTTATTGTATCGGGATATTATTTATGACTCTATTTTGGTTCGGTACCTTTTCTCCCATTGTATACATTTCTTTCTTCGTGAGTTGTTTTGCTTATGCGGAAGAGATTCTCATCTTAAGAATACTGGACGAACTTCGCTCTAATGTGCGTGGATTATATTGGATACAAAAAGAAAAGAGGAAAATTTAAATGGGAAATTCGGTTGCGATTGTAAATGGAAAACTTCGCAAGGAAAAATCGGCGATTGATTCATTAGTCCGGTCAAGACTAGAGAATGAGGGAATACGGCTTTTGGAGACTCAATTTCCGGGGCATGCAAAAAATCTAGCCCAAAAGGAAAGAAACAATTCTGAGATCATCGTTGTCGGAGGGGATGGAACTTTACATGAAGTGCTCTCTTCTTTAAAACCTCCCTTTCCTAAGATACGCTTGATCCCAGCTGGAACAGGGAATTCTTTAGCGAGAGATTTCGGTTGGGAAAAATGGAACCGTAAAGAAGAGAACTTGAGCCTAACAAAGGACGCTATATTAGATCTATTGCAAATAGACGTTAGGACAAAGGAAGAAACTTTTCTATGTTATTCCGCAAGTACGATTTCCTTTGGCTTTCCCGCTGCAGTTACTGAAATCGCAAACTCCAGATTCAAAAAATTAAAGAAATATTGTTATCCTGTGGCGGCCGGTATTGGAGTATTTTTTCAGAAAAGAAAAATATATGAAGTATCTTATGACAGCGAGCCTACAAACAGAATTCCTTTAACAGGATGTATTCTGAATAACACCAGACATGTCGCGAATTTTTTGGCATTTCCAAATGCAAAAGCAAATGATGGAAAATTAGAAGTTTTGGAACTGAACTCTGGAATTTTCGGACAGACTATACATAATCTTTCCGTTCTTTCTCGAAAATACTTTTATGAACCAAAGGCTCCTTTTCAAGTAAATTCAGTAGTAGTAAATTTCGAATCTCCTGAGATCCTTATGGTAGATGGCGAAATTTATAAAAACGTAATTTCTTTTTCTGTAAAAGTTCTCCGCGAGTCTTTGAGGTTGTATGGCCCTAGATAAGGAATCTTTACCTGTTTTAGGTTTTGTAATTTTCGGCTTTTTGGTAGGAGGGGTTTGGTTTTTTCATTCATCCAAAGGGCGTTCGAAAGAAGAAAGGGCTTTGAGATTTCGAAAGTATTGGTCTTATGCTTTCATTGTTTCCTTGTCCTCCTTATTTGCCATATGTGGCGGGTATTTCTGGCTCGGATTTATTCTGCTTCTTTTGTTGCTTGGAGGTATTGAACTTATTCAAACTCTTTCTATTGGAAGACCTGTCCAATTTTTTTCCGTTTTAGGAATGTTTCTACTATTAGGGATATTAGCATGTTTTTCGTATTCGATCCTCTCACCTAAATTGTGTTTATGGTTGTATTTAGGAATCGCTGGATTTGATGCCTTTAGTCAGATCGTAGGTCAAAGTTTTGGAAATACAAAAATTGCTCCTAGGATTAGCCCAAATAAAACTTGGGAAGGATTTATGGGAGGGTTATCTTATCTTTTTCTATTTTCCGGATTCGTGTTTTCCTTTTGGGGAAATTTTTCTTGGAAATGTATTTGGATTCTTCCTCTTTTCGGATTTTTAGCTTTAACCGGAGATTTGGCTGCAAGCTGGATCAAGAGAAAAGTTTCGATAAAAGATTTTTCTTCCGTACTTCCCGGGCATGGAGGTTTTCTTGATCGATTCGATTCTTTCCTTTTTACTCTAAGTCTCTGGACTTTCATTTCGATCTATTTCGAGGTTTTCAGAGATCCTTGGAATTAAAAGAGGATAAGTTTAAGGTTCCATCTCTAATAATCTTTTGAGTTTTCGAATATTCTTATTCTCAGGATCTATCTCTTCTGCGGATTTTGTGAAGCCGATGGCTTCTTCCCTGTTTCCTAAAAGTCGATTTAGATCTGAAAGATGTACCAGATTTTGCACATTCATAGGCTGCATTTGATTTACCATCATTGCCGCTTCTAAGGATTGTGCTAAGTTGCCGATACGTTTTTCTGCAATAGAAAGATAATACCAAAGTTCTGCTGTATCTGGGTCCTGAGTTAGATATTTACTTAGAACTTTTACTGCTAACGGATAATCTTTTTCCTTAAAGCTGATCAAACCGAGTAGTTTGTTCAATTTCTGGTTATTATTATCTGTTGCATATGCATCCAAAAGAATGGAGATCGCTTTTTGAGCCTCACCATTTCGATATAATTCTTTTCCTTCTTTATAAAGACTTTGCAGAACTACCTTATCTGCAAAATCATTTCGATCTTCTCCCTGTTCTATTGAAGGTACATTTACTTCTTGGAAGCCGATCCTTAGGATAGAGAGGTCATCGATGACTTCTCCAATGCTTCGGATATTCTTTTCGATGGATTTGATATCACCGTGAGATTTTTCTACCACATCTAAGAAAACGTTTTCGTCTTCGTTGATAATCCTTTTTCCGTTCTGTATGGATAATAGAAGATCGTCTCTCCCATCGGAAGCTAATATAATTAGATCTCCAGGATGAAGCTGGAATTTTTTCACCTTGAACTCGAATTCTGAATCTAATCCTAATTTACGAAGTTCTAATGTATTTTCTATAAATGAAGCCTTCCCGTCTCTATATAAAACGGAGAATGGATGTTCTGCGTTCCAGTAGAACATTTCGCCTGTTTCGTCGTCGATCAATGCAACTGTAGCCGAGATGACCATAGTTCCGTCGAAACTTTTGAAAACAGAATGGATTTCCAGATAGGTCTCGGTTAGCCATTCTTCAGGGGTTTTAGAAAGAACTCTTTTATTGGCGGCAGATCTTGCCATGATCGAGTTCATTACAACTCCCATGACTAAGGAGCCTCCAGCTCCTTGCATTGATTTTCCCATAGCGTCGCCATTCATTGCCATGGTGAATTTTTTGTAATTATCAGGAGTTCCTAATCTTAAATTTCCGGTTAAGCAGATATCTCCTCCAAGTTCTCCTTGCTTATTGCGAAATTCGAAATATTTCTTTTGTCTAATAAGAAAGCTGGTATTGATTTTAGAAGACTTGTTTGCATTATAAAAAAGAGGTTTTGCGAGAAGAGAAGTTAAGAAATAGTCCCCATCTTGTTGGATTTTCAGTCTTTGGACTTCTTCCATTTTTTCTTGGACTTCTTTTGTGCGCTCTTCTACTTTTTCTTCCAAATGATCTGCATGTTCCTGCAATTGTTCTCTTGCGCCTCGGATAGAATCCACCATCGAGTTGAATGACAATGACAGAAAGCCAATCTCGTCCATTGCCTTGATCGGGACGTTTACATTTAGATCTCCATGATTCACCTTCTCTACACCTGCTAATAGATTATTAAGAGGATGGATCAAACTCATTCGGAGTAAGATCGGGAAGGCGATCAATATAAAGAGAGTAGTCCCAAGGATTATCAGAATTAACCAGCGAGCAACATCATGGATCACTTGTCTAAATTCTGCATAAGCAAACCCGACTTCATATCTTGTTTGACCAATTACGAAATCATAATGGATATAAAAGTCTCCTGCGACTCTATAAAGTCTAGAGTTTAAAGGAAGATTTGTTTCTTTCATTTCCTTGAGAGTGATTGTTTCTAATTCGGATTCAGATTTTCCTTTATGGATCTTTTTATTCTTTTCAATCGCTTCTTTAAGCTGCTGACTTTTGTAATACTTCTCTCCTTCTTTTAGGATGGTTTGATTTAAACCGTCTTTTGAAAAAAGGATCTCATATTTATGGTCAAATATTCCCGGCCCAACTGGGCGAGATAAAACGTATCTTACATTTGGGGGAAAATTTGTGTCTCCATTTCGGATCTCGGTTTTTACCGAATTCATCTCAACTAAATCTTCTTTTTCGATAGATCTATCTGTTGAGAATAACGTAATATAACTAATTGCTCCTAAAGCTAGTACGACAGTAACGACTGCACTCGAGAGAATTTTTCCCATAAAACTTGTGGGTTCTGGTGAGTGATTCAAGTAGGCGCTTTGTATAAAAAATATCGTAATTACTGATAGTATGAAATATGTGATTGCATAAGTGTCGTAAGATAGAACTCCGGACTTGTTCAATACGTTATTGTAAGCATTTAAAATGTTTAAGATAACAGTCCCTAAAAATGCTCTTAATGCAATCCCTTCTTTTCTGGCTGGAAGGAGGATCCTCATGAAATTTAGAGGAAGAAATAAAAGAGTCTTTACTAGAACACGAATGGGGAGAGCTGAAGAGCTAACCGCAGTATTCCATCTTTGGAATATACCTGTATAACGAGAAAAGTGTATAGTTTTCCGGATAAGAATAACAGTGCTGATTATGAAACACAAAAGAATTGCAAAACTCGCCTCTCTTCCAAAGTCAAAACTATAATGGTGGGCCGAGAATAGATAAATCTTTTCCATTCCGGTAGTTTTGATAATAAAATGAATCCAAGCCGCTAAAGCGATTACCAAACTTAAAGGAATGACGATCTTGGATTCCTTTGGATAAATATTTCGTGGAAAATTGTAACAGAAGCCTATAAATCCTACGATCCCGAAGATCACAAAAACTGTAAGGTATCTATGGTAAGCGGCTAACGGATTAAATATGGAATAAGAGAGAAAGTAACCTAAGAACATGATCCCATATCCCATATACATTATGATTAAATAATATGTTGGTAATGTCCTGTTCTTCTTGAATATCAAGAATCCGCTCAGAACGAAGGTTAAAAGGAATAAGGAGAAAACTCCGCTTGCATGATGGGAGAAAAGAATGGAGGCTTCCATATCGGACTTGTTAGATTTTGCATAATCGACTAAATGTCAAGAGGATTACTGAATACGTGATAAATAGCAACACCAGAGGCCGCTATTTTAGATTTTTATCGAGCGTTTGATCGACAAAAGAAAAACATTTCAAATCTGTTTCAAAATTTATTCTAAATTGCTATATGCACTAAGGCTTTCGTGCTATTTTTTACTCCGACTTTTTGTAATTAGGTGATTTTGGACTTTGTAACATTTGTTCAACCTTAATCGATCTAAAGATGTCTCGGTTAAGGTCGAACAAGAGAAGATTTTAATTCAACCAAACCTTTTTGTTTTGCTCTGCATACTCATCAAAAGAGATAGGATCTTTTCCTGTAATCTCCCGAACGGTATTTAGTATAGGAGAAGAATGACCTTCTTTCAGCGCTCCAGCGATGAATACCATAAAACTTGCATAATCTTCTGGTACACCGGCTTGTAAAAGATTTGTTTTGAATGTCTCAGGACTGATGTCAGAGTAACTTACCTTTAGACCGGTATGTTTAGAAATCTTTTCGGCTACTTCTTCATGAGTTAGAGCTTCTTTCCCGGTTAAGGTAATACCTTTTCCGTTGAACTGATCATTCAGAAGAGCAGAAACCACAGATGAAGATATATCATCCGTATGAATGAAGCTAGTTTTTGCATTTCCTGCGGGGAAGAATATCTTCTTATCTTTCAAAATCCCGGAAAGCCAATAAGTTTGAAAATTCTGCATAAACCAATTTGGTCTTAAGATCGTATAAGGAACTCCAGAGTTTTCTAAACTGATCTCTAATTTTCTGAATGGGGCCTCAGGAGGGGCGAAGTCTACACCCATCGCGCTCATCAAGACTACCTTTTTCAAGGAAGAAACTTTTGCTTTTTCAAACCAAGGGCTTAATACCGAATATTGGTCGGTGTATCCTGGGGGAGAAATGAAGAAGGCTCTCTCCACTTTCTCCAAAATTTCAGTTCCTTTTGTTGGTTGGGTTGCATCTGCAAATACCCAATGTAGTCCTGAAAGTTTTTTGCCTGCATCTGGATTTCTGGTGCCTGCATACACTTCATGCCCTAGTTCCAATAGTTTAGAAATTACGGAACTGGAGATCTGTCCTGCTCCACCATAAACGAATATTTTCATTTGATTTGTTCTCCTGTAACTTTGAATGATACAAGATGTTCCTAAATTAGGCTATGTCTAAGGATCTAAAAAACATATCCAATAGTATAAAGAGATCGACTTTTGGATATTTTAGTCTACTCTTAAGATATGGACATTCTCTCAGAAATATTGACTAATGCGGGCTGGAAGGCGGATCTGCTTGCAAGAACTTCTCTATATAAACCATGGGGATTTCGTTTTCCATGTGAAAGAAGCGGGGGATTCCATATTATTTCCCAAGGCTCTTGTTACGCAAGGATCAAGGGAGAGCTGATCCGTTTGGAGAAAGGGGATATTCTATTCGTTGCAAAAAGTTTGGATCATGAACTTGTATATTCCCCCGATGATAAGGTCGTACATATCTCCAAATTCTTGGATATGTCCGAAAAACAAAAAAAATCTGAGAAACTACCTCTGACTACATTCGTTTCCGTTCGTTACGAGGTTCCGGATTCGGCTCAACATCCATTCTTCTTAGAACTTCCGGATTTTATTTTAGTAAAGTCATCCGATGTTTTAGCTCATCATCCGTTAAACACCACTCAAGTATTGATCTCTCAGGAATTGGATTCGGGTATCGGCTCTGATCTAATATTACAAAGGTTAACCGACATTCTTCTTTACTACGTAATCCGACACTGGTTGGAGATTCATCCTTCTTCTTCTCCAGGATGGAGAAGCGCCTTTAAAGATGAAAAGGTTCTAAGAGCGTTAGAGGCATTGCATAGAAAACTTTCTTATCCTTGGACCTTGGAAAAATTATCTAGATCGGTTGGCGTTTCAAGAGCTTCCATTGCAAATCGATTCAGAGATGTTTTGGGATGTACTCCTATGGATTATTTGGCGAAATTAAGAATGGATAAGGGAAAAACTTTGATGGCAGAAGAGAATTTTACCTTGGAAGAGATTGCAAGAACAGTAGGTTACTCATCTGCCTTTGCTTTTTCAAAAGCTTACAAAAGGATCCATGGTCTTTCTCCTAGAAATTCGGAGCAGGAGAGGTTGGGAGCATGAAAATTTAAGATATTCCTTCTTTTTGATTTTCAGCTTTCTTTTCTATTTTAATTTGTCCGTCTTTAGAGGGAAAACGATAATTTTATTGTTCTATGTTACTTACAATTTCTACGACTAGGGAGCCGGCTACCGATATAGGTTTTTTGCTTCATAAACATCCTGAAAAATTCCAGACTTCTGATTTTTCTTTTGGGAGAGTTCTTCATTTTTACCCGGAAAGAAATCCAAACAAAACCACCTTCTGTTTGATGTTGGAAATCGATCCAATTGCTTTGGTTCGAGGAAAACGGAAAAATGGAGAATCTCAATTTGCACTAGAACAATATGTAAATGATAGACCATATGTAGTGTCTTCTTTCTTGTCTGTCGCGATTGCCCAAACTCTTTCATCTGCCTTGAACGGAACCTGTAAGACAAGGCCTGAATTAGTTCACGAACAGTTCCCGCTAGAAGTTCGAATTCCAGTACTTCCTGCTCCAAAGGGAGGAGAAAATTTAATTCGTTCATTTTTTGAACCTTTAGGATACGAATGCGAAATAAAAAGAATTCCTTTGGATCCAAAGTTTCCGGATTGGGGAGATAGTAGATATTACTCCCTGGTGCTAAATAATAATATCACAATCAAGGAGCTTCTCTCTCATTTATATGTTTTAATCCCAGCCTTAGACTTGGATAAACATTATTTTATAGACAAGGGAGAAATAGACAAGTTAGTCAAAAAGGGAGAAGGTTGGCTTACTTCTCATCCTCAAAAGCAGGCTATTGTCGGACGTTATTTATTGAATATTAAACATTTTGCAAAAAGTGCATTACAAAAGCTTACTGATGATGAGATCGCAGAAGAAAAAAATGAAGTTCAAGAAACTGAGGATAGAGTAAAGAAAGAATCTTTAAACAAGATTAGGCTCAAAGAGGTCGTGAAAAAAATATTAGAATCTGGAGCAGAAAAAGTTTTAGATTTAGGGTGTGGAGAGGGAAAGCTCGCCAAAATCCTTTTAGAGAATAAACAATTCTCCGAAATTTTGGCGATGGATGTTTCTTATTCGGAACTTTTAGTGGCAAAAGAAAGATTAAATTACGAGCAGCTCCCTGAAAGACAAAGAGCAAGATTAAAATTTATACAAGGATCTCTTATTTACAAAGATCCGAGGTTACAAGGTTTTGATGCGGCTGCAGTAGTGGAAGTAATCGAGCATATGGATTTGAACCGCTTAAAATCTTTTGAGAGGGTACTCTTTGAATTCTCACGTCCTAAAACGGTTGTCTTAACTACTCCGAATAAAGAATATAATGTACTTTACGAAAAACTAAAGAAATTCAGACATCATGATCATCGTTTTGAGTGGACTAGATCCGAATTTCAGGATTGGTCTAGAAATATTTGCGATAAATTCGGCTATTCTGTAGAATTTTTTCCTGTCGGAGAAGTTGCGGAAAACATTGGAGCTTCGACTCAAATGGCGGTATTCACGCTTGGATATTAATGTACCTGAGTTATCTGTAGTGGTACTAATTGGCACTTCGGGTTCCGGCAAATCAAGTTTCGCCAAAAAACATTTTTTAAAAACGGAAATTCTTTCCTCCGACGAGTGTAGAGGAATTGTTTCCAACGACGAAAATGATCAAAGCGCGACTGAAGATGCGTTTGAACTTCTGCACTACATATTAGGCAAAAGACTAAAAAAGGGACTTTTGACCGTAGTGGATGCCACAAACGTACAGAAAGAATCACGTCGCCCCATTATTGAGATTTCTCGCGCATACCATTGTTTACCTGTCGCAATCGTTCTGGACATCCCGGAAAATATATGTATAGAAAGAAATAAACATAGGATAGATAGAAGTTTTGGACCTCACGTTATACGAAACCAGAGGAGCCAATTGAGAAGATCTATTCGTAATCTACGGGATGAAGGTTTTCGCAAAATTTATGTTCTGAAATCGCCAGAAGAAGTGGATTCAGTTCTTTCTATAATTCGAGAAAAATTATATAACAATAAAAAAGAAGAATCGGGGCCATTCGATATTATCGGAGATATCCACGGTTGTTATGAAGAAACCAAGGAGCTTTTAGAAAAACTAGGTTATATAATCCATGAAGTGGAGGATGACGGATTAAATTTTGGTTTTGAGATTCTTCCTCCTCAAAATAGAAAAGTTGTGTTTGTGGGAGATTTGGTGGACAGAGGTCCAGATTCCCCTTCTGTACTTCGACTTGTGATGTCCATGGTCAATTCAGGAGCTGCTTTCTGCGTAGCCGGAAATCATGATTGGAAATTGCAAAAATATTTAAATGGCAAAAAGGTCACTTTAAAACACGGGTTAGAGAAAACAGTAGAACAATTGGAAAAAGTTCCCGATGGTTTTGTAAAATCTATACAAACTTTTTTAGATAATTTGATCAGTCACTATGTATTTGACAGAGGAAAGTTAGTGGTAGCTCATGCGGGCTTGAAAGAAGAGATGCAGGGGCGAGGATCTGGTGCAGTTCGAAGTTTTTGTATGTATGGAGAAACTACCGGCGAAATTGATGAGTTTGGATTGCCGGTAAGATATCCTTGGGCAAGAGAATATCGCGGCCATGCAAAGGTTGTCTACGGCCACACTCCTGTAAAATACGCGGAGTGGTTGAATAATACAATCAATATAGATACCGGTTGCGTGTTTGGTGGTAAACTAACTGCATTACGTTATCCTGAAGAAGAAATTGTACAAGTAGATGCAAAGAAAACCTATTATGAATCAGCTAAACCATTAAATTTTGATCAGAAAGGCGGATTTTCTTCTCAACAAGAGGAGGATGATTTACTCGATATCGGAGATGTGATTGGTAAACGAATTGTTCAAACTAGTTTAAAAAATAATATCACGATTAGGGAAGAAAATTCCATAAGTACCTTAGAGGTGATGAGCCGATTTGCGGTAAATCCTAAATGGTTGATTTATCTTCCTCCTACAATGTCTCCATGTTCTACAAGCGAACTTTCAGGATTTTTAGAACATCCGCAACAGGCGTTCGAATATTATCAGAAAAGGGGAATTACGAAGATCGTATGTGAAGAGAAACATATGGGTTCTCGTGCAATCATAACGATTTGTAAAAATGAAGAGATTGCAAAACTTAGATTCGGTATTGAAGAGGAGGGATTCGGGATTTGTTACACTAGAACGGGTCGGAACTTTTTTAACGATCCAAGCCTTGAAAAGGAATTTCTAGATCATCTGAATCGGGCTTTAACCGTTAGCGGTTTCTGGGAGAAGTTCCAGACGGATTGGGTATGTATGGATTCAGAATTGATGCCGTGGTCGTTGAAGGCCCAAGCTCTTATACGAGATCAATATGCAGCAGTTTACTCCGCGGCGTTCGCTTCTTTTTCGGATGCAATCCATTTATTAAAGCAAGCAGCAAATCTTGGATCTGAAGAGGCTTCCAAATTAATCGGAGACTTTGAAAATAAACAAACCTCTGTTTCGAAATATGAAAGTGCATATTCTGGATACTGCTGGGAGGTGAAATCGATTGCGGACCTGAAGTTGGCTCCTTTTCATATCCTTGCAACAGAAGGAAAAACTTATACAGACAAGTCCCATGCTTGGCACATGGAAAATATTTCGGAGATTTGTAGATTCGACTCTAACTTACTAAGGGCAACCGAATATAGATCGGTAAATTTGGAATCAGAAAAGGAGACCGAAGATGCGATTAGCTGGTGGTTGAATCTTGTTTCAAAAGGAGGAGAAGGTATGGTCGTTAAACCTTATGACTTTCTTGCTTTTGGGAAGGAAGGTTTATTGCAACCTGCTATTAAATGTAGAGGCCCTGAATATCTTCGAATAATATACGGTCCTGAATATGATCGTCCTGAAAATCTTGAAAGGTTAAGGAAAAGAGGACTGGCTAGGAAAAGGTCCTTGGCGTTACGTGAATTCGCTTTAGGTATTGAGGCATTAGAACGTTTCGTTAAAAAGGAACCATTACGTAGGATTCACGAATCCGTATTTGGAGTTTTGGCGTTAGAAAGTGAAGATGTAGACCCAAGATTATAATTTAGTCTTGGGTTTTATACGATTATTGCATTATGATATCTATCGCTTTATAGATAGGTATTTCCGTTAGAGTTTTCTCCTATAACCGGTTCTAATCTAAAAACAATCTTCTTGACGGAAACCGGTTTCGAGATTCTTTTTATGCTGCCTATATGGATCAGTTCTATTTCAATTTTTACTTTTTTGGTTCTCTACTTGCCTGCCTTTTTTCCATCTACGTTACCTTCTTCTTTTTAAGTATTAAAGATGGCAGTAAGGCTGCATTTCACTTGGGTCTTTCAACCCTAGCGATGACCTTATTTCATTTAGCTTATATTATTGCATTCATCTCTTTTGATCAATGGACTATTATACATCGTTGGTTAGCGATCCCTTCTCCAATGATGGGGTTTGTGCAATGTTTTATCTTTTTCTTTTATTTCCCAAATCCTAGAAACGTTAAGTTTGGTTTAACTGTTTATTCTATTTTGTATGCTGGACTTGCTATTGTCGAAGCTACATTTATTGCTGTGACATTACAGTCGGACCATCGTTTTAATATAGGGAGTAATTATTGGGATTTTGAGTCTCACAAGTTCTATAAAATATTCTCCATTATAATTTTGATATATAACTTTTCCTTTTTAGCCTCAGCCACATGGAGAGCTATCGTCGAAAAGGGAAAGGAAAGAAGATGGATCATTTACATAGCGATCGCTTATTCTACGATTACGATTATTCCCGGTATTCTGAATGTAATGAGTAGGGACGGTTCGATCTCCCGAAAAGTATTCCAACATACTACAGATATTGCACTTGTAGCCGGTCTTTTTCTTGTGCTGATCATTTATGCGAATGCTACCAAAGAAAGAACTACAATTTTGAGTAAGATCGTAGCCGTGACTATGGCTACTTTTCTTTTGGCATTTCAGCTTGTAGGTTATGCTATATTAAATGGTTATGAAACTTCTTTTGATACATTAAAGGGACAGGCTTCAGAGCTTGCTGCGTTTCAAGGGAAGAAACCAGAGGGTTTTGCCTATCTTCTCTCTTTTGATCCGGACTCTAAAGAGTTCGTTTTGGAAAAAGGGGAGAAGGACTCAAGGTTCGAATCGGAAGATCGTCTAGAGATTAAATTTTTCAACGTAACTCGAAAACTTACCAATTTGGGAACGTTGAACTCGAAAGAAAGATGGGAAAGATCCAAAGCGATCCTTGCAGATTCACCAAAGGAATTTTATGCATACTCGGAAGGAATAAAAAGTTTTTATGAATCAAAAGGGGAAGATATAGTTTCGGATGCTGAGCTTATTGATTTTTTTCGATTTCTAAATAAGAAACTGAATATTATAAAAAATAAATTTTCTAATCTCCCTTCTAAAAATGATCCGGCTGCAGTAGCTAAACTTCTGAACTCCGAAGAGATTGGCTTAAAATCGGTCCTCGAACAGGTTCGTAAAAAAGTAGAAAAGGATATTTCCTCCGGAAAGTCAGAATTGGAAGTGAGATCGTCTTTTATTCTTCCTTTAACTTCTTTGAGAGAAGTGGGAGAAAGGATGTATAGAGGAGCAAAATTTAATAAAGCCAATGAAAAAACTCCAGAGTTCTATTTGGCTTATTTAGTGGTCCATCCTCAAAATGAAAAAATTTACGAAGTAGGATTCACTTATAAATCTTTCAGGGAATATTTACATTCTCCTTCTTTAGTAATGGTGATCTGTCTTTTAGTTATGATCGTTACAATTAGTTTCGGATTTAGGCTCTTCTTCCATAACGCAATTGTAAGACCGATGGAAGAAGTAGTTGTCGGATTGACGGAAGTAAATTCTGGAAATTTAGAATATAGATTGGTTCCAAGGGTTGAGGACGAGATCGGCTTTATTGCAAGATCCTTTAATAGGATGGCAAGGTCTATCCAAGCTGCTAGAAAAAGATTGGAGCAATATGCTAACGAACTGGAAGAAAAAGTAAAAGATAGAACCAAAGAATTAGAACAAACCTTAAACGAAGTCCAAGAGTTAAAACAACAACAGGATGCAGATTATTTTTTAACTTCTCTTTTGATTAAACCTTTGGGTTCCAATAAGGCAAATCAAGAAAATGTAAAGGTAGAATTTCTCCTGAAACAAAAGAAAAGATTCACTTTTAGAAAACATGAAGATGAGATCGGTGGGGACCTAAATATTTCCAATCATATTGATTTGCAGGGGAGATCCTACACGGTGTTCTTGAACGGAGATGCTATGGGGAAATCGATGCAGGGTGCCGGTGGTGCATTGGTTCTTGGATCTGTCTTTGAATCTATCATTGAACGAACGAGAGTAGTGGACACGATTAAGAAACAATCTCCGGAAAGATGGCTAAAAAATGCATTTATAGAGTTACATAAGGTATTCGAAAGTTTTGACGGGTCCATGCTTGTTTCTTCCGTAATCGGTCTTGTGGATGATGAGCTTGGAATATTATACTATATTAATGCAGAACATCCTTGGACAGTTTTGTATCGAGATGGAATAGCAAGTTTTATAGAGAATGAGTTCATGTTCAGGAAATTGGGAACTACCGGTGTGGAGGGAACAATTTTTATCAAAACCTTCCAATTGGAGCCTGGAGATTGTATCTTCGTAGGGTCTGACGGTAGGGATGATATTATCGTAGGAATAGATTCGGATGGTGATAGGATCATCAACGATGACGAGAAATTATTCTTAAATTCTGTGGAGAAAGGAAAGGGAGACCTCCAGGAAATTTATAACGTTATTTTGAATAATGGTAAATTGAGTGATGATCTTTCTCTTATTCGATTGTCTTTCACTGGAAATGGCAAACATACAATTCCTCATGATGAAAAAAGACAAAGGATCAAAGAATTACTTAGGAATGCAAAAGAAACCTTCTTAAATAAAGACACCCAAGAAGCACTTAGCTATTTAGAGGAAGCAGAATCTTTGGATAGTAGAGTTCCTGAGGTGAAGAAGAATTTTATAAAACTTTTTCTGAAATTAAAAGATTATCAAAAGGCAGCCAGATATGCGGAAGATTATTTTAAACTGAATCCAATCGATAGCGAGATATTATATGTAGCTTCCTTTGCGGCGAGGAAAGCCGGTCAGATTAGAAAGGCTTTAGATTTCAGCGAACGTCTTCGTTTGAGAGAACCTTCTCATATTAAAAATCTGACTAATCTTGCTGAAATTTATATAGCAGTTAAAAATTTTGATAGAGCGGATTCAATCTTAAAGGATGCTCTCCAATTGGATCCATCCAATGAATTTGTTTTGAAGGTGCTAGGACTTTTGAAAAAGCATTTGAGTAAGCTTTCTGATGGAAATGAGCAGCCTAAGGAATCTTAGGCTACGTGGTCAAAATATTATTATTTTTTAATATGATACCCAGTCTTAAACATCCAAGCTACAACGCATAGGCAAGAAACTAGGAAGAGAGAGATCATCGCTAAGCTTATTTCAAGACTTACATCTCCGATTTCGTAAAAGCTCCATCTAAATCCACTTACCAGATAAAGGATTGGATTGAATAAAGTTACAGTTTGCCAGAAAGGAGGGAGCATATTTGCTGAATAGAAACTTCCCCCCAGAAAGACTAAAGGAGTGATCACAAGCATTGGGATTACTTGCAGTTTTTCGAAATTATCAGCCCAAATACCTATAATAAATCCAAATAGACTAAAAGAAATGCAGGTGAGTATTAGGAAGAACACCATTAAGAGTGGGTGGGCGATCTTTATTTCCACAAATAAAGAAGCTGTTGCAAGCATGATGGATCCTAAGATCAAAGACTTGGTTGCTGCAGCTCCAACGAAACCGATTACTGCTTCCATGCTGGAAACAGGGGCGGATAAAATTTCGTAAATGGTTCCGGTAAATTTAGGGAAATAGATCCCGAAGGAAGCATTGGAGATACTTTCAGTTAATAAGGAAAGCATAACAAGCCCAGGTACTATAAAAGAACCATAGGACACTCCATTTACCTCTTGGATCCTGGAGCCGATCGCAGAACCGAAAACGATAAAATACAAAGAAGTAGAAAGAACGGGTGACGCAATACTTTGCATCAAGGTTCTTCTTGTTCTTGCCATTTCGAAAAAATAGATGGCTTTGATTGCGTTCAGATTCATTTGGATTCCTTCACTAATTGTACGAAAATTTCTTCCAAACTGCTTTGGGTCGTATTCAGGTCTCTGAATTCTATTCCGGATTTTTTCAATTGTTCCAAAAAGCTTGCTATCCCGGTTTGTTTTTCCTGACCATCGTAGGTATACAATAATTGTCTCCCTTCGTTCTTTAATTCAAGTTCATAGCCGTTAAAATTATTAGGCAAACTTTGGATGGGCGAAACTAGATCTAACAAGATCTGTTTTTTCCCGAGCTTATGCATTAGCTCGGTTTTCTTTTCTACTAGGACCAATTCTCCCTTGTTCATGATGCCGACTCTGTCAGCGATCTCTTCTGCTTCTTCTATATAATGTGTTGTGAGAATAATTGTCACTCCTTTGTCTCTAAGTGCTCTCACTACATTCCACATATCTTTTCTAAGTTCTACATCGACACCAGCGGTAGGCTCATCTAAAAATAGAACCAAGGGTTCATGAGATAATGCTTTTGCGATTAAGACCCTTCTTTTCATTCCGCCAGATAAGGTCATGATCATCTGGTCCTTTTTCTCTATAAGAGAAAGGGACTTTAAAAGTTCTTCGATATATTCTTTGTTAGGTGATTTTCCGAATAAACCTCTACTAAAATTCGTAGTTGTCAAAACGGATTCAAATGCATGAACAGTAAGCTCTTGCGGAACAAGACCGATCATAGATCTGGTCTTTCTATAATCCTTGATAATATCATAACCACCTACGGAAACGGAACCAGAACTTGGATTTACTATCCCGCAGATAATGGAAATCAAAGTAGTTTTTCCGGCGCCATTCGGACCTAAAAGAGCAATGATCTCTCCTTTTTCAATATCCAAGTTTATATTTTTTAAAGCCTGGAATCCATTTGAATAGGATTTGGAGAGGTTTTGGATGGAAACAATGGGAGAGTTGGAGTTCATACGATTCCTTCAAACCGTTCAATAAATTGTGAGATTATCCAAAATACAAAACAAGATTGGATTGGCCCACACCAATTTTAGAAGATAGAATTGTTTTCTAGACCGATGGAAGTAGGTCGGTTTCCAGCAAAAGGAAACCGAATGTTGGAACTCCTACAAATGCTGAGAAAAAATCAATTACGGCCCTGTTTCTCTCTAAGATAAATATAATAGGCTGCTCCTACGGCTACACCGGGAACCACTCCAAGTAAAAGTGCAATCCATCCATTTTTGATTCCTTTTGTTTTTGCATCGTATATGATCCAAGCGGCTAGAACAAGCCAAGTAAAAATAATATCTAATGCATACGCACTTGAAAATGGATTAACGAATCCTCCTAAAAACGCGCCGATCACATCAAAGTTTTGTGATAAAGGAGGTAGCACTAAATAAAGAAAGCCTGCGGTAAACACAGATCCTAGGAAAATCAGAAGATTTCGAAATGTTAAAAGATTCATTTTGTTCTCTTAGTTAAAAGTTTAATGGCAAAGAGTAAGGATTTTTATAAAGAAGGCCAGTGAAATTTAGCTGTGGGACGAAAAAGTCTCCAAAAGAAAATTAAAAACCGGATTGGCAAAAACTGGATCAGATCCAAAAAGGAACTGTCCGAATGTTCGATCTAAATGAATTAAAAGAAAAGTTCGGAGTCTCTGAATTCAGATCCTCTCAAGAAAAAATTATCAGAGATGTTTTAAAAGGCAAGAATTGCCTAGTGATCATGCCCACTGGGATGGGTAAATCTTTATGTTACCAATTACCCGCATTAGCCTTGGAAGAATTGACTGTTGTAATTTCTCCATTGATTGCACTTATGCAGGATCAAGTGGATAAACTAAAATCTTTAGGAATAGATGCAGAATTCGTAAATTCTTCTATATCTAAAAAGGAGCGTAATCTTCGTTATGAAAACTTAAAGAATGGAAAATACAAAATTCTTTATGTTTCTCCGGAAAGATTCCGTAAATTTCATTTTTTGGAAATATTCAAAACTCGAAAAGTTTCTTTATTAGTCGTAGATGAGGCACATTGTATCAGTCAATGGGGGCATGATTTTAGACCCGACTATACTAAAATTTCAGAATTTAGAAAGATCTTAAAATATCCCAGGGTCATTGCTTTAACAGCTACGGCAACGAAAGAGATCCAAAAAGATATAATAAAGCAGATCGGTTTATCCGAGTCGCAAGTCGAGGTTTATAATGAAGGTATTTCGAGACCAAATCTTTATTTGGAAGTTAGGACTTTTGTAGATTCTTCCTCTAAAACTAAAGAATTGATCTCTTATCTGAAAAATCTGAAAGGGAATACTATCGTATATTTTAACCTAATCAAAAATATAGAAACTTTTTCAGAACTTTTGGATATAGAGAAGATCCGGTATCGAGTGTATCATGGATTATTGCCCTCAGATAAGAGAAGAAAAATACAAAATGATTTTCTAAATTCTAAAGATACTTTGCTTTTAGCAACGAATGCATTCGGGATGGGCGTTGATAAGGCGAATATTCGTACCATCATTCATGCAGAACTACCTTCTTCTTTGGAATCTTATTACCAGGAGATAGGAAGAGCAGGACGAGATGGCAATCCTTCTGATTGTCTTCTATTTTATAACCAAGACGACTTATCTGTTCTTATGGATTTTATTGAATGGCAGAATCCGGATGAGAATTTTATGATCCGAGTTCATCGTGTCTTTAAGTCTGTAGGCGAAAAATTGTCCTCTCTTGAGCATGAAGAATTGCAGGCGATGGTGGTGCATAAAAATCGCGGAGACCACCGTTTACAAACAGTTCTCAATCTTTTTGAAAGACATGGAGTGACTTCCGGAGATTTGGAGAGAAAGTCTCTTGTTTTGCGCGGGGAGTTACCGCAAATTTTAACAGATCCTAAAGTTTTGGAAGAACGAAAAAAGGCGAGTTTGAATCGGTTATATCAGATGCTGATGTATTTAAAGTCAGAAAAATGCAGAAGAGAGTTCTTATACGAATATTTTGGTGCCACATTCCATACTTGCGAAAATTGTGATATTTGTTCCAGAAATTCCTAAACTCTAGGAATGCTAAAAGTAAATTTGCTTCCTTTTTTCTCTTCAGATTCGACCGAAATTTTTCCATTATATGCTTTTATGATGCTATAAACTAAAGGCAGGCCTAAACCTGTTCCCGATTCGTTTTTAGTTCCTAATCGAGTGGATTTGATTTCTGTTAAGAATAGATTTGGGATCATATCTTTTGGCATACCGACCCCAGTGTCTTCAACGAAAAATTCCGGATCATTCTTCTCATTAGAAAATCCTATACTAATCTTATCATTCTCTTTGCAGAACTTTATGGAATTCGAAATTAAGTTTATAAAGATTTCGGAAAATAGGGTTCGATCTACGTTTAATTTTACATCGTCTGGGATCTGATTTATGATCTGGATCTTTTTTGCTTCTGCTTGAGGAAGAAGTTTTGCTAATACTCCTTCTACTTCTGGATATACATAAATCAAACTATTATCTAAGGGAAAAGAACCGGATTTAAGTCTGTTAAGATCTAAAAGTGTCGCGATCATTTCTAAAGACTGAGAAGAAGTATATTCTGCTCTATCGATCCATTCTAATAGGGATTCATCATCCAATTGTTTGTAGTCGTTTCGAATCAAATGCAGGATACCTATCACTGTTGTGATAGGTGATCTTAGATCGTGTGTCACTAAGGATAAGAATGTGTCCTTAAGTGAGTTTGCTTCTTCTGCGAGATGTTTTGCTTCAGCTAATTGTTTAGTTCTTTCTGTTACTTTTTGTTCCAGAGATTTTTGTAGTTCTTCTAATCTTACGAATGCATTTGAAAATCTGATGGATAACATTACTGTTTGAGAAAATAAGAATGCGAGAAGCCCCCAGCTTGCTAAATATTCAGCCTTTATGATCAAACTTTGGTTTAAAATATCGTTTAATGTGGTTAGGAACAAGATCAAGGAACCAACTGCGAATAAAATGGCACCTTCTCTCCTTCTAAAAATACAGAGTGCAATCATTATAAAAAAATAAATTATGCTTACTCCTACGAAACCTTGGAATATCCTAATATAGTTCATGTATTCCGTGGAAGGAAGTGCAAGAACTAAGATAAAAAATGCCAGGCTAACAATTATGAATATATTATTAAAATAATAGTGGAACTTTTCATCAGGAAATACTGCTTTTAGAAAAACGGAAAATAGGGGGAGAGCTAAAACGAAAGTCAAAATATCCAGTTTGTGGATAAAGACCCAGAAAGAATCTGGTGTAACTTCGTATATAAAAACTGATCCAGTGAAAAATCCTCTGACACTTAGATCAATACAGAACAATCCGAACCAAAGTGCAGATTTATCCACTCTTCTCATTAAAAATAAGATTAAATGATAAAGGCCCATGAAAAATGTTGCGCCAAAGACTACCCATCCAAGCGCGATCTGTCTCTTCTTCTCTTCGAATACTGCTAATGTATTTCCAAGTTTAATGGATTTGCGAAGCCCGCCGGTTATATGATAAAAATTTGATATTTGTAACGTGAGTTCTAACTCTTTTGTTTCTTCATTTATTAGAACTATTGGATGTTTATAAGAGGGGATCATTTCTGATCTCGAATTTCCAACTTTTCCATTTTCGATGAGCAGCTTTCCATTTAGGAAAAGTTTGAATGCTGTTGATATATCTCCAATTTGGAAAGATAGATCTTTTACTGGCTTATCCAGTAAAACTTTGAGTTTGTAAGTGCCTACACCTTCTCCCTCATGTATTTTGCCGTTTTTTGTAAATGAGTTCCAGGAACCAGGAACAGGGATGAATCCATCTTTTGCAAAGGATTCAGGAGCTATAACTCCATCTGCAAATTCCCAATCTCCGTCTAAAGAAACTGTAGAGAACCGATCTCTATCCCAATTTCTAAGATCTAAAATTCCGTCTTTTGCTTGTGGAGAATAAACCTCGGTTTTCTGAGAACATCCCATAAAAACCAAGAGAACTAGTAAATGAAAGACAAATGGCCTCATTCTAATATCTGGTCTCCAGTTTATTCCTCGCCAAAAACCTGTATAGAAATTTGCAGAATGATGATTTTAAAAAAAGACTGAAAACCCTAAGAAGAATCCTCTTAAAATCTCATAGTTTCCTGATTTTGATCCGTTGCTGATCGAGATCGAAGAAGGCGAAGATATATTATAGCTCAGGTTCAATTGATCAAAGTGTAGATAACTAAAGTAAGAATATATTTGGTTGTACCCCAAATGAAATTTCATGTTCTCATGAAATTTATATTGGAGAGAAATTTCGGACTCGTAACCTCTAAAAATCCCTTTGGTTCCAGCGCTTCCATTTGTAAAAACCAGAGTATCCGGAGAAAGAATTGGGGTCTTAAAAAATCTGGTTCCTTCTGTATAAAAAACATCCAGACTTAGATTGGCGGAAAAATTCTCCATAAATTGGTAGGAAGATTGGATAGAAACCTGAGGTCCATAGGTATAAAAATATTCCTGGAAAGCACCGTCTAACATGTATTTGCCGTAGGTGTACTTATTGATATTACGAAGTCCTCCACCTAAATATAAATTCCAGTTTTGTGTCGGGGAAATGATCTTATAAAAATTTGCTTCAAACTCTGATCTTGCCAAAGGGGAATAATAAAATCTTTCCGCTGATATGCCGCTTGGGTTGGACCGGATCACGTTTGAATTCGGATTTACCAATTCCACCTCATAATAAGAGATCTCAGCTCTATAATTTTTTTCGTAATTTTCATAACTGAATACTGCAGGGACTAATACTTTTTGGTTTTGTTGCAGATGGCTTGTTTCTATGGATTCATTAGGAGTCGTTTTTTCGGAGTAAGAAGTAAAATTATAGGGAACAAAACTATAAGTTT
Source organism: Leptospira venezuelensis (assembly GCF_002150035.1). NCBI lineage: Bacteria > Pseudomonadati > Spirochaetota > Leptospiria > Leptospirales > Leptospiraceae > Leptospira > Leptospira venezuelensis. Next base: position 633,467 of record NZ_NETS01000008.1, on the reverse strand, counting down.
GTCTTTTTAATAATAATTCGAATTTTTGTTTTTTCTTTTCAGAAGTTCCGTTTTTTTGAATTTCTTCTGAAGCCTGCAAATTCGAAATTAAGAATAGATTTAATAGAATAAAAATATTATATTTTTGAAAAAGATCCATATTCTTCTGCACCTAAAAAGAATAAGTAGAATTCTCTTTTTAAAACTATAAAAGGTCAACGACTTTCAGTTTTTCTAGTATACTTCCAAAACTTTCCATTTAAGAATAGGTTCCTGGAGAATATATGAATTTATTCATCACTGGGGCTTCCGGATTTGTAGGCGGAGCGATCGCTCGTCATCTAAAAGAGAAACATAAGGTAAAAGTATTGTCCAGATCTGCTAAGACGGACTCTGCCTTAGCGAAGCAAGGTTTTGAAATAGTGAGTGGAAGTTTAGAGTCCATTAACGCACAAGACTTAGCCGGAATAGATATCGTAATACATTGTGCTGCGTTTGTTGGTCCATGGGGCAGTTACCAAGATTTTTGGAAAGGAAACGTAGAAGGAACAACTCGGCTATTGGAAGCTTCTCAAAAAGCTGGAGTTAAACGATTTATACATATGGGAACAGAGGCAGCTCTATTTCACGGACAGGATATGGTCCAAATAGATGAGACTTATCCTTATCCTAAACAAACTCCTTACTATTATAGCCGCAGCAAAGGAGAAGCAGAGAGAAGGGTGGTTTCCGCTAATCGTCCTGGTTTTGAAACAATTGCATTGAGACCAAGACTAGTTTGGGGCCCGGGAGATACTTCCGTTCTTCCTGTACTCAAAAAGATGGTGTCAGAAGGAAAATTTATGTGGTTAGATGGAGGAAGAGCAAAAACTTCGGTGACCTGCATTCCAAATTTAGTTCATGCAACCGAACTCGCTTTAACCAAGGGTGTACCAGGTCAAATATACTTCATCACCGATGATGAAGATAAAACGGTTAAAACATTTCTAACGGAGATGATGCAAACTCAAGGGATTGAACTTCCCCAAGCATCAATTCCTTCTGCACTTGCTGGATTTTTAGCAATGATTGTGGAAGGCATCTGGAGAATATTCGGAATTCGTAAAGAACCTCCAATGATGAGATTCCCGGTGGATATTATGGGAAAAGAATGTACGATCCGTATCGATAAGGCTAAAAAAGAATTAGGATATAAACCTGTGGTTAACGTAGCGCAAGGTTTACAATTAATGAAAGGTTAAGTCTGGTGTTAGACTTTGATCTCGGAGACTTCTTCTTTATCACTTTCTATCTTTGCACTTTTTAGAATTGTGTCGAGTAGACCTGGGAATTTTTTTTCCAGATCGTCCTTACGGATGATAGAAAATCTCTGAGTTCCTTCATATCGAGTGAAGATCATCCCTGCGTCCCTTAATTTCCCCATATGGTATGAAAGATTTGTTTTCGGGGCATAGACTAGAAAGGTAGAACAATTCGATTCGCCCTTTTCTGAAAGATCCAATAATATCTTCCTGCGGATTGGATCACTTACCGCCTCGAATATAGAGTTCAATTCTATCTGATCTAAATTGGGATGAGTTGGCTGTTTAGACATCGGAACTTTTTTTCCAATACTCCTTATTAAGTTCAATAATATTTGAACAAAAGATTGACAAGCACTTTCTAAGTTTTAAAGTTCAAATATTATTGAACTAATGGGAAATGCCCCGTTTTGCCTTAAAACCTAAAGATTGCGCAAACGGGACTAAGGAGACTCCTATGAAAATACTTAGGTCGATTCAGAAAACCTACCAAAGTTTGCCAATTTTGCTGTTTTCCTTCTTTTTGATCACTCCTATTTGGGGAGATGAGGTGAGGCTGAAATCCGGAAAAGTCCTTAAAAATCTGAAATTGGAGAAGGAAGCGGAAGAATATTATATTTTTAGTTTGGAAGATTCTATCCCGGTGAGGATTTCTAAGTCCGAAGTCGCAAGTATCCAAGCTGAAAACATTCTCCAAGAATTGAAGGAACAAAAACAGATCCCTCCAAAAAGAAATTATGATCTGATTTGGACACAAGCCTTAACCAATGACGTGTTCATCAATGGTAACAGTTTATTTGGAAACGCTTTTGATAGAAGAGGAGGTCTTCATTATTCAGAAGTGCCTAAGTCTTTGATCCTGGATACAATGGTAAACATTCCGACTCCTGTGGAAGGTTTACAACTGATCATTAGAGACTATTCCCCTTTAACTGGGAGAACAAACAGAGATGTGGACGGAGTTTTTCAATCACATCCGTACGGATCAGGTGTTGAGATGGACAAAGTTGCAGAAGATCCGAATACAAACAGATTGAGAAAGGAGCCTAACGGGTTGAGAGAAGGTCTTGCTACTCTTCTCAATTATAAATGGTCCACCAATCGTTTAGGAGACTGGAATGCAGGTTGGATCTATTATGCAAACAATCAACCGAGTTTTGCTCTAGGGCTTTTTACTTTCGGCTGGGCATTGCCTGTGCTAAACTATATCCATCCTACTTATACTTATAATGTGAGAGTGACTTCCGAAAGAATTGGTGGTTCCAGTATCGCGGGGGAGAAAGACCTGGAATCTGGATATCCTACCAACGCATTTAATGGTACAACTTTTCATAGATTTTCAGTATTTCATGAATATGAGATCACTGAAAATTTTAAGATCCAGCCCGGAATCGATTTCGGATACCAATACTATAATGATAATATAGATAGAAGGTCCGGATTTAAGAATATTGATTATAAGCTAACAGTAAAGTATTTGGGATTCTCCTTTTCGCTCACTGATGTTTATAGACCGAATACTTATATGATCGATAATAATTATTATTATGCAAACAATGTAGGAGGTCAAACGGTCGGAACTGTTCCAGGGATGAACTGGGTAGGCCCTTTGACAGGAAATTCTAATGATGGATTGACTATTGATCCATCCAAAGGTTATGGACTGGTGAATGATTTTATCTTAAGTTCCATCCAAAATTCAGGATTGGACCCTAATGTAAAACAAGCGCTCGTGAATAAACACTTGGAGCAAAAGATCCCTCTTCATAGTATTATCTGGTCCTTCGGATATTCTATAAGGATCTAAAAAATAAAAACCGGAAGAGAATATTAGAAATTGAGAATCTAATTTTCTTCCGGTTATCTTTTTTCTAAGATCAAGAAGCTCTTCCAATTTTGGTTGCTTCTTCCACTTCCACAAGTTTTCCAGTTTTCACATCATAGAAGTATCCATAAACAGGAATATCCTTAGGGATTAAAGGGTGGTTTCTAATTCTTTTTACATCATCTATCACACTTTTTTCAAGACTTTCAAATGTTAGAAAAGAGATAAACCTTGCTTCATCCGATCCTCCGGATTCTTCTTTATTCTTCCATCCGCTGGAATCCACAGTTGCGGTTTTTAAACTTTTTTCCAAAAGGTTGCGAATGATTTGGTCTGTAATTAAAGCCATTCCGCAGTCCGAGTGATGGATCACGAAAAATTCTTTCGTGCCTAAAAGTTTATGGGAGATAATAAGAGATCGGATCGCATCGTCACTGGCTCTTCCTCCAGCGTTTCGTATAACGTGAGCATCTCCTTCCGAAAGACCAGCATACTTAGCCGGATCCAAACGAGCATCCATGCAGGTAAGGATCGTAAAACTTCTGGCAGGGGGAAGAGCTAATTCTCCCTTTTTACCGAACTCAGAAACGTATTTCCGGTTCGCTTCTAGGACTTCTTCATGCACTTTACTAGTTTCTTTTTGTAATGTTGAGTTTGACATGCTGGAAATAATATCTGTAATAGCGGATATTTCTTCCAATTTTACCTCAGAAAGGCGAAAAACACAGCAAGACTGTATAAATGATTAAGAAGAAGGCCAGTATTTTGTGCAGTAGGAGTAGTCGATAGCGCTTATCGCGTATTAGAATTTTTAGGTTGGGTAGAAAGGAGGTCTGCGAAGCAGAAATTAGCTTCCCGAAAAAAATTCAGATAAGCTTGTCCGAATGATCAGCGGGTTAGGTATAAATGGCAAGACAGAAGTTTTGAATCCATGATCAAAAAAATATTTCTATTAACTTATTTATCCATACTAGTGCTAAATTGTTCAAGCCTTCAAAAAATTTTTAAGAAAGATCGAGATGAATTTCTATTTTCATCCCGGTATAAAGAAACTCAGGTCTTCTTTATCGACGCGGGTAAAGATTCTAATGTAAAAGGAGAAGAAGGAACGATTTTACATTTTCCTTCCGGTTCCCTTCTGGGAGAAAATGGAAAACCATTGGCGGGGGAAGTTCGAGTAGAACTTTCTGAATATTATTCCAATTCAGATATTTTGTTATCCGGATTAAGCACTACGAGCGGAGAAAAATCTATAGAGACTAAAGGAATGATCCGCTTAGAAGTATATTCGTCCGAAGGCCAAAAAGCTCGGATTAATAATAGAAGTCCTGTAAGTGTAGAATTTAAGAATCCTTTAGAACCAGGCTATGAGATTTTTTATGGGAAGAAGAAAGAGGACGGAAGTTTAGATTGGACGAACGATAGTCTTAGTTGGAATTCTGATCTTTCCTTTGTACCGGATAAGACAAAAGCGCAAGCAACTAACGCATCTAGAGAAAGTGAAGGACCAATTTCTGTAACGCAATGGACGGGACTTTTTATTTATAATTTTGGTTGGATCAATTGTGATCGATTCTTACGGTTTTCTCCGATCGTTTCACTTTATCTGAATGTTTTTGAAGAGGAAATATTAAAAAAGAAATTCGATGATAGGCCATCGTTTTTACTAATATTTAAAGATATTCGTTCGATTATGGGTATATATACAGAATCGAGCAAAAGAGTTTTATATTTTCCGAATATGCCTACAGGAAAGAAAGCGACTGTAGTTGGCTGGAAAAGGTCAGGAGAGACTAGATGGCTTTATTGGAAAAAAGATATTGTGATCGGCGAAGAAGACAATTTAACTCCCGAGTGGACTTCTCATACAACAAAACAATTGGTGAAACTTCTAAAAGAGATAAAACCTGACGAACTAGAAAATAAATAATACTTCAAGTATCTTTAGCCTTTCAGACTAAAACATACTTTAAATAAAACGAATGTTCTCGCTTATTTATAAATTTTGAAACTTACTCTCAAGTTAAAGATTAATGAGAGACTCTTTTATCACTACTTTTGCGGGCCTTATCTCCAATCCATTGGAATGTTTGGACTAAGCCGATCAGAACAAAAACTGTCGCAAACATGATATCGTCTTCATATCTGTAATATCCGAATCGGATCGCAAGATCTCCTATCCCTCCACCTCCCACAATACCCGCCATTGCAGAATATCCTAATAAGCTAATGGTTGTAACTGTAATTGCTGAGTGGATCCCTGGCAATGCTTCCGGTATCAAAACTTCTTTGATGATTAGAGAGAGTTTTGCGCCAGTGGAAACTGCTGCTTCTAAAACTCCCTCCGGAATTTCTCTAAGAGATGTTTCTACTAATCTAGCTAAGAATGGAATTGCCGCAACTGAAAGGGGAACAGAGGCAGCGAGTGGGCCGATAGTGGTTCCTATTAATGCCTGAGTAAGTGGGATCAATGCTACTAGTAATATAACGAATGGGATCGAACGTACTAAGTTAGCCAATACTCCGAGTATTACGTGAAAGAATCTATTTGGTATAAAAAGTTTTTTATCAGTGAGATAGATCAGAAAACCTAATGGTATTCCAAATAACAACGCGGAAGATAAGGAAATTCCAAGCATTAGGAATGTTTGTCCGAATGCATTGATTAGTTCCGGGTATAATTCTATCCATTTAGAAAAATTCATCGGAAAACTTCCTCCACTGTGGCGCCGTATCTGACGAATGCGGCTCTGAGAGTATCTGTGCTTTCATCCAAAGGATCTGTCTCTAAATAGAAAATTCCGATTGGTTTACCTGAAATGTATTCAATTTTACTATAAATGATATTCGGGACCTGATTTGTGGCACGGATTACTTTTCCCAGAACAGGCTCTGTAGCAATCTCATTCTTTAAAACTATTCTTAGTATTCTGCCTTCTGTTCTTGCCAAGGTCTCTTCCGGAATTGAATTCGTGAATGTATGACCTGTGAGCTTTTTTGTGATTTCTTGAGAAGGATCAGCGAATAAAGAATATACGGAACCTGTTTCTATTAATTTGCCTTTTTCTAATACTGCTACAGAATTGCAGATCTCTCTAACAACATTCATTTCATGGGTAACGATTAGGATAGTGATCGAAAATTTTTTATGAATATCTTTTAATAATCCTAAAATAGAACGAGTGGTTTCTGGGTCCAATGCAGAAGTTGGTTCGTCGCATAAGAGTAAAGTAGGGTGATTTGCGATAGCTCTTGCAATACCGACCCTTTGTTTTTGCCCACCACTAAGTTGATTCGGATATGAATCTATTTTGTCTTCGAGTCCGATCAAGGAAAGAAGTTCAATTACTCTGGTGCGAATCTCTTCTTTCTTCCAACCAGATGCTTTTAATGGAAGCGCTATATTATCGAAAACTTTTCGATTTAATACAAGATGGGATTGTTGGAATACCATCCCCACTTTGGATCTATGATATCTGAGTGCTTCTCCATTTAAATGAGAAATGTCCTTAGATTCAAAGAATACCTGACCTGAGTCAGGAGTTTCCAGTAGATTTGCAAATCTAAGTAAGGTGCTTTTTCCGGCTCCAGTGGTTCCTATGATGCCGAAAATTTCTCCCTTATCTATTTTTAAGGAGATATCCTCAATGGAAGGATGAATAGATTTCGGGAACGTTTTGAAAACGTTCCGAAATTCTAATATAGTTTGTGAGTTCTCTTTTATTTCCGTTTCCCGAACCATTCCGGCTTTTGGAATCCCTTAAAATCTTTGTCTACAACCGTTTCAAAGTTTTCAGACTTTACTGCTTCAATAATGTCTTTAGCGAATATACTATCTTTTTCTGCTTCGCGAACCACGATTATGTTTTTATGCTCTTCTGCCAGTTTTTCTAAGATCACTGCTTTTGTCAGATCCAAACCGGAAGCGAGTGCGAAATTTCCGTTGATTGCAGAGAAGTCTGTACTTTCTAATGATCTAGGAAGTTGAGCCGCTTCTAAAGGTAAAAATTGGATCTGTTTTTTATTCTCTGTGATATCACTCAAAGAGGCTTTAGTCGGAAGTGCATCCGGATTTACTTTAATAAAACCTAATTCTTGGAAAAGTTTCAAAGCTCTTAGCAAGTTCGTAGGATCGTTTGGAAGAGCAATTGATGCCTTCTCTTTTATATCTTTGGGGTTTTTAGTTTTTCCTGCAAACACAGACATGGGAGCTGTGGGAATATTGATAATGGCACTTAACTTTAGATTTTTATCCGCAGTAAATTTTTTCAGATAAGGAAGATGTTGGAATAAATTTGCATCTATATCACCGGAAGCCAGTGCTAAATTAGGTTGGATATAATCGCTGAACTGAACAATCTCGATCTTGTATCCCTTCTTCTCTAAATCAGGAAAGACACCTTTTTTCAAAAGGTCACCGTAAGGCCCGGGGCAAATCCCGATCTTCAGATTTTTTCTATCACCTGGGAGATTGGGGGCTTCTTTTTTTCCGCAGCTTACAAAGAAAGGAAGAAGGGCCAGTAATAGGATAAATAACTTTCGACTCATGAATTCACCTTTTGTCGGAATTGACTAGTCCAAGGATTTTCAAATCTACTCTTCCTGGAAAGTAGAAAAATCTGCTATATTGAATAAAGTGTTTAATATAACCCAAGGCCCTGGATATGCGTCATAAAGCTTAAATTTAGAGGTAGGAACTCCCTACTATAAGGATTCTGCGTATTCTTTCAATTTAGATAAGAATCTGTCTGCTTCAGGATATACCAGGTGAAGTGCGTCGCTGTCTTCGTAGATATCTTTGTTATCAATAAACCAGAGGTATTGAGAAGGAGGAAAGTTTTTCTGAACGGTCTCTCGGGTTCTGGTCTCTTTTGCGGAGACTAAAATTTCAGGATGCATTGGCATTTCGAAAAATATCGGTCGTATGCCTTTCGCTTCCAATTCTATTAGCATAGAAGATAGATACGTCATTCTATCATTTAACTTTTTCTGCTCTACAGCAGCACTGTACCAACGTTTTACTTCTTGTAGATGTTCTTCTTTTAATCTTTTAGAAATTTCGAGAGCTTCTTTTTCTTTCTTTGGTTCAGGTTTTGTTTCTGGGGCAAAAAACCGATCCGTAAATTGGATCACGTATCCTACAGCATAGTTCAATGGCTGTTTTTCGGATCTAAGAACAGGGAAATTTCTTCTAGTAAAGACAAAAAATGGATCAGTATTTTCCTGAGAGAATTTTTCATTTTCTTTAACTGAAAGTTGGTTAATTTCAATCAGCACAAATTTCGGAGAAGTATCCGAATGTTTTAATATAGATAGTCCAGTTAGAGCTCCTTCTCCCACTAAGGAAAGATTAAACCATCCTGAGTTTGCTTTTGGCAACATTCTATCCGACATGGAAGATCCAACGATCACAAATTTAGAATCCTTGCCTTCTGTTAAAAAAGTTTCCACACGGACTCTGTTGTGCTGCCACCAACTCTGTTTTGGGATTTTCTGAGGAGAAAAAAAGTGTATGAATCCCGAATACAGTCCTAAGAAGCTAAGGAAGAAAATAATAAGTCTGATAAAAAATTTCATAATTAAAACTGAAAATAGATAAATGCGGCGGAAGGCCCTTTGTTCAGAACGATCATAAATAGCAAGAATGCATAACCGATAATAGAAACTTTCTCCATAGTTTCTTCAGAATACTTCTCCTTATACCATCCATAAAAATGATAGAAGAATACAGGAATTGAAAAGAATATTAAAAATATACAAAGTTCCCAGTCTGTCCCCAAACTCAAATTTGTACCTAATAATTTTAAATATTTCACTACTGTTTCAAAATCAGGTAATCGGAATAATAACCAAAGAAGCGACACACTCAAGAATACGAATCCGGCTTTTACAAAGGAGAAAAATCGATTCTCTGGAAGTTTAAAAGGGATATTTTGATCCAAAAATCTTTCTATTAATAATAAAAGTCCGTGGCCTATTCCCCAGACCATATATCTCCATTCTGCTCCATGCCAAAGACCGCCTAAGGCCATAACCAAAAATAGATTTATATAAGTTCTGAAGTTTCCTTTTCTATTTCCGCCCAAAGGAATATACAAATAATCTCTGAGCCAGGTAGAAAGAGAGATATGCCATCTTCTCCAGAATTCGGAAAAGTTAGAAGATATATAAGGAAAATTGAAATTGGTTGGAAGTCTATAGCCGAATAAGAATGCAGTTCCGATCGCGATCAAAGAATATCCTGCAAAATCAGCAAAGATCTGAGCTGAATAACCAAAAATCAAAAGTACTAAGGTTAAGGTAGAGTGATGTGCATTATAAGGAAAATCGATTACGAATGTAAGGTCATTCAGATTGTCTGCGATCACAGTTTTTAAAAAATACCCAAGTATTAGGATCTTCGCAGCTTGGATCCAAGGAATCCCCTTGAAATCCTTGGTCTTAATCTGCGGAAAAAATTCCTTTGCCTTAACGATAGGACCTGCAACCAATTGAGGAAAAAAATTAATATAGAGAGAAGATTGTAAAATCAGCTTAGGGTAGGGGACCTTCTCTTTAAAAATTTCTGGGCCGATCCTGTAAAAATCCACCACCATGCTTATCCCATGGAAAGTGTAAAAAGAAATACCAATCGGAAGAGGTATTAGAAAAATCCAATGTAGGCCAGAAGGACCAGAGCTTCCTATAAATGTTTTGGCGAATAAACCACTATATTTAAAGAAAAATAATACACTTAGGTTTAAAACTATTCCTAAGGAGAGAACTGCTTTTTTAGATTTAAAGTCCGGGGTCTGGATCAGATATACAATACTTGCGTTCCAAAAGATGGAGAATAATAAGAGAATGAGCAGCCAAGGATCGGTGTAGGCATAAAAATAAAAGCTGGCGCCCACAACTGTTAAAAGTTGAAATCTTTTTAGAAATGGAAGGTAGTAAAGAGTAAAGGTAATTAATAGGAAAACGAAAAATCCAAAACTATTAAAATTCATAGGAAAGAAAATCTGACTGGTTCAAATTCTTTCCTGGAACCTTTAGGTCAAGAACCTATTATGCTTCCCTTGGCCCTTTTACTAAAAACATCTCGATCTCTCCCTTGTTCTTAGCTTTTATCAATCCTCTGGACTCGCAGATAAAATCTTCCCTTATATAATGGAATGTATCTAAGGAGATATTCACTTCTCCAGCGACTCCTGAACTTTCCATTCGACTTGCTGTGTTGACTGTATCTCCCCAGATATCATAAGCAAATTTTTCAGTGCCGATCACTCCCGCAACTACGCTACCTGTATGGATGCCCAAGCGTAATTCCCAGGTTGGGAGACCTTGGTTCTGCCTTTCTATTTTTTGATTTTTCATGAATTGTTGGAATTCCAACCCACAGAAAACTGCATCTCTTGCGTGAGTATGATTTGGAGTAGGAAGTCCTGCAACGGCCATATAGGCGTCACCGATCGTTTTGATCTTCTCTAAACCGTATTTTTTCGCGATCTTATCAAATTCCGCGAAGAAAAAATGGAGTTCCTTCACTAATTCTTCTGGGCTCATCTTTTCTGCAATCTGAGTGAAGCCTGCCATATCCGTAAATAATACAGTTACACTATCATAACGTTTCGGCTGAACCGTATCATTCATTTTTAATTCGTCAGCGATCGATTCGGGAAGGATGTTTCGAAGAAGATTGTCCGATTTTTTTCTTTCTATATTCAGGTTCCTGCTGAGTATAAAGATCAGTATACCCGTCAGGATTTGGACGAAGATGTAATTTCCTCCCAGGTCCATATATTCAGAATCTCTATCTTTTTGAGGTACAATAAAATTAGGATAAAGATATTCGAATATATATAAGAAACCTGTTACGAAAGCATAGAACGCGTAAATGAAAAAGATATTATGATTTTTTAAAAGGATAGTCGCGATTACGAGTGCAGGAATAAAGTAATAATGATTTCCTCCGTTTGAGCCTCCGTGTAAGAACCAAAGAGAAGATAAATAAACAAGTATTGTTAGATTTAGAGGCCAGAATAGAACATAGTAGATATTTCTAAATCTGGAAAAATAATACATTAGGAGCAGAATCGAACCGGAGATTAAATTCAGAAAAATTACACGGTGAGAATATTCAGTTGTCTCTTCGAAGATAGATCCAAGGATATTTAGGCTTCCATTTACCAGGGAAATTGCATTAAATAATCTGTGCTCTAAAGAGTTCCTTTTGGGATCTCCGAAGATCAAATAGATAAGCTGTAAGAGCCTTTGTTTCATAAAATTTTCCGTGATTTGAGAAGTTTAAATTTTTAGAGCAGGGATAAACCTTTCATATTTCGGAAAAAAATGCAAGCTTCAACTGGAAAGATCGGACACGATCCTATCCCCGAAATAAAAAATATACAAAGCTTTCAGGATAGAGAAAAGGCCAGAACCTTTTGCTTTTGATTGTCTGGAAATTTGGAAGAGTATCTTCCACTGGGAGAATAGTATGGAGTATCTTTCTTTAAACGAAAATCTGGGGTCGTATATGTTTGTGGATTCAGAGGTGACTCCGTTTAATTCTACTATATTGAGATCCTTTCCCTCCAAAAAATCTTTTAGAGAAGAAAATCGAATATCGTATCTGCCAAAATAGAAACCTTTAAAGGTTGATGAAATCTCGTGGATCTTATCTTCTAACTCAGGAGTGATCCATTCCGATCCGTCCAGAAATAAGGTTCCTTGGCAATGATTCCCTGCTTCCGAGAGGCAAATGATCTCTCCTAAAGTAGGGACCTTCTCCCAAGTTTCGGAAAATCTTTTTTGAAATGTTTTTTTCTGTATTTTGAATCTGGGATGGTTTTCTACCAATTGAGAAAGAGTTGATATTCCATTTCCAGTCAATTTCGGAAATACTTTTCTGGTGATAGAGAATATTCTGCCTTTGGATTCATTCGGATATCTATAATAAAAAACTCCGACTTCGAACGGACCAGGATGATATTCTTGGATCAGAAGATCTACATTTGATTCTTGTAAACATTCTTCCAAATGTTCAGGACTTTGGACTTTTCTGACTCCTTGTCCTCTTTGCCCCGAATCAGGTTTGAGTATGATGGGAAAATCGAGTCCTAGAGAATTCATTTTTTCTAAAATAGTATTTATATCTTTAGAACCTTTGGAGACTGAAAAGAATTTTAGTACATGCTTAGAATTTAGTTTTTGTAAAATTTGATATTTTGATTCTCCTACAAGCCCTCCTAAAGGGATATCGGGATTTGCGGCAGCAATTGTTCCAAAGCCTAAAGAAGAAAGTGAACCTGGTCGAATAGAACGAATTGATTCAAATGCAATATACGGGATCAGAGGTAGATACAATTTCCAAGTGGGCCAGAATTCCATAGGATCTGATTTCTTGAGAAGATCTTGTTCTGTCTGAGTTTCTAACATTAGATAACTGGATCCCAGGATAGAATTAGCTGATTTGAATTATATTGCAGAGTGGAAATTGCAAACCCAAAACTTTCCGGAATATCTTCAAACCCGAGATCATGTTCGAGAGCTACTCTAATAATCGCTTCATGATGAATTGTATGTTCTTGCACATAAAGTAATTCTCTTTCCCAAGAGGACCTTACTATATTCTCTATCCCGGAAGAAGAATGGACTAAGTAAGAAACTTGGACTTCTCCTTCCCAATCTCTTAGATCGTATTCTTTTATTAATTCAAGAAGGCGATCTGCAGCTGCTTTAGGAGAATTTTCATAAAGAGGATTTCTTTCCCTTTGATCATAAGAAACAAGCCCCGTATCATATCCATTTATTACTGCTTCTGCAAATTCCAAACAATGGCGAACCTGTTTGCCAATGCTTACACCTGATAATAGATGTAATGGACGAGTATAACTTTTTTCTGAGATCCTAAGGAGTAGGTCCGCGAATCTCGAAAAAATAATCTCGAGTGAATCGGTTAAGTCTGATTTCGTCTGCCTCATTGAGGGAAACTTCGAAGATTTATAGTTTTGGTTACAGAATAGCATAAAAAAATGCCTGCAGAAAGCAGGCATTTTCAGAGGAATATTCGATTTGATATCAACCGAATTTTCCGGAGATATAATCCTCTGTTTCCTTTTTAGAAGGATCATGGAACATCTTTTTGGTAGTGTCGAATTCCACCAAACGACCCATATAGAAGAAACCGGTATAATCACTTACCCTAGCAGCCTGTTGCATATTATGGGTAACGATCACTATTGTATAAGAATCCTTAAATTCTGAAATGAACTCTTCTACTTTTTTAGTAGAGATCGGATCTAATGCAGAGCAAGGTTCATCCATTAGGATAACTTCAGGATTCATTGCGATAGCTCTAGCAATACATAACCTTTGTTGTTGGCCGCCGGAAAGTCCGAGGGCACTATCATTCAATCTGTCTTTAACTTCTTTCCAGAGTGCGGACTTTCTCAAACTTTCTTCAACAATATGGTCCATCTCATCTTTAGAAACCTTACCATTCAGTTTGAGTCCGTAGGCGATATTTTCATAAATAGATTTAGGAAAAGGGAATGATTTTTGGAAAACCATTCCGACTCTTTTTCTAAGTTCCACAACATTCATTAGAGGATCATAAATATTGATCCCATCTATTTCCAGTTTGCCATTCACTTTAGAACTATCTATCACATCATTCATACGATTGATAGATCTTAAAAAAGTGGATTTACCACAGCCGGAAGGTCCTATGAATGCAGTGACCTTCTTCGCATGGATCTCTAAGGAGATATCATGTAATGCCTGGTTCTCACCGTAGAAAAAATTGAAATGGCGGGATTTTATTTTTACTTTTGTATCTTTCATCTGCGATTAACTCCTCGCATCTCCAATAAAAACGTTATACATGGGCTTTGCCTCTTGATTTCCTGATTCTGTATCGTAAGAATGTGGCGAAAAAGCTCATTCCGAAAGTAAGAGTTAGTAACACTACAGTGGTTGCATATTGTTTCGGCATTGCTGCGTCCACATCGGGTGATTGGGTTGCCAGCACGAATAAATGGTAACCTAATTGCATGAACTGATCCGAAAGATGAGAAGGTAATTCCGGTAAGGAATATACAACTCCTACGAATAAGATCGGAGCCACTTCTCCTGCTCCTCTTCCGATGGCAAGAATTGCTCCTGTCAAAATTCCTGTTAAGGAATTCGGTAGGACCAATTTCCAGATGGTCTGCCATTTGGTAGCGCCTAACGCTAAACTGGCTTCTCTCATTTCTCTTGGGATACTTCTCATTGTTTCTTCTACAGAGATAATGACTACCGGTAAGGTTAGAATTGCAAGAGTAGCTGCAGCCCAGATCAAAGCCGGTTTTCCCCAAACCGGAGTGGTGTTATTTGCAACATAATCCATTCCTTTCCCTAGAAATTGGATGAAAAATCCTACACCGAATAGACCGAATACGATGGAAGGAACTCCTGCCAAGGTATTGATCGCGAATCTTACGGTCATTGCGAACTTAGAATCTCTTGCTGTGTATTCAGAAAGAAAGATGCCTGTAGCAGTACCGATCGGAATACTGAATAGGATCATTATAAAAACTAAATATACTGTTCCGTAGATTGCAGGAAATATTCCACCTTCTAAGTTATTATTTTTAGGGGCTTCTGTCAGAAATTCCCAGTTAACGCCTGAAATTCCTTTATAGAATATATTTCCCAACATGAGAAGAACTGCTGATAAAATCAGTCCTGTAGCGAGCATAGGAGCTCCTAAGGCTAATATAGAATAAATTTTATCTTGGACGACTCTTCTTTTTTTAAGTCTGACTTTTTTCCATTTCAAAGAGGTTTACCAAATCTTGTTTGTTTAGGAGCCTTGGAACTTTTTCATAAGCCGCTTTTTTACATACAGCTCAGTGATTGCGTTCAAGGAAAAAGTGAATAGGAACAGAAGAACTCCCAGGAAGAACAAAATATTATAATGTTCTGATCCCCAGATAACCTCTCCCATTTCCGCACCGATCGTAGCGGCAAATGTCCTACTCGGATCAAAAATTCCGAAACTCATCATAGGGGCATTACCGGTAGCCATAAGAGCAATCATAGTCTCTCCAAAGGCTCTTCCGATCCCCAAAAGTACCGCAGCAAATACACCAGGCAATGCAGCAGGAAGCATAACTCTATAAGCGGTTTGCCATTCAGTAGCACCTAATGCTAAAGATGCTTGTCTATAAGATTGAGGGACTGTGCTTAGTGCATCTTCTGCAACCGTAAATATGATTGGAGTGACTGCGATCGCAAGACCGATCCCTCCGGTCAGAGCATTCAATCTGAAATCTATATCAAATGTAGCCTTTACTAATGTAGCAACATCCATCAGACAGAAAAATCCAATCACAACGGAAGGAAAGTTTGCAAGCATCTCGATTGCCGGCTTTACTATCTCTCGTACTCTTGCAGATACAAAAAACGTAATGTTCAACGCGGCCAAAATAGCCAAAGGCGCTCCAAGTAATATCGCTACAATTGTAGTTTTTGCAGTTCCTACAATCAAAGGTAGAATACCAAACTTAGGAACAGAAGATACAGGCTGCCAAATCTTGCTGAAAAGATTTTCGAATAGAGAAAGTTTTTCAGGCTCCGGGGTAGAAACCGCAACAGGTTTATTTAATTCTAAAGTATCTCCATCAGGATTATACTCTGCAGGAGCATCCGAGCTGGAGTCAGGATTGTATTCCGTTGGGGATCCGGAACTTTGAACAGTAGAGGTGGCTTGCGGAGAATTTGAGAAGAATAGGGCAGAAGCTTCTCTAAAGACAAAGAAAAAAATAAGAAGAATGATAAGGATGGAAGTTGCAGCGGTTCCTTTTACTAAAGTTTCCGCGAAAACGTCTACTTTTCTTCTGCTCGGATGTAATAGATATCTCAGCAGAGGATCGAGTTTGCTCATTGAATATTCCGAATTCTGGATTTAAGAACGGCCCCCATTATGAGGGCCGATCACACAATATTACTTTTTCTTAAGAGGGAAGTAACCTACGTCCTTCACAACTTTTTGTCCGTCTTTTCCAATCACCCAATCGATAAACTTTTTGGTTTGGTCTTTAGGTGCTTCTCTCAGATAAAAATATAGATATCTGGAAATTGGATATTTATTGGTCAAAATGTTCGCTTCAGTTGGAAGTTCCGCTTTAGAGTTTGCATCAGCTGCAACAGCAACGTCTTTAACTCCAGAAGCGTAGGCAGCTCCACCGTAACCGATTCCCCATTTATCTTTGGAGATTGCGTTCACTAGAGCTGCAGTTCCTACCATATGTTGTGCAGAAGGATCAAAGTCTTGTTTTTCCAAAGCGTGTTCTTTGAAATACTCGTAAGTTCCGGAGTTGTTCTCACGGCTATAAAGTACAATTTTATGATCTTCTCCGCCAACTTCTTTCCAATTGGTGATCTTTCCAGTGAAAATTTTACGAATTTCTTCGAGAGTAAGTTTTGCAACTGGATTCTTTTTGTTTACATAAAGAGAAATACCGTCAATCGCAACTTTGATTTCCACACCGTTAGAATTGTATTTTTCCTTTAATTGTTGGATCTCTTGAGGTTTGAGAGGGCGAGAAGCAGAACAAATATCTGTAGTTCCGTTGATTAGAGCCGCGATCCCTGTTCCAGATCCTCCTCCAGTTACTTGGAACTGGACGGATTTATCCGGGAAGGTTTCAGTCCATTTTTGAACCAGGATAACCATCGTATCGGATCCTTTAATGGTGATTGTCTTTTTCTCTTCCCCGGATACGGAAAATGAAGAAAGAGCGAATGCTAATAAGACAATAAGTCTTAAACTTATCTTTTTCATCTGTTTGATATTTCTCCTGAAATATTTTTGAATCATAAACAAGAACCGTTACGAACGGATTTCTCAAATATTACAATCCTGATACACTCTGTTCTGTTGCATAGATTTGGCATTTTAGCGCATTCTACGAAAATAAGCCCCTGCCTTTTAAGAAAACGCAGAGGCATCCTATGGTCAGTCGGTAGGAAATCCTACAGCTGCTTTGATCTTAGTCCCACAATCTCCCCCGGCTTGTCCCAGGTTAGGATCACAGGTATAATATTTGAAATTCAGAGGACTTGCATTTGTAGGAATTCCTGAACCCAAAAATCCCAAACTACCGCAAGTTGATTTAGAAAGAGCTGATTTCCTAAGTTCAGTATCCAAAGAATGTCCAAACATTACATAAAGATAATAGTTGGTTGGAGAGATCGTTGAATTCGAAGTTCCCAAGACGGTGAAATGATCGTAACATTCTCCCGTATAATCTGTGAAATTTCCTGCAACCTCTACCACTACGATAGAATTGTTCCCGTCATCAGGAGTTCCTACTAATGCTTGCAATAGAGCCGCGTCGTCCTTTTGGTCGGAAGAGCAAGAAATTGCTAAAAGTCCCAATAGTGGAAGTATGAATTTAAGTTTAGATTTCATAATTTGCTTTCTCCTCTTCTTAATCTAACCTGGTGTTCAGTTGGTCAGGTGTAACCATTCCAGTCCAGAAAGTTGCCTGAAGTTGGAAATATACGGTTTGATTATTAATAGTTTCAGGTTCTCTTGTTATTGGATCTATCCCCAATTTTAGAACTGGAATTTGATAGAATAATTGTGCCTTGAACAAGTGTTTGTCCCCGAAAAGATTCAGACCGACCCAGTAGTATTTTTTCAGATCGTTATCTTCGATCTTACCGTTACGATTGAAATCTCCCTTTAGGAAATCATATCTGAAAACCGGCATAATATAATATTTATCAAATATTTGAATATTATATCCCACAGTTGCCTGCCATCCCGAAAGATTATTGGAAGCTGCGCCTGTATAAGTTGTATAAGCTCCGCTCAGATAAATACCGTTCCAAGTCATGGTTCCGTCGTAGGTATAACCTCTTAGATCCAGATTTTTTTGGCAATAACTGGTTTGGTAGCTCGGAACAGTACAATCTCCTGTACTATTATCAGCAGTAGTTTGAGTGGTAAGAAGATACTGAGTTGGAGCTCCTCTTGGGATCGCACCGTCGACAGCAAGAGAGGAAGCAGGACCAGAGCTAAAGCTTACGTTCTTAGTTTGCATAGTAGCCGCACCCAAGGAAATTTTAAGATCTTTTTGGAAGATCTCTTCTCCTTCTTGCCAACCTACATTGCTACCGTTTTCTTTTACTAGACCACCAAGAACGTTCCATTGAACCCTCGCAAAATATAAAGGAGAGTTCAGAACAGGTTGGTTCGGTCTACCTGCGACTGTTAGATCTTGGCGTCTACCTGTTCCGTAGTCACCACCACCACCGTGTCCGTTACCTGCCATAAGGTCAACAGTCAGATATTTTTCATATTTCCCTTCGAAGAAATCTTTCAAAGGAGAAAGTCTCAGGTTTACACCCATATCGAACTGAGGATAAGCATTTGTCATATAAGAACGTTCTAATGCGATGAAGTTCGCAGAAGACATCAGATACTCTCGATGGAATTGAGTAGGCAATTGACCAAAACTCAATCTTGCTCCTAAGATTGGAATATTCAGATAAAGGAATGCTTCTTGGATGTAACCTCTACTTTCTTTTAGGGAAACGTTAGTTACTTCTCCGGTTGAATTCTTGGTTTGGGTAATAAAAGGAGCATTTAGCATGTTTTCTCCCCTTAAATTCACCATCATTCCCCACCAGGAACCGCCTTGGTATTGAGCCCCCAGACGAAGTCGTCTGAAGTTCCAATCCACGGAATTAAAATCTTCATTACCGTTATTAAAGTTCGATCCTGTTTGGGCAGAAATTCCCCGAAACTGTACCCTACCTGTAATGGTGAGTCGTTCCTTTTGAACCTCTTCTGGTCGGCTGACTAAATGGTTCGGATAAGGATTGAATTTAGGATCGTTCTTGTTAATGGCTTTGTCCATTTTACTTTTGAAACGACCCGGACCTGGTTTGGTAAATAACTGCCCGTCCTGATCCTCATAAATAGTAAATTCTTCCGGTTTAGGTTTTTCCACTTTTGGAGGTTCGCTCGCTTGTGCAAGTTCCGCTCCTGGTGAAGTTCCCTGGGAGAAAATTGCCTGGGAATAGATGACTAGTCCAAGAATAAGAAAATGAGATTTAATCCCCTCTAAGTTCTTTCTCTTTTTAGATTTCTGCTTCATTCAGAGTTACCTTTTCGATTCGCTTTCCGGGTTTCCGCCGAGCGAATTCTGTTTTACGTTTAGGTAACAGAATGATCTTTTTACGTTACAAAATGATTACAGTATGGCGAGGATTTGGTTACAAGCCTCCTTTAGCTAAGTTTTATGCAGAACAGGTATCATTTAAGTTACAGAAATAAAACTAAATAAGCTAATCATATGTTTATCTTTTAGGCTTTTCCTTCCAAACTTCTCTTCATATCGGATGCATCCTTTGCGAAACTTCTGGAAGCCAAGAATACAAATAGGGAAGTTAGCAGCACTGTTACAGGAATAAGAAAGAGAGAATCATGGAGGCCAATTGCCTTAAATTGTTCCGTCATTTCAGAAGCACCTGAGCGGAGCATCGCAGATTTGGTCAAGTGATCTGAAAACCATCCTACAACAGCTGGACCTGCCGCACCACCTAACAGATACATTGCTGCAAAATAGATCGCCATTGCGGTCGCTCTAAGTCTTGGTTCAATTACGTCCTGTATTGCGGGGTAAACGCAGGTATAATAATTATAAGAAAGTAACCATCCTAATCCGAGTAGGAGAGAGAAGAATAAAACCATTTCTTCCGACTGTAGCAATGCTAGAAGGATTAGAATCCCGGACACAAGTAAATTGAATGCTCCAAAAAGAAGCCGGCCTCTTTCTGATCTTTGGTGGATCTTATCTGCGATCCAACCTCCTACTGTTAGCCCGATTAAACCTGTAATTCCTACTATAAATCCTGTAGTAATTGCTGCTTTTACCAAAGTGAAATGATAATATCTTTGTAGTAGCGAAACTAAGAAACTATTCACCGCATAAGCTGCAAAATTGAATGTAAGACCTGAAAGAATGATCCACCACATAGTAGGAATTCTTAATACTTTCTTGATTGGTTGTGCAGGTGGGACTTTCGATACTTGGATAGATTCTGCAGCTCCTCTTTCAGGTTCTCTGATAAAAAAGAAGAATATAGACAGAAGAATACCGGGTAGTGCTGCGATGAAAAATGGTGCCCTCCATGTTCCAAATGCTTTTACGATTGCTCCTACAGTGAAGAAAGCAAGGACCAAACCAAGGGGGAGGCCTAACATAAAAATACCAACTGCCCTTGCTCTTTTATGAGAAGGAAAAAGATCTCCTATAAGAGAATTTGCAGCAGGTGCATAACTTGCTTCTCCTATTCCAACACCCATACGAACTGAAACAAAAGTTAAATAATTCCAAGCATATCCATTCAAAGCAGTGAATGCGCTCCAGATTGCCAGTCCCCAACCAATGATCTTTTTACGACTCCAAGAATCTGCGAGTCTTCCTAATGGCAAACCGGCGATGGCATAAATTACAGTAAATGCAGAACCTACGATACCTAATTGAAGGTCGCTTAAATCCCATTCATGTCGAATGGGTTCAATGATGATAGCAGGGATCGTTCTATCAAAGAAGTTGAGGAGGTTTGCCAAGAATAGAAGGATCAAAATTCTCCATGCATGTTTGGACTGATTCGAGTTCGATTCCATTACGTTGTATCTCCCAAGGGCCGTAATTACCTCCGGCTGGGTATAAAAAGCAAATCATAAAATTATAATTCGAACGATTGTTCTGAGATAAATATATAAAGTATAATTAATGAACGTATGTTAGGAGAGAGAGTAGAACATCTTCTTCTCCCGAATGGAAGAAGAAGATTGTATCAATAAAGAGAGAAGCGAACTGGAACGTAAACTTTTACGGTTATCGCTTTTCCTTCTAACATGGAAGGAGAGTAACGTTTTTTGTAAAATGCTTGGATTGCAGATTCTTCTAATCCATACCCTAAGGTTTTTCCAATATTACGTACTCTTAAAACTTCACCTGAGTCAGCGATGATCACTTCTAAGGTAAGAGTTCCGCCTACACCTGCGGACTGAGCATCTTTGGTATATTCAGGTTGAAGGTTGGGAGAAAGATCCACTGGGGCAGTAGCACCAGAAACGATTGCATCTTGAGCGCCTGAGATCCGGGAGTCTTCTTTTTTCTTAAGAGTATCAGTTACTTCGAATTCTCCGTCGTCAGGAGCTTCTCCCACGTTTGGATCTTGGATCACAAGATTCTCCACGAAAGCAACTTCATCGATCAGCTTGTCCAGATGGTCATAAGTGGTCGGAGGAGTATACCAAAAGAGAAGAGCTGCGATCTGTAAAATGGCAGACGAACCTAAGAAGGTCTCCATCCTGTACCGATCTACAAACCTACGAAGACCAGAACGTTTTTTGGAAGAAGAAGGAGATGATACTTGGTTCATTTCAGTCCTCCCCCTTGTGTTGTTTTAGTTACCAGAGAAACTTTTAATGCTCCGGCTTCTTTCAAAAGTTCGAACACGTTGTCCAGATCTGCATAACTCAGCTCTTTATCTGCATGGATTAGAACTTTTAGATCTGGAGTAGTTGCAAGTTTGGCGCGAACGTTATTGATCGCTTCATTCAAAGGCATCTTTACTTGGTTAAAGTAAATCGACTTCTCGTTATCTGCGCTTAAATATAAATTTGCGATTTTCTTATTAAGCTGCTCTCCTCCAGGAACATCTGGAAGAGCGATTGGAAGATCCGGATCCGTATCAAGGACCGAGGTCACCATAAAGAATACCAAAAGAAGAAAGGCGATATCGGCCATTGAGCTGACCGGAATAGAAGGTGGAGCTTTTTTCTTTTTAAGTGCCATATCTTATTTTAATCTTTTTACGGAGACTTGTTTAAATCCTCTCAACTGCACTGCAGAAAGAGCATCTAACATATTTCCGTATTTTGTTTCGCCGGTCGTTTTGATCAGAGCGACTTTTTCATCGAGATTAGGGATTTCCAGGTCGTTCAGATCCTTTCTGAATTCTGCTAGATCCTTGTAATCACGAGTTCCGAGGATTTTATTCCTCATCTTGATCGTTTCGCCTGCCACCAATATCTCGTAGATATTCTCTCTTAAAACTAGGGTGGGGTTGGAGTTTTTACGGGGAAGTTGGATATTCAAACCTTCCTTCACAAAAAACACCGCGGTCACCATAAAAAATACGAGAAGAAGAAACGCGATATCCGACATGGAAGAGGCTGAAATCTCTTCCAAACCTCTTTTTTTCTTAAGCTGAATCATATTTCTGTCCTAATTAATGGGAAGAACTAAGCTTAAGCTCTTGCGTTACGTTTTAGGAATTCTTTATAAATTCTATTGGCAGCTTCTTCCACTTCGGAAGTGAATCCGTCAATTCTGGAAGTCAGATATTGGTGGAAAGTCATTGCAGGAATTGCGATGATCAAACCAGCCGCAGTGGTGATAAGAGCTTCTTTAATACCGCCCGCAACTACTTTTGCATTTACTTGATCCGCATTTGCAATCGCATCGAATGCGTTGATCATACCAGAAACTGTTCCTAAAAACCCGATAAGAGGTGCGATAGTCGAAACAGCGGCTAAGATCACAAGTCCTCTTTCGAGAACCACGATCACTTCTGCAGCTTCTCTCTCGATACCTTTTGCAAAAATTTCTGCGTTACCAGCGGATACATCGATACCGTTTTTCAAGATATCAGAAATTTTGTAAGAAGGGTTTGCGTCGATGAATTCTTTCGCTCCATCGAAACCTTTTTCATCAACCTTCTCCCCTAAATCGATATTAAAACCTTTAGGAAGAAGTTTGGAAGTAGTAAGGAAGTAGATCCTTTCAAAAATAATTCCAAGTGCGATGATAGAAGAAAGAGCCAATGGATACATTGTCCATCCGCCTTTATTGAATAGGTCTACAAATCCCCAAGTCCCACTTTTTTCAGCAGGAGCTGGAGCAGGTTGTTCTGCAGGTGCAGTAGTTTGTTCGGTTTTGTTTGCGTCAGTTGGCGCAGCGTCTTGAGAAAAAGTAGGTAAAGTTGCAGTTAGGACAAATCCTCCTACAAGTGCAATGGCGATCCATTGGCGTAGAGAGAGATTAGTATATCGATTATGCATAGCTTTCGAAAGCTCCATAAGAAGTAATGAGACATTTTTACGTGATTTGAGTTACATATATATTACGAAGCAGTTACGGGTTGGTTAGTTTGGGGAGAGGGAGATGGGCAAGTGGAGTAGGGACGAAGGGTTTGATGCGGGATTGTAATAGTGAGGGGAGGAATAAAAAAACTCCCTAAGGCTTTTGGCCAAAGGGAGTTTTGCATAACGTTAGAGAACCTGAGATTAAAGTTTATAAGTAGCTTGGAAAGAGTAACTTACACCAGTTCTATAGGAAAGGAATAGTTCTTTTTCACCGGTTAGCTCATTCTTCTGATATACTCTATATCGAGTGTCAAAAATATTCTGAGCGGAAACTTTAAATTCTAAGTGATCTCCTCTTTTGGTAGTGAAAACAACGTCTGTCAAACCGACCGCTCTTTCATATGCATCAGGAAGTCCGTTTGCGCCCACTGAATAGAGTCGATCTCCGAAGTAGTTGTAATAGAAACCTAGATTATGCCTCTTTTTTTCATCTAAATGGAAATCTAATTTCACGTTAAATACGAATGGAGATTGTCCTTGCAAAGGACGAGAAAGATTGGTCGGGTTATAAGCTGCGGCTTTAGATAAAGGATCCAATATTCCGGTCTTAGCAGCGATATATTGCTCCCAAGAAATAACATCGACTCTCGACTGGATAAAGAACATATTTGTCTCGAAACGAATACGGTCAGTGATCTCTTTTCTAAAGTCGAACTCTACTCCTCGGATAGTACCTTGTTCCGCATTAAGATAAGTGAAACGTTGGCTGATACTTCCTGCTACCGGTTGACCGATCATCTCGATCGGGCTAGATATTTGTTTGAAGAAGGCTCCAACTCCAATATAATCCGAAGAAGTTAGATAATATTCATATCGAACATCATAGTTATGGATATAAGATCTTCTTAAATCAGAGTTACCAAAAATACGGTTCGCTCCGAAATAAGGAGTAAATCCAAAAGGAGATAATTCCCTTAAATCTGGACGAGTTAGCGTCTGGGTAGCGGCAACACGTAAAATTTGATTATCTTTAAACTCCCAGTTAAGATTGAATGATGGGAGCGTATCTTTTGTTCTTAATTCACCAATACCGTTATTTGTCGGATCGCAGGTATTATTTTTTACTAATGCTAAACGAACATCTTCATTGCGAACCCCACAACCATAATCAGCAAGAAACGAAGGATTGTTGACGTCTCTTGTTACGAAAGTTCTTACTTTTTGATAGCTATCTTCGTAACGAGCTCCAAAAAGAACTTTTAATTTCGGAAGTATTGGTAGTTCTACCTGAGAATAGTAAGCCTGTAATCTTTGGAATGCGTCGTATGCGTTTGATTCAACCTGTCTTTCCGAGAACGTATATGTATTTTGCTGAAAAAGAAGCGGGTTAGAATATATTTCTCCAGGGATCGGATAGAATTCTAAAGAAGAGATAGGAAAATTAGTTTTTTGTCCATATTCATGGAATCGAAAGTTTTTATCTCTTTCCAACGTATAACTTCCAAGCTTGAAGGTGGACTTTAAGCCACTCCATTGGTCGAATGGAATTTCATAGTTAAATTTAGCAGTACGGCTATTATCAACTGAATCAGAGAAGAATCTGGAAGCATCGGGGTTATTTCCTAAACGAGTGTAATTTAGAGGATTAGGATCCGAGAAAGATTTTTTCCAAACTTGCTGTTGTAAGTCCGGTTGCTCTCTAACCGCTTGCGCAAAATTTATTCTCCAATCGAATTTATGGGCTCTGTCTCCAAACCAATTTAAAGCATGATCTCCTCCAAATGTATTATGGAAGACGCGACTGCTTGTGTATTGGGTAGTTAAAGATTTAAAGTCAGCTGCGTTGATATTGTCTTGACCAACAGAATCTCGTACTACGCTTTCTCCTTGTTGAGAAAACAAAGTTTTCATAAAGATTTGCTGTCCCTTCGTTATTTCATAAGCCAAGTTTAAGTTATTTCCCCAGTTCCTTTCTTCAATATAAAGGTCTGCATCCTGCTTTTGTTGCTGGATCAATCTAGTTCCGGCAGGAGTGAGTTCTGAGATTTGGCTTGCTTGATACGTTCTTGAACTTTCTTCTCTGAACCTATAGTTTCTATTATAGGTAGATCCTACTAAAATTCCTAACCTAGAAGTGCTTCCTATTTTAAACGTATCTCCATAATTTATAGAGAAGTTCTTATCAAAAGAAGCTGGGCCTGAATTTGGAGTCCATTTTTGATTATATAACGTCGGCCCTGTTTGTGTGATTTCAGGCTGAATTCCTCCAAACATACTTCCTGGCTCAAAAACTAGACCTTTATTTCCTGAATCAGCAAGAGGATTATGTTGGTTAGAATTAACACCGCCCAACATATTCCCTTGGTTCATACTCATGAATTTATGACCAGTTGTATTGTAATTTCCGCCGGCCCCAACTGATACGCTCAGTTGTTTTTCTTCCGGATATTCCTGGGTTTCAATTTTAACAAGGCCTCCTGAAAACTCTGCAGGAAGTTCTGGAATAAACGTTTTAATGATCCTAACATTTTTAAGAACTCCAGAGGGAAAGATATCCAGAGCGACAACTCGTTTATCCGGTTCCGTAGAAGGTACTAATGTATCGTTTAATTCTGTGTTTGAATAACGTTCTCCAAGACCGCGAACGAATACGAACTTACCACCAACTAAAGTTATACCGGTGACTCTTCGTACTACTTCTCCGGCGGATGAATCAGGGCTTTTCTTAATAGCTTCTTTAGAGATTCCATCTGAAACCGCCGAAGACTTTTTTTGTAATGATAAAAGAGCAGCTTCTGCATCGTTTAAAGCTCTACCTTTCACATCCACTGTTTCAAGAGTTTGCAAACCGAAAGTTATATTCACAACTTGCGGTTTACCTGCGGTTACTGTTACGGAACGTTTCTGAGGAGAATATCCTAACATTTGAAACTCAACTTCATGAGTTCCTAAAGGAAGTTCTAGATCATAGGCACCGTCGAAATCTGATTTGGCGAATTTTTTGATGGATCGAACTACAATAGTTGCACCGAAAACGGCTTCACCATTGTCTCCATCCACGATTTTTCCTCGGATTTTTCCTACTCTTTGTCCCCAAGCAGGTGCTGAAAGGGATAGTAGTAGAAAGAATATGATAATCTTTTTAATTTTCATACGTTTATCTTTCATTTTTTTATAAATTAAGCTCCAATAACGCACAGTTTGAACTTTCCTTTGTGTTCGATTACTAATCGTATTTGTTCTAACATGATTGATCTATTTCCGACTCGTATAATCAGGTTTCCCACTCGATGACCTTTGAGAACGTTAAGTTGACGTACCTGATCTCTCCAGGTTAAGGTCTCGATCTTGATCGGTTTATTTTTTTCCTTTTTTAAAACAGCTTGAAGTTGTTCAAGTGCCACCTTTCTTCGAAGCTCAGTAATTTCCCAAGCTTGATCTAAAGGCATATTGGATGTGAGAGTGTTTTCTTCTAAAGTATTAGGTAAGAATATATCTAAATACTCTTGTTTGGTGCAGATATATTTATCTGTTTGTCCACGATTTACGGCGTCCAAATAATTTGCGACAGCGGAGTCCCTTGTTGCACTTGTTTCACTTATATCGTAGCTTTCGTGAATATGAGCTTTTAGATACTTTCGAGCTTCTTCCACTTTTTTCTGATATTCTGGATCGCCCTCTGCTTGTTCTTTTTTGCAATTATAGGATATTATGATTAATAAAAACGTTATAAACAAAAGATTGAGTATACGGTTCATTCAGACTTTTTCCGGAAATTTATTTTTATATAATTTGTATAAAAAGACCTCCCGATAGCGGGAGGTCTTTCATTCACATTGGTATTAAGCTTAGCTTAGCGAGATCTCCAAACGGTCCATCCAGCTGGCCAGTTTACAGGCACATTTACTGAATCTACTGTTTCACTCAGATTCAGAGGAACACCGCCTGTGTTACCGCTTGATACGGAAGCTGATGTTTTTAGATCTGGTTTAGTTCCAAAACCGCATCCTACTGGATCTTGAACGGAGCCGATATCAGTTACTGGGATAGAAGTAAGTGATGAAGTTCCATTGATGGTAATAAAACCATTCGCACTTGCTGCTAAAGTATCAGTTGCACTGTCGGAAACCACTGTAATGTTAGAAATAGTGTTTGAGAAACCGGAAGCTTCTCCTGCATTAATTCTAGTTGCAAAACCGTAGATCAAACCTTCAGTGAATGTTCCTAATAATCCTTCTCTTGCACGCATACCTGCGCCGCCGCTGATTCCTAAACCTAAAGTAGTGAAGTTAGCTACTGTTGGGTTAGAACAATCGGTAGTTGCAGGATTTTGAGAATTCGTACAAGTGCCGGAATGTCTTCCGTCCATTTCGAATCCATGTGGATCTGTAGAAGCAGAGCCCCCACAAGCTTTAGGATACTTGATGGAAACAAGATACTTCAAGTTTCCAGAGAAACCTTCATCCATGTCGAAGTCATCGTCCATAGAGCCTGAACCGATCATGAATTTCATATCGTGTGTGCTTGGAGCTTTACCACCGCCCCACCATTCGAAGGAGTCATCCAATCCTCTATGAGCTTGAACGAACTTGTAATCGATTGTGTTGACTGCGTATTGAGAAAGTGAGTTTAACTCGTCTCCAGGAGCTACCTCGTTTCCTGCAAACTCTACGATGGTGTATCTAAGTTTTACAGACATAGAGTTGGCGCCAGGATATGTTTGAGGAGTAGTTCCTTCGGTAGTCGAAGTACGTGTTGCGTTTCCGTTTCCGATGAATACGATTCCACCCCAGTCTCCAGGGAATCTGGAACCATGTCTCTGAGCAGAAGTGAAACATACTGGCTCAGCAGCAGTTCCTTTAGTCTCTAATTCTCCACCTTTAAAGAAAAGTGAAGATCCTCTTTCTCCGTAGATTACGGAACCTTTTGGAACGGTGACTTTTACATTATTAACAAAAACAGTTCCTCTTAATAGAGTATATTTACCTAAAGTAATTGGGCTGTTAATGTTTCCTTGGATGATTGTAGGATTTCCGATCGAATCGCAAACGTTCTCTCCAACGGTTGCATTAGGATTAGAATATACACCGGTAACAGTTACTAGAGCGAACGGAACAGCAGTTTGTCCGTTTGCTGCAACTATATGTACTCCTGACTCATTAGCGATAGTAACTGTTCCTGCTATATTTGGATCTGAAGGATCGATATTAAATACAAAATCAAAGGTTCCAAGCGGAAGAGTGTAATTTGCCGGGTTGTCTAAAATTGCATTATATTCAGCAATTCTACTCGGAGAAGCCGCAACTCCACTGTCAAAGAAACCACAACGACCACCAGTTGGATCAGATGTCCAAGCAGCTGCTGAGGTTCCTGTTCTGGATTTGTCTAGTTCTTCGCAAGTAAGTTCGCGTAAGGTATATACTGTTGCAGATACCGTGGCTGTTGCAGAAGGCACACTTAAAACAAAACCAAAGTCTCCGTTATCAGCGGGAGCGGAAGCTCCAGCACCTGATGCTGTAGTGGTAAAGTCTTTAGAGGTACTCGCTCTAACAAAAACAACTTCTCTCCGTGTTTCAGGAGTTGTAGCCGTTGCTGCAGTTCCTGTGGAAAGAGCAACATCGGAACCCGAATTTCCTTTTCTAACTTTTGCGGCTATAGACGCCTTAGCGTAAGTGGTATTTCCACTTAGTCCAGCTAAAGCTAAACCAGTAAGGTCACCGCCTCCGCCGGAATCACAGCCTACAAGAGCAATAGCAACTGCAAGAGCGCTAACTGCTTTCGAGACTTTTTTATTTAAAGATTTCATGGATCGAATTTCTCCTATTCATTCTGAAAAGAGGCCGAAATCCGATCGACCTCGAGGATTATGTTAGATAAAATACTTTACGACTTGATTACGTACTTGTTAAGGTTTTGGTTCTTTAGGGTAAAAGTAGTATTACTAAGAAAATCCCACCGAAAATTGCATAATCAGTGTATCTTTCCTTATCAGGATAGTTTTCCTGATCCTTTTGTTTCCACTCTACGGGTTTTGCTTCAACAGTAACGGACGTTCTGTCAAAACCTCTACGGGAGCCGTCTTCGAACTCAACGATCACACCCTGTTCTGTCTGAGTAGTTTTTACGTTCTCAATCACTTCTTTGGTTTTAGTATTGGTCACTGTATCTGCAGAAAGGTTTCCCAAACATATTAGAAAAATTGAAATTGTAATAATAGTTCTCGTAATCATAATGTAATACTTCCGATTCACTGTATCCTCCTTATGGAAAGTATGGATACTCGTGCAATTCGATTAAGACGAGAACTGTTACAAACAGATTAAATGTAATAATGTAAAAGAATGAGAAGAGAAGGAACTAATCGAATCTGATTAGTCGTAAAGTTGCGGAGAAGTGTAGTTAGGTTTGAACGAATTTCTCTAATTCTTCTAAGAGGATAGGTTTACTTAAAAAATATCCCTGCGCTTCGTCGCAGCCTAGGTCTTTAATCTTGCGCATTTGCATTTCTGTTTCTACACCTTCTGCTGTGATGCGGAGTCCTAAACTTTTTCCTAATGCGACGATTGTTTTAGAAATCGCTAACGAATTCGCATCTGTTAGGATTTTGCGGACAAAGGATTGATCCACCTTCAAAGTTTTGAGTGGTATTTTACTTAAATAAGAAAGACTGGAGTATCCTGTTCCGAAATCGTCCAAAGCAAGAGAAATTCCCCAGGAATGCAATTCTCCTAAAATTTCCAAAGCGGATTGTATATTGGTAATTAAGCTGGATTCAGTTATTTCAAGCTCCAGGTCTTCCACGCTTAAACTATTCTTCTCCAATATATCCAAAACTTTCTTAGTTATATTCTTATCTTCCAATTGTTTAGCGGATAAATTTACGGAAATACGGATGGGAGGAAGTCCTCTCTTCTTCCAATTTCCCAGGTCTTCCATGGATTTAGAAAGAACCCATTCTCCCATTTCTCCAATAATACCACTTTCTTCTGCAATAGGGATGAATATAGTGGGGGAGATGACTCCGTATTCAGGATGATTCCATCTCAGTAAAGCTTCTGCCGAGATCTTTTTGCCTGTTTGAACTTCAATCCTGGGCTGATATTGAATGAACAATTGATTTTTAGAGATCGCAAGTTTTAGATCCTTTTCGAGAAGATATTTCTCCTTCATTCTTTCTTTCCATTCGGAAGAATAGGTTTGGATCTTAGAAGTTCCAGAAAGTTTCGCTTGGCTTAATGCAGTCTCAGATTTCCATAAAAGTTGGTCGGAAGATTTTCCATCATAAGGAAAAACTGATATTCCGATTCGGATCTCTGAAGAGATCTGTTGGTCTACAACGTTTAACGGAGAAGATGTGCTGTCTTGGATCTTTCCTG
This sequence comes from Leptospira venezuelensis, assembly GCF_002150035.1. Taxonomy (NCBI): domain Bacteria; kingdom Pseudomonadati; phylum Spirochaetota; class Leptospiria; order Leptospirales; family Leptospiraceae; genus Leptospira; species Leptospira venezuelensis. The sequence continues at coordinate 602,843 of NZ_NETS01000008.1, read as the reverse complement.
CCCAAATCTCAGAATCAGTTTCTAAAATTTGGGAAGAAGAAGGTAAGGGGAAAAAGGAGAATTCCCCATCTCCAGTTCTTGCTAGAACTGTTTCAGGCCCAAGCATTGTTTCCAATTTTTGCACCAATGATCTTAGATAAAGATCTCCCATATGCACACCAAAATTGGATCGTATTTGTTTTAAATGGGTCGCTTCTAAAGAAAGAATCGGAAAGCTTAATATTTCTTCTCTCATAGAAAGTTCATGTAAAGAGTTACTTAATCTTTCTAAGAATAGATCTCTGTTCGGTAATCCGGAAAGCCCATCATAGTTTGCCATATAATGGATGAGATCATCCAACTTTCGCACTGTTGTAACGGTATCCGCCATCAATGAACCGGCTTCGTCTTGGAATACCGTAGGTAGATTTGGGATCTCTCTTTCGCTCAGATATCTGTTTAGGGATTTGGAAGTGAGTACAACCGGAGTTAAAAGTTTATGTAATGCAAGAAGTGTAGCCGCAGTTCCTACAAGAGTCGCCACAAGTGCGATTCCTAGAATTTTCAGGGCAGTTTGTATATCTTGTACTGTGGAAATTACGAAAAATAACAGAAGTGTGATTAGTGGAACATGGGTCCCGAGGAATGCGACCAGCATAATTTTACTGGAATAGGTTTTAAGAATTCGGATCTTGCTAAGATAGGAATAGAAATTTAATCCGTTAAGACTCATCAAAGTTTCCTTCTGATTGGAACGTTATACGTTTTAGCTTGGATGTTGTGATTTTCGTCTTAGGAGGGAATGTTTTCTACTTATAACCATGCTTTTGAAGAGGTCTTCCTAAACAAGGACAAAAAACAAAAGGGCTAGGTAGAAGTATTTAGTTGATAATTTATTTTCCGAATGGTGGAGTTCCAACACCTTAATGAAAATAGATCTGGCCTCTCATTGTTATACTCCGCCTGCACTTCTGGCGCGGAATCTACGTGAACTCTGTGCTTTCCGTGCTAATAGAATTAAAAAAAAAGTTTCGCATAGAGAACACGGGAGCACACAGGGAAAAAATAAATCCTTAGTATTCTTCGCGTCCGCCCAGACCATCCTCTTGCTTGGATCGCTGGTTTAGCCTAATTTAAAACAATTGTTAGAAAAAGCGCAAGCTCAGAGATTTTTTTCTTGCCCAGAATCGGATTTATGTTATAATACCAAACGTTCGAAATAAATTAAATCGATTGATTTTCCCGGAGAATTGCGGGATAGGAGAGAGAGATGAGTGTAGGGAAAAGATTATCCTTCTTGATCGCGTACCTGATTCCGGTCTTGGCCGTGGTGGGTTATTATTTGGGAGGCAGTTTCAATTTTTTAACTTTGGCGGTAGTATTCGGAATTCTTCCGATCATGGATCTTTGGATAGGCCCGGATGCGAGCAATCCAAAGGAAGAAGAAGTTCCGGAACTTCAAAAGGAATTTTATTTTAGATTTCTAACCTATGGATGGGCGTGGATCCAATTTGTTTTAGTGATTTGGGCTTTGTGGGAGATCCAAACTCAAACTCTTTCTTCATTGGAATGGGGAGCTTTCGTTGTAGCAATCGGTGTAAATACCGGAGGGATCGGGATCACTGTCGCTCACGAACTCGGACACAAAAACACTAAAATTGAACAATGGTATTCTAAGTTTATTCTGATGACCGTATGTTATATGCACTTCTTTATAGAGCATAACCGTGGACATCATGTGAATGTTTCAACTCATGAAGACCCAGCTTCCAGTAGAAAAGGTGAGTCTTTCTTTGCGTTTTATCCAAGAACTGTTGTAGGTAGTTTGACTAGCGCTTGGAATTTAGAGAAAAAAAGATTAAGCAAACTTGGCAAGTCCGCTTGGACATTTGATAATGAAATGATCACGTCAATGATCATTCCCGTTTTGTTTATCTCTGCAGTGACAGGGGTTTTTTATGCGATCACTGGAAACTTGAACTGGCAAGTACCTGCATTCTTCTTTGTTCAAAGTTGGATTGCTTTCTCTTTATTGGAACTTGTGAATTATATAGAACATTATGGTTTGGCTCGTAAGGAATTGTCTCCTGGAAAATTCGAGAAGGTCCTTCCAATCCATTCTTGGAACCAAAACTTCAGTCTGTCTAACGCGTTCTTATTCCAATTGCAAAGACATTCGGATCATCATGCGAACGCAGGAAGGAGATATCAATCGTTACGACATTTCGAAGAAAGTCCGCAACTTCCTTATGGGTATGAGCTGATGATACTTCTGGCTTTATTTCCTCCGCTTTGGTTCAAGGTGATGGATAAAAAATTGGAAGAATGGAAGAGCCAACATGGAGGATTATCCGCAAAGCCTTCCGGAAAACGGGAACCTGCTACTGCATAATCCTGTCTAAAAAATAGATCTTTTTGGTAAAGAGTTAGAGGCTGCCCTCTAACTCTTCTTTTTTCTGGGAATGAGAAAGTTCCCTTTTAGTTTTTGTATTTTTCTAAAACTTTCAGGGTTCTTTGTATGTCGTCTCTTTGCTGTTGGAGATCCTTCTTCAATAGTTCAGGAAGTTTTTTATTTTGATCCAAAAACTCCTGTGTTCTTTTTAGAAGGTTTGGATCCGGTTCGAATGAAGGGAACATCATATGACCGAATGCAGATGCAAAATGAGGATCTCTTGTTTCATATACTGAGATTACCGAATTAAAATAAGAATCAGTATAAGAAACTAAAAGTTGCTTCTGGTGATTCCATTGGAACCCTCTCATTCCGTATCTTAAGAAGTCAGTAGAATCTCCTTCTTTAGGTTTTAGGAACCTTTCCCAGGATTCTTTTTTGGCTTTAGGATCTGGGAAAGATACTTTTGCTAAGAATGCTTTTTTAGCTCCTAAGTCAGTATTGTCTTTTGTGGTTTCTTCTTCGATCCGTTTGGAAGATTCAGGATCTCCATAAGCACTGAGTCTGGAAAGAATGACCCAACGTCTTTCTTGGTCCATAGCGATCCCAGGAATACTTTTTTTCTGGTCCAGTAATTCTTTCAGGTAGGAGAGCTGTTCGGGTGATTTAGAAGTATTTTCTAATATTCTAAACCATAATATTTGTTCCTGCTCAGGATTTTGAGCTAGAAGAGATTTTTCTTTGGCGATAGCGTTTAGTTTATCGGACCAGATTCTTTTCTCAGCTTCCGGAATATAATTATCGATTACAGTAAGTGCTTTGGTAAGTATATGGCTGTTTCGAACGGATAGATCCGGTTCTTTCAATCCTTGGTCCAAGGCAAGTTCCAGGAATTCTTTAGGAGAAAGTTCCGCATCTCTTACCATTTGCCATAAACTTCCCCATACAACTCTTCTGGAAAAACGATCTTTTAAAGTGTGAAGACTTCTTTTTAAGATTGGGAGCGACTCTTTGCTTAGGTAGGTTTTAGCATAAGCAAAGTCTTCTGTGTTTAAAAGTAGAAGGTCAGCTTCTCCCGTATAGTTCTCTTCTAAGAGAGTTTCTTTTCCTTTTACGAGTACTCTTTTTTTCCAAACTTCTTCCAGAAATCCGTTTTTCTCTCTGAATAAGGAAGCTTGGAGTGCATGAGTACGCAGAAGTCCATTTGTCGCAGAGGGTCCTTGGTGTAAAAATAATCTACCATCTTGTCTGACTGGACTAAGAGTATTGACTCCAGTTGTTTCTAACCATTCTTTACTCCAACCTCGGATATCGATCCCGCTTGTTTCAGACATACAGGAAAGAAAATCATTTAGAACTGTATTCTTCTCCGCATGTCTTTTGAAATAAAGCCTCATCGCATCTCTGAATTTTTCTTCTCCGACGTAATACATTAATTGGCGAAGAACTGAGGCACCTTTGGAATAAGAGATCCCATCAAAATTGCTGATCGCTTCGAGTGTATTCTCTGCTTTTCCCGCAATAGGGTGGGTGGTGGAAAGTTGGTCTTCTCTATAAGCCCATTCTTCTCTTACATAAAAATGTTCTAATGCATCGGGGAAAATTTTTCCATTAGACATAGAGTAGTAGGAAAGATAATCCGCAAAACTTTCATTCAGCCAGAGATCGTTCCACCATTTCATTGTGACCAGGTTTCCGAACCACATATGGACCATTTCGTGATACACTGTGTTTGCTCTATTTAAATATTCAGAATAGATTCGTGGTCCACGGAAAATATAACTTTCGGAGAATGTAACAGCTCCCACGTTCTCCATGGCTCCCATATTGAATTCTGGAACGAATATCTGGTCGTATTTTCCGTATGGATAAGGAACTCCGAAATATTCCTGCAAGAAGCCGAATGCTTCTTTGGTGATCGCAAATAAATTTTCAGCATCCATATACTTGGAAAGAGATTTTCTGCAGAATATTCTAAGAGGAATTTCTCCCGCCTTATCTTCCCAAACTGCATAAGGTCCTACAATCAGAGAAAATAGATAAGTGGAGAATTTTTTGGTTTTATTGAATTTTATGTTTTTATAATTTCCCTGGGTTTCTTCCGATTTCGGAACTGTGTTATGGATATATGTCCATTCAGAAGGCCCTGTAATCTCCAATTCATAACTAGCTTTTAGATCCGGTTGGTCGAAAGAAGGAAATAGTCTATGAGCTTCGAATGGTTCGAAGTCGGTATGCATATATTCCGCTTTGTCAGAAGGGTCTGTAAATTTATGAAAACCGGAACCACTATGATCAAATGCATTTTTGTATTTGATCTTAAGTTCGTTTTTACCTTCTGCTAATAATTCTCCAGTAAGGAAGAGTGCAGATTCTTTCTTTTCGTAATTTGTTTCTTCTTTTCCGTTTAGCCAAAGTATCTCAATCTTCTTAGATACAAAATCTACTTTGAGTTTCCCTTTTTTGCCACCGTTGTATACGAATCGAACTGTGGTCTCTCCCTCATATTCTTGGGATCCTTTTTCCAGTTTTAATTTTAAGGAGTAGTCCACCTCGGAGATCTGCCCGGAGCGGAGCATTGCTTCTTGTTGAGTAAGAATATTGTCCATATTAAACCGTTATATCCTTTAGATCCATTTTTCTGAGACGAGGTGCGATTGCGGTAACAATCCCTACGGTTAGGAGAGTGAGTGTTCCTCCTATAACCACGGAAGGAACTAGTCCAAACGCTTTTGCGGTCGCTCCCGATTCAAATGCTCCGAGTTCGTTAGAGGAACCAATGAATATATTATTCACTGCGGAAACTCTTCCTCTCATATGTTCCGGAGTATACATTTGGACGATTGTATGGCGGATCACAACGCTTACCATATCGAAGGAACCGCTTACGATCAATGCCGCGCAAGATAAGTAGAAGTTCCTGGAAAGTGCGAATACGATCATACAAATCCCAAAACCAAATACACTACTGAGTAATATGACTCCTGAATTTGTTTTAGGAGGTTTGACCGCAATAAATAATGCGCAAAGAACAGCACCGATAGCAGGAGCAGATCTTAAAATTCCGTAATATTCAGGACCCATGCCTAAAACTTCTCTGGAGAATGTAGGGATAAGTGCGACTGCTCCACCGAATAATACAGCGAATAGATCCAAACTGATCGCACCTAAGATCAATTGATGACCAAACACAAACTTCCAACCGGTCCCCAAACTTTTCCAGATAGATTCCTTCTCTCCTTGCTTTTCTGGAACAGGTTTTGAAGGAACAAGTAACAAAAGAAATAGGGAGAATATCATAATGCAGAAGTCAGCAAGATAAGCAGTTTGCACTCCGTTAAATCCGGTGAGAAGTCCTCCGAGCATAGGACCTAAAACTGCGGAACCTTGCCAAGCAACACCGCTCCAAGTAGCAGCATTCGGAAAAATTTCCTTAGAGACTAATTGAGTTTGGAAGGCTGCAATGCTTGGAGATAAAAATCCTCTGCAAATTCCGGAGAAGAAGATCACAGAATAGATCGGATAGACCCAATATTTTTCGATCACCCATTCGAAACCGGGAAGAGTGAATAATAAAAGTAAGAAGGAACTAAAAGTAAGACCGCTTAAGGAAAGAAAGATAATTTTCTTCCTAGGAAAACTATCCACAACCAAACCTGAAAAAAGAGAAACGGCTACATTCGGCACAAGCTCAGCAAAACCGATCAACCCTACAAAAAATGCATCCTGAGTAATATGATCTATCTGCCAGAAGACCACAGTGGATTGCATAACGAACGAAAGTGTGACCAAAAATTTTCCGGCCAAAAAGTTCCTGAACTCAGGAACTTGTAAAGAGACGAATGGGCTCGTGTTTGTGGAATTTGTCATGAGATAGTTCTACTTCTTCTTATCTCCGTATTTTAAAAAGAATAATCCGAATGCCGCCACGACCATTGCGTGGTGTAGGATATTCTTCTCTAAAATTTCGGGAATCTTGTTTAATGGATATTGATACACTTCTATTTGTTCGCTTTCGTCCAGTTCCTGTCCACCCGGATGAAGGGTTACATTTCTGGCGATATAAGTATGACACCAATTATTCATGAAGGCAGGATTTGCAGAAACCTTTCCTAAATATTCCCAATCGTCTGAGATAAATCCAGTTTCTTCTCTCAACTCAGCCTGCGCAGATTCTAAAATAGAATTTTTTTCTGCGATGCCTCCTGGAATTTCCAGGCAATAAGAATGTAAACCATGTCTGTATTGATCGATCAAAATTACATTTCCGTCGGAGGTGAGTGCGATCACGTTTACCCAATCCTTGGAATCTACTTCAAAAAAATTGCCTGAGATTGTTTTGTCCGGAGAAACTTTCCGAACGGAGACTAACTCGAAAATTGGAGTTTTGAATGCGGAAGTTTTTTCACCTTCTTCCCAAAGATTGGAATCAGGGAGGTAATTTTCTGGGCGGAATTCTTGCATATCTGCCGTTTCTTCCAGTTTTTTGAAATCCGTTCAGATTCGCAAACCTTTGCCTGTACGCGGTTGACAAGAAGAGAAAAATCAGGATTATGTCGCTTATAGCTGGGGTTCGAAAAACCAAATTTTTCGGATCCTGAAATTATTTTGCCTTCATAAAATCTGATGAAAGAAGATACAAATCAAAGTCTGGATCTATTTTCCCATCTGGAATTTCCGGAACAAAAGCCGGAAGAGCCTACACAAGATCTACCATTACTTAGCTTTTCGGAAAGTATTTCAGTTCCGAAAGAAGAAGGTCCGCAAGTAGTAGGAAGTACCGCTAGTTCTCCGCCAGAAGAAGTACAAGAAGAATCCTATGGTTCTTCTTTTTATGACGAAGACGATTTTTCAGAAAATGAAACTCCGGACTTCGTTTCTAATCCATCATCAACCGAAATCGCGGATATTACCGACCAAGAGACAATGGTAGTGGCTCCCGGCCAGCCTGAACTTTCTAAGAATCCGGTCTCGATTGAGATTCAATCTGGGAACACGGAAGTATCCGAGGAGATTTCAGAAGAAGTATTCGAAGTATCTCCGACTTCCGAAATTTCTCCCGATTCTGAAATTTCCCCCGCAGAAAAACCTTCTGCTCCTAAAAGAAAAAGAGAAGAAAGACCTAAGGAGCCTCGAGACTCCGCAGCCATTTTTCAAAGTCTTTCTCCGGAACAGGCTCGTGCAGTCCAAACAGTTCATGGACCAATTTTGATTTTTGCGGGTGCAGGTTCTGGGAAAACAAGAGTGATCTCGAATCGGATCGCTCATATGATCCAAGACCATCATATTCCTGCGGGAAAGATTGTTGCATTGTCCTTCACAAATAAAAGTGCAAAGGAAATGGGAGAAAGGGTTCGTAAACTGATTCCTAGAAATTTATTAAAAGGAATTACTCTTTCTACATTCCATTCGCTCGGACTTGGAATTTTAAAAAAACATATTGAGAAGCTGGAATATAAACAACCTTTCCTTCTTCTGAACCAAGCCGACCAAGAAGGTCTTGTGACTGGGATGCTTGTGGCCCAAAAGCTCGAACCTAAACGTCCTCAGATCATGGAAGTTCTTTCTAAAATTTCCAGGATCAAAAACTCAGGAGAAGATTATTTAGCGGATATGAGAACCTCTATGAACGAGGGAGATCTTCTCGCTGCTTCTCTTTTTCAACAATACCAAGACACTTTAAAAGAACAGAACTCAATCGACTTCGATGATCTAATCCTTCTACCTTCCAAACTTTTAAGACAATTCGAAGAAGTTAGAGATGAATACCATAAAAAGTTCCAATACTTCATGGTGGATGAGTTCCAAGATACAAACCCGATCCAATATGAATTTTTAAGGGCACTCATGGGAGAATCGGACAATCTATGTGTGGTAGGTGATGACGATCAATCCATCTATGCATTCAGAGGTTCCGATGTAAGTTTGATCTTAGGATTCGAAAACGATTTTGAAGGTGCGAGTGTAATCCGCCTTTTAGAAAATTATAGATCCACTGATATTATTGTCTCCGCTGCAAACTCTCTTATTCGCCACAATCTTTCTAGAAGATCCAAAGAACTTTTTTCGAAAGTTCCTGGTGCACTGAAAGTGAAGTATGTGGAAAGAAGTGATGAGAAAGACGAAGCGGAATGGGTGGCGGATAGTATCCGAGAAGAGATCATCAAACAAGCAAGAAAGGGAAGCCAGATTGCAATCTTATTCCGTACTAACTTTCAATCTAGACCATTTGAAGAAGCATTCCGAGCCAGGGAAATGCCTTATAAGGTAGTAGGTGGATATAACTTCTTCGATCGTAAGGAAGTCAGGGATCTGATCTCGTATATCCGTTTGATCGCTAACCAAAAGGACGATGCATCTTTATTAAGAATTATTAATTATCCAAAACGTGGGATCGGTGCAGGCTCCATCTCTCTTGTGCATGAAAAAGCGGCTCAGAACAAAGAATCTCTTTATGAGACATTATTCAGGGTCTGTGAATCTCCGGATTTTATTCCGGATCTGAATCGCAAAATTTCTTCTGAGATCTATAATTTCGTAAATCTGATCGAAAAGGCTAAGAAAAAGTTTTCTTCTTCTCCAAGACTATTCTTCGCATTACGAGAGTTAATCGCAGATCTTGGTTTGGAAAAAGAGATCGTATTAGAAGAGAAAGAGGAGAAGGTCGCAAAGGCTCGTATCTATAATATGTCCGAGCTTGTGAACATGTTGGCATTTTTCGAAGAGAATAATGACTCAGGTGAAAAGCCCACTTTATTCGATTTTATCAACCGTTTGGCGATGTTGATGGAAGATGAACCTAATGATGAGAAGGAAGATAATCGAGTACAGTTACTCACCATTCACCAATCCAAAGGTTTGGAATTCGAGTCTGTTTATGTCGTAGGACTGGAAGAGGGGATTTTACCTTCCGGAAGAGCTACTGTAGAAGACCAATCTGTGGACGAAGAGCGCCGTTTGATGTATGTAGCGATGACTCGGGCGAAGAGGCATTTATGCTTGACAGGTGCTGCTAATCGCCGCAAATTTGGGGAGCAATTGGCCTCCGAGCCTTCTCGTTTCCTAAAAGAGATAGATCCGGAGACTTTGGACTGGCTTTCTAATGAAGAAACCAGACAACAGGAGACTAGTGACTTCCTGCAAGAACTCGAAAAATTGAAAATCGGATGAGAAAATGAGTAAATATCTGACAATATTGTTTATCGGAGCTCAATTCCTCCTCTACTGTGCAAGTACACAAAAAGAAGGGGCGGTTTCCGCCAATTTAGAGACTCAGGTCCGAGCGGAAATCAAGGGAATAGACCAGCAATTGGCTGATTTACACCCTGAAGACAAAAAACGTTCCGAGCTACTCCTCCAAAAATCCAAACTTTTACTAAAAATCGAATCTTTCAAAGAAGCCTCTCTCGTTCTGAGAGAAGTTCAAAATTCCAAAGATGGTCGTAATCTTCAACATTTGGACCATTATTTAGGTTCGGCTTACCTGGGGATTAATGACTACGATAATGCTATCGTTCATTTCCGTAAGTCAGACAATGTGGATCGCGATTTTGAGTCTGTTACCCGCAAAAAGATGTGGGCAAAAGCATATTTTGAAGATGAGAAATATGGCCAGGCTCTTGGAATTTTAGGCAGAGCTTCCAGAGAGAAAAACTTTGAAAAAGATCTATTCTACTATGAAACCGTAGTAGTTAGCTTCTACAGAATTAAGGAATACAAAAGATGTCAGTTGGTTCTGGAAGAGGGATTACAGAAATTTCCGGAAAGCCTAGTACTGAAGGAAACCTCGGAGAAAATCAACCAGGTTCTCCAACGGTAATTCACCTCAAAATTTTAATCCCGAAAAATCCATTCTTTAAGAAAGACAGCGTCACATTCAGGGTCGCTGTCCCTGCTAAACTGCATCGATTTGTATCTTCTTCTTTTCGAAAGATACAGACAATTACTGAAAAACCTTCCTTTAGAAAGATCTCAATTGCTCTGATTGTAATCTTCCTTCTTCTCGCTGCGGCAAAAGAAACTGCAGAATGGTACTTCGTGAGAAGAGTGTTGGATTTGCGCGGAGTGAAGGAACTCACTCGCGGGTTCATCAATGAAGAATTGGACAGAGCAGTAACGCTGGGAGTCGTAGAATACGAATTTCCAAACCATGTATTTATAGAAGATCTCAAAATTTCCAGCGACGAAGACTTTGCCTCTCAGCGGATGATCTTCAAAGCGAACAAAATTGAATTATTATTAAGAGGTCTTTGGAAAGGACAACCTTCTGTAAAAGCGATCCGAGTGCGTAATGCACAATTGAGTATCGATCTGGAAGATAAGATCTCTGGAGAAATTTTATCCTATATCCATAAGATCAATATTCCTGAGATCAGATTAGAAGATACTACTGTCACTGTATACAAAGGTGGTAAAGTGCTTCTGGAGAATGTGAAGGGAATCGATTTTAATATCCGAAAAGAGGATACTAAGATTAATGTTCAAATTTCTGATTCTTTATTTCCTATTCCTGGATTTAGATATGTGAACGGAAAGTTCAGCACGGATATCGGAAGTAAAAATATGAATCTGGAAATTTTGTTTAAGAATGCTAAGGCAGAATCTTCCGGGGGTTTATATTCTGAATTCTCTCAATTCTATCCTAAAAAGGGAAAAATTTCAGGTCGCGCAATTTTAGAATCTGACGGAACCAATCTAAAGGTCCAGGGTAAAACAGAATTTTCTAATGTAAATGGGATTGTTTTACAGGAACTTCCATTACAAAGCGAAGTCTGGGAATGGAAAGATATAGATCTGGAACATGAATGGACCCGGGATCAAAAAGGTGATGTCTTCACTGAAGAACATAAGGTATTCTCAGGAGAGGATAAACTCACTCTTCTAAAATCTAAAAATGAGAAGGGACTGAAGACCTGGGATTTAAGTCTTACTGTCCAAGACCTGGACGATATCCGCAATTTTCTGCCTGTTTCTTCTGATTTGGAAACTCTTGGTGGAAGTCTGGACTTGCATTGGAAAGGTGCTGAAACAGGAAGTTATGGAGACTGGATGAAGTCAGAGGCAAAATTCTCTCTCCAAGATTTCAGATGGAAGGATCCTTATTTAGATCTGGAAATCAAAGATGCGGATCTGGGTTGGAATCCTGCGGGAGTTTTGGAAGCAAAATTGAAAGGTAAACAATTTGGTCTTCCTTGGTCTGCAAATCTAAAAGGCAAAACAGGATATAGGAAAGGTGTAAAGGGCGACGGAACCGCTTACTTTCCTTTGCAGGGAGAATATAATCTAGAGTTAGAGACAGACTCACTTGTTCTTTCTAACTTTTTTCCTTTGTATAGTTCCATTCGCCAATGGGTCAGAGAAGATATTCATACCAGAATGGAGAAGTTGATCCCTGAAATTAATTTTACTAGAACTCCAATCTATAAATACTTTTTGGAAAATCCTACGGGCACTCTTAAACTTACGGCCAAGGAAGTGAAATGGGATCTTGGGCTTCCTACTATGGGCAAGTTAGATGTGGGTTTAAAATTTGCACCTTCTCAGTCAAGATTGGATGCTAATATTGCCGGAACAGGAACTGCTAAATTGAATTCATATTTTACTTACGGAACTGATAATCCTTATTTCGGAATTGATTTTGAAACGATCAATCTGGCATGGGGAGTTCCAAGTTTTTCTTTTTGTGGTGGGGACTTGATCCCAGAAAGTTTAGATTCAGATGGGAATATACGATTTAACGGAAATAATTTCTTAGACATTCACGATAGAATGTACATCACCATTGATAAGGTGAAACTTTCGAATACAGTTTGGAAAGGGAAGGGAGAATTTCCTGTACCAGTTCCTCCTAAGTTTGAGATGGGATTTGACTATTGGAATCCGGGTAGTCCTCCTAAAAGAAATGTTTATTGGAAAGGCGGAAATGTTAGTGCGACTGCGAATTCTTATATTGATTCTGATTCCGTGAAATACTTTGTAACTGGTAACACTTACTCACTTTCCAGTGAATCAAATTCTGCAGTTCCAATTTCTGCATTTGCGTTTAAGATAAAGGAAAATAGCGCTGGTTGTGTGAAGGAGTAAGAGGTCCTACACGTTAGCAGGTTTCTCTTTTAAAAACTGTAATATTGCTCGGCTTGCATTCTTAGAACTATGTTCTTCGCCTAAGGATTCTTTTACAGACTGGATCTCCTCGATCATTTGGTTTCTGTACTTTTTATTTTTCAGGATCGCCATTGTTTCTCTTACGGTTTCTTCCGGAGTACATTCTGCCTGAATGAGTTCCTTTACTGTTTCTTTTCCGCTTAGAATATTCACGAGGCCTATAAACGGAGTACGGATCAGAAGTGCGGAGATAAAATAGCTGAGTAAGCTTACTTTGTACAAGATGACCATTGGTTTTTCGAAATATACAACTTCTAAAGTAGCAGTTCCTGACGTGACGAGAACTATATCCGATGCCTCAATACATCTTAAGGAACGATCGAATAAGTATTCAATTTTGATTCCAGGATGAGATTCTTCCGTTTCTTTAATTTTAGTTTGAATGAACTCTTCTTCTTTTACGTTGATATTCGGGATTAGAAAACGAACATGCTTTTTGTCTGCCTCTGCTTCCCCGTGAATTAGTGCTGCAGATTGGAGCAGTATATCTAACATTCTATGGATCTCTCCGGAGCGAGAGCCAGGCATAAGAGTGATTGTTTGCAGATGAGCAGGGTGTTTTTCATCCACAGGGATTGGAGCTTCTTTTCGGATCTTCTCCTTGATCCTTTGAGCAATTGGATGTCCTACAAATACCGATCGAACTCCATAATCATCGTAGATCTTCTTCTCGAATGGAAATAGTACAAGCATTAGATCTATAGATTCTTTGATCTTATAAATCCTTCCGAAATTCCAGGCCCAAAGTTGAGGAGAAACATAGAAGATTACTTTGATCCCTAATTCTTTAAGTTTGGCCGCAAGCCTAAGATTGAAACCAGGGTAATCTACTAGGATCGCATGTGTGCAAGAACGTGCTACAGCTTCTTCCACCAATCGATCCATGAGCGCTTTTAGGAATTTGTATTTAAATAAAACAGCAGTGAAACCGATTACAGAAAGTTCTTCCATATTCTCTATGGAATCGAAACCTTCTTCCAGCATTCTTGGGCCGCCGATCCCGAAAAATGTAAGGTCAGGATCATGTTTCTTAAGTTCTTTTAACACTTCGGCGCCTAATAGATCACCTGAATGTTCTCCGGCTAATATCATGAACACGGGAGAAGAAGGTCCGGAAATATTTTCCGTCCTAGGTTTATCTCCGGCCTTCTTAGGCTTTAGGGAGCTTTTTTTGGGTAGAGTTAATTTTCGAGACGTTGCCACGGCCGATGCTCAAGATATGGATTTTCAATTTTTCTGCAAGGTTAATAAATTCGGAAGGATTTACAATTATTGTCTCTCCTTCTCGAACGGCGAGTGTATCGCAGTTATTCTCGCTCATTATTTTTAAAGTTTCAATTCCGACTGTAGGTAGGTCGAATCTAGGGTCTTGGCTTGGTTTGGAACTTTTGCAAACCACCGCCTTTCTTTTTTTGGCGAAACCTCCGCCTCGTTTAATTGTTTGATCGGTTCCTTCTACAGCTTCTACTGCCAATACTGATTTATCTACTACGACTACTGCTTGGCCTATATCTAGGTGAGCGATCTTCTCTGCATATTCCATTCCGAAGATCACGTCTTCTATCTGCTTTTTGTCTAAGGCTCTTTTAGTATAACGTCCTTCCGGAAGTAACAAAGACTTAAGATAGGTTTTTTGGGAAATGATATGAATTCCTTGTTTTTCGAAATCTTCTGCCACTGTTTTGAAGATAGAATAGTCATGACGATTTACCATTCTTGCGAGTAATGCCAGGGCCTTTAAGTCGAAGTTCAAACTTTTGAAGATAATCTCTTTTTTAACTTTTCCTAATAAAAGAAGTCTATCTATCTGATTTGTTTTACAGGCTTTTAATAGACCACCGATCTTTACGATCCGTATTGGGATTACTCTGTCCGGATAATTTCCTGGAGTAAAATCAGACTCAGCTATCGAGAGAAAGAACGGATCTTCTCCGGCAGCTAGAGCTTCTTTCATACCTATCTGAGGAAGGTTTCCTCCTCCCGCTAATATTCCTAAACGTCCCAATCTTAGTTGGAAGAGGAGCCGGAAGAACCGGTGGAAGATTCTGAACTTTTGGAAGAAGATGATGATGATTTATAATCTGTTACGTAGAACCCGGATCCTTTAAAAATAATCCCGCCTCCGTTAGAGATCAATCTATCTACTTCTCCGCTTTTTCCGCAAAGAAGGCAAGTCGTGATTGGATCGTCCTTCATGGATTGAAAATGTTCGAAAGTTTGTCCGCAAGCCTTGCATCTATAATCGTAAGTGGGCACTGATTTTCCTCGCTCGATCCTAAGATCAAAATAAAAACTTAAATTGGAACGCTGCCGCATTCGAATCGGATTTTTTTTCCGCTTGTTTCAGGCAGAGTTTAAATAGAGCTCCCTCTGTTGAGGTTAGTTCTTCTTCAGGAGTGATGCCTTGTAATACGGTTTTTTCTCCTACTAATAGAGACGCTGATATCACTCCATTTGCAGAAAAAATTCCGAGTTGGAATCGTTTCTTTCCGCCTGAATTCCCAAGTATATACTTGTTCCTATTGATAGAAATACTCTCTCTGTCAAGGTCGATTTGGTAAGCGGACTTCCACTCTCCTGGTCTTCCTGAATACAGTTTAAAAATCGGAACAAGTTCCTCTCCGCTTAAACTTGCAGTTAAAAATTCTAAAGATCTAAATGGTTCTTCTACGATTCTGCAGATCTCTTTATATTTTCCGGTTTTAGATCTGTGTATTACGATACCGTAATCTCCGTCTAAGGCTAACTTTTCAGTGGGGATATATTCACCATGAAAACCAGGAGGGATTTTATCTTCGGTCCAAAACGCAAAATCCCAGGCCTGGCTTTTTTCGGATTGGGAGAATTCTGCAAATATTTCTTCTGCTTTGGCAGAAGGATACGGATCTTCTTCTAAGAAGTGAGAGAAGATCCAACCTGAGATCTGTAATTCAGGAATATATACTTGGACCCAATTTCCTTTTCTTCCTTGGACAGTCTCTGAACGAGGGTCTTTATCTAATGTGTAAAGTAAGAGTCCTTTTTTTAAACGAGCTTTTCCAGGGTTCTCGGTCCCAGGACCAGTTCTAAGATTTGTATTTTCCCCTGTGTTCTTAAATCTGGAACCTAGTAACGCAGAATCTTCTCTGACAGAAAGAAAACCTAACAGTTCTGAAAGTTTGTTCTGGTCTCCGTCAGAAAGTTTGGTCTCTCGTCTTAGCACTTTTTTTAGAACTAATGAATAAGAAGAAATTCCTAATGTGACTGGATTACTTCGGATCAGTTCTTTTAGATCTCGTAAAAATAGAATATCATCTTCCCATTCGCCTGCGATCTCCGCCCTGGAAAGAATTGCTTTTTGTCTCCAGTATCCGCCTGGTCTGAGTTGCAGAATAAAAGGATCTTCGAATACAGGAAATTCTCCTTTGGATTCCAAAGATTTTCCTGAACTGATCCCATTCTCTTTTTGTAGTCTTGCGGAAATTTTAGCCCTTTCTTCCGCGTCCTTGGTGACCAATTCCGCATTTAATCTAAGAAGAGATTGGGAGCCATAAAAAAGATCCTCAGGCGTCGGTGCGGTGGATTTTTTTACAAGGGAGATTACCTTCTCCCATTTTTCCTTTTTATAATATTCGTAAATAGTGTCGGATGGTTTGGGCCAGAGACGAATGGTAAGCCAAACGATTAGCCCGAATAATACGATCCCTAATATAGAAAGGAAAAATCCGCGTTTCAATGAGAACTACGAAGCCTATTAATCCAAGTGCGGAATAAGTTTTTCTGCATCCAGATCGAATCTTTCCAAAAGCATGTTCTTTGCTATATAGTATCTCATTAGATCTATATTAAAATTTACTTTTGCTTGGGTTAGACTAAGCTGGTCTCTCACCAGAGTATCCAAAGCATTCTTAACAGCGACTGCATCCGCTCTTCCTTGTTGGAAGCTTCGAACCACACCATTATAATAGTTTTGTGTCTCTTTTTCGGTGACTATTGAGTTTTTATAAATTTTATAACTAGCTTCTAAAGAATCGATCCTTCCTCTTAGATCGTCTCTTACTTCATTCTTAACTTCAGTCTCTTTTAGACTAGCTTGGCGAAGTCCGATTTCGGAGTCTCTTCTTCCTGCGGCAACTCCCTTATCGAATAATGGATAAGAGAAACTTACTTTTCCGTTGAAGTCTTTGTAACGCGCAGATTGTACACCGTCTGTAGCGTCAGTATAGTTTTTATCTGGGCTTGTAATTGTCTGAGCCTGAGAAGAAGCAGAACCTGAAAGTGTAAGAGAAGGTAACTGATCACTTTTTGCATTCTTTAGCATAAGTTCAGCTATCTCTTTTTCTCTAACTGCGTTTAGATAATCGGCTCTCTTTTTGTAAGCGATCTCTAGATCTTTGCTGTAGTCAGGCTTTTCTGGAATTTCTTCCATTAGGTCTGTTTCTTCGGAAAGATCAGAATCATTCTCTAATTTTAAAGTACGAGCTAACTTTCTTTTTGCTTCGTCCTTTTGTACAACTGCAGTTTCTAATTGGCTATCTGCTTGTGCAAGTAGCGCGTTCCATTGGTTAACTTCAAATCCTTCTGAAAGTCCTAAACCTTGTTTACGCACTGTAAGATTTCTAATATTGCTAACGTTCTCTTTTAATCTGCGGAATGTTTTTAAGGACTGTAATTTAACAGAGTAGTCCCAGAAATCTACAAGTGATCCTACGATCGCTTCTGAGATTTGAAGAGAAACTTGGCTTTTCGCCATTTCTTTCTGGTTGTCCAGGATCTTCTCTTGGTTTCTTCCTTTATAACCGAATGAGTTCTTTAATAAATCTTGGGAAACTGTTGCAGTGATAAATCCGGTATAAAGAGGAGGAAGTGCGAGTCCCGCGAAACTTGCAGTAAGTGGGTTACTCTTATCCTCGAATGCGTTCGAGTCGAATCGTCTGTTTCCTGCTTCTAACTTAAAGTAGGTTCCGGTAGTACGGATTGTTTTTTCAATCCCTCCTTTGATAGTATCGTCTGAAGTTTTTGTTCCAGTAAATACGTTGTTCTGGTTCAGAGGAAGAACTGTTTGTCTAAAACTTCCATCAGCTACTAATCTCCACGAATATTGGGACTCTGCTTTCAAGTAGCTCGAATCGGTCTTAGCCAATTCATATCTTAAGTTCTGCAGTTTGAAGTTACTATCAAGAGCTCTTTTGACAGTCTCTTCTGTAGTTAACTTCAAGACTTTTCCGGACTTATTCTCCTGAGAGAAGACCCCGGAAAATCCTGAAAGGAGGATGAGGTTAGAAACCAAAAAGACGGAGATCGTCTTCCCATTTGCTGTTTTGGTCCAAAAATTCCTATTTTCTAATTTCATAACCTTTCCTCCCGATTAAAGTATTAGATTAACCTAATGCTTTTTTCATTTTTTCGCCGACTTCGGCGATAGACTGGCAAACTGTAATGCCTGCATCCTGCATAGCTTTCATCTTAGAAGAAGCTGTTCCCATTCCTCCGCTGATGATCGCGCCAGCATGCCCCATCCTTTTTCCAGGAGGTGCAGTTTGACCCGCGATAAATCCTACTACAGGCTTTTTAACATTCGCTTTGATGTAAGCTGCCGCTTCTTCTTCAGAAGTTCCGCCAATCTCTCCGATCATTACGATTCCTTTCGTTTCAGGATCTTCATTCAGAAGTTTGACTGCTTCCGTATGATTCATTCCTGGAACCGGGTCTCCACCGATACCGATCACAGTGGATTGTCCTAAGCCGTGTTGGCTAAGTTGAGCAACCGATTCGTAAGTTAAGGTTCCGGAACGGGAAACGATGCCGATACTTCCTGCTTGGTGAATGAAACCAGGCATAATTCCCATCTTTACATTGTATTTAGGAGAAATGATCCCCGGGCAATTTGGTCCGATTAATCTGGTCTTGGAATTTCTTAAAGCGCTATAAACTTTCAACATATCATGTGTTGGAATTCCTTCAGTAATACAAACCACTAATGGGATCTCGTTAAAAATTCCCTCTAAGATTGCATCCGCTGCAAATGGAGGCGGAACGAAAATGATAGATGCATTTGCACCCTCTTTTTCCATTGCGTCTTTAAGGCTGTTGAATACCGGAACCGCTTTACCTACTAAGTCAGCTTTTTGTCCTCCTTTTCCTGGAGTGACTCCACCGACTACATTGGTTCCGTATTCGATCATCTGCTGCGCATGGAAAGAACCTTCTTTTCCGGTAATACCCTGTACTACGACTTTCGTATTGTTATCTACTAATACTGCCATGTTATATTAAGTTAACCTTATATTATTTATTTAATGGCTTCCGCCACTTTTTTGGCCGCGGTGCGAAGATCCTCTTCCGCGATGATGTTGAGACCGGATTCGTTTAAGATCTTTTTTCCTTCTTCTGCATTGGTCCCTTTTAAACGAACTACTAATGGAACGTGAATGTTCACGGCTTTAGCTGCTTCGATGATCCCCAGAGCAACTCGGTCGCAACGAACGATCCCTCCGAAGATATTCACAAAGATCCCTTTTACGTTCGGATCTCCCAGGATCAGTTTGAATCCGTTGGTAACAGTAGTAACGTTAGCTCCACCGCCCACGTCTAGGAAGTTTGCAGGTTCAGCTCCGGCAAGTTTAACGATGTCCATGGTTGCCATTGCAAGGCCGGCACCGTTCACCATACAGCCGATGTTTCCATCTAACTTAACATAGTTGATATTGTATTCGCTGGCTTGAACTTCTAAAGGATCCTCTTCGGAAATATCTCTGAATGCAGCATTTTCGGGATGGCGATAAAGAGCGTTCTCATCTAAGTCGATCTTACAGTCACCTGCAATGATCTCATTTTCTTTTGTAAGGATGAGAGGGTTGATCTCTAATAAAGATGCATCTTCTTTAATATAAGCATTATAAACGGAAGTAAGAAGAGCTTTGAAAGACTTATGAGATTCAGCGGGAAGTCCAAGATCAAAAGCAAGTTGAGAAGCTTGGTTTGGTTGTAATCCGATACCTGGATCTATAGCGATTTTCAGGATTTTTTCAGGATGAGTTTCCGCAACTTCTTCAATCTCCATTCCACCTTCAGTAGAAGCCATGATGATTGTTTTGCGGATCGCGCGATCTAATAATACGCTTAGATAGAATTCTTTCGCGATATTGATTCCTTGCTCAAGATAAACTTTTAAAACTTTTTTACCTTCAGCTCCTGTTTGAGGAGTAATGAGTTGCATGCCTAAGATCTTATCGATTGCGGCTAATGCGTCTTCTTTAGTTTTGGTAACTTTAACTCCGCCGCCTTTTCCTCTACCACCTGCGTGGATTTGAGCTTTTACGACTACTACAGATGCTCCCGTTTTGGAAGAAACTTCTTCGTGGGCTTTTGCACCGTCTTCTTTTTTATCAATTACTACGCCGAAAGGAACTTTGGCGTTATGGCGTCTCAGGATTTCCTTGGCCTGGTACTCGTGAATTTTCATGAATCAACCTTGTTTTTTTGGATGTGAGTTCAGTTTGGAATGCTTTTTCTAAGGATTTTACCTGGAAGAATCCTGTCCATCCCCTTTCGGTAGGAGTTCCCACAAGCGCATTGAAATGCTGATACAAACCTAAGTCCAAGGGCCGCCGCGACTTTGCATCTCTGCGTGCACCGTGTTCTCTGTGCGAAACTTATTACTTCGGATAATTGGGTCCGGGGGTTCGTAAGCAAAAAGATTCGCCGGAGAGGGGGTAGCGAAAGACGCGACCGCGGCTGGAGCGTGGGGGAGGCTTCCCCCGCCAAGACACTTCTGTGACAATACTTTGGGAATCGGTCTAATATATTTTTCGCTATCACATATTATTTTCTGCTATATTGTATATTTCGGCTGATTTTTAGGATCATTCTAAGCAGAAAGGGCTAACCTGTGGCTTGCCACGTTAGGAGAAATATAAATGAAGGTGATCTATATTGGGCTGGTACTCGGCCTAGTTTCGGGGACGTTTGTCTCCTGTGATGGAGGTTCTGACTCCAATTCTGCTTTGGCGGTTTTGGCCGGGTTCGGTTCTTCCATTCCGGTCCGTTCTGCTTCGGATTTAACGAATGAGTCAGCTGCTTCTTATGATGATAATGAATGGGGGCTTGTAACTGCTTCTCGTTTGGAATCTTGGGTGAGCGATTGGCAAAACCAAAAGCCATCTCATATCAGCGGCAAACTTGTGATCTTGCAGAGTAGTCTTGCAAATAATTTTGCGGGAGATACAAGCGGGAGATCCTACATTAAGTCAGACAATTCGAACGGAGTTTATGTATATCATCTGGATGATTTCCAAGCTGGATTTCGTTTTAACCAGCAGAGAGATACCGGACTGATCCGTAACTCAGTGCGCTACCAAGCAGATGGACAAACTATAGACCAATGGTTGAAAGTCTTCGGAATTAATTTGAACAAAGACTTGGTGGTTTTTGCAGTTGGATCTGCGAATAATAACGGCACTGCTTATACGAATGGAAGCCAAACCCAAGATATTACTAGAGGAATTTATTGGCTTAGATATTGGGGAGCGGATATCAAACATCTCGCAATCTTAAACGGAGATATCAGAACCAACTTTACGAATGCAACCTATCTTGCAGGGACAAAGGATACCGCTCCGAATGAAAACGGAAACTTCAGTGTTAAACAACTAAAGGTAGATAATACGATTATTACTCTTACCTTAGAAGATATCATTAAGATTGCTAAGAATAATGGGAACGCTTCGATCAGTGGACTTACCGGCACTCAAATCATTGTGGATGCAAGACCGACTGCACAATATGATCAGACTATTGGGATTACAAATTCAGGAACAAATCATATTACAACTGCTTGGAATGACTCAGGTGCTCCGGCTGCAGGCGTGAGTGGAACTCCTAAGAAGTATGTTCTTTTTGAAACAAGGATTAAAGGAGCAAAAACTTTTCCTTGGGCATCTTTACTGGATACTTCTGCCACAGGTTATAGATTTAAGGATAAGGTGACTCTTGCAGGTATTTTTGCAAATACTGGAACAGGTGGGGCCGGTTATACTGCGGGATCTACCGTCGTTTCCCAATGTAGAACAAACTTCGAAGCTCAGGTGAATGGGTTTGTTTCTCAGAATATCTTAGGATATCCTACAGTTTTTTATGACGGTTCCTTAGTGGAATGGACTTCACTTGTTGCAGAATATCCTGATTCTGCGGAAGGGACTAGTTATAATAAACTTTCCTTAACTTCTCCGTTCAGAACGGATACTGCAGATTTAAGTTACGCTCCAAGTGGAGTTATTAATTATAATTCACATGCGTCCGGTGGAACAGGGAGCCCATATGTAACTGTGGCTCAAGCGGATATTAATCCTTCTTCGAATACAACACGTAAGGCTCAATTTGAAGATAAGGCTTATAAGTTTTAATTCTTAAACCTCCGTGTTCTTTGTGGGCTCCGTGCGACTTTAAAATTTAAAAAATATTTCGCACGGAGAACACAGAGCTCACAAAAGGTATAACTTTACTTTATAGAGAGGAAAGAATAGCAAGGTCTAGAGAATAAGCTCCTCCGCCTACGATTGAGAGTGCAATTGCAAGTCCGATAGCCAATACTTGGAATTCGTAACCTTCTCCTTTTTGAGCTCCGAACCAGTTCATGAAAAATCCATGCTCTCTGTGAACGAGTAGTGCAGCACCTAACATGATAATGCCGATCCCGATTGCGGATACTCGAGTAAGTAGTCCGAGGACCAATGCAACTGAACCGAATGATTCACCTATGATGACTAAGAATGCGATTATGCCAGGAAGTCCTGCAGTCTGGGTAAAATAACCGTAAGTTCCTTTGAATCCGTAACCGCCGAACCAGCCCAATAATTTTTGAGCTCCATGTGGGAAGATTACGATCCCGAGAGTTAATCTTAAGACCAGTGGAACGATATCGTTACTGGTTGCTAATAATGTTTCTAACATTTTGGATACTTCCTTCTATTAATTTGAGAATTAATAGTTTATTATTAAAGTATATTACTTTGAATATGAAGTATTTCTTACAAGTTTTTTTCACCAAGGTCGGTCAAAAATCGGAAATTTTTTCAGGTAGGAACTACTTCCTTGGGATTTCCCTTGAATAAACTGTCAGAAATCGACGATTTAGCAGAAAATTTTCGACTTTTAGAGATGATCAGAATATGATTCGATGGCCCAGTTTATTATACCGAATTTTATTCAAAATTCAATATAGCAGAATTTAATCTGTTATTAATGAGGGTCCAGTTTGGGATGGTCCTCTGGATCTTTCCATGTATTCGGAAAAGATCAGGAGAAAAGATGTCTGAAGTATTCTATTGGATAATTTCTGTTTTATTCTTAGGATTTATTCTCGGATTCCCTTGGCTTGCGGGAAGCCTTTCTAATAAGTATAAGTGGTTGGGATTTTTAGGCCCCGTCGTTCTATGTTATGCTTCTGGTATTATCTTAGGGAACTTGATCCCAACTGAGCTATTACCCAAAAAGATCGCAGAAACTGTCTCTGAAATTTCTATCCCTATCGCGATTCCTCTCTTACTCGCTTCTTCCGATTTTGGACGAGGGATCAAAGAGGCAAAACTTGCATTGTTCTCCTTCTTTCTTTCCTGTATTGCTGTTGCGATATCTTCTGTTTCCGTAGGTTTTTTCTTAAGCTATTTACATCCTGAATCTTCTAAAATAGGCGGAATGCTTGCAGGCTTGTATACGGGAGGAACACCCAATTCGAACGCAATCGGTCTGGCTTTGGATACTGGAAAGGCAACGATTGCACTTGTGAATACGGTAGATCTTTTGATTGGTGGGACTTATCTTTTATTCCTTCTAAGCTTTTCCAAAAAAGTATATTCATTTTTCCTAAAGCCTGAGACTGCGATCGAGCGAGAAGGAGAAGACACTTCTCTTGAACTCCAAGTTTCTCCAAAAAATCCAGTGTTTCGTTTGTTCTTTGGAATTATTTTATCGGTTTTGGGACTTGCTGCTTCTTTCGGGATTTCTCAAGTGATATTAGGAACTGCTTCCGCACCTTTAATCCTATTAGGGATCACGACCTGGGGAATCGGAATCTCATTTTCCAAAAGAGTGAGAAGTTTGAATACGTATCCAGTAGGATATTATTTTATTCTAATATTCTCAGTAGCGATCGGTTTTTTGGCAGATTTTGGGAGTCTAGTCAAGGGAGCATCAGGTGTACTTTTGATCGTACTTGCAACTATGTCGATTGCGATCCTTCTTCATTTACTTTTCGGGATCCTATTTAAGATTCCTGTGGATACTTGGATCATCACTTCTGTTTCCAGTATTTATGGTCCTGCGTTTGTTCCTTCTGTTGCGGCAGCGATTGGCAATAGAGGTGTATTGATCCTGGGGATCTTGACCGGCTTGGTTGGCTATGCAGTGGGGAATTATTTAGGCCTAGCAGTGTATTGGTTATTGGTGAGATAAGCTGAGAAGTCACAGAGATAGGAGAGACGCAATGTGAATCTCACGCAAAGACGCGAAGTTCCAGAGAGGGTTTTTGTGAAGAGGGAATGTGAAATCTTGCTAAAGAAAGCTTGCGCGGAATAATTTTTATGATTCTCTTGCCGGATGATTTTACGTTTCCGCAGGTTCATCGATTGGGTACAATTAAACAAACTCACTCAAGGTCTCAGTGACCAAGAAGCGCGCGCTATTCGTACTACTGGATCTACTCAGTTCATAATATTTGTAATCCCGGTTCTTCTCGCAGTACCAATTTATTTTACTGAACCTCCTGAAACGCATCTATATTCCTATTCCGTGCTTATTATCTTTCTGATAACCCTAGGAATTGGAAGATATCTGCTTCATAAAAGGATGCAGACTGCTTCTGCGGTTGTGACACTTGTGGCATTGAATTACGAATTTACAGTTTTGACACTTGCCCAAGCAGATGATCCAGCACCTCTCGGATTTTTAATCAGTTCTATTTTGCCGTTCCTAATGATTTTGCGTACTAAAACGAAAACGCTTTGGAGCCTTGTGATCATTCCGGTATGTTTTTTCCTGGCGGCCCAGTATTATTACAGAGTGTTCGGTGGTTCTGCGATATTCGGACCTCCTAGATGGGTTGTGCCTGCAGACTATCTGATGCCTCCACTTGTACTTTTGGTCTTAGCAATGATTTTCATCATTTATCAATTCGTAAAGGCGGTCAACACAGCGGAAGACAAACTGTCTCGGGAGCACGCTCAGTCAGAGAAACTTCTTCTTAATATTTTGCCTAGAGAAGTAGCAGATGAATTGAAGGAAAAAGGAATTAGCAAACCTCGCCATTTCCCCTCTGCAACAGTTTGTTTCACTGATTTTGAAGGTTTTACTAAAATTTCCGAATCGCTTGCACCAGGCGAACTGGTTGCGGAGTTAGATAGATGCTTTTCCTATTTCGATAGTTTGATGGATCGATACAAACTTGAGAAACTCAAGACTATCGGAGATAGCTATATGTTTGTGGGAGGAATTCCAAATACTAGTTCTACTCATGCCGTGGACTGTGTTCTCGCTGCTCTCGAGATCCAGGCATTTATGAATCAGATGAAGGAAATTAAAGCTTCGCAAAATCTTCCATACTGGCAGCTTCGATTGGGGATTCACTCTGGAGACTTGGTAGCAGGAGTTATCGGAGAGAAGAAGTTTGCCTATGATGTTTGGAGTGATACCGTAAATACTGCAAGTAGATGTGAATCTTCCGGTGCTACAGGTAAAATTAATATTTCAGGTGCAACTTATGCGCTGGTCAAAGATTTTTTTGACTGCGAATATCGTGGAGAGATCGCAGCAAAGCATAAAGGAAATATCGGAATGTATTTTGTTCACGGGCTCCTACCTGAATTGCATAGAGCAGGGGAGCCTAGGGTGCCAAATTCCGAATTTGAAAAGCGTTACTCGGATTTGAGCTCAGGCATGAAGAAAGTTGAGGTAGAAGATGTCGGTTAAAGACTAACCTTCACCTGATTTGTTGGAATTCCAACAAGTATTGCGAATAGAAATTTGGATTGTAATTTGGGCGATTTTCGTATATAGGAAAAATTGCTTCTCCCACAAGCCCGCCTCCTCCACCCGAACTGGGTGGGGGCGATCTTCATTCCCCTGTAGGAACTCCAACAAAGGAATTTGCTTTCTATTATTTAAAGATTTTTTAATATTTCCCGGATCAGTTCTCCTGTATCCGTAAAACTTTGCTTTTTCAGGATCTTCTCCACTTCCTTAAGGGCAGATTTATCTTCGAAACCTAGTTGCACAAGAGCCTGGACAGCGGTTTCTTTGAAACGATCTTCCGGAGAGGGAAGTTTTTCTTTGGAGGTCTCGGGGATAGATGGATCTTCCGGGCCTGCTTCTAAAAATAGTTCCAGTTTTTTGAGATTTTGTTTTACTTCGAAAAAGATTTTTTCGGAGGTTTTGGCTCTGACTTTTGGAATCTTCTCCAGGTCCTTTGCTTCTCCAGAGGAAGCGATCTTATGTAATTCCCAAGGACTAAAGAAGGAGAGCACTTTGAGTGCAGTCATTTCTCCAATTCCGTGTAGCCCCTTCATCACTTTGAAAAATTCCTTATCTCTTTCTTGTAAGAATCCAAAAAGTTTTTGGCCTCTTTCGTTAATGGAGTGATGGATATGAAGTCTGACTTCTTTTGCAGAAGTTTGGAATTCTTTCAGTTCCCAATAGGTTTTAAAAGATATTACAATTTCGTAAGTTACTCCGTGTACATCTAAGTGCACGGAGCCTACTTCTAGTTTTCGGATGGAGCCTTGTAGTCCGGAGATCATGTCGGGAAGTTTAAAAAGTGATGCCTGCAGAGGCAATCATTTCCACAAATCCGAAATTCTGTGTGGCGCGATCCTTAGATTTTCCGTTTGTATAGATGCTTGTTAGATCTATATATCCACCTTTTGCTCCGAATTCAAAGAAGAATGATTTGAATAAGTCGATCCTAAGTGCTGAATATCCGGAGACTCCGTATCCAGAAAGGTGGAATCGATTATTATGACCTTCTCCGAAAAGCCTTACATCGCTTCTACAAACAACAGGTCCTCCACCTACAGAGCCTACTAAACTCAATGCATTTTCTCCATTGGGCGAAACCCAAAGTGGTGCCACGTAACCAACATCTACGAATAGATAATTGAGTCCGTCAGTATGTTCGAATTTCAAGAAGTCAGGAGTGATATTGACTGTCTCTCCTCCTCCATGGTATCCTGCGAACTGATTTATATTATTCGGAAATAATAATGCATAAGGAGCTGACTCGAATGATGTATGAAGTCTTGCCCATTCGATCGCTAATGGATCAATGTATCCGCTGATGCTTGCAGCTTGTCCTCTGGACATTACATATTTCATATGGTCTTGTCCGAACGCAATGAACAGATTATCCGTTAAATAATAAGTAAGTTTAAAATTATACTGAGGTATTTCCCAGAGAGAAGGATTCAGATAAACGTCTGTGGAAAATCTTTCTGGTTTGTCTCTTGCAACCACATCTTTTAATGTAAAAGAATATCCAGGTCCTTTGAAGTTAATATCACTTTGGGTGTAAGAATCTCTGTTGTAACCCCATTGAAAAGACCAGCGACCTTTTCTTTGGTCTACTCTTCTTTCTTCTTTTTTTACTTGTTCCGGCTGAGGATCCGTTTTTGCCTGAGCCATGCTGAAAGGATAAATTCTTTCTTCTCCCCCGACTGCAAATAGAGAGGTTGAGAAAGTCAGTAGTATTAAAATAATATAATAGATGAGGAATGAGGATTTAGTTTCAGATCTCATGTTTTGAGAAAGCCTCCCGAGGACACAGTTCTATGCCAGAATTCAGGAATAGTTCCGGGAGGCTATGTTTTTTCTTAGGATAGAAATTTCCAAATCATTCTAAATCTATTCCACTTCCAATAGTCCAAGGTATAATTTTGACCCCATCCTTGGTTCCCCATGAAATTCCATCTGACTGAGGATTGATCCCTTTTGTATCTGGAGAAGAAGGAAAGGATAACCTTTGTTTGAGGTCCAACACAGGTTCCTTAGGCAGATCATCGCCTAATGGAAAAGTCCCCCAATGGATAGGTGCAAACGACTTTGCATTTAAGTCCTTGGTTGCCATTAAAGCTTCGACGGGTCCGATATGCGCGTATTTCATAAACCATCTAGGCTTATAAGCTCCGATCGGAAGAAGTGCAAGATCCACCGGTTTACCTAAACGTTCTGAGATATTTTTAAAATGAGAAGAATATCCAGTATCTCCCGCAAAGTATATGATCTTTCCCTGGGCTTCAAGAGAGTAACTTCCCCAGAAATACTGGTTGGTGTCTGAGATTCCCATTCTACTCCAATGATGTGCTGGAAGAAAAGTGATCTTAACGGACTCTTTTGTAGTGATCTGACCCAACTCTTGGGAAACTGTAGATCCTAAATTTTCTTCTTCAGAAAATGATTTCATTCCGGAAGGTAGAAGAATCTGTAAGTTCGGATTTTTACTTCTCAAATAACGTAATGTATCTCGGTCCAAATGATCTCTATGGGCGTGGCTTACTACTACAAAGTCAACAGGGGGAAGTTCCTCTTTTGGGATCGGAAGTTTTACTAGTCTACTCACAAGAATAGGAGCCTCAAAGATAGGATCTGTCAGAACGTTTACTGTTTTTCCATTTTTGGTGGAAGAGATCCAAACTGTGGCATGTCCGAACCATACAACTCGTATCTTTCCTTCCTGAGCCACTAGGTCTTCAGATTTTCTTTCCAGAACAGTGGGAAGCTCTTCAGTGAGACCTTCGACTGCAGGCGGATCTTTAGGTCCCCAGACCTTCCAACGTAGGATAGCCAAAGGAGACTTCCCCTGCAATTCTTCATCTGGATCTAAATTATGATATCTACCTTCTCTATAGCTTGGGGACTTTACCCTGTCCGGATCCAATGGAAAGCAATAGAATAATGAAAATGCGAGTAAGAGAGTCGCAGAATGAAATATTAAACTCATATTGTTGTTTTGGACCTCTTGTAACATTTTTGGAGCCGAATTTTTTGCAAAAGAATGGAACCGAATCAATTTATTTCTATTTCCCTTGGCAGCATCGGATCGAGCTAATTTTTTTCCAAACCGACCGATGTCGCCACGGCTTAGATTAGCAGGTTGCTTGCAGAAAATTCAGCTCTCATTCGTTCTATCCTAAATGGAAGCTTCTATACAGATCAGAGACCTACCATTTGCGAAAAATAGAATACTTTCGCTGGTCGTCCTATTTTTATTTATCAGCTTCCATTTTTTGTTACCAATGGGTCTATTATTTGGTAACTTTCCATATTGGATCGCTTGGGTTTTTGCCGCAGCTTTGGGGCCAGTTTCCTATACTTTCTGGAATTTGATCCATGAAAGTATACATGGTAATTTTTCGAACGAAAGAAAGCAGAATCATTTTTGGGGAAGGTTTCTTTGTGTCGTGTTCGGAGCTCCTTATTCGGTTTTGAAATGTAGTCATCTGATGCATCACAAGTTCAATAGAGAACCTGGTGATAGGATAGAATTTTATGATCCAAATTCTGAAAAGCCTAGATGGTTCCAGAGTTTGAATTACTATTTTAGAATTACAGTAGCAACTTACATTTTTGAAGTAGGCACAGGACTTTTACTCTCACTACCTTCTCGTTGGACAAAACCGATCGCGGATCGATTTGTTGAGCATCCTATCGAAGAAGGTTTTTTTAAGTGGATCTATCGTCCTGAAATTTTGGAAGAATTAAGAAAGGATATATTATGGATCTTGGTCTTCTATATTCCTTCTTTTTGGTTGTTTGGAAGTAATTGGCCTTTGTTGGTATTTCTTCTTTTGAGCAGGTCGTTCGTTATATCATTTTTCGATAATGCATATCATTACGGGAAAGAAATTAATGATAAAAATTCGGCCTTTAATTTAACTCTACCGAAACCGGTAAGTGTGTTCTTTTTACATTTTAATTATCATAGGATTCATCATAGATTCCCGGGATGTTCCTGGGATCGGTTACCGAAACAGATGGAGGTTAGCGGAGAAACCTGGGACAAAAGTTTTATTAAACAAGCATGGAGCCAATGGGGCGGGCTCTTAGAACCTTTGGATGGAAAAATTTCTAAATAAAAAAAACATATGAGAACGATAATACAATCTTTCATTCACAATAGACTCTTCATGTATTTGGGAGTCATATTCATTGTTGCCGCAGGGGGAATGTCCCTTAGCGGTTTGCGCAGGGACGCTTTTCCGAATGTGGATATGAAGCAGCTCGTAATCACCACAAAATTCCCGGGAGCTTCTCCTGCGGACGTGGAATTGCGGGTAACGTATCCAATTGAGGAAAAGATCAAGGAGATAGACGGCATTGATGAGATCCGGTCCTTCTCTCGTAACTCTGTTTCTGATATAGATGTTCGCGTAAGCTTAGAGGAGAAAAATCCAGAAAAAGTTTTGGATGAGATCCGAAGAGCTGTGGACAATGCGATCTCTGATTTTCCTCCTCAGGTTACTGAAAAACCTAAAATTACGGAAAGAAAATCAGGTTCCTTTCCAATCATGGATTTCTCTGTTTATGGTGGTAAGGACGAGATAGAACTTCATACAATTGCTGAATTTATAGAACTGGAATTAGAAAAGATCCCAGGAATTGCAAGAGTAGACGTATTCGGAAAACGTGATAGAGAATGGCATATCTTAGTCAATGCAGACAGATTGAAACAATACCAATTGGATCTTTCCGACATCACAAGAACGATCCGCACTCGTAATATCAATCTTCCTGCTGGTTCCGTGGATTCTGAGAATGCATTTGATTTGAGGATCGACGGAGAATTTAAGAATCCTTCTGAAATTGGAAAAATTCCAGTTCGTACGAATGATATATTCTCCACTGTACGCATTGGAAATTTAGCAAGGGTAGAAGATACATTCGAATACCCAAGATTCCTTGCGATCGCAAATGGACAACAGGGACTCGTTCTTTCTGTGATCAAAAAAGAAAGAGCGGATGCGATAGATGTCGCAGACATGGTCCAAGCCAGATTGAAAGAACTCGAAAAAGTTTATCCGGCAGGAATTAAAACATTCAAATTAAACGATGAAGCTAAACGGACCAAGAATAGATTGAACGTGGTCACCTCAAATGCGCTCATCGGTTTCTTGATCGTTTTTGGGATCTTGTTTTTATTCTTAGATTTTAGAACTGCAACTCTGACTTCAATGTCATTACCTTTGTCTATGCTAATGACATTCGCAGCGCTTCCTTTCTTTGATGTTTCCTTTAATATGATCTCTATGATGGGGCTTATCATCTCACTCGGGATGCTCGTGGATAACTCCATTGTAATTTCGGAAAACATCTATACCTATTTAGGCGAGAAGATGGATAAAACATCCGCTGCCTTGAAAGGAACTACAGAGATGTTAGTGCCGATCTTCGGATCTTATCTGACTACTGTGGCTGCATTCCTTCCTATGTTGTTCATGGCCGGGATCATGGGAAAATTCATTTGGCAGATCCCACTTGTGGTGATCATAGCATTGACTGCAAGTTTGATTGAGTCCTTCCTATTTCTTCCTGCGAGGATTGCTGCATTTGCGAAAACTCCGGACGAATTAAAGAAGTCTTCCAATTTCAGAAAATCCCTGGATGCATTCTTCGCAAGAATGGAGGAAAGGTTTACCGATTTTGTGGCTTTGATGATCCGAAATCGAAACAAATCTTTCTTTGCTATCATTTTCGTCGTTATGGGTTCCTGCGGGGTAATGTCTCAAATGGACTTTATTCTTTTCCCGAAAGAAGACATTGAAATTTTCCTAATCAAAGCAGAGTTTCCACCTTCTTCTCGTATCTTCCAGACTAGGGATAAGATGAAATATATGGAAGAAATCTTGAAAAAGATCCCTCCAAAAGAATTGGTAAGTTATTCCACTAAGATTGGAGTGCAACAAACTGATCCAGACGATCCACTTTCTAGATTCGGAGAGAACCTAGGTGTGGTAATGGTGTATCTCACTCCAGAATCTCAAAGGGAGAGAAAGGCTTCTGAAATATTAGCTTCTATCGAGGATGATATTCGAAAAACACCAGGTCTTTCCGATGTGTATTTAGAAGAAATGGCAATGGCTCCTCCGATCGGAGCACCGATTACCATTGGTATACTCGGAAAAGATTATGAGGTACTCAAAAAAGTTTCCGCAGATCTACAATCCTTCTTAAAAGGGATTAAGGGAGTTCATTCCGTTCGTGATGATTATAGGAACGGG
This sequence comes from Leptospira venezuelensis, assembly GCF_002150035.1. Lineage (NCBI taxonomy): Bacteria > Pseudomonadati > Spirochaetota > Leptospiria > Leptospirales > Leptospiraceae > Leptospira > Leptospira venezuelensis. Next base: position 571,067 of record NZ_NETS01000008.1, on the reverse strand, counting down.
CGAAAGCAGATGTACATCCAATTGGACGAAGGATTGGAAAGTTTTACGGGAGTTTCAACCTTCTCCGCCGCGAATATGCTCAGAACTGCGTACGATGGAGAAAGGGCAGGTAATGTTCGCCAAGGTAAGACTAAAATTTATCTGAGAGTGATGTACGATAAGAATTTCCGTAAAAATCCGGAAGAAGTAAAAGGTATTCCTCTTAGAAACAAAGCGGGAAATATCACCAACCTAGCAAAAATTTCCAGAATGGATCTGAAGGATTCTCCTGAACTACTTTCTCATAGAGATTTTGAAAGAGCGGTTACAGTAAATGCGGATATCAAGATGGAAACAGGTATGACTTCTCGTGAAGCGAACCAAAAGGTAATCGATGAGTTCAAACCTCTGATCGAAAGACAATACCCTGGAGTTTCCATCGTATTCGGTGGAGAGGAGAAGGACACACAAAGATCCATGGCTTCTCTCGGAAAAGCTGGATTGATCGCGCTACTTGGGATTTACATCATTCTTGCATTAACTTTACAGAATGCAGTAAGACCTCTTCTGATCTTGAGCACAATTCCTCTTGGATTTGTGGGAATTGTAGCAGGATTTATATTGTCCGGAAAAGCATTCAGCTTCTTAGCTATGATCGGGATCATAGGACTTGCAGGAGTTCTTGTAAACGCATCCATCGTGCTTGTGGATTGTATCGATTCGATACGTAAATCTTCCGATGCGCCTTTGGAGGAGATACTACTTGAAGCGAGTCGTCGAAGGTTCCGTCCAATCTTACTGACTACATTGACCACTGTTGCAGGACTTCTTCCTACAGCCTATAGCGTCGGAGGATCAGATCCAGTATTGATCCCTATGACCTTGGCATTAGGTTGGGGACTTGGGTTCGGAACTTTAGGAAGTTTACTCTATGTTCCTGTAACACTTTCTGTGTTCAGTCATTTGAGAGAGAAGATGGGTTTTACATCAAAACCAATACCTAAACACCATTAAGATTAGAGGCGCAGAGGTTTACAAGACCCTAAGACGATTTTTCACGCAGAGACGCTAAGACGCAGAGAGAATTTGGATTTTAGTAAATCCCAACTCTGTGGCTCCGCGGCTCTGCGTGAGAAAAAAGCTATGTTCTACTTCTCTGTGAACTCAGTGTTCTCTGTGCGAAACTCGTCCTTTTAATTCTCTTGCCTCCGATCCCGGCCAGATCAATCTGTCCAGAAAATGGCATACGAGCATAAGAATATCCTGGATACGGACCAGTTCTCTAAAGAAGATCTGGACTTTTTAGTCGAGAGAACACGAGAAATGGAAAGGCTGGTAGAGCAAAATAAGGCCTTTGGAATTTTAGAAGGAAAACTTCTGGCTTCTCTTTTTTTTGAAGCTTCTACAAGGACCAGACTTTCATTCGAGGCTGCCATGGAAAGGTTGGGGGGAAGGGTAATCTCTACAGTAGGGTTCCAATTTTCTTCCATCTCTAAGGGCGAGACCTTATACGATACCATGAAAATGGTAGAAGCTTATGCCGACATCGCAGTGATTCGCCACCCTGTAGAAGGCTCATCCAGAATTGCAGCAGGTGCAGTTAAGATCCCGGTCATCAATGCGGGAGACGGTGCAGGACAACACCCGACGCAGGCTCTTCTCGATCTATACACAATCATTTCCGAAAAAGGAAAATTAGACGGACTCACTCTTGCATTCATTGGTGATCTAAAATATGGAAGAACAATCCATAGTTTGATTAATCTTCTTAGACATTATAAAGTACATCTTTACTTGATTTCTCCACCTGAACTTTCTCTCCCTGAGTCTTATAAGAAGGGACTTGAAGGATTCCCTATCACTTTCGAAGAATCAGACGATATCAAAAAAGTTTGGGAATGTGATATCGCCTATGTGACTCGCATCCAGGAAGAAAGATTCCCAGATCATAGAGAATATGAAAGATTAAAAGAATCCTTCAAGTTAAACAAAGAATTGATACTCGCATCTAAAAAAGAGACTACAGTGCTTCATCCGCTTCCAAGAGTGAATGAACTTTCTACTGATGTGGATGATCTTCCTAATGCTGCATACTTCCGCCAGGCAAAATACGGAGTTGTAAGTAGAATGACGTTACTCTGCCTTTCACTTGGCGTTCGTTTTTAAACGGAATAGAATGGAACGTAAGATCTGGACATACGAAGAAGCGCGTAAAATTCTGCCCTATGTCAGATCTATCACGGAAGAATTTTACGAAACCGTGGGAAAGGTTCACCAAGAACTGAAAAACGGTTTATACCAAGAGAATGAACAAGAAGCCAGAGAAGCCAAGGTCGAAGAACTGCTGGTGGAATGGTCCGGAAAAATCCGGGAACTTGGGATAGAAGTCAAAGGGCTATGGCTTGTGGACTTTGACAATGGAAAAGGTTATTATTGTTGGCATCTGGGAGAAGAGGATCTTCTTTTCGAACACGGATACGACGTGGGTTTTGCAGGACGCAAACCAATCCAAAACATAGACGAGGATTACGAATAATTCAATGGCAAATATAAACGAAAATTATCTAAAATTAAAAGCCGGATATCTTTTCCCGGAAATCGCAAGAAGAGTAAAAGTTTATTCGGAAAAACATCCAAACTCAAAGATCATCCGATTAGGAATAGGAGACGTTACTCTTCCATTAGCTCCTGCTGTCGTGGATGCACTTGTTTCTTCTTCCAAAGAAATGGGAACTCCGGAAGGTTTCCACGGATATGGACCTGAACAAGGATATTCTTTCTTACTAAAAGCGATCGCAGATAATGATTATGCTCCTCTTGGTGTAAAACTAGACGAAAGCGAAATTTTCGTATCCGACGGATCCAAATGTGACTGCGGGAATATCCAAGAAATATTCTCTCAGGATGCAAAGATAGCGATCGGAGATCCTGTATATCCGGTGTATGTAGACACTAACGTGATGGCGGGAAGAACCGGAGAAGCTGGTCCTGACGGAAGATATGCTAATCTGATCTATATGCCTTCTACAAAAGAGAACGGGTTCCAGCCTGATTTTCCTAAAGAAAGACCGGATTTAATCTATTTATGTTTTCCTAATAATCCAACCGGAACAGTTGCTTCTAAAGAATCTCTGAAGGCTTGGGTAGAATACGCTAAAAAGAATAATAGTATCATTCTTTATGATTCTGCATATGAGGCATTCATCTCTGAACCTGGAGTTCCAAGATCCATTTACGAGGTAGAAGGAGCAAGAGAGGTCGCGATTGAATTCCGCTCCTTCTCCAAAACTGCAGGATTTACAGGACTTCGTTGTGCTTATATAGTTATCCCTAAAGAATTAAAGGGAAAAACAAAAGACGGCCAGGAAGTTTCGATAGGACAACTTTGGAGCAGAAGACATACCACTAAGTTCAATGGTGTTTCTTATGTGACCCAAAAAGCGGCAGAAGCGATCTATTCTCCTCAAGGTAAAAAAGAGATCCGAGCAAGTATCGATACTTATATGAGTAATGCAAAATTAATCCGAGAAGGATTGATCAAGGCAGGATACGACGTCTTCGGAGGGGTGAACGCACCTTATATCTGGCTCAAAACTCCGAATAATCTTAGCTCTTGGGATTTTTTCGATCAACTTTTGGATAAGGCTCAGGTGGTAGGAACTCCAGGCTCTGGCTTCGGACCTGCGGGAGAAGGTTATTTTAGACTTTCTGCCTTCGGTAAAAAGGACGACGTGATCGAAGCAATCCGCCGTATCAGTTCTTTGTGACAAGACGCCGAGAGTAGTGAGTCGCAGCGTTTTTAGGCACGCAGAGCCACAGAGACACGGAGGGTTTTGTTTGGGGTTTAATAAAATTTAAACTCTTCTCTGCGTCTTAGCGCCTCTGCGTGATCATTAGCGCTGCGTCTCCTTAAACTTTGCGTCTCTTTTCCCCAAAAAAAAGAGAATATACATTTTGAAACCCTGCCGATAGACTACTAGTAGGGAAAGCTATGGGTTCGAAATATACACGCATTCTTCTTTTTATATTCGCTGCGGCGCCGATTTTTTTCACGGATAGGACTTACGCTGTTTCTCCGGACCAGACAAACCTCGCGATCCTGATAGATGAGAATAAGATAAATATAAAGTTCATCAATATCTGCGTGAGTAATCTTGCACCACCATTGGAAGAGGGTGGAGGACCTAAGTCTCAGGCAGGAGTGGCGACTGCTGCGGAAAATGCTCAGTCGGGGCAAACCACAACTGCAAGCGGACAGACGGAACTTTTCAAAAAACTGAATACTATAGACAATTACAGATCATTCAAGAAGGCAAACCAAGCCGACTTCAACGGAAATATGTGGTATTTCCAAAGTAATTACAGTTTGTCTTATAAAAACTTGAAATCCGCGCAAGGGGAGATGAAAGATATCTTCCAAGTGGTTCACGAAAATTATATCAAAACTGCTCGTATCCTTTTAGAAGCAGCATCTCCGATGATCATTCGTTCTAACGATAAAATTGCACAACATTTATTGAAACTCGGATTTAGAGATCTAAAATCTTCAGAAGATAATTTTACAAGCGCTTATAATTCTTCTCCTTATCAATTCAGAGTGAAACTTGTACTTTTTGGAGAAGGGATCAAGGTGGCAAGAAGAGCCAGAAGATTTGCACTTCTTGCGATGATTGCAGCTAAGACTCCTAACGACGATAAACGTGAGTTCCAATTTGTGAACTTGGACGAAGTGCGAAACATCGCAGAGAAGGAAAATATTTCCGACTATGATCGTATCAGAAACACTCTCATTGATTATATAGACAACGAATTACTTTCTCCAAAAATTGCTCCTCCGGGAGAAGGAAAAGATAATCCAGTGGATCTACTCGAAGTTCATGATGATAATTATAGTTTTATCACGAACGGAAGGGTTTCTTTTTTAGAAAAAAGTAATGAAGAGATCCGAGTAGACGATATTAAAGCGAAAGAGACTTTACCTCCTGTTCCTACACAAGGTGGAACCAACTAATGGATCTTCCTACTCCAGCCGAAATCATGTCCCTTAGAGTGAAGGGAGGCCGATTTTGGAAATGGTTGCTAGTATTTTCGCTGATCGCGGTAACAATACTGGCAGGAAGGATTTATTCTTCTCAGTCTACACAAGGATTTCGAGAAAGAAAAAAATCAGTAGATTCAAAAGTTAGGATCCTAAGAGAGATCGGGAATTCATTCGAATCCTCGGAACTTAGAAAAGATCTTCAAAAAATTGAAAATTATTCTGCAGACCTAAACTCCGCCTCAAAAGCAGGGAGTGTTCAAGAAAAATCTGACAGCCTAGCGTTACTCGAAAGAGCGCTTCCTGAATCGATGAAACGTTGGTCAGAATTCGCGGAAACTTCTTCGGATAAATTACTTCAGCATGTTGCAAAAGAGTCTCGCTTCTTAAAAATGGAGACAGAGGAACATCATCCTTTATCTGCAAAAGAAGAAGAAAGAGCAAATGATTATTTCAGAATGGCAAGAGAAGAATGGCTTTCAGGGAACAAATTTCGCAGAGACGGAAATCATCTTTACGCATTAGTGCTATATAAAAGATCCTTAAAATACTCTTTATCCAGCTTAAAAGTATCCAAACTTCCTTATCCGGAAGAATACAAAAAAGCCGCAGACCGCCTTATAAAAAACTAGTCTCAGCGGATAAAAAAGTAGAGGCATTTTCTCGCTTAGGCTTCAAAAGAAGTCATTCCGGAGGAAAATATCCTCCTTCTTCCAATGAGAATCGAAGTTTTATATAAATTTTTTCTCTATAGCCCTGCCAGTCATTTACCTGTTTGGGAAGAAGGAACAGGCTTACTCGGATTACTCCCCAAAGAAAGAGTTCTAATGGAACTCGCAGATCTAAGCGCTTCCGAAAGGGAATTCGAAAGAATTCCGGAAGATTTCTTGATCCGAGAAATTCCAGAAACCGTTCTAGCATTTTTTCAAAAACAAAGAACCATACCTGTATTAGGTCCTTTGGGAGAAAAATTAGAAGATTGGGACAAACCTAGGTTTCTCGCAGAACTTAGCAGATCTTCTTGGATGGCTAAGGAGACAGAAAAACCAAAGGTTTCTCCTCAAAAATCCGAAGAAGAAAAAGCAAAACAAAGCCAATGGTTTATGGAAGTACTTCTCCAAAACTTTCCAGATGGATTAATTGCTACAGATCTGGATGGACATACAGTATTCTATAACGAGACATTCGAAAAAGATATACTGGTCAAAAAATGGTTTAGGGATAGCATTCTTCAGGCAGAAAAACTATTAAAAGAAATGTCCAAGGACCTACTTGGAAATTATCTAAAAAACCACGAACTCAGATTAGAGGAAGGAAGACTTTCCGTTCAGACATTTCTTCCCGACTTGGACTCTATCGTAAGGGTTTCCATCCTAAAACAAAAAGGAAAGCCTCTAGGCTATCTGTATCACTTCTCCCCGGCTTCTGCCAAACTAAATAGCCAAGATGGAGAAGGAATGGAATTCCCATCTGTCACCGAAGCGTTCAATCAAAAACTTCCACTCGAGACAATGTTAAAAGAAGTGGAAGGAAGTTATATTTATCATACACTTAAAAGAAACCAAGAGAATGTTTCCCATGCTGCCTTAGATCTGGGAGTGCCAAGAACCACTCTGCAAAATAGAATTAAGTTTTTGGATCTAACCAGTAAGTTTAAATTGAATAAGGACCAGCCGATTCCTAGAAAGAAAACAGGCAAACAGAGTCCTCCTAAAAAGGCAGCTCAGCAAACAAACAAACCTGCGGTTCTAGAAGCCAAACTGAAAACTGCCTCTAAAAAAAAGGCCGTAAGTTCTAAGAAAAAATCCGCGTCTAAAAAAAGGACAAAGCAAAAATAAAAGCCTTGACAGAGTTTGTAATCTGGAAATAGTCCACTTAAGAGCCGACCCTTTCCTCTCTTCCGAGCAACTAGCTCGTTTGAAAATAAGGGATTCCCCCGGTCGCTTAAGAGTCTGTCCCAAAGGTCCAGATTCTTGAAGCCCGAAACTAAAACTCATAGGCAACTTAAGTTTTATAACGGATTATAAAAAAAGAACCGACTACCCGGATCCTTCAAAACCCGCTCTTAATCGAATAAAAAATGAATACAGGAAGGTTCTCCTTCCAAATCCAATTAACGGTATTCCATGGCTAACCCAAGACGAGACTCCAAGCCCCGAAACAACTATCAAAACAACAATAACGACGCACAAAACGATAATAACGAAGAAGAACCGAATTTACCGGAAGATGATCCGGAAACGGCTGAGATTCGTTCCAGGAAAAGACGTCGTGGTTCCTACGAGGGACCTACACCTGCTCCTATTGATTTAGTAGCACTTAAAAAAACATCCATAGCAGAACTGATCGAAGTCGCTAAGAACCTTGGCGTAGAGAATACAGGCGGACTAAAAAAGCAAAACTTAATATTCGCCATTCTACAAGCCCAAGCGGAGAGAGAAGGACAGGTCCATGCTGCAGGGGTAATGGAAAGATTACCTGATGGATATGGTTTCTTAAGATCTCCTGATTATAACTACGTTCCAGGTCCGGATGATATTTATGTATCTCCTTCTCAGATCAAATTATTTGGTCTAAGAACGGGAGACACGGTCGAAGGACAGATCCGTCCTCCAAAGGAATCCGAAAGATTCTTCGCAATGCTCCGTGTGGAAACCGTAAACGGATACACACCGGATGTAGCAAGCAAACGTGCGTTATTCGACAACTTAACTCCACTTTATCCGAACGAAAGATTGAGAATGGAACATGATCCTTCTCAACTAGACACAAGGATCGTAGATCTAATGTGTCCTATCGGCAAAGGACAAAGAGCACTAATTGTTGCGCCACCTAGAACAGGTAAAACAATCCTGATGCAGAACGTGGCAAACGCGATTACTAGCAACCACCCAGAAGTTACCCTAATCGTACTACTTATTGATGAGCGTCCGGAAGAAGTAACCGACATGGCAAGAAACGTTCGCGGAGAAGTGGTATCTTCTACATTCGACGAACCTGCTACCCGCCACGTGCAAGTTGCTGAGATGGTGATCGAAAAGGCAAAAAGACTCGTGGAACATGGAAGAGATGTGGTCATTCTACTCGACTCCATTACCCGTCTGGCCCGCGCTTATAACCAAGTAATTCCTACTTCCGGAAAAATACTCTCGGGCGGTGTGGACTCAAACGCACTTCACAAACCGAAAAGATTCTTTGGGGCCGCAAGAAATATCGAAGAGGGTGGGTCACTTACCATCATCGCGACTGCGCTTGTGGATACCGGGTCCAAAATGGATGAGGTGATCTTCGAGGAATTCAAGGGAACTGGTAATATGGAAATCCACCTGGATCGGAAGTTATCCGATAAGAGGATTTTCCCGGCAATTGACATCAATAAGTCCGGAACCAGGAAGGAAGAGCTACTTCTACCTAAGGAAACCCTCCAGAAGGTCTTTGTACTCCGAAAAGTACTTTCTCCCATGAGCATCACAGAAAGCATGGAATTATTACTCGAGAAGATGAGACAGTCTAAGACTAACGAGACCTTCTTGGGCAGCATGAACGCCTAAATAGGTCCGAAAAGGGGACAACATGAAAACAGACATCCATCCTAAATACGCTGACGCTAAAATTCGCTGCGCTTGTGGTGCGGTTTACGAGACTCGTACTACCGTTGGAGATATCCACGTGGAAATTTGCTCCAACTGTCACCCATACTTCACCGGAAAATCCAAAATCCTGGATACAACTGGTCGAGTAGACAAGTTCAAGAAAAAATACAAAATTTCCTAATCGAGATTTTAAGGCTCGGGGCGTCCCCTCCGCATATTATGCGAAGGTCGGGCTTCTCCGGGCTGCGCTAACGCTTCGGTCGCTTCGCGACTGCTTCGCACCACTCCAAATCCCTGACGCATTCAAAAAAGCGGATCTTCCTCACTAAAAGTGCTTTCCTCCTTCATCAACAAAGTCTAATCTAAGAAAGGCAATCATCATGTCAGTAATGGATTTTAACAGATACAAAGAGATCAACGATCAAAGGCTCAACTATAGAGAAATGGAAGACGCAACCGTTGTTTCCAACTATAGAAACGTGGGTTGTGGAGATGGGTATCGTATCTATCTCAAAATAGATGAGAACAGAAAAGTAACAGACGCAAGTTATACTACCACTGGTTGTGGGTTCGGGATCGTGGCACTTGCAATGGCAACTGAGATTGCTAAGGGTAAAACCATAGACGAACTCAAAAATGTCACTACTGACGATGTAGAAAAACAATTCGAGTTTCCTGAACGTCGTAAAAATTATCCTGAGTCAGCAGTAGCAGCTCTCCAACAAGCGATCCATGATTATGAAACTGGAGCAGGAGTTCCAAAAGAAAGAAGGATCACCGCAGCCAAAGCAAAAGAGATCCTTGCTGAAACCGGAAGTCTAAAAGGTCAGGACCTTTCTTCTATCATATTAGAAAAAGAAGATTTACATGGAGTGGATTTCTCCGGAGCAAATTTAAACAACGCATTCTTAACCAATTGTAATTTTGCAGGAGCCAATTTCGAAGGTGCAAGACTTCGTGGTGCATTCTTAAATGGAGCCGACCTAACAGGTGCCAATCTAAAAGGTGCAGATTTACGTTGGGCAAAACTTGCAGGAGCCAAAATAGAAGGCGCGGACTTTACAGACGCAGTATATGATATCGGCACTAGAGTTGATCAAAGACAAATTCATATTTTCTCTTCCATGAAGAAGGAAGGAAAAGATATTTATATGGAGAAACATGAAGCCGGGTGATAAAGCCAAACTGACCAAAAGAAGTTTTCTTTTAAAAGGGGTGATCGTGCTCACCGGCGCTCAGGTTGAGATCCAGGAAATCAATGGGGACAAAGTCTCCGTTCTCTACAACGATAGAGAAGGTTATCCTCATACAATCGAAGATCTCACACTCTCTGACCTCTCACCTATAGAATAATAATCAAGGTTCACACTCTCCCCGGCAAAAATGCAAATCAACTGAGTATCAATTGTTCTTTACAATATGCGCGAAAGTTTTTAGCTTCTTCGCGGGGAAATTAGAGAGATGATACAAAGAACATTCATTATTTTACTATTGGCTGTGGTTACAATCATGCCGGGAATATCCTGTTCATGGATGGATGATGTCCCAATCCTTACTTGGTTCGTGGAAGACGACGAGGAAGAAAGAAAACAATTCCATGATCTGTTAGTGTTGATTGCTATCTTATCCAATAACGGTCATAATGGAAATCTGACCGTTCAAAGTTATGAAGTAAAAACGAAAATGGCTTCTTTCTCTGATTCTAAACGGGCTGTATTTTGCTCTTTGCTACAAACTCAAGATCCTGAAGGATTTAGAACTTACTGTTTGAAGCCATAATCTAAGATTAACTAAAAAAAATTCGATTCACTCAGAGTCCACGAAGGGCACTTAGGGATTTTGAATCCCTAAGTGAAAAATAGAAGGAAAGCTGTCTTCTTTTGGAGTTAATTGGATTTTATAAGTTATGGTCCGAGCATTTTTAATATTTTTTCTGATTCAAAGCGTTTTAAATGCAGAAGAAATCATTCCTTCTCTCATGCCAGTTCCAGTTGGCGGGAATTTTTGCAGATACATAGATGAAGAAGGAAATTTTAAATTCAAAATCTATTACAAATGTTCTGATTTCGAATCTGACTTAGCCGTTGTATATGCACGGGATTATTCGCATATTCTTATCGATCAAAAAGGAAGAGAGATTCGAAAATTACCTTCCGGATACGAATATATAGGAGTAAAGAACGGAAAAATCAAGATTAGAAAAGATTGGCTTTTCGGAATGTTGAATTTGGACGGAAGTATCTTTATAAAACCCATATATTTTTCTTTGGGGTACGAATCTGAGGGAAGAATTGCTTACTGTATAAAACGATCACAAGGATGTGGGTACTTGGACCCAAGTGGGGAGAAAAAACTTGGCGGGGACTTTATCCAAGTAGATGATTTTAAAAATAAAGCAGCTAAGGTCCTTAGCAAAGAAAATCAAACGATAATCATGGACCAAGAAGGGAAATCTATTTTACCAATCGGTACGGAAGCTCCCTGCGGTATCGGAGAAGGACTATTCCCAATAATTTCCGGACCAAACAAAGAGATTCGTTATTACAGTTTAGATGGAAAATCGAAAGATCTACCTAAGGGTGTAAGACTAGTATCTCCGTTTTCAGAAGGATTGTCATTTTTCTTCAAAGATCGTTCTTTTGGAATTTTAGATGAAAAATTTGAGATTCTCTGGGAAAAACCTTTCCCGGATCTAAATGACTATTTTGTATATGAGCATATTCCTGTAACTGATCGAGATAGGCAATACTCGGTATGTCATTTTCCACATCAGTATCGATCAGGATTTGCACTCATTCGTCGAAATGAAGCACCTTATTATTATGAATTTTGGGATACGAAGGGAACAAAGCTTGGAACAGTAGGATTTACTGACGCACAACCTTTTCGAGGAAATCTTGCAAAAGTAGAATTTGCAAAAGAACATCTGATTTACCACGGCATCTTAAATCGTTCGGGCAAGATCATTTATACTTATTTTAAAACAGATTGAATTCATCCAGGATCTTACCCAAATAAGAGATTGCAATTTGCCCTAAAAAGATTCTTTAGAGAAAGTGATCCATTTCCAAAAAAGAATTAGGGTTCTTTTATTCTCGACCGTATTCTTGCTCGAATGCGGGACAACTTATTCCACGTTCTCATATTCCAAATACGAACAGATCCGTGCTGTCCGCGAGAATGCGATTTCTTCCGAAAATTTAAGTCTGATTACCACCAGGTTTTTAAAAAGTAACGATCTATACAAAAGATACCAAGAGGCTCCGAGAGTAGTTATTTACGATCTAGATAATAGATTGATGGCCTTAAAAACAAGAGAGCTTGCCTATTATTTATCAGAGTTATGTTATCATGTAGGTTCTGAGCTGGACCTGGAGGATCCAATGTTCGCAAGAATGTTTGCTTCTTCTTTAGTATATTCATATACTTATTTATTTGATAAGAAGGCAATTCCAGCTGCGGATCCATTCTCCATGGAATTCAGATTTGCTCTCGAAACGTATAATAGATCGCTCGCTCAATTGGTTCGGTTTGCCAAAAGAAATCGAAAACTTGCTAATTTAACAGATCTAAATCTTCCACTCATAAGAGGTACACTCTCTATGACCAGGGCGGAGGTAGAAACAGCTTGGACGCCGAAAAATTTTCTGGAAGTGGAAGTGGCTTACGATTATAAAAACGCAGGCTTCTCCAACCAGATTAGCAAATTCGGCATAGGTACACCTCTTATACTCATCCGAAAACATCCAGAAAAAGAACCAGTCGAAAGAAGAAAATATGAATTCGTAGCTGGAGTAGGCCAAGCATATCCTGGAACAGCATTACTCACCTTAGAGGAATCTTATTTAGAAAATCGTAATTTAACTTTAAAATCAGTTATCCATCTATACGATCCGGTGCATAGAGATAGAGTCCAATTTTCCGGATTGGATCTTCCAATGGAAAGTGATACAACCACTCCACTTGCATATATGTTATCAGGAGCAGAGAAGAGAGATGATTTTTTTGCGAAGTTTGACGGAGAAGTGGGGTTAGAAAGAAAAGGGCTCTATTTGGTGTATCCTTACAGAAAAGGAAAGATACCGGTTGTGTTTGTGCATGGACTTGCCTCTTCTCCTTTTATTTGGTTTCCTATGATCAACGAACTTTTGGCGGATCCAAAGATCAAGGACAACTACCAATTCTGGGTTTACTGGTACCCAACAGGAAATCCGATCACAATTTCGGCTGCGGATTTTAGGGACACACTCAGAGACTTACGAAAAACGTATGATCCTAAAGGAGAAGATTTTTCCTTCGATAAGATGATGATTGTAGGCCATAGTATGGGTGGGCTTATTTCCAAACTTATGGTTACCAAAAGTAAAAAAGAAGATTGGATGAAAGTTGCAAATGTTTCCCCTGAAAAATTCGAACTGCTTAATTCGGAATCCAAAGAAGAAGTAAAAAGAGTATTCGATTTTAAACCTTTACCGTTTGTGAAGAGAGTAGTGTTTATAGCAACACCACATAAAGGTTCTAATCTCGCAGAAGGATTTTTGGCTTCTATCGCAAGGATCTTATTTGTACTACCTAAAGGTGCTCTTCATAATATTGGAAAAGCATACAAATTTCTTACCTCTGATTCAGAAGAAGAATCTATTCTTCCGGAAACATATGGAGTAGATGGGCTTTCTCCAAATAGTTTATTCATGAAAGTGACAGGAGAATTGAAACCTGAGATTCCATTTCATTCTATCATAGGGAATTCTAGATTTAGAGATCTGGAATGGATCAATGATTCGGTAGTTTCTTATGATAGTTCTCATTTGGATGGAGCAGAGTCCGAACTACTGATAGATTCGGATCATTCTGTCCAAGATCATATGCCTACCATTCTTGAAATCAAAAGAATTCTCTGGGAACATTCTGGAATTTCCAAAAGATAGTTTCGTCGTTCCTGGTCCGGCCTTCCGTTTTAAAAATCAATATTTTATTTACATATAATATTATAAATATATAATATTATATGTAAAAATTTAGCTCCGCGCTCCTTTGGGGGCGTGTATTTAAAATGGTATATGAAGTATTTTTTATATTTAATTTGGGATAAAAATATTTTTAGAAAAAATGTGCAAATAGATTTACTTCAAACACGGGCCTGTTTTTCATTCGAAAAAAATATGAGAGATTTTTTGATGTTTAAAATTTTTGTGTCTGTATTGTTGGTGCTTAGCGTTAGTTTTGTTAGTACTTCTTGTTCTGATCTCGAAGACCTTAATCCATTCGATACTCAGGAAGATGTAGATCAGAAAGCTATGGATAACTTTATTAAACTTTGGTTTATCGTCGTTGCAACTGGGCAAGCAATGGCAAATAATCCTCCATCCTGGTTTCCTACTTCTTCAAGTGTAGAGGAAGCCAAAGCAGAATGGGATGCATTAGATCCTATTAAAAAAGCAGAAGCGTGTGCAATTGCATTTGCTAGCGGAGAAAAACCTCCTGTGGAGCTTTGCACAAAATAGAAAGCGAATCAACTCGGATCGGTGGCGTGATGTAAATTCCTTGGTCAGCGCGCTACCGGTCTTTACTTTTGGAATTAAGTTACGGATGCATTTATAAGATAGTATAAGTAAGTTTAATAGTTCATTCCTTTCCAAAGCCAATCGAAGGATTCGGAAAGTGTCTGGTTCAATTCTCCTTCTAAAAGCCAAAGATTTTTGTTTAAGAATGCTTCCTTAACTTCTTTGGGAGGGTTATGGTGTTGCCAAAGCATCAGACCTAAAAAATAAAAGCGTAATATAAATTTTCTGGCGTTTGCGATTGTTAGTCCGGTTTCTCTGGAGAGCCAAATCCTCGCCAGTTCATCCATTCCGTCGGAAGTATTCTTTTTGAATTCGTACAAAAAATTTTGATCTACATTACTTTCTAAAATTCCGGGAATGATTAGGCCAACGAACATGAAGATCTCGTTTTCAGAAAACTGACTAATGATCTTTTCCTTCAGTTTAGCCAAAGAATATTCAGGCCCTTGTAGCAAATCTGCCATTTCCTTAAAAAAGGATTCGGTTTCTTGTAAATGAAGTGTAAGGAAAATTTCTTCTCTGGTCTTGAAATAAAAGTAGATCACACCCTTGGTGACTCCTGCAGCTTCCGCAATCTCTTGGGTGCTAGGAAGGGGATGTTTTTGTTTTACGAGAAGTCCCCGCAAGGCAGCCACAATTGACTGCTTGCGGATTTCCTTTTCTTCTGGCCTTCTGGCTCTTTTTTTATCCACTCTCTGGAAACTATACGGCAGCGGACAACATCCAGTCAACCGTCTCTTGGAGTGATTTTTTAACCGGCATAGGTTTCCATTGGAATTCTTTTGCCAATCGATCTGAGTTATACTCTTGTTTTCTTTGCAGGTAATCTTGCACTATCTCAGAATTGATCTGTCTATCCAAACCTGTGACCGCATGTTTGAATGCATCCAGATAGGGCATTACACGAACGATAAAGGATGGAAGTTCCTTACCGGTTGTTTTTGCTTTTGGATGGATCTCTTTGACTAACTTACAAACTTGAGAAACAGAAAGAGTTTCTCCAGTAGCAATATATCTTCCTTGGGCAGCTGGATTTTCATAAGCCAAGATATGCGCCATAGCAACATCTCTTACATCCACATAAGAAAAAGTCATCTTAGGTGCGAATGGAAGTTGTCCTTTTAAGATATCTTGGATCAGTTTTAAGGAAGAAGTAGGTTGAGTGAACTGAGGTCCTAAGATAGTTCCAGGCAAAACAGTTACAAGATTCAATCCTAATTTTTGGGAAATTTCCCAAGCCAGTTTTTCTGACTGGGTCTTAGAAATAGCATAAGGTTCTTTTGCAGAATCGTTCCATGTGGATTCATTCAGAGGAGATTCTCCTTCCGCAATTGTTCCTACAGCAGCAATGCTGGACGTATATACAACTTTTTTGATCCCAGCCTTATGTGCTTCTTCAAGAATATTTCTAGTTCCGTTGATATTTGGTTCTACTACTTCTTTTTGGGGATCTTTAGCGGTCAGATTGAAAGCCGCAGCCACTTGAAATAGTCCATCTTGTCCTTGGAGCGCTTTTCTAAGAGATTCTCTATCGCCCAGATCCGCAGAGACCAATTTCACTCCTAACTTTTTCAGGTTAGAAGTTTTCTTTGCGTCATTTACATCTCTAGCTGCAGCAGTTACCTCATAACCTCTTTCTTGAAGAAGTTTTACTAAAGAAAAACCCAAGTGCCCACTGGCACCAGTTACCAATACTTTTTTCACGAGCTATACCTCATTAATTAATATACCATTGGACTATAAATAATATACTAATAGTCAATTATTTTTTAAAAAGGAAACAGAAAGATGGGAAATCGATTTTTCAAACTGCTAAAATTACTGTCATTTTGGCGCTATTTTGTTAGGCTCAGAAAGAACGAAATGGGGAAGTTTTGAAAGTCTATTCCACCATTCTTCAAATTACTTGGCAGAGAGTGATGAAATACTAATGCTTGTACGGCGGTATTCTGATGCGAAAATTGAACCTTTATTTCGGTATCATTCTATTTATAATATTTATAGCTACTGGACTTTATATGCGATTCTCTTTTCGTCCGGAGCATATGAACGATCTTGTCGCCAGAATGGAAATTCGTTCGAATCATATTTATATACTTTTCATTTCTTTACTGAATATAATTTCTTTTGTGGTTATTGGCTCTGATCGATCGATATTGGTCCTTAATTTAAATAGATTCTCTCGATCGTTATTCATCATTTCAGGGATTCTATCTGTATTCGCTTTTGTTTACGAACACAATGGCACTTTGCAAGGACGGGCATTGACTTTTTATTGTATTTTATTTTCGCTCATCGGAACTGTTTTTTTTCTTATTACATATGCACTTTCGTTCCAAATGAATTCTAAAGAAAAATGGAAATAGTTCGTTTACATTTTGAAAATTTAGCTTAATAGCCGATGTAAGTGTTTCTTATTTAGATTTTGTATTCTCTTTCCTATATAATGCTGGTGACATCCCAATAAATTTTACGAATTGAGAATGAAAGGTAGATTTGGAGTTGAAACCAACTGCGAAAGCAATATCTAATACTGAGGTTTCAGATTCTTCCGTTAAACGTTTGCAGGCTTCTTGCACTCTGTATCGATTGATTAGTTCATAAAAATTCATTTTATGAACTTCGTTTAAGTATCTGGAAGTTTGGTGTAGATTTAACCCAAGCTCCGCAGCCAGGTCTACCAATCTCAATTCGCTATCTCTGTATAAGTTTTTGATTTCTAAAAGTTCATTCAGTTTGGAATTGGCTGCTTCTATTTCTTTGGAAAGAAGAGGAGTGTTTTGGTATTTAGCGCTTTGGATGACTTCGGTGATTTCACTGAAAAATCCCGGGTGCCTTTCTCTGACCAAGAAGAGCAGAAATACCATGACGCAGATAAGC
Source organism: Leptospira venezuelensis (assembly GCF_002150035.1). Taxonomy (NCBI): domain Bacteria; kingdom Pseudomonadati; phylum Spirochaetota; class Leptospiria; order Leptospirales; family Leptospiraceae; genus Leptospira; species Leptospira venezuelensis. The sequence goes on along the minus strand of NZ_NETS01000008.1, from coordinate 554,013 downwards.
GAGGCTCCAAGATCAAATAAGTATTTGTTTTTTAGAAAGTAAGCAGTTCCTATCAAACTGTTCGCAAATACGGGAAGAAGTAATACTAACCATACTAGTTTTAATTCGTACATTTCGTATCTTTTACTCACCTTCCGGTAGAGATAAAGGCAGAATAGGGAATACACGGAAACCTGGATGCTTGCAATAAAACTTCCTAAGTGAGCCCAATCCAGTCTGAATTCCTTGGCTCCTTGAATAACCTGAGCTTTCAGTTCTGAGTTATCTTGGGAGAAAAAAATACATTCGAAGATGGTAAATAGTAAAACGGGAGAAAAATGAAGTCCATAGCGGATGAATCTTTGTTTTGGACTTTCTTCTTCTGTTTCTAAAAAAGAACGGATATATGTATAAATTAGAGGGCCTACGAAAAGTACGCTGGTATGTAAGAATATAAATAGATAAGGAAATTCTAATAAGTCATCTTGCAGATACCAGGAGTATCGAAGTAGGATTGTTCCCGTGAGAATCATGATCAAGACTAAAATCCGATTCCCGGAGCCAGGACGGATGATTTCCAAATAGGCGTATAAAAATGCCGCTCCTGCTCCGAACTGCAGGAATTTCAGAAAAAATATATGTAGGTATTCCATAGTGAACTCTGTCCCTCCGTGCGAATCGAATGCAAAAACAAGTTTCGCGCATAGATCACGGAGCACACTGAGAAAAATATAAAATCTCTGTAGGACCTCCTACAAAATTGCCCCTAAAAAGGTTCTTGAACGGGCGAGAATTCTGTGATAGAGCAAGAGTCGCCTGAACGCGTAAACCACCGGCCCGGCTCCCACCCAGTAGGGTGGGGAATAATTCCCTTAAAATGTCCGATCCGATAAGTTCGGCTATCCGAACCTATGGAGGCGGTCGATACGCGGGAGAATATCTGTTATGATTGGCTCATGAATTCGGAAACATATCCACTGGCAGTATTACATCTTAAGGGTTCCCAAGAAGAGATGGGAAGACAATTCGGAGAGATCATGAGTGAGATCGGGCAGTTTGAGCCGATCTTTGATTTTTACCCTGTGATGGCCCGCAATCTGTTGTTGGGAAGTTTGCCTCGTAGCAATCGTAATTTTTTGGCAAAGGGTGCGACTTCACTTCTAGTGAATTGGATGTCCAGAAGAATGATGAAGCATAGGCCTTCTGAGTTTTCTGCTCGGACGATTGCGGCTTTAACTGCTGCAGGTCGCTCTGCGAAATTGGAAAAGGAACTGTTTACTATGGATTCTTTCCAGAACTCTGTTGGGTTTTTGGGTATGATCCAACTTCTTCCTGAGCTTGCGCATATGAATCCGGGCAGAAGTCCTCAGATGATCCCTGCTTGCACAAGCGTTGCAGTTTGGGGAGAACAAAGCCAGGACGGCAAATTGTATCATGCGCGCAATTTTGATTTTCCTGGTGTAGAAGTTTGGGACAAACGCCCGATCGTTGTTTTCTGCACTCCCGAAAAAGGTTTACGTTATGGTTATATTGCATGTAGAGGAGCAGATGTTCCAGGGATTACTGCGTTCAATGAAGCAGGTCTCACTATTGCATTCCATACTCGTTTTCATAAGAAGATAGGCTTTAACGGTTTGGGTGTAATTGATTTCGGTCACAAGATCATTTCAGAAGCAAGATCTATCGAAGAAGCTGTGAGTATCACGAAAAAACATAAGATCAATTCCACTTGGGGTTTGATCGTTACGAATCATAAGGAGAAGGGCCCAAAGGCTGTGATCATCGAGACCAACTATGGCAATGTGGATGTGGTTTATCCTAATTTAGGAAAGAATCATATAGTAAATACGAATCATTACCAAAGTGAGAAGTTACAAGACGGAGAGATTATGGCGGCTCCCGTTTTCTATCATCATTGTATCAGTCGTTTTGATCGAGCAGAACAACTTCTTTCTTCTCAAAAGAAAAAGAAAGGAACGAGTGTTGTCGACCTTCAGAATCTTCTGGATGATTCAGTCGATTGTTCCAGTGGAGAAATTCGCACAATGGGCTCTACGATCCGTCAGATAACTTCTGTAAAGTCTGTAGTGATGAGCGCAGAAGCTCATAAAATTTTTGTCTCAGTTGGTACTGCTCCCACTAGTAGTGGTCCTTATATGGAGATCCCTATGGTTTGGGGAGAACCTGGTTATAAACTTTTGGATCTTTCTAATATGAAAAAAGGAAAAGGGAAGAAGAAGGTCCCAGCTACGAAAAATCTAAAAGTAGGCTCTGCGATCCAACATTATAAAAAAGCAATGCTTATCAATGATGATCCAAAGATGGGAGGGATCGATGATATCCTTGTGGAATTGCAAAAAGCAAACGAGGAATTTGCAGGCAAGGATCCTTCTATCCTTTTCTTAGAGGCAATATTATATCTGGAAAAAGGGAATCTGAATAAGGCTGCGTTCTTATTGGAACAAGCTGAAAGTTTAGAGACTTCTTCTTTTAGAAAACAGCAAAGTGCATTGTGGCTGGCAAGAACTCAGTCAGTCTTGGGTAAACAAAAGATAGCAGATCATTTCTACGATAAGATCAAAAATTCTAAAACGGAATTTGCTACTCAGGTTTGGAAACAGAAAGTTTTCCAAGACAAGGGGAAATATTCCGCTAAAAAATTGAGACAGGTTTCTCCAAACTTTATTATCGTAGAGGCGAACGAGCTTTAAGAGAGGCTCAGAGGATAAAGAGTCACTGGGTTTTTCACACAGAGACACTGAGGCACGGAGATATGATTGTCGTTGGCATGTAGGAGTTCCTACATGCTCGATCAAACCTCTGTGTTCTTTGTGTCTCTGTGCGAGATTCTCCTATGGAATATTAGCTCAAGGGCCGGCTACGCAGCGGGCTTTCACGCTGGACGATTCTGTCTTTGCATATATATACATTTGATAGATCATTTGTGCGTGGGCGTTTGATAATGTGCCATTAAATGTGGTTCCAGTCCAAGAAATAGCTGCTTGGGCTCCATTTGGAAAAACGGAAATTGGAAGATTTGAATATCCTATGGAAGGCTCCGAAATGAAATAGGACTCTTTTATCGATGGGAGTCTCCAATCTGTTCTGGAGGCATAGTTTAGATTATTACAATAATCTAATGCTTGCTGCCAATTCAACGAGCCTGCGTTTCCGGTGCAAGAAGAGTCGTCTGTTTGTCCATACGCACATTTTTTGATTATAAGTCCAGAGTTCGTTTCTTGTATGGTTCCATCTCCCATATCTGTGAAACTCGCGTTAGGAGCCCTGGGCCCGGAAACACAGCGAACAGGAAAATTTGTAGTCTCATCCATGGGGGTTGCATTTCCACCGGAAGATACCAAATATCTCCCGAAGAATGGCACTGCTGCTGTGGATGTCCAACCTCCCGCCCCTTGTCCGTTTGGAAAATAAGTATTAGAAGTGTAAGTTGTTTGAGAATGATCGGAAAGTAGGGTCGATTCTCTGGCACTAGGAAGTCTCCAGATTCTTCCTGCAGTAGATAAGGAATTACAATATGCATTTGCAGCTTGCCAATATAAACTGATGCTGGATCCGATACAAGTGCTGCCATTCCATACCATACCGAATATACATCTTTGCCATATCAGTCCTGTACTTTCTTCTAGGATTGTTTCTCCCGAATCCTGGATTTGGAAGGAGAGTGGAGCTGGAGAGTTCGTAAATTCTCCATCTTCTCCTGTTCCGACGCAAGAGCGTGTTGCACCAGTTGTATCATAGCATGTAGCTTGGTTTGCATCAGGCAGTTTAAAAGAAGTTGCTGAAGGGCTTGCGGCACTTGTCAAACTCAGAAGAATCGAAGTTTCCGAGTTATAATTTTTATGATCTGGTTCACAATTCCAAAGCGTAAAGCACATAAGGAATAAAATACCCAGAGGTTTTGGTTTTTTCATTTTAGAAATTCCAATTTTAAAATATCTTCTAGTCTAATATATCTTAAGCGAGAAATGTCAGACAGTAGAAGGAGAAAATTTGAGAGATTTTCCCTATGAATTTGGAATTTTTACGTTAGGCGTAATTTATTGTTAGATAATAGGGTTTACGTAACCGTGAAATTTTATGAAAAGATCAGTGGCTCGAGTCAGAGGTAACTGACTCTCTTTCCATCCACATTCCTGAGTCTTTGATTAGCTGAACGAGTCTTTCGTCTGCTTCTTCGGAAGGAACGCTTTTGAGTACTATTTCTTTTCCTCTATATAAATGCACTTTGCCTGGGCCCGCACCAACGTACCCAAAATCAGCATCCGCCATTTCTCCAGGTCCGTTTACGATACAGCCCATGACCGCGATCTTGACCCCTTTTAGATGGCCTGTTTTTTCTTTGATCCGCGCAGTTGTGGTTTGTAGGTCGAATAATGTTCTCCCACAAGAAGGACAGGAGATATATTCTGTTTTTGTAAGTCTTAATCTGGTTGCTTGTAGTATATCAAATCCAAGTTGTAATACTGCTTCTGGTTCGCTGTCGATTACCTTAATGCGGAGCATGTCTCCGATCCCGTCTGTCAACATTCCGCCTAAGCCGATAGAGGATTCGTATAATGCAGTTTCCATGTCCGAATATTCTGCGCTTAAGAAAATTGGATAATCAAAATCACTGAGAATACGGGCGAGTTTTCTGTAATCGTGAAGGATATGGAAAGTCTGAACGGAGAATGTTACCGATTCTATTCCTGCGTTCTTGAATTCTTCGGGTAATCCTTTTAAACTTTCTATTTGATAGGCTTGTACATTAAGTTCTGTAATTCCTTTTCCTTCTCTTTTATGCAAAAATTCTAATAAAGAATCTCTGTTTTGGAAATGATGGAACGGATCTATCGTTACCTTATGAAAAGGGATCAGATCTTCTAATACGTCTTCGAGAAGTAATTCATTTTGTTCTACGATAACTCCCATCGGAACTGAAGAAGATTTACTTGCGGAAATACATTCTTCTCTTAGGAATTCGTTAGTAGGAAGTGGCACTGAAACCATTTCCAAATCCAGGGATCTGGATCTTGCATAATTTTTCAGCGAGGCAAGTTCCTGTGAAAATCTACTTTCTGATTCGAAAGGTAATACTGATTCGATACGAACAGGATGGTTTTCTCCTAAAGCAAGACTGCCTACTTGGATAGGTCTGCTATAAAATCTTTGATAAGAATAAGGGTTTCTAAATTCTGAATATCCTTGGCTTTGGGTTTCCGGAAACCTGAGTTTATTATATTTGTCTGCAAGTAATCTTGCGACTGGAATTTCGTGTATTGGATCTTCTGTTAAGGAAACTCGGATCGTGTCTCCGAGTCCATCTTCTAATAAGGAGCCGATTCCGATTGCGGATTTGATCCTTCCATCTTTTCCATCTCCTGCTTCAGTCACTCCAAGATGTAATGGATAATCCATCTGTAATTCCATGAAGCGGCTGCATAATAGTCTATAAACCTGGACCATCACTTGCGGATTCGAGGCTTTCATACTTACTATAATATCTTTATAAGAAAGACTTTCTGCAATCCGAATAAATTCTATCGCCGACTCCACCATTCCTTGCGGTGTGTCACCATATTTATTCATGATACGATCTGATAAGGAACCATGGTTGGTTCCGATTCTCATGGAGACTCCCAACTCTTTACAACGAAGTACGAGTGGACTAAATACTTCTGAGATCCTTTCTAGTTCTTCTTTATATTCAATCTCAGTATAATCTCTGATTGCGAATTTTTTCTTATCAGCGAAGTTTCCCGGATTGATGCGGACCTTCTCCACCCACTCTACAGATTTCATTGCGACACTTGGAGTAAAATGAATGTCAGCAACGAGAGGCACCTTACTTCCGAGTCGTTTAAGTTCCTTGCGAATATTCGGCAAGTTATCCGCATCCGGCTGAGAAGGCACGGTCAATCGGACAATCTCACAACCAGAGGCTTCCAGTTCTAGGATTTGTCGGACTGAGTTTTCGGTATCTCTTGTATCCGCGGTGATCATAGACTGGATGCGGATTGGATTATTTCCACCGATCCCAACATCTCCAACTTTTACCTCTCTGGTTCTGCGGCGTTGGTAAGAAAATGGAGAATGATTGTAGCGGAAGTTCATGAGTGCTCTCTAATTCCATTAAGAAGGGCCCGAATCACTTGTCATTTAGGATTTTTCCAGAATAAGCCCGAATCTGAAAGGTTTTTGGCGTTTTGTAGTACATCCTACCTCGAGATATATCAGCCAAAAGGGCGGTCAAATTGAATAAATTGACTGGAAAACTGGGATGGGAAGGATAGCCGGAACCTGATATGAATCTATTGAAACGTTTTTTTAAAAAGATAGAGTCCCCAGAAGAGGCGGAGTTTTTTTTGAATACGGCTTCTTATATTCTGATTTTGATCGGGTTATTACAGAGTATTCTTTTTGCATTCCTGTTGGGATCTTTTCGTAACTTCTATATGGATGTTCTTCTTCTTTTTATATTCGGAATAGTGATCCGATTTTCCAGAAGTAGGATCTCCGTTATTCTCCTTTGTATTTATTCTTTGATCATTTTTGTTGGCACGACATTGACTTGGTCCGGGATCGCTGCGGGTGGTGGAAATAATATCTTTCTAGCTATACTTTTACTTCTTATTTCGATTCGGGCCATGCAGGTGAGTTTTATATTCCATAAGATAAGAGATACAAAACTTGTATGGAAAAATATTTGGACCAGGCATCTTATCGCGATCGGTTTGGCATTTGTATTTTCTGCTTTTGTCTTCATCTCTTTTATACTGATCTCTAAATTTTTAGGGATCACTAAAATGGATCCTCTTCATGGGGAGATCATTTTCGAATCGCTTCCGATCTCTTACATTCTTCTTTTACTTCCCCAGCTTCCTTGGGCTAAAGAAAGAAGGATGTACGTTCCTATGGAAACTAAATTATAAATTCTTAAAACTTAGGACCCCTATAAATAGGGTTTTGGTCGAGAAAAATTCGTTTTGTAAACAAACAGAAGACCTAAACTTTGCGTAAGTTTAGAAACCAAACGGTTTGTCAAACTAATCGATATACGTTTGTTCCCTTATTTGTATCGTTTGCTCCCTCTGTTCCGGCTTTTTTTAAAAAAGCTCGGAAAAATCTAGCTAAACAAGGTTGTTTATGCAAAACCGATGGATGGAGAATATTATGAATTTGTTAAATATAGAAAAATGTGTTACAAAGATATTGCCGATGTTTGGGATATTATTCGTTTTAAACTGTTCGGAAGATCCCAAAAATGACACGAAACTTTCCGCCGCAGTAATGGCTGTATTGGATAGAACTGCAGCCCCTGTTCCGGTCCCGCCGGGAGAGCCTGCTCCGCCTGGCCAGTCTGAGAATAGTCCTGAGTTGCAGGACTTTACAATAACTAGTTTTGATATCTCTAATCCGAGCGAGAATTATTATAAAGGTTTGTTTACTTTCAAACCAATCAATTTTGTTTCACCGGTTCACGACAATACGACCGTTTCCGGATTTATCGGAGGGCAGGACATGGAACTTTTACCGGATAATACAGTCGTGAATTCTCTCTCTCATTGGACTTCTACTGCAGGAACCATTGCGGAATTTCCGGGGAATCCCCCCATTTTGATAGCACCTTCTGATCGGAGATATAAGATCTTAGTCGTTGCAAGAAACGAATTCGGCATTTCTTCCCAGATGAAACAAGGAGGCCTCGCACATTTTTGCGCAGGAGCAACGTCTCTCCCTGCAACTGTTGGAGATTGTGGAACATTATGTGCAAAAGCAAGCTTAAGCAGTGATAAGGTGTTGTTTAAGTCCCAGTACACTATCTCCCAGGATATTTTTTCCGATCTTTATACGGATATTCAAGTAACCAGACCGATCTCCTTTTCTTTCCCAGCAACTTCCTTAGCAGTTTTGGAAATGAATGACACGAATATCCCAGTCGGTATTTACGAAGCAAATAGTAGTTTGAATATTATAAATTTTGAGTATATGTGTGTGGAAATTAGTTCAATGTCTTTCGTTATCGATTCGGCAAATGTACTGAAAACAAGCTTCGTCAATGGAAAAGTGTCTATTCCTTGAAAGCTAACATTGATCGTAAATTTTGAACGCGTTTTGGAAAAAGACCGTTGTAGCGGGCGCTAAAGAAAATGTGAGCTTTTCCTCACTTTTTTTCTGAAAGAATTAAAAAATCTAAAAATACGCTCATCACGAATTGTTATGATGTTAACTGGTCGGGGAATCCATACATACACCTAACGTTTCGATTTATCCCAAGTTTTGAGATCAAAGTATCTGATCAATTCGTATAACATGCGTTTGTTCCCCAATTTGTGTCGTTCATTCCGAACGATTCTGAGTATTTTTTAAATAACTCGGAAAAAAATGCCAGGGACGAGCTGATTGAGAAAAACATTAGATGGGAATCTTAATGGAATTATTAAATAGAAAGAAACATTTTATAAAGATCTTACCGGTGCTTGGGATCTTATGTGTTTTATATTGTTCCGAGGATGCAAAGAGTATAGCTGAAATGACCGCAGCTGCTAAGGCGGTCTTAGATGGAGTCTCGGTTCCAGTTCCGGTTCCACCTGGAGAACCTGCACCTCCCGGTCAGCCTGAAAACGCTCCTGATCTTCAGGATTCTGTAATTACTAATTTTGATATTTCGACTCCGAGTGAGAATAGTTATGTGGGTTTATTCTCCATACAATCTATCAATTTTAATTTGCCTGTTCATGATAATACGACCGTCTCCGCATTTATCGGAGGCCAAAGTATGAAGTTGATGCCTGATAATACTGTAGTAAACTCTTTCTCTCATTGGACGGTTACTGCAGGCCAATTGGCTCAACCTGGAGCAAGTCCTCCTGCAATGATTGGACCGACGGACAGAAAATTAAAAGTATTGATTGTTGCCAGAAATGAATTCGGGATCTCTTCTAAAGTAAAACAAGTCGGACAAACTCACTTTTGTACTGGAGCCGCAGCTCTTCCTGCTACTGTGGGAGATTGTGGGACCGCTTGTGCAACTGCTACATTGAATGGCGATAATATAGAATTCAAGGCAAAGAAAACGATATCTCTGGATACACTTGATTATCTTTACGTAGATATTTCTGTCGCACAGCCGATCTCTTTTTCCATACCTGCAATTCCTTTCAGCTTCTTTGAGATATTCGATACTATTCCGATCGGAACATATGAAGCGAGTTCCAGTTTGGACCGTACTACATTCGGATATATGTGTGTGGAATTATCCTCTTATTCATATGTGGACGGACCGTTTGATGATATGTTTATTAGCGGGAAAGTGATCGTTCCTTAATCTTGGAACAAATTCGAAAATGATAAAATTTTAATGTTTGTCTGGATTTATGAAAAAGTTTTTTTTACTAAGTTTAATCTTTAATTTTTCTTTTTTAGCAGGATGCTCCTCCGAGGGAGGAGGTTTGGATCCTGTATCTGCACTTCTTGCAACGATTTCTCCTAGTTCTTCTGATCCGGGACAAAATCCTCTGCCGGGGGAAGCTGGAACTCCCACATGGGTAAGTGCTTCTGATGCAGTATTTAGTGATAAGGTTGAGATCCGTTGGGATCCGGTTCCTGCTCAAGAATACCGAGTATTTAAAAAATCAGTATTCGAAACCTCTTTTCAACAGATTGGTTCTGTGACTGATCCTATTTTTACAGATACAGTTTCTAATTCCCAAACTTTATTTCATTATGCGATCCAAGTTGTGGATCTGGAAGGTAAAGTTTCTCCGATCAGCAGTTTTGATACAGGAACAATCGGATTCAATTCTTCTTGTGCTGCAAAATTGAATTCTCTTGGAGGAGGGACTTCTCTTTATTCCAGATTTAAAAATGGTTTTCCTGGAGTTGCAAGTTCTGTTTCCTCCTTTGGAAATTCTATACTTATTGCAAGTGGTGGAAATGTTTATATCCTAAATGTGAATGGAGATATGATCGGTGTTTGGACGGGAATTTCTCCTGAAGCAATGGTTGTGGATTCTAACGATCGCATTTTCGCTTTGGCTGGAATGAAAATATTCGAACTTAATTCGGATTGTTCCCAAACAAGTTTAATCGATTTGCCTGCTGATTCTGAACCTAAAGATTTGGCATTGGACACATCTGGAAATTTGTATGTTAGCGAAGCAAACTTCGATACAGGAACGGATCGTATTTTTAAATATTCTTCCGCAGGGAATTTGCTCAAGACCTGGGATCTTCCTGGTACATTCAGAAAACCTTATGCAATTTATATTCACCCTTCCGATAATAGTTTGCTAGTTGCAGATAATTCTAATTTTGATTTATTCCAATACGATATTACTGGAGACACTCCGGTTCAACTTGCTTCCAAACAAATCACTGTTGGCCAGATTATCGATATGACCATGAGCGGTGGGCAGATCATAGTTGCCATCCAGCAGAATTCTTTTCCGGATAATGGACCTTATTTAGTGAGATTTCATAGTGGAATGTCAGGCGGTTCTGTGACTATGAAGATCAATCCTGCAGGACCTTCTACCATCCAAAGTATTGCAACAGATAATCGTAATGGAAATATTTTAGCCGTGGATATCGGGAGATCTTCTATTCTTTCCTGTCCTGCACCTATCTTTTCGAATTGTGCTCCTAGTTTAGTTGGAATTTCTCCTTTAAGAATTGTTAGGGACGATAAGAAAAATTTCTATATTCTTCATGCTACAAAACAGATCACTAAGCTGAATCCGAATGGATCTCATATTTCCAGTTTTGCTTTACCTTCTTTTCAAGGTTCTCCCATTCAAGGAACTGATCTTGAAATTGATGGAGACTTCTTGTATATCTCGGGTAGCAATTCGTTAGATGCGAAGGTTTTGATAAAAGTTAAAACGGATTTTACAGGAGTGACTACTCGAACACTTCCTGCGAATTCATTTGTTCCATTTACAAGTCTTGCTGTGACCGGCGGAAGGGTGTTCAGCGATTTTGTGGATTTAGGTGAAGAAGACTCATTTACATATTTAAACTTCTCTTCCGTTAATGGGGGAGGGGATGGAAATTATTTAAGTACACCGTATAGAGAATCTTTCATCCTGAGCACTGTGGATTTAGAAACGGATTATTCAGGCAATTTCTATCATATGCTGATCGGAATGGGAGATACTGATATCCATACTTCTATTTCTAAATTTAATTCAAATACCTTAGAATGGAATAATTTGGTTCAGTCTGCTGCAACTCCTTTCAAACAGATCACAACCGATAAGTCTGGGAATTTATATACATTAGAAGGAACTTCGAATAACGGATATAAGTTGTTTAAGAGAGACGGGAACTTTGTCGAATTGAATCAGACTTCTATACCAACAAACCAAATCTCCACTGGAGCATTATATGTTTCCGATACAGGAGATTCTTCTTTCCTCGTAACCCCTTGGACTCTACATAAAATTATGTTACCTTAATTTAAGAGGAGCAGAGTGTCAAAGAGGCACATGGTTTTTGGCACGCAGAGTCGCTAAGACGCGGAGGATATAGGGTGTACTAAACCCAAAAATTCTCTGCGACTCCGTGTCTCTGCGTGAGAATTGTTCCCTGTGTGAACCCGCTTGTCGGCCTAATTTAAATTTTCCAAAAGTAAAAAAATTCTAAGCCCCGAATTTGAGATCTGGGGGTGGGAAATCCGATACTTTGGTTATAGAAAGTCTGTAAAGATTTTCGGAACAAAGGGCCTCGGCATGGAATTTCTGGAACCAAAAGACCTTACGGAAAATAAATCCTACCGGATCCGCTTAACTGTAGCCATCTACAGAAATAATATTTTATCTTATAAGAATGATATAGTAGTTCCTTCGGTTTATATGAGAAGGAACGAAGCTAGGGCTCATATCCGTAAAGAAGTGACAGAACGTCTGGCCCATTCTTCTTTTTTCCGTTCTCCTCGTCCGGATTACGATTTGGTTCGTTATTCCGAAGAAGCAACTTGTAACACATTCTTGAGATATAGGATTATTAGCGGAAGTCCTACAGAAGAAACCTTACCTAAGACTGTTTAAGAAAGATTCGTAACTTAATTGTCTTGAATTCCGGTCTAGGGTTGTAAAAACTTGACTGCGAATCCAGTTATGGCAGACAAAAAGGTCATAGAAAAAAATTCTCATGGAGAATACGTTCTAACAGCGTATGGGGAATTTTTAAGTTATTTTCATACGCATATCCAACTTTTCGGGACGTTGATCTCGGCTAAAAAAATTTCCCCAAAAGAACAAGAATCTCTTAAGATAAAAATTCGTTCTTATATTTCCAGTAACGTCCAAAAGACGGATCATTTTTTTGATCAACTTCCTCAGTTCGCTCAATTCCTAGGAATGGGCTCCCAAGAACTTTCTTCTTATATGAATAGAAACTTCTTGGGAGCATTAAATAAGGTAAAAACCAAACTTATAGAGCAAGAGTCTGTTGCAGAACAAACTCCTCGTAAGAAAAAATATTCTAAGATATCGGAAGAAATATTAGAAGGACTTGGATTTACATTTCCGGCAGGGCATAGATTCGAATCGGAAGAAGGAATGATCTACCTGGTAGAGATTGCCACCGGTAAAAAACGAGAAGCAGCAGCCTTGGGAGAAGTCGCAAGAGAAACTGCAGCAGCAGGCGCAGCCGCAAGGCCAATCCCAGTTCCGGTTCGTAAGGGTCCTGAAACCCCGATCCTAGAAGAAATATTAAAAAAATATGGTGAACTATTCTCCGGCAAACCTTTAATCATGAAGGTTGAAGAGCTGGAAGAAGATGATTCTCCTGCACCGATGGGAGAAGATATTCTTTCAGATGTAGAAGATCTTCATTTCGATGGAGACTTTGGTGGAGATTCTCCTAGCTTCTCTGAACCACCTGTAAGCATTCCATTTTCTAAATATATGGATCAGGTAGGGAAGGTCAGAGTTTTCCAAAAAGCAGGGCAATTGGAAGAATATAAACGTTGGGTTGCTTCCTTACCTGTGGAAGAAAACGCACTTGTTCAATTACAAACTTCTCTCTTAAAAGAATCCAGGGGGGAAGTAGTAGAATGGGATGGAACCCTAGGCCAACTGGGTTCTCGCACTGGGCTTTCTGAATCTAGACTTAGAAAAGTATTGGAGCTAGGACGTGATTTTTTCCGTATCCGAAACCAATTAGAAGCTTCTTGGAATAAAGCAAGAACTGCAAGTCCAGCAGTAGCGGAACTTGTAAAAAAAGCATGGCCTCATATTCTAAGAGTCATGGATGAATATCCTGATTTCACTCAGATTAAAGGAAAGATGGACCAACTTCTTTCTCGTATTCCTGATGCAAGCCAGAGAAAAATACTGACCGATCTATTCTTAAATCCAGTTCTTTCTATTCGTAGAAATTAATTTCGCACGGACCGCCGGGTTTACAGAAAAATTTCACTTCTTCAATCCAGAACCGAGTCTTTTAATACCGCACTTCTTCCATCTTCTTTTTTGATCTGCCAAAATATAAAACTAGAAGAAAGAGTTATTATTCCCATACAAGCGAATGTGCTTCTGAATGCTAAGAACATATTATCCGGATCCTGGCCGAATAGATCTCTGAAAGCCTCTAATGCTCCTGCAGCACAAGCGACTCCCATTCCCATTGCCAACATTTGCACCATGGAGAGCATTGTATTTCCGCTGCTAGTAAATTCTCCAGTTAGATCTTTTAAAGTCAAAGTGTTCATCGCGGTGAACTGGAAGGAGTTAAATGCTCCGAAGCAGAATAATTGAAAAGAAAATATCCACCAATTCTCGGACGAGTTTAGCCAAAAAAAGCTGCTCATGCTTAGACCTATTAGCAAGGTATTAGTAACTAATACTCTTTTATAACCTAATTTATAAATTAATAATGGAGCAAATCTTTTAATCCCTATTCCTGCGATTGCCATAGGCAAAAGCATTAAACCTGCTTTAAAAGGAGGATAGCCCATATTCACCTGTAAGAATAATGGAACCAAAAACGGCATACTGGAACTTCCAAGTCTTGAAAACAGATTTCCTAAAAGACCGATGCTTAGCGTGGGTATTGAAAATATTCGAGGAGAAAAAAGAGGCGCAGAAGTTCTGGCTGCGTGGATCCAATAAGCCGCTATACTTGCGAGTCCGAATATTGTAAGAAGAATTACTCCTGCCTTCTGCAAACCCAAGCTTGATCCTGCATCCAATGCTAAAGAAAAAGTAACCATACCGAAAGCCAAAAGTATATACCCTTTCAGATCGAATACGGATGGATTCGGAAGTGGATTTCCTTTCATGTAAATGGAAGATGCGATGATCCCAACGACACCTACTGGAAGATTGATTAAAAAGATCCAATGCCAGGATGCAGTTTCTACTAACCATCCACCTAAAACCGGACCCACTAACGGACCGATTAAACCTGGGATGGCAACAAAACTGATTGCTTGTAAAAATTCTGCCTGAGGGATGGATCGAAGAAGTGCAAGACGTCCGACTGGAAGTAAAAGTGCTCCTCCTACTCCCTGTAAAATCCTAGAAAGAACTAGCTCGGTTAAATTCTGAGAAAGAGCGCAGAACAGAGAGCCTAAGGCGAATAAGGACAAGGCTCCAATAAAAACCTGGCGTATTCCAAATTTGTCGGAGATCCAACCGGAAGCAGGAATGATCATCGCCATAGTAAGAAGATAGGCGACTACTACAGACTGCATTCGGAGCGGACTCGCGTCTAAATTTTTTGCAATCGCAGGCAGTGCTGTATTGACGATTGTTCCGTCAAGAGTCTGCATAAAAAAGCCGCAGGCCACAAGCCAAAGTAATGCTTTTGATCCTTTCGATTCTTCTGTCATAGGAACTTAGACGGAGACCATCTGCCTTGCGCACCATGTAGGAACTCCAACACGCGAATTATTGGAAGAGTAGGAGCTCCTACATGGATATAAGCCGTATATATGCGATTCGGCTCTGGATTCCTTTAAAAAGATCGTTTTCAAACTAGGCACTCGTAAATTTACTGGTCTAAGAATCGGACATTTGCTACAAAATTCAGCCAAACATCGCGTGGGTGGGGGTTTCCTCTGTCCGTGGACTAAGGCAAAAGCAGAGTCCCGGATTTTATATCAACCCTAAAGAGGAACCTTAGCGGATGTTAAACCTTGACGAACAGTTGCGGATCCAAAAGTACTTGGAGGAAAACGGTCTATATGACAAGTCCTTCGAGCGCGATAACTGCGGAGTAGGCTTCGTCGCTTCTTATAAGGGCGAGTCCAATCACCGAGTTGTATCCATGGGTTTGAAGGCGGTCGCATGCCTTACTCACCGCGGAGCCGTAGATGCAGATATGCAAACCGGAGACGGCGCCGGGATCATGATCCGTATTCCTAAGAAACTGTTTGCGAAATACATCGAAGAGATGGGGCATAGACGCCCTGACGAAGATTCCATCGGTGTGGGGATGGTGTTCCTACCAAGAGAGGACATAGACAAACAAGATGTTTGCCGAAGCCTCATCGAATCAGCACTTATGCAATTTAACTTCAAGCTTTATGCTTGGAGATATGTTCCTGTAAATCCTGAGGTTTTAGGACCTAAGGCGAATGCTTCTCGTCCTCAGATCGAACAAGTATTGATCGGAAAACCGGATGGGATGTCTAACGAGGATTTCGAAACTAAATTATTCCTGATCCAAAAGAAAGTGATGAGAGATGCTCTTAAACTTTCTATGAGCGAGGACTTCTATATTTGTTCCTTCTCTTCCGAAAGAATTACTTTCAAAGGATTATTCAACGGGAACCAAGTCTCTCAATTTTATGAGGATCTAAAAAGTGAGGAGATGGTTTCTCCTTATTGTATCTTCCACCAAAGATATTCTACTAACACTTTCCCTAGCTGGGCATTGGCTCAACCTTTCCGTATTCTTGCTCACAATGGAGAGATCAATACGATCGTAGGAAACAGGATTTGGATGCTCGCAAGAGAAGAAGAACTTGCCTGTGAAAAATGGGGAGAATTCCAAAAAGAGATCCATCCAATCATCAGACCTCATTTATCCGACTCTGCAAGTTTGGACAACGCGATGGAAGCGATTGTACGTTCCGGCAAGGACGTTCTTCATGCAAAAGCGATGTTGATTCCAAATGCTTGGAGTAAGAACGTTCAGATGTCCGAGGCGCTGAAATCATTCTACGAGTATAATAACACTCTAACCGAGCCATGGGATGGACCGGCAGCTCTTGCTTTTGCAGAAGGCGACTGGGTCGGTGGAAGTTTAGACAGAAACGGACTTCGTCCTGCAAGATATGTTGTGACCGAAGATGGACTCGTTGTAATGGGTTCCGAAACCGGACTAGTTCATATCGACGAAGAGATCATCACTAAAAAAGGAAGATTAGGTCCTGGTGATATGCTCGCGATCAACTTGAAAGAAGGTAAGATCTACTTCAATGAGGACGTCAATGCTCTCTTCGAGAAAAAATACGATTATAGAGAATGGTCCAAAGAGAATGTAGAATATCTGGACCAAACCATTGACGAATCCATCGCTAAAACTGTAACTTATAGCGGAGACGATCTAAGAAGAAGACAGATCCTTTTCGCATATTCTCCATACAAACAAAAAGCGGTGATCAAACCTCAGGCGATCGCAGGTAAAGAAGCAATCGGTTCCATGGGGGATGATACTCCTTTGTCTATCTTAATGCTTTCTCGAATCGGATTGTATACCTACTTCCGTCAGAGATTTGCGCAGGTAACAAATCCTCCGATCGATTATCTGAGAGAGAAGGGAGTAACTTCTCTTTACACTCGTCTTGTAAAAAAGACAAATCTATTCGCGGACGAAAAACCTCAGAACTGTTTAGTACTTTCTCATCCGTATCTGACTAATCTTGGTCTTCAAAGGATCAGGGATAAGGACGGAAAACAATACAAGGTAGTTACCTTAGATTCAACTTTCGAAGCTCATCATGAAGAAGGTGCTGCTAGAAATTATCTGGAACTTGCATTGGATCGCTTGCTTGCGGACGCAGTAAAAGCTGCAGAATCCGGGGTGAATATCCTAATTCTTTCGGATAAAAAACTGAACAAGGACCGTGCTCCTATTCCTATGGAACTTGCAGTTGCGGCAGTTCATAACCACTTGATCCGTAATAAAAAACGTGCGGCTACAAGCATTCTCGTGGAAACAGGATCTGCATTCGAAATTCATAATGTGGCTGTTCTACTTGGATATGGAGCTTCCGGTGTAAACAGTTATCTGATCTGGGATACTCTTCACGACCTATGGACCAAGGGAGACTTTGATGCAGAAGACGGCACTCGTCCTTCTTTTGCTTCTCTTTGCACTAACTATCGTGCAGGTGTGGACGACGGGCTTCTGAAAATCATGTCCAAGATGGGAATTTCCATCATGTCTTCCTATGTAGGTGGACAGGTATTCGAAGCAATCGGACTTTCTAGAACTCTGATCTCTAAATATTTCCCAGGAACTTATTCCAGAATTTCTGGAATTGGTATCGGCGGTATCGAGCAGAATATTTTAAGAAATCACGACTCTGCATTTAACAAAGAAATTAATCCAGAAGACTTCATCTCTGAGAAGGATGACCAACCTCATAGATGGTCTCCTAAAGTTGTAAAATTCATCCGTAAAGCTGCGGTGGATAATGACTACGAAGCATTCTTAGAAGCTTCTAAATTAATGGAAGAAAGTGATCCGATCAATATCCGAGATCTATTCGATTTCGTAGATCGTGCACCTGTTCCAATTGAAGAAGTAGAAACAGTTTCTGAGATCCAAAAACGTTTTTTAACTCCGGGTATGAGTCACGGTGCACTTTCTATCGAAGCTCACACTGACCTTGCAATTGCAATGAACCGTTTGGGAGCCAAGTCTTCTTCTGGAGAAGGTGGAGAAAGTCCATCTCGTTACGTTGTAGATGAGAAAGGGGACCTCGCGAACTCTTCTATCAAACAAGTAGCTTCAGGAAGATTTGGAGTAACTTCTGAATATCTGAACTCTGCAAAAGAGTTGGAGATTAAGATCGCTCAGGGAGCAAAACCGGGAGAAGGTGGACAGCTTCCTGGTAAGAAGAATAACGAGGAGATCGCGACTAACCGTCACACTCCTCAGGGAATCGACCTGATCTCTCCTCCACCTCACCACGATATTTATTCTATCGAGGACTTGTCTCAGTTGATCTATGACTTGAAACAAGCAAACCATACTGCTCAAGTATCAGTTAAACTGGTATCTGAGGCAGGAGTTGGAACGATTGCTGCTGGCGTTGCAAAAGCAAACGCGGATGTGATCTTGATCTCAGGGCATGTGGGAGGAACCGGAGCGGCTTCTCTTACTTCTATCAAACATGCTGGATCTCCTTGGGAACTTGGTCTTTCTGAAACACATCAAGTTTTAGTAATGAACGGATTGAGAGATAGAGTTGTTCTCCGTACTGACGGTGGTATTGTTTCCGGAAGGGATGTGATCATCGCAGCATGTTTAGGTGCAGAAGAGTATGGAATTGGAACTGCTTCTCTCGTAGCATTGGGTTGTATCATGGCAAGAAAATGCCATCTGAACAACTGTCCTACAGGAATAGCTACCCAGGATCCTAAGTTCAGAGCGAAGTATAAAGGATCTCCTGATCAAGTCGCTACTCTGATGACACTTCTTGCAATGGAAGTTCGTGAGTATTTGGCGAAGCTTGGATTCCGTTCTATGGACGAGATCGTCGGAAGAACAGACCTTCTGAAACAAATTACTCGTTATGAGCAAGACCGTTTAGATTCTTTGGACTTAAATCCAATCTTAGTACGTCTTCCTCTTCTTTACGATCCTAAGAAGAAAAAAGACAGATTCGTAAGAAGAGAATCTGTTGGAGAAGTTTTAGACGATCGTATCTTGAAAGATGCGGAACCTGCGTTAGAAGGAAAAACTTCCATGTCTCTTTCTTATTCTGTGAAGAATACGAACAGAACTGTGGGAGCAAAAGTTTCCGGAATTATCGCACGTAAATACGGATCCAAAGGTCTTCCTGGAAAACTGGAAATCATTCTTGAAGGAACTGCGGGTCAGTCCTTAGGAGCATGGCTTGTGAAAGGAGTGCAGATCACTCTTCATGGGGATGCAAACGACTATGTAGGAAAAGGACTCTGCGGTGGAACCATCGTGATTCGCAAGCATAGACGTTCTAAACTGAAAGCATATGAGAACGTGATCATCGGTAATACCTGTCTTTACGGTGCTACTTCCGGGAAACTTTTCAGTTCCGGTAGAGCTGGAGAAAGATTCGGAGTTAGAAACTCCGGAGCGGATGCTGTAGTAGGCGGAGCAGGTGACCACTTCTTAGAATACATGACCAGTGGAACCATTGTTTGTTTGGGAACAGTTGGTAAGAATATGGGTGCTGGTATGACCGGAGGAAGCGCTTACTTCTTCCAAAAAGACTGGGAATTGGAGCCTTTAATCAATAAAGAATACGTTAAAATTGTAGATCTTGAAAACGAAGATTACGATATTATAAAGTCTTTGATTACTGAACACACTAAGTTAACTGGATCTGAACTTTCAGAAGAGATCCTGAAAACTTGGGATGCTTCTAAAAAATATTTCGTGAAAGTTACTCCTAAATAAAGTAATTCTCAGATATATTTCCGCATATCAGGGGCAAGGTTGTTGTGAGTTCGAAGTGAATTCGAACTTAAAAGACCTTGCCCTCTCTGTGTACGGATGATAGACTGGTTTAAGCATTCGTCTTGCTGAAAGGAAAGATACGAATTGTTACGATTGCATATAATTCTGGCGTTTGTTGCAACAGCCTTGCTCTTTGCCGTCGCAGATAGACAGCAGAGGCGGGATAGAGAAGAACCTGATTTTTCTTCTTCTCCCTTACTGAGCGTAATGGAGGGAGAAATTTCCGACCAGACTACTCATCCTACATTCAAGTTCTCATTCTCGGACCTCAAGGAACGAGCTAGGACATTATCTAAACAACGTTACATTCCACCTAAACATTCTACTACAGACTTTTTGAAAGGTCTTCCATGGAACCAATATAAGAACATTCTTTTTCGCCCGGAAAAATCAGTTTGGAAGAAGGAAGGAAATCCTTTTCAACTCCAGTTTTTACATCCTGGACATTTATATAATACGAATATAAGAGTTTTCGAAGTAAGAGGGGATTTCGCGAGAGAGATTGCTTATGATCCTTCTTCTTTTGATCTATCTAAACTGAAAGGTGTCGGAGAACTACCACCTAATTTGGGTTATTCGGGCTTTAAGATCCATTTCCCAATCAATACCCAAGAGCATACGGATGAGTTTGCTGTTTTTCAAGGTGCAAGTTATTATAGGATCATTTCTAAAAAACAATGGTATGGCCTTTCCGCGAGAGGGATTGCAGTTAATACCGGTATGCCTTATCCGGAAGACTTTCCTTCTTTCAGGGAATTTTATATAGTTAAACCTGATAAGACTGACTCTACGATCACTGTTTATGCACTTTTGGATGGAAGAACTGCTACTGGTGCATATGAATTCCAGATCACACCTGGGAAAGTTTCCGCAGTAAAAGTAAATGCAGAAGTGATACTTAGGACCAAGGTGGATAGGCTCGGCATTGCTCCTTTGACCAGTATGTATTGGTATAGTGAGACGAGAGGAATTCCTAAAGGCCAAGCTTATCCTGAATCCCATGACTCTGACGGATTACTGATCCATTCAGGAAAAGGAGAATGGATCTGGAGGCCTCTGGACAATCCAAAACGCAGCACTACTTATTCTTTCTCGGATGAAAATCCAAGAGGATTCGGTTTAATCCAAAGAGATAGAGAATTCCAAAATTATCAACATAGCGAGATGAAATACCAACTTAGGCCGAGTGCTTGGGTAGAACCTGAAATTCCTTTTGGAAAAGGTTCAGTTCATCTTTTAGAAAATCCGACTATCCAGGACTCTGATGATAATATGGGTGCATATTGGATGCCTGAGCCAATCCCTCCGCCTGGAACTCCATTCGATTTTTCTTATACTGTTCGTTGGCCGGATACTGATCCTCTTCCTGATTCTATGGCAAAGGTAGTTGCTACTCGGATCGGGGATGCACAAGGAGATCCTGATCTGAAAATGTTTTATGTGGATTTCAAAAGTTCTAATTTAAGTTCTTTGGATCCATTTGCATACATTCAAGCAAGGATTGATACAGGAGAAAATGCAGAATTATCAGAATATTCAGTTCAAAAGATAGAAGAAACAGGAGTATGGAGACTTACTTTCGGAGTATATCCTAAAAATAAATTTAGACCCTCGGATCTAAAGGCAGCATTGAGCAGAAACCAAGAAATAATTTCTGAAACCTGGAATTTTGTACTTGAGCCGAACTAAAAAAAAACAAGAGGACTTGAAAGAGCCGATTCTTTTCGAAAATCTCCAAATTTCCAAAGAATGGGAACGTCTGGAACTTTATTTAAGAGGAATGGGGATAGAGGATAATTTAGAGATCCATAATATTCTTTCCAAGGTCTTTGAAAAAGCCAAATCTTCCGACAAAAATATATTCGAAATATTCAAAGAAGAAACTTCCGTTAAGCTCCATCGCGATTGGGAAAGTAGCCTGCCTCCCTTGGAACCCGGCTCTATGGTGCCGAGGCCCATCGATTTTGGTCCGTTAGCGGATCTTGCTTCTCCTTCTGCGGAAAAACCTGAACCAGTTGCATTAGTGCTTACTGCATTATTCTGGGCAGCAGTTTATATTTCTCTGGCATTCTGGTACTTCTCATGAACACGGAAACATTTCCTACAAGTGTACCGGAACCCGAGGGTATTTTAAAGGAAGCATTCGACTCCAGAAAATTTACATATAGAAGATTAGGATTCGTTGGGGTTTTGGGACTTCTCTCATTGTTCGGAATTTATTTGGAATATCGTTTTCTTCTAATAAACGGAATTTCCCCATTAGAATGGGCGACACTTTTGCTCTTTTGCTTTTTATTTCCTTTATTAGCTTTCGGAGCTACCACTGCTATTTTCGGAACTGTTCAAAGAATTAGAGGAGGGGATCCTACACGTATTTCAGGTTTGATCGCGGGACAAACTGCAAACCCGAAGGAACTCCCACCAACTGCAGTAGTAATTCCAATCCATTGCGAAGATGTGGCAAGAGTTGCAGCAGGTTTAGAATCGATGATGAGATCCGCGGCCACTGTAGGCTTAGGGGAAAACCTAGACTTCTTCTTATTATCCGATACAACTGATCCGGATATCTGGCTGCAAGAGGAGAAAGCATTCTCTAAACTTTCCCGAAAGCCAGAAACAAAGGGGAGAGTATATTACAGAAAAAGAAGGATCAATCTAAACAAAAAATCAGGGAATATTGCAGATTTTTGCAGAAGATGGGGAAGACGATATAGATACATGATCGTTTTAGACGCAGACAGTTTAGTAACCGGGGAATGTATGCTAAACTTGATCCGACTCATGGAGGCTGTGCCTAACGCAGGTATCATACAGACAGTTCCGAAAATTATTCGAGGTAAAAGTTTATTCCAAAGATTAGCACAATTCGGGACTTGGCTCGGAAATCCAATTTTCGGTGCAGGCTCGTATTATTGGCAGGTCTTTTCAGGTCCATTCTGGGGTCATAACGCAATCGTAAGATTAAAACCTTTTATGGAACATTGCGGCCTTCCTGGTTTACCTGGAGAAGGAGCCATCGGTGGGAAGATCCTTTCTCATGACACAGTCGAAGCTGCATTAATTAGAAAAGCCGGATATACTGTTTGGTTTGCTTATGATCTAGAGGGTTCTTACGAGGAATGTCCTCCCAATCTTCTGGAAAGTTTAAAAAGGGATAATCGTTGGTGCCAGGGGAATTTGCAACATTTCTGGTTTTTATTCGTGGGTGGATTACGGATCTCCAGTCGGATCCATATTCTTTTGGGAATCCTCTCTTACGGAAGTTCTCTTCTTTGGGCATTATTACTTGTTGCGACTAGTTTTACAGTAATGGCGGATACCGATTATTACCGTCTGGCATCTATCCCGGAAGAATGGGCTCAGTTCCAGGAGAGTATGTATCTCCCTGTGTTTTATGGATTACAAATTTATACTATTCTAATATTATTTATGCCTCGTATACTTTCCTTTTTGGACGGTTTGTTTTTCCGTCGGAAAGAAAGTGGAATCGGATTTTTTTCCTTTATAATTTCCTTTTTTATAGAGTTTATCCAATCGGTCATCTTAGCCCCGGCGTATATGGTTCAATATACTAGATTCCTTTGGATGACTTTCTGGAATAGAAAGATAGAATGGGGACCTCAAAACAGGAATTCTTCTCAAGGGATTGATAGAATGGCCGCTGCAAGAGCCCTACTTCCTCAGGCATTTTATGGTACTGGGATCTCTATCTGGTTATTTGTATATTATCCCGTACTTTTTTATTGGCTTTTACCGATTACGGGTGGCTGGCTGCTTTCATATTTTTGGGGAGTATGGACTTCTTCTTCTAAACAGGGAGAAGTTTGGAGAAGAAGGGGATTTCTTTTAACTCCTGAAGAGACTAAGAAGAATATTCTTTTATCGGATACAGAAGATTTGGAAAAAGAATATTCTGAGTTTTTGGAAGGAATGGGGGCAGGAAGAGGGATTTTTCTTTCAGTTGTAGATCCTCTCTTATTTCGTTTTCATACATCTCGTTTGAGATCCAGAAAAAAAGAATCAGACGCTCGTAAAAGATATATGGACGTTTTAGTTTCTAATTGGAAAGAGTCCGGTCCTGAATCTTTAAATTCTAAAGAGATGAACCGGCTTCTTTGGGATAAGCGTATTCTAAGCGATCTTCACTTCTGGTTTTGGGAAACAGATCTTTCTAAAACTCACCCTTGGTGGAAGGAAAGATTCTTGGAATACCAGACCAGGCTCCGAAAAGAGCAAATCGTTTCTTGGTTTAGCTGATCCCGAGAACAATCCTTTTTACTTTCACTTGGGTACTCGTTGCGCGGGATCATAGAAGAATTGCTCTTCCTTGATTTTTTCGCCTTCCCAGAGCTGGTAAGCAAGCTCCTCCATATCCGTTGAAGTGCCGTCTTTCCAATCGAAATGAAATACCCATCTAATCACGACGTAATCTCCGTTTACGAATACGGGCCGAATACACTTCGAAGTTAAGGATTTTGCTTTTCTGAGTACCAATTTTTCGTTTGTAACAAGTAGGTCTCTGCCTATTCGTGGCGGTGATTGATTCTCTTGCATCGAGGCATCGATCGTATAAAAAGCCTCAATTGCTTCGTCATGTCTATTCGATTCAACATGAGCAATGAATTTTTCTAATGTTTCTAATGTTGGCATTGATGTACCTTTTTTTTATAACAAACGAGTCGAGACTTCCTGGCTAAAATTAGTATGTAAATCCGAAAAATTGTTGTTTGGCTTTCAAACCTGTTGCTTCGAAAGTTTATTACCTCACCGCTTGATAAACCTCCTCCCTATTTTCTTCAAGGATTTATAAACTATTTAAATATAGGTCCTATAATTTTTTTAAAACATATATTCCGTATGGTCAACCGAAAGTGAGTTATTTGAGAAGTTCTATAATGGATGATTCGATTTCTTTTACTGCATCTCTTTGAAATCTTGGATCAGGATTCAAGTTAGCAGATATTGCCGACTTGGAAGCTTCTTCCCATCGGAAAGAAAATAGGTCGTTATGAGAGATATAAGCAGATTTATATTGAGATTGTAACGTTTCTACCAGGTACTTATATTCTGGAAAGTTACCTCTATCTGTGTAAAGTATAGGAGTTCCTGCAAAATAAGACTCACTTAAGATCCCATAGCCTGGTTTAGTTAATACAAAGTCACTTGCTCTGAGTAGATCCGGATAATGGCAGTTTGGGATAGTTACAATCCCCAGATTGTTTTTGGATTGGATCTTCCATTCCATTCCGCCAATGACTATTCTTCTTTTAGAGGGGTCCCATTCTTTCCAATCAAAATGAGAAGAGTCAATTCCATAAGCGCCAAAAGAGAATAGATAATATTCAATACCTTCTTCAAAGCCGTAATATCTTCTGGCTTCTTCTTTATTTAAATTTGGCTTACGTCCCAATAGTCCAATGTTTTTGGTCTTTGGGATAGAAGTAACCGGGCAGGAGAGTGGGAGCACAAGTCCCAGTTCGCATAGTTTATATTCGTTCTTTAATTCTTTCGAATATTTTTGGAATATTTCAGATTCGTAATATGAGTATATATAATCCCAGGTAAAGTTTCCCAAAAATAAAGAAGGGATCTTTAGATCGTAAGAGATCAAAAAAGGAAAAGAAGAAGAATCGGACCAAATAAGATCTGGCCTTTCTTTCTTGAGATATTCAGTTTCAGCTTGTATAAGAGAATTTTTATTCTTCTTAAATTCTAAAATTTCAGACTCGGTGGATTCCAGATCCATCCCAAGAGAATCTTTTTGTACTATTCCAACATCCGATTTTATTTTTCTAAATTGGATCCGATTTCTGACCTTTCCCCAAATCCCAGTAATATCCAAAGAATTTGCAAATTCTTCACCCCTGGGAGAATTGATTGTTGCAGTCCATTCTGGATTTTTAATTAAAATTTGTAGGATAGCTTCTAAACTGCGACTGATATGCCCGAAGCCATGACCGCTTACGAATACGGAAAGATGGATCTTTTTCATTAACGATTCTGTCGAAGCACTTCGTACATTAGAATTCCGGCGGACATTGCAAGATTTAGACTATCCGCCACTCCCTTCATAGGAAGGGAAATATATTGATCACTGTGAGATCTTGCGTATTCACTTAGTCCGTACTGTTCGCTTCCAAAAACGAGTGCAACTTTTCCTTTTAGATCCGCATCCCAATGAAGGGATTTAGCCTCGGGAGTGACAGCAATTGTTTTGTAGCCTGCATTTTTAAGAATAGGGTAGAGTTCTTTTATATCGGACTGAAAAACATCCAATGTAAATAAGGTTCCAGTAGAAGAACGAATAACGTTTGGATTGAACAAATCCAGTCTTGGATCAGCAACAAACACTTTATGAAATCCAGCACCCTCTGCTGTTCTTAAAATTGTTCCTAAGTTTCCAGGTTTTTCCACACCTTCGATTACAAGAATAGGATCATCCGAAAGTTTTGTTTTAGCGGATAAGGAGAAGTCCGGTATCTCCGCAGTAGCTATCAATCCATCAGGTCTATCTCTATAAGAAATCTTTTCGAAAATTTGTTTTGGGACGATGATCGTTTTTGCATCTATGGAAGATACCAGGTCTTCTTCATTTTCCCCAAGGTAACATGCGGGACAGGTGAGTAAGTATTCGAATTTAACTTTTCCGGAAATCTGGGCTCTTTGGATTTCTCTAAAACCTTCGATGAAGAATGTTTCGGATTTTTCTCTATTCTTCTTTTCTTTTAGCCCGGAGATATACTTCAGCTTTTCATTCGAGAAGCTGCTAATTTCCAAAATATTCTTCTTCAAAGTTTTACTCTGTTTGAATAGAATACACAGTTGGAACCTGCTGGATGTAATCTTCCTGTGGTTTCAGAAATAGAAAGTTCTTCTGTTAGATAATTCCCTGGGTTTTTGATCCTTCCTTCCAGAATTCTTCTAAGCGCGAGCGGGCTGAATCCGGTAGAATGACAGGTCAAAAATACGAACTCTGGTTTGTTATCGCAAAGTTTCATGAGTAGATCCATCATCTCTGGTAGATCTTTTTCTATTTTGAAAACTTCTCCGCTTGCACCTCGCCCGAAAGTAGGAGGATCTAAGATAAAGCCGAGATATTTTTTTTCTCTTCTGATCTCTCTATTCAGAAATTTTAATACGTCTTCAATAATCCAGCGTACTTTTTTATCTGCCAGACCGGAGACTTGTGCATTCTCTCTTGCCCATTCTACCATCCCTTTCGAAGAATCCAAATGGCAAGCGTCCAACCCTCCAGCTAATACGGATAAGGTGGAAAGTCCTGAATAAGCAAATAAATTTAGAACTTCTCCCTGACCTGCAAGTTGAGAAGAAACTTTTCGAATACGGTCCCAGTTGCTCAATTGTTCCGGAAAGATCCCAAGATGACCGAATGGAGTAAAACGTATCTTAACAGTTAATGGAGGGATTTGGATTAGGAATTCGTCTTCTGAGTCTGGTCTGGAACCGCTGGATCCTTTCCAACTCCAATTTCCTCCACCCTTATCACTTCTATGATATTCTCCATCAGCGTCCTTCCAGAGAGAAGCCTGAGTAGGAGGCCAAGCAGCAACAGGAGAAGGGCGGATCACTTTATATGGGCCGACTTGTTCTAACTTTTTAAAATTTCCGGAATCGATGAGTTGGTATGTATTTTTAGTAGTACTCATAAGCTTATGGATCTAAAGGTTCGCATTTTCTATAAATATGCACCTTAAAATATTTCCCCTCCGGAAATTCCTTTCGTGTAGGATGATCCGGTTCCGGTTTTAATTTAAAAAGATCCTTGTACTTCCATCCTTTGTTTGCCAAGGTTTCTCGGCCAATCTTTTCGAATTCGGACTCTCGGATTCTTCCAGAACAAGAAAGTAATATTAGGTCTCCTCCGGGTTCTAAATGAAATAGCGCCTTAGAAATTAAAGTACGATATGCCTTTTTGCCCGCTGGAATCGCAGCTTGGTTCGGAGTTAGATTGGGAGGATCTAAGATGATTAGGGAAAATTTTCTGCCTTCTAAAAATCCCCAATCTTGAAATAGATCCGCTCTGACAAGATGATGTTTTCCTTTTGTGAGAATGGTATTCTTCGTATCGAAATTTAAAATCTCTTCTTCCGGTAAAATATGTGAAACAAATTCTTCGAGAGCTTCTTTAGCTCCATCAGCAGAGAAGACTGATTTTGCACCTGCTTCTTCTAAGCATACAGAAGTAAGTCCGGTATGTGAGAATAAATGAAGACAATCTTTGTTTTGAGCTATTTCTGGTTTTTCTAATATATATTGGCGTAAATTCCGAACATCAAGAAAGAAGCCACCTTTCTGGCCGGGAATTTTAGTCTTCCATTGGATCTGATTTAGAAAAATTTTCTCTTCATACGGAATCGCTTTTTTACCTCGCAAAAACCGAATGGGTAAAGATTTTTCGGAGCCTATACGCTGTGGGGAGATCCATACGATTTGATTTGGGATTGGCTCTTCGGTTTTGGAAACAATAGAGTAGAGAAGTTGGATTACTAATCTGGAGAATGTCCTTAAAGATCGGGAATAGGTTTGGACTACCCAACTGGATCCGTAACGATCCACTGTGACTCCTGGAATTAGATCATTCTCTCCATGTAAAAGTCTGTAAGCGTTTGTTTTTACTCTAAGAGGTTTTCTGAGTTCTAACGCTTTTTCTATCCTCTGTCGCAAAAGAGGAGTTGAGAATTCATTTCCTCTTTGGATGATGCGTATTCCAATCGGACCGGAAGACGAATATATCCCAAATCCTAACGTCTCGTTTGATCCAGAAACAAGCCTCATCCAATCTCCGTCTTTGAATGCGGAGATTGCAGTGGATAATTTTCCGTTTAAGATCCAGGGATGTCCCGAGTTTAATACTGACTCAGTCGTTTTATTTAATTGGTATCTTCGAAAACGCTCGTAGCTCAGTTCATTTACTCATAGGGAATTTTTGGCACCAGTCCTGATTGAAAAATATCCTCTGCAATCCATGTTAGTGGGCCGCTTCGATTTAGATTGGAATGCTTCGTAAAGAGAGTAGGGAACAAGAGTAATTGTCCAAATAGTTTATGACTTCCGGATCCGGAAAAACTTTTAAGCTCCTTACCATTTTTATCAAAAAGGATCGCAGTATATTCATAATTCTCTTTGTCCCAAAATGGAAGCACTGTTAGTGTAAACATCGAGATAACGGTTATGGTTTTATTAAAAGTATCTGCTGCAGGTTCTGCGTTCAATTTTACTAACGCAATATATTCGAATTTCTCGTCTTTTGAAGGGAGCTCGTTTAGGAATAAATTATAGTCCGATAGGCAGCGGCAAGAAGCGATAGTATTCGAATACCTTTGCAAAACATGGAAGCGGTTGACCGGTTCCATGTCTAATGGAGGTAATTGTGCTTGGACAATAAAAGTAATAGGTTTCATTATTTCCGACAAGTTCTTAGGCATCGGCACTGAGTCTTGGTCCCGTGTTGCCCAGGTTATGCAAGAGGAGAAAAAGAAGAAAATTGGAAAAAGATATTTAAAGTTCTTATTCATGGTATTTAATTAGGGTTCGATTTTTAATTTTTTGATCATCAATGTTTTGCATTGATGATTTCAAACTTTTCGCACAATAAGCTTTATCCGATTCTATATATCTATTTTCAATATCGCCGTATTTGTTAAAATTTAAAGTGCCGAGATAAACTACATCTCCGTCATTTAATTGAAATGCCCTTTTTGTGAAGACTTTTGGTAGATAATAAGAGCAAGTCTGAACTCTTCCGCGATCCGTACAGGAATGTTCCGAATAAAAGATAAGCCTATATTCAGCAGTATTTCCGACGAGAACAACGCATTCATCAAGAACGGTAAATTTGGTTTTCTTGTCGATTTTTGGCTCTAGATCGATAGTGCTAGGGTTAGCAAAATTAGGAAACACTCCTTCATTTACCGCAAGACCGAGCGATGGAGTTAGAGAGGTTCCGCCTAAAGTTGCAGATTTAAATCGGAAAAATGCGATCCCTGGATTAAGGATGTTTTGGGCCTCCGAAAGCGATTTCTGTTCTTGTATTCTAACTTGTCGAATATTTGGAGTACACTGAGAGAATATCGTAAGTATCCATATTAGTAACATCAACGAATACTTATTTCTTTTTGAATGCTTCATAAGTTTATAATGAAGCGAAATTAGTCTGCAGGAATAATCTGTAAATATAAAAATTTCAGCTAACGTGTAGATACCGGCTATTTGAAGTTTTTCGCGTTGGATCGGGAAAGTAACCGGATCGTGAACTAATTATTTTCGATCCGGTTACTGAGCTGAAAATTTTGCAGGCTTACTTTTTCTTAGCGCTATCGTAAGAAGTGTCAGTTGCTCCGGTATAAATCTGACGAGGTCTACCGATTTTCATATCAGGAGATTCTATCATTTCTTTCCATTGAGCGATCCAACCTGGAAGACGTCCCATTGCGAACATTACAGTGAACATGTTCACAGGGATTCCAAGCGCACGGTAAATGATACCGCTATAGAAGTCCACATTAGGATACAATTTTCTTTCTACGAAGTAAGAATCTTTTAAAGCCGCTTCTTCTAATTCTTTAGCGATATCTAATAAAGGATCGTTTACTCCCAATCTGGAAAGAACTGCGTCACATGCTTTTTTGATGATCTTAGCACGTGGATCAAAGTTTTTATAAACCCTGTGTCCGAATCCTGAAAGACGGAATGCATCATTCTTATCTTTTGCTTTTTCTACGATCTTTTTAACAGGAAGTCCAGAAGCTTTGATCTCTAAAAGCATTTCTAATACTTCTTGGTTGGCTCCACCGTGACGAGGTCCCCAAAGAGCGCAGATACCTGCAGAAATTGCTCCATACAAGTTTGCAAGAGAAGAACCAACCAATCGAACTGTTGAGGTAGAACAGTTTTGTTCGTGATCAGCATGAAGTATCAATAACAAGTTCAGAGCTTTTACAATCTCAGGGTCGATATAATACTCTTCACTTGGAACTGAGAACATCATATTCAAGAAGTTACTGCAATAATCCAAATGATTCATTGGGTGAACTGTAGGTTGGCCCAATGATTTTTTATAAGCGAAGGAAGCGATTGTAGGGAACTTCGCTAAAAGACGAACCATAGAGATATGTCTATGGTCCGGATTTTCTGGATCATAGGAATCTTGGTAATAAGTAGAAAGTGAACCGATCATTGTGGACATGATCGCCATCGGGTGACCGTCTTTAGGGAATCCATTATAAAGACGTTTTAAGTCTTCGTGGATCAAAGTGTGCATTGTTAGCTCTTTGTCCCAATCTTGTAATTCTTTGTCGGAAGGAAGATGGCCGTAGATCAAAAGATAAGCTACTTCAGTGAAGCTTGATTTTTCGGCTAATTGTTCGATCGGGATCCCACGGTATCTTAAAATTCCTAACTCACCATCCAGGAATGTAACGGCACTTGTGCAGGCACCGGTATTTAAATAACCGTTATCTAATGTAATGTATCCTGTTTGTTGTCTGAGTTTGGAGATGTCTATGGCCTTTTCGTTTTCTGTTCCCGTAATGATGGGTAGTTCATATTCTTTACCGTCGATTTTTAAGATTGCGGTGTTTGCCATTTTTTACTCCTGTTAGATGAATGATATCGGACGAACCGGCATAAGGTAGACCTTAGGACAGAGAGGTGAAATTAAGAACTCAGGCCCGGTCCTTAGAACTATTTCACGGATCTGAAATTCTAGACAATCTAAAAAAAAGAATCCGTCTTGTCTGCTCAGCGGTTTTTATACTGCCTTAAACTTTGGTAATTATAATAGTTCGACGTTACGATCCTGCAATAATCACGAGGTTCCTTTAATGGAAGTTCCTCTAAAAAATGATTAAAATCTCCATGATAGTGATTCCGTTTCCATTTTCTAAGATTTCCAGGTCCTCCGTTATAAGCGATGGAGGCCCATTTTAAATCGTTTTCATTGGAAGAAAGAAGGTATTTTAGGAATTTTGCACCCATTTGGATAGAAATTTCAGGATCAAAAAGGGAATAAGGACCAAGCCCTAAACCTTGGGCTAAACCTTTTCCAGTAGGTCCCATAATCTGCATGAGACCTCTCGCATTGGAAGAAGACACTGCATTCTCCTTAAAAAAGGATTCCTGCCTCATCACAGCGTACACTATATCTTCTTCTATCCCAAAGGACTGGGAATAATGAGAAACTATATCCCTATGTGGTCTCGGATAGATCCTGGAAGCGAGTTTAGAAGGAAGAAGGATCACATCGTCCGGGATCCTTCTTCTTTTCATTAGATTTCTTGTATGAAAGACAGTCAGATATTGGTTTCCGGTAACTTCTCCCAGGGCAGCGAAAATTTCGTCTTTTTCTTCTTCAGATGTTCCAGTTTGCAAAACGAATTTATCAACCAGAGAACTTGCATATGCCATTTCTCCGATCTCTAAATATTCTTTAGCATTTTGTAATAGAGTATTTCCTCTGACTTTACTATGTGCAGAATCTATCCGAACATCTAATGAGAAGGAATCTGGAAAATAAGCAAATTCCAGATCTCTCCCAATGATCTTATCTGAATATTTAGGATCACCAGCAGTCAAAGACAGATATTCGAATAATGCATCCTTATTTCTTAGAGGGGAGTCCGGCTTTTGGATAGAGGAAATTTCAGTCGCAAATTCTTCTCGGATTACTCTTGTGTAATAAGAACCTGGAATGGATCTATAATACGACTTTAACCAAGATAGAAGTTCATCCTGTTTACCTTTGGATTTTAAACTTCTTAAATACCAATATACTAATCTGCCTTTGACCGGAAGATTAGGGATCTTTTTTAAAGCCTCTTTCCAATATGATTCTTCTAAAAAGTGAGAATGGTCCCCGATCAAAAGATCAATCAGCTCGTCCTGTCGGATTAGATTATAAGGATTTTTTTCGAGAGAAGAAAGAAGACCGTTAAAATATTTATCTCTTTCTCCTAATCGTTTATAAGCCCTGGCATATGCATATTCTACTGATTCGGAAGAAGATAGATTCGTTTTTTGTAATAGATCCAGGCCTGATTTTGCCAAATTTTGATTAGAAAGTTCCACAGACATTGCAGCGGTAAATTCAGGAAAATATTCTGCGTAACTTTTATGTCTGGAGAAGAGAGAAGAAAGTCTTTCCGGATAATATTGGACGAGTCCTCTTGCGGCAGCCTTCCAGCTTTCCGGTCTTTCGAAAACGATCGAGCTAAAATATTGATGGGAAGATATAAAAGATTTCCTATCGGTCGCGTCTAAGAAAGGAAGAAATAACACCCCTTTTTCTAGGGGGATCTGATTATAAAAGGATTCACCTTTCCAGGTCCTTAGATCGATATAAATATCTTTTTTAACGTAAGAAGGAACATTCGCATCTTCTGTAAGAGCGTATAAAAGATTTTCTCCTTTCTGTATTTCTCCCAATTTGTATAATGCCTTGGCGTATCTGTAGTATGCCATAGCGCCGAAATATTCTTTTTTATCTTTTTCAGAGAAACTTTCTGCGTAATCTTTTGCTTCTTTAAATTCTCCATTTTCATAATGAATTCGAAGAATTTCCCCGATCACATTTTTATAGACAGGATCATATTCAGGGGGAAGTTTTTTGAGATAAGAAATAAGTTCAGAAGGGGATAGACTTTTTCTTTTTACCATTTCCTCATACAATTTCCAAAAACTCATTTTGGAGACTGCATTCATAGGAGGAAGTGGGTTCTTGATCAGACTATGAAGTTCGTCCTTGGTTACCCCAACTACAAGTCTCCCTTTTAAAAGAGAGACCAGATACCTGAATTTATTTCCCTCGTCCCCATCAGGATGGGTTTCATGGAAACGGACGAGTGCGTACACTTCGGATTCTTTGGAAGGGGACCTTTCCCGAAAAATCCTGCGTATTTTTTCTAAACTATAGGATTTGACCAAGTATTTTAGGTCTTCATCCGCAAAAAGACTGCCGACAACTAGAAACGGGAGTAACCCCAGAATCGTTTTTTTCATGCGATTCTTCTCACTTAATCTGCCTTAAAAAGGGTTCAACTCCAAAAAAGGAGTCTTTATGCATATATCGGTATCAAATACAGAATGGCCTGAAATAACTTTAAGCCATCCGGACTTCGTAGTTAAAAAACAGGACCGAAAACCCGATTCGGATATAATCCGGCTAAAAACAAAAATTTTAGATCATTATAGCGGAAGTATTCTTACACATTTGAGGCCTGCGCATTGTTTCAGATCTGACCTATTTGGAAGATTTGTATTCCATTCTCCTCGCTTAGATTGGATCAGAGAAGATGGGATCACTGAAAGAGAAGAAAAACTCCTACGCTTATTCTTCCAAGAGTTATTGGATGAGTTGAAAGGAAATCTGGTTTGGGACCCTGAGTTATTCTTTTTATGCTCTGCATTTTTACTTTGTGAAGATAGAATTCGAGACTACCAGGAATTGGTATATTCTTTCGGAGAAGATCTGAAAGAAGCAAAAGAAGGAAGACGATTATTATATTTTATAGATGCGATTTCAGAATCTGAAAATTTTCTGAAAGAAGGTTTGGAAAGAAAGGAGAAAATCGCGTATCGCCATAAACAACAAGGACTGAATCAAGAAGAGCAGAATGAATTATTCGACTTAGTAATCTCTTCCCAGGAACCTGATCTGGCTGGACTTGCTTATTTTTATTTCAAGGATAAGAAAGAAGGGATCCGGAATATAAAAGTTTTAGATGCAAGTATAGCTAGAAGGATAGAAGAATTTTCCAGAACAGAAGCTGACTTCTTCTTGGATCAATATTCTCTCAGACATCCGATTCTGGATAGATTCTTCTTAGTTAAAAAATGTAAACCAAGAGATTTTGTATTCGAATGGATTTCTGAAGAGAAAAAGAAGAACGGAAGAGAAGAGCTGAAAGAAACTCTACGTGATTCCATTCAGGAAGGAAGTGATGATTCCTTATTCGAACGCTATAAGATACTAAAAGAACAGGGGATGTCCTATACACTCAGGCCATTCGAACTTTTGGTTCTATGGAATTCTACTTTAGCAGGAGAATTGGATTCTGAGATGATTGCGGTCCGCTCTCAAACTCCAGGTTCTTATTTAACCCAAAGAGCGATTGCCGTCCAAGAATTTAAGGACAAAAAATTCGAGGCATTCAGAGAGAGATTGGTCCTGACAGGAAGATTCCAATATTCTCCGGAGATGGTTTACCTAAAAGCGATCTCTCTTTTAGAAACCGGACCTGTGGAGGAAGGAGTCCAACTCATGGAATCCTTGGTTCATAAATTCCCACAGTCCGATTTTTTAAGATTAGTTTTGGATCGATATAAGAGAAAGAATTAAAGACTTGTCATGAATCCACCCTGTGTTCCAGGCGCAGGAGAATTCGAGCCTGTATAAGAGTAATATACTGGATCCGTTCCAGAATAATACACAGACGTAGCATACCGATTTGTATTTGGAGGACCGAAAAGATCTAATCCCACATAAGTGCCATTCTGTTCATAAAAAGCTCGGAAGGTAGTGAAATATCCGTTAGTACTTATATTATTAACTGTTCCGAAGGCAGTTCCGAAAACCATGATCTTGTTAAAGGAAGTATAAGTTAGTGTAATGGCTTCCGTACTTCCTCCGGAAAATCCGACTACATGAAACCATTGTTTGGTTCCAGATGAATTAAATTTGTATATAAGAGAATTATTAATACCTAAATACTGATTACCCTCTACATATCCTGTACCGTTAAAATTAACTCCGAAGTAAACATTTCCACTTGGGTCGAATGTGATCCCGGTGGGTCTGTGGTTACCAGGGTTTACCCCAACTCCAACATAACGTATCCATTCTTGAGCTAGACTGGAATTATATTTGGCTAGATACACAGTTGTTCCGTTCCCATATGGAGTTTGTCCTCCTAAGGAACCGTTAGTATTTCCCATAAAGTAGATATTTCCGTTAGGATCTACTGAAATCATTTCGCCACGTGTATATTTACCACTCACTCCCAAAAGGAAAGAAGAAGTTAGATTTCCATCAGTATCCAATTTTATGATAAATGCATCTGCGGTACCACTTGGGTTTTGCCCGTTTACTGCAGAGCTTGTAGAGCCTATCAAATAAATATTAGCGGAAGGATCTAAAGCGAATTTTTGAGATATAGGGGCGGTTAAAGTACTTGTTAATAATTTTGACCAAAGAATATTTCCGTCTTTATCTAATTTTGCTAGAAAGTTACACAATCCGGAATTACATGTTTCTGCACCGATTGTTGCGCTTGCGGAAGTTCCTAATATATAAATGTTCGCATTTGAATCAATTGCGGCACTTGTTATTTGACCGTAACCCAATGTGTCCACGAAAGTTTGGACCCATTCCCTACAACTACTAATGTTTGGATATTTTAAGACATATGGGGTTTGGGTATTCTGCGGATTTTTTCCTCCTAGATTTTCTTGTGTGTTTCCTGCTACGTAAATTGCCCCTTGAGAATCTTTGAAGATAGCAGTAGTACTTGTATTCTTTCGACCTATATTATCATAATTGTACATACAATCAGATTCATGCAGTTCTCCATCGTCCACATTTCCATTGTTTTCTGGTAGGGAGAGTAAGGCCAAAAGAGATAATGGATTTGTTCCTTGTGATGGCCCACAAGAACTCATAAAAAAGATTAATAGGAAACAAAGGGTATAAATTCTAAAAGTTTTCATAGATATATTTAGTTTATTCAAAGATTTTAAAATTCGGACAGATTACCACTCATTTTGTAAATGCAGTCTAACGTTTCTGAATACTCTGATATGAGCTTGGCTCTATAAATTCGTATCCAGTACGGGATACGAATTAAATGTATCATTTAGTGAAGTTGGGTGAACTCTATCACATATAAAATTCTTCTTTAATTCTGGAAATTCCTACAATTAACCCAAAAATCCAAGGGAGAATTTCCTTGCCTTAGAACGGTACTCCTTTTAAAATCTGACCTAAGACCCTATGGCCATCACCCAAGAGCAAATCCTAGAACTCCAACGTCATCAAAAGATGATCCAACAATTGGAGAAGATCATCAGACTTTCCAAAAACGACGAGCAGAAGTATCGCGCCACTAGGGATTTGGACAAATATCGAAATCGGATGAGGGAAATTTCCCCCGAGGGGATTCCGGACAATCTCGAAACTGCGGCAGAGCAAATACGGATGTTCCGTGAAAATCCGGATGCTGCAGGTAGGATCTTGGCAAAGTATCCGATCATGAAAATTTCTCCAAATTCTAACGATACCGAGGTAAATCAGATCGGTACTTGGATCAATGTATTGGATCGAGAATATCTTCCTATATTAAATGAAACTCATATTCGTTTCGACTTCTCTCATGGAAATGAGAAGGACGGTGTGGTCAAACATATGGAGAACATCCGTCGAAACATCAAGGTTTTGACGGAGACTATTGAAGAATACCAAGCAGCCGAAAAACAAGATTTCAGAGAGCAGCTAAGCCGGATGAAGAACAAACAGACCCGTATTTTTATCGCAGAAGCTTTTGAAATGTTCCAAAAGTTTAATGAATTTCTCTCCAAGGTTTTGGGAGAATTTAAAGCGGGCGGGGGAGTGATCATGAACATAGAAGACAAGATCACTTTTAATTCTCGTTTCGAGAAGGCAACTGAGTTGGAAGGTAAGTCTATTCCAGATGCCTTGGATGAATTCAGAGAATTCACCGCAGAAGTTTTGGATCGGATTAATGTTCCGAATATCAAACATTAAGATCTGAATTTTTCAGTCTGCAAAAATAAGTTCATCAACCTTACTCATGGCCTTTACGATCAGAAAACTTTCTTCTAATGAAACTCCGCCTATGGATCTTCTACTTCTCGCGGACCCGAATGAAAAAATAATACGGTCATACTGGGATAGAGCTAACTGCTATGTACTGGAGTCTGGAAATTCGGAAATTTTAGGAGTTTATGTACTTTTGACGACTCGTCCTGGAACTTCCGAGATCATTAATGTAGCAGTGAAAGAAGGAGAGCAGGGCAAGGGATTTGGAAAAAAATTGGTGCTTCATGCGATTTCCCAGGCAAGAGAAGACGGTTTTCATACCCTTGAAATAGGGACGGGCAATGCCGGGATTGGCCAGTTGGGTTTATATCAAAAATGCGGGTTTAGAATCACTGGGATTGATTTCGATTTTTTTACCAAAAATTATCCGGAACCGATCTATGAGAATGGAATCCACTGCCGGGATATGATCCGAATGAGTCTGGATCTTTAAAAAATTAGAATTTTCTCCTTCGATAATTGCTGTCCGGACGGGGATGAGAGAGAAACCGCAAAAATAGCTCCCAGCTTAAAAAATTCCTTTTCGGAAGGGGCGGGTCCGGTTTATTAGTGTATAAACCGAAAACCTGCGGTCTTTCGCAAATAGGATTTTATATTCATGGCACTTGTTAAGAACTCCTCCGAAGTTACAAACTCCACAATCGGCGAAAATTCCTACTTTAACGGAAAATTCTTCATCAATGGATCCTTAAAGATTGATGGAAAGTTCGAAGGAAAATCTCTCCAAGCGGAACAATTGTATATCGGAGCTTCCGGTAAAGTTCGCACAAACATCACTGCTGCCAGCGTAATTGTAGAAGGTATCGTAATTGGAAATATTACTGCTCGTAACAGAGTGATGCTTCTTCCTACCTCCAGAATTTTGGGAGATATCCGCACACCTGAATTGATCATCCAAAACGGAGTGGTACTCGAAGGACGTTGTATCATTTCCAGCGACCTGAAACATTCCAATAAAGATCATATCGAATTGGAATATGCTAAGGACTCTTTGACATTAGAAAGACTTTTTGGTAAACAAACAGCAGCTAAGGAAGCTTAATCTTCCTGGTTATAGGCCTTGATTCCCATCCTTATCACAGAGGGAGATCCTTGTGGAATCGGGCCGGAAATTCTTCAAATTTCTAGGGAGAAGATAAACACCTTCTCCCAACAAAGACAAATCCTACTTATTAGTTCTAATTCTTCTCTTTCTTATCCTGGTTGGCAGGAAATCAAAGATCCATTTTCACTCACTTCTCCCGGACTTTATCTTTGGAGAATAAATTCACTTTCCCCTTCTGAACAAAACTCTTTAGTAATTGGTAAACCTGGCCCGATATCCGGAAAAGCTGCGTTTGCAAGTTTAGAAGAAGCGGTCCGCATCCAAAAAAAAATCGGCGGTAACTTGATTACACTTCCATTAAGTAAAGAATGGGTGATCAAATCTGGAGTGAAAAAATTCACAGGTCATACGGAATATTTAGCAGAAGTGTATAAGAAAAAAACTTATATGCTTATGGCGGGAAAAGAACTGAATGTTCTTCCTTTAACCACTCATGTTCCATTAAAGAAGGTACCTTCTTATTTAAAA
This sequence comes from Leptospira venezuelensis, assembly GCF_002150035.1. NCBI lineage: Bacteria > Pseudomonadati > Spirochaetota > Leptospiria > Leptospirales > Leptospiraceae > Leptospira > Leptospira venezuelensis. Next base: position 514,927 of record NZ_NETS01000008.1, on the reverse strand, counting down.
AAAATCCACCTATCTAGTTTCATTTCCGCCATTCGTTCCGCTCCTATCTCTAAGGGAAAAATTGCATTCTTAGGCCTAAATCCTCATGCGGGAGAAGGTGGAAAGGTTGGGGACGAAGAGAAGAAGATACTAATGCCAATGATTTCTAAGATGAGAAAGGCCGGATTGGATGTTACGGATCCAATCTCCGCAGACGGGGCGTTTAGCGAAACTTCCAGGGCAAAATATTCTCTGTTTTTGGCATGTTATCATGACCAAGGGCTTATCCCATTCAAGATGTGGGAGGGAAAATTTGGAGTGAATGTAACTTTGGGACTGGATTTTATCCGGGTTTCTCCGGATCATGGGACTGCTTTTGATATTGCAGGTCTCGGAAAAGCAGATCCGGAGAGTTTTCTGCAATGTTTAGAGTGGGTGTCAGGCCAAGTTTCTGCCGAAAATGATCTTAGGAGATCTAATTGATGTTTCTCGCCCAGTCAGGTTCCTTATTACAGCAGATCGTATTTCCAATTTTTTTGATTTGGTTCGTTGGTTTGACTTTGGTGCTGATCCGAAACGACATAGAAATCATTTGGAAGATCGCTACATTTTTCGTTTTTGTATTCTATTTCTTCCAATTCTTTCCCGAGTTAAAAGAAGCTTACGAAAGATTATCTAAATCTTATCCTTCCGAGATCTTAAGCTGGCTCTATGGAATTCCGAGAGCGATTTACTTTTTCCTATTATTCCTCTGGCCAATCGCAGTGATTCGTATGTATTATACTGCTTCTCCACTTTTAGCAAATATGACTGCGAGAACTCTAGTTGCGGCGACTTTGGCTTACTGGATTTTCTTTTTGATTTATCACCAGTTCACAGGGCAAATCGATGAGTTTTTTAAAACTAAGTTCATTGAGTGGATCACGATTGTTCCGACCAAATGATTCTGAGTCTTCTTTCCACAACGGGCAAAACTCACAAACATTCGAAACCTCACCCTTCCTATGGAAAGTTCTCGGTTCCGAAGTTTTGCCCAGTGTTCCAAGAAACACAGAATTACCCCGCCGTCACCACCTACCAACTAGTAAACCCACTAGAGAAAAACCTCTTACTGCTAAAGACCACTTCAACAATCGCTTTCCTAATCTAAATCTTACCTATTACACTGAACTTACTAGAAACCTCCTAACTAAATGTTATCCTAAACAATGTCCTACTTGTAAAATTCCTCTAACTAAAGGTGTTTCTACTAGAGAAAATGTACTTAGATGCTCCCAATGTAACTGTCAGGTATCTTTAACTAAAAATACACCTTTAGAACACTTAAAGATTCCATTATGGACCTTTTCCTATATATTTATAGAAGCATTATATAGATCTCCATTAGGTTTATCTTCTTCAGAGATACAAAGGAGGTTAGGGGTATCAAAGAATACTAGTTTGCTTCTAAAGAGAAGATTACAGATATTCTTAAGTGATCTTATTCCTTCTATTAAAGGAGAAATGGTTAAAGAGATTAAGAAGGCTTGGAAAGGTAAAATTCTGCCAGAAACAGGCGATTTAGGACCTTTTATAAAAGATAAACCAGTATTACACACAGATACTTTAGCTTTATTCTCTGCTTCTCAAAGAGCTAATGGTTTTCGTAAAAGGTTCAAGCATTCAGGGCAGACTTCAAGTATATATCTTTCTGATTCAGTAGCAGAAGCTAAGGGGAAATATCAAATAGGCTCTTTGATTTTGACACAGGCTCTAAAGGGTGGTGCAGTAATCTTTAACTCTGTTCCAGATCAACAAGGTAAAACTATATTACCTTTCTTTGATTATTTACCTAAGGAGACAGCGATTTTTAGTGATAGTGGTTTTCCTTACTTAGAAAGATATTTCCCGAATTCAAAAAGTATAAACCACTCAGCTAGGGCTGTTGATAATAAAAGAAATGTTTGGGCTAGAAATAGATGGTCCAAGGATTCCGTAAACAATCAAGTTGCAGAAGCCGTACAAAGGAGTTTGAAATATTCCTTCATAGCTAGTTACTCTTATATTCAACCTCAAAACTCTATTTTATATCTGAATGAATATGCTGCTCTTAAAGGTATTAAAGTCTATGGCTTTGATTGTCTTACTAGTAAAAAGGTAGCCAAATTGGGGAATGTAGGGGATAGATATAGATTTTCTAGAAATTCCTGTAGAATCCCCCTCAGATCTAAAAATCTACTTAAACATCGTAAAGACCTCATTTATAAGCTTCCTTCTCCTGAAAGTAGAATTCATAGAGATAAAAGTAAAACCAGGAAGAAGATAGATAAGCAGTTTAAAAATCTATTTGAGGCAAATAAGAATTATTTAATACACCAAGCTCATTTGGACTATCTTGATTTCATGGAATCAGGTCCCAAGTTTCGGAAGAGAAAGGAGAAATACTATAACTCAGTAGCTTATATGCTCTGGAAGGGAATTAGTTTAGATTCTCCTATTCACCAGAAAAGCTATGAATTAGCAGGAACCACTTCTCAAGCTCCTTTATTACGAATCACCAGACGTTGGGCACAGTTGGGTATCGCTAAAGTTACTCAGGTTAAAAATAAAGAAAACGAGGCTATTCAATACTATGTAGAGAAGCTTATTCCTGATTTGCCAGACATTCTTTATACCTTCAATCGGGATCAATTCTTAGAGGGAGTCGGAAGTCTTGATAAAATAGAAGTTTTAGTAAGAGAAAGGAATACTGGTGGTAGAAGTAAATACGGTTATACGATGAAAGAGCGAATCAAGTATCTGGAGGAGAGAAATGACATACTTAAAGGAAGAGAGAAAGAAAAAGAGCGAGTTTAAATTCACTAGGGAAGATTTAAAGAAAATGTTGAAAATTCAAGGCTGGAAATGCGCATTAACTGGTCGGACTTTGGATTTCTTAAATTCAGATATTGAGATGCGAGATCCTTATAAGAAGAAGGGAAGAGAAAATCCGAATAATCATTACTTAATAAGTAAATCGGTTTCCTATATGGCTAGATATGTTACTGAAAAGAATATTATTAAGATAGCTATAGAAATAGTTAAGCACAGAGGGGCGGAGTTGAATTATACCCTTGTAAAAAAGAATGGGCCGAAGAAGAGAAATTCCTGATTTTATAGCTACACTCCTTATTATTCGGATAAGAAATCAACATGCGAATTTAAGGAGAGAAAGGAAATTTAAATCTGATAATGATCGAAATGGAATGACGCATAATCGCTATTACCAAAGGGTCTTGGTTAAATTAAGATACTTGCATCGAAATGAATATGCCTTACCTTCTAAAAGAAATACTAAAGAATTATCGGATGCTTGGGCTAATTATCAGATAGCTAAATTAAAGCGATTGTACGATGAAATGAAAGGATGGGCTGAATTCGAGTATCGTATCCTTGAGAAAGTAAATACTCGGAATTTTCCACAGGAAATGGGCTATGGCTTATCGATGTTCCTTACAAAGCAAAAGTCGAAATTTAATTCACGAGTTGAGGGTAGGGAGACTAGTAGGTCTAAAGATAGTTGGTTTAGAATTCAGCAGAAAAAGCTAAGAGCTTATCGGAGTCGGAAATTAGAAACCGATGAAGAATGGAATTACCGATTCTTTCTGGAAATGTTGAATAATAAAATGAAATCTATGCATAGAAATTCGGGAAGACTGAATGAAGATGCACTTCTTCTTAAGTTGAAGAGAATTCATAGAAAAATTGATTAAACATTAGATAATGAATGCTATTCATTATCTATTTCGATTTTGCCAGTAGGATTTAATTAGAATTCCCTGATATTAGGAAAAATTTCCTGTTTTAAAAGAGCCTGAGACATCTATTCCCTCTAAAAATTAGCTGCGGAATATGTACATATATAAAGACTTTAGTTAAGCGTTAAATTGGTTAACGTTAATTCTGGCGGTGTATCTATGTCGAAAAAAGTTTTAATCCCAATCATAATAGGAGTTTTTGTATTAGTTATATCTCCATTTGCCTTCTACTTCTTTCAGTTTAATGGTGAGCTTTCCCATGAACATTCTACATGGGGTGAGTTTGGCGACTATTTCGGAGGCGTCTTGAATCCCATTTTTGGATTCCTTTCCTTTATAGCCCTTTTAATAGCCTTGTGGTTTCAGCAGCAAGAAATGAAAGAGAATAGATTAGAAGGACAAAGAAAAGAGCTAGCAGAAAAGGAGGAACGAGATCTTCGTGAAATATTAACCTTTCATCAGATATTAAATCAAAATATCAACTATTACATGAATCTTCGAAATTCATTCGAAAAAGATCATACTAGCTTTCCTGCGGGGATAACTGAAGGAGCTGTTGTAAATAGAATTACAGGCTCTGAAATGACAGATATAAATATAAAAACTTTTTTTCATGATTGTATAGAACGTAATTGGAAAAAAAACGAAATAATTATTCCTAATGATCTAAGAAGACTACTTTATGCAATTGGTAGCATATGTGAATGGCTTTGCGATAAGGAAACTTCGATTCCTGTAATTGAGTATAGATTTTTCTCAAAAATGATTACAAATATACTAAGTGAAGAAGAAATAATATTAATTAATCTATTTATAAATATGACTGATGGAACTCGTTATATTTCTTCTATTACGAAGGTGATAGATTTTGTCTCGATGAATCGAGAGAGTATAACTTTTCGGAAAGCTCAAAAGATTCTAGGTAGATAGTCTTTCATTAAGACCAGTATTATGAATAATGAATTAGATCCGAAATTACTAGAAATTCTAAATCGTCAGAAAGCGGATGGTTTTAATTTTCACGAGACCTATCAACAACACCTCACCGAAAACCATGTTTCACTTCGAAAATATTTGAAAAACTTTAGAATGAAAATGTCCGAAAGAGTCAAAGGTAGAAAGAAAATTTATCTAGATACGAAGTATTGGATTCGCTTAAGAGATGTATCTATGGGTGAATCAAAAAGTCCTGAGGACCAGCAAATATTTGATTTAATAAATCGATTGGTAACTAATAAAAAAATTATAATTCCCCTTAGCTCAACCCTTTACGTTGAATTGTTTTTGCAAAAAGATCTCAGCACCAGAAAGAGAACAGCTATATTAATGGATGCTTTTTCTGAAGGAATAGCAATCGATTTTGATTATGACTTATATACGAATGAAATTATTTACCTATTTACAAAGTATTCGAATAAAGAATTTCATATCGAGCGTGATAATTTTTGTTGGGTTAGTATAGGACAAATTATTGGACAAACATATCTTACTAAAAGCCAATTAGATAAAGATCAAGCATTGGCATTCCAGAAGACGCTAATAGATTTACAATCAAATTTGAAGATGATTGATTTAGTAGATCTCCTTGAAAATAAAGAACCTACCGATTATGCTTCGGACAAAGTAAATCTAGCTTCAAAACTAAATTCTGATAAAGAATCTTTAAATCAAAGCAAATCTAATTTTCAAAAGATATTTTTGGATGAAATTGGCGGGATGGTTTCTATCAGCGAGCCATTTGTAAAAGAAGCAATGTCTCGACTATTTGAAGAAGTTCACGGGAGATTGCCTGATAATGAAGAACCCGAGAGCATAAAAAATATGATGAACATGATTTATAATTTATTTATGCATGAAAAAATTAACGAAGAGCTACCTGCTTACCGAATACTTGCAGGATTGAATGCAAATGTTAGGTGCGGCTATAATAAGATAAAATTCGAAGCAAATGATTTCGATGATTTTAGACATGCAGCATCAAGCTTGCCTTATTATGATTATTTTTTTACAGAAAATAATTTAAGTCATTTGTTAAATCACAAACCAACTAATTATGCATCATTATATAATACAGTTGTAAAATCGAAAAGTAAAGATGTTTTGGGAGAGTTACAAGCTCTTCTTTAAATACACAAAGGGCATGAGGGATTGCGGGAGTATTTCCATTGTTCCTAATGAAAAATTTTTATATTTTAGTGACTTATACGTTAAAAGCTTCGTGGAATAGCTTTCAGATTCATTAAAATTTACTACACAGAAAATTTTAACATTTTTCTATAGAGAAACTATGCAAAAAGGCTATTTATTTGGAGCGGGTATTAGCGTTAATTCAATTCCATTAGCTCAAAATCTTCCGGAGAGAATAATTAGATTAGCCGAAGTTCTCAGAATTAAATACAAATTTAGTGATTCAGGCTCTGACAGCAACATTGAAGAACTAAAGGAGGCAGACACAGATTCGCTTTTCGAATCGATGTTAGAAGAATGGAAAGAGATCGGAAGAAACAGTAAAGGGGTAACTGTCGATACTTATGCTAAAGAAAATAAGACTAATCCCCCTGTTCTAAATAAGATCAAACGTGTGATCTCATCATATTTGATCGTTGAACAAAGTGTAGACTCAAATCTTGGGTTAGATGAGTATAATTCTAATTTAGATAATAGAATCCGTAAATTTGTAACAGATCTCGTTGTAGAAAGGGTACCAATTAAATTAATTGATGATCCTATAATTTTCTCCTGGAATTATGATATTCAATTTGAAATAGCTTTAGCAAATCATTTCAAAAGTTCAATTCCGGATTCTGTTCTCCTTGCGTATGTGCAAAATCAATTAAATGTAACTCCAAGACGAAATCTGCACGATTCGGAATCTAGTCCGAATAGTCATAGAATTTATAAATTAAATGGTACGGCAGGATTCTATGAGGATAAATCTCCGTTTAAGAACTGGATTTCCTTTTCTGATGTGATACTTCAGGAGGATTTTGGTGAAAAGTTGAGAGCTGTAGTTTATGGCTATCATTCAATGAAAATTAGACACCAAGAAGTTAGTTCAACTCTCTTCTTTGGATTCGAATCTAACAACACCGTTCGTGGACTTGACGATGAAATAATTAGTGATGCTGGCCGAATTGAACACCTAACTATTATGGGTTACTCTTTTCCAATAATGAATGAGAAGATTGATGAGAAAATCCTGGGTAGCATGAAAAGCTTGAAAGTAGTAAGAATAATCGATCTACCAAGCAGAAAAGAAGATATGATCTCTCTTTTCAAAAGACGTTCTGGAAAGATGATTGAGCCAGAATTTTCTTCTAATTATGAAGTAATTCCAATTGAAGAGAAGTTCAATACTTAAAACTCATTTCTTTTTAGTTTCCTCTTTCATTTTTGTATATTCTGAAATAAGTTCTGCCCACGTATTAACTTCTTTCGCTGACAGGTTAATTAAGTTTTTTATAATCTCTTTAATTCCTTTTGAATTCCGAACATGGTTGAGTAAGATCGTTTCATCGTCCATTTGAGAAGCCTTTTCTCCGCTTTTTCGGATATAGGAAATAGGATGAACCGGCTTTGAATCATCTAAGAACCAATTTAAGTCTACTTTAAAGACTTCGACGATGGCTTCTAAAAATGATTTAGAGGGGGATTCTATCCTTCCTTTAATCAGATTGTTTAACCCCGCTTTACTCAGTTTTAGCAAAGGAGCCACGTTAGTTTGGCTTTCTCCGCTCGCTTCAATTATAGCTAGAGTCTTCTGACCAATTAGGCTTTTCTCTTTTTGATTAGTCATCTAAAAATACACTAATAATATAAAAATTGACAAAATTACACATAGGATATACAATGGTTTTCGATCTTTAAGGGTCTGCGTAGCCTCGCCCCAAACCCCTTATCTGTGAAGCAGAAAAAACCTATTGAACTTTGAGTTAAGTGTGGAGGAACGAATGCCTATTTGGAATAAAATTGTTGCCCTGTTACTGGTCTCCTGCCTCTGGACAGCCCTCATCGGTTGTCTTCCCTATATTAAATCTTCCAGCCTAACCTCTGAAAAGGAACTATCTAGGATCCCAGACAAGTCCAAATCAGAGTATGCGGTCGATTACCGACTTACAACTAACGGGATCGTATTCACCTATTTGGAATCACAGGTTACGTATGAGAAGGTAAAGAAAGAGAAAGAGTATTCTATCTCCAGATCACCAGATACCTCTTCAAAGAAAGTTTCATGCGTCTTCACTCGGGAGAAATTAGAAGAAGAGTCTTATTGGAACTGTATGCTTTTTCAACCTCTGAAGACAATGGGGTTAGGGTATGCTTTTACTATTCCAGCAATGCTAGTTGATCTGATTTCGTTACCTTTCGTAGTCGCTTTCTCCGGCTCGAAAGAAGAAACTATCGAAGAGGTTATTCCTACAAAAAAGAAAGAAGTTCAGAACCCTAAGGCTAAACTAAGGCTTCAAAATGAAGGTATTAAGTTTGATAAGACTTTTGCATTTAAAGAAGGCACAGTTGAAATTCCCTTCTCGAATCTCGATGTAAACTTACTTTGGAGAAGTAATGATGAAACAGTCAGTAAGAACTATCACTACTACTTCTCCGTCGTTGATCCTTCCGGAACTGAAATTCTTCCAAAGGAAGTATTTAACGGTCCTAAATTCAGAGATGATAAGAATTTCTTAGCTCTTGCTACTAAAGATTTTGATAAAGCAAAACAATCAGAATTTAAACAGTGTTCTCGTAAGTTCTCATTAGAGAATATTCGAGACGGCTACAAGTATTTTGAAGATAGCGGTCTTTATCTTCGCGAAAACGAACTTGTAGTCCAAATAATTATCAACCGAGCCTGCTACAACTATAGAGGAACAGATTCCTTTAATGATTGTGTAGATGATTTCAAAAGCTGTGTTTCTTCAGTTCGTTATATAGATAACAAAAACCAAAAATACCAAAGGTAACTGTATTTATCTCATTCATGTTAAACCGAGAAGGGGGAAGTATGCATATTTGTAAATTAGCTTTGTTGATTAATCTTTGTCTTTTGGTTTCCTACTGTGGTAACGGAATCGCAGATACTAACAAAAGAAACACTCAGGATCTAGTGAATGTTCTCTGGAATATATCGAATACAAAACTACCAGGAGATGGTTGTCGTTCGGTTTATAATAATATGGGTGTTTCCGGTAAAATAAATGGAGGAATGACAAACTTAGGAGGAAATGTTCTTAACAATCTTGGTGGTAGTTCCTTCTGGTCAATGCCGGACGATATAACAATTATCTTTACTAAAAATTTATACACCTACGAATATCAAAATTACGCAGATCATAATACCTTCGGTAATAAAGTAGATTTCACTAAAGTTTCAACGTATACATACGCTTCCAAAGGGGATTTAGTAGACGAAGGTGAACTATATCCGGGGTCTCCGACTACTAAGAATTTGACATATTCTGTTACGATCACTGGAGGTCCTCAAGACGGAACAAACTACTCTTACACTCGCTCTTCTAATTTTTGGTCAGGTTATTATGCAGGAATAGATTTAAGTTCAGCAACATTCAGCGATAGTAGAATATCTGGATACTTATATTATGAAACAGCCACTGTAGAGTTGAACGGAAGCAACAAGGAGAATTACCAAAGTTCCGTTTATACAAGTGACTCAATAGCTTCCTATGTTTGTCCTTAATTTCTTAAGATTTGTTCTGAGTCTTTTAATGCTTATTTCTTGTGGTCCCGACTTAAAAAAGGAGGAAATCAAGAAAGCATTAAAGGTTACTCACTGTTCCTGTACTAAGAAACCTATTCAATTCATTGGAAGGTTTATCGCTGGTCGTCATCCAGAATTAGCATATGAACTGTTTTGTTCAGCCTCTGTTAGAAATAACTCAAAAGAAATTATCTTCGGTGTTGATGTTACGGTAGAAATTCAAACAAAAACAGGCTATAAACTTTCTGAAACTGATATTACTTCGAATGGAGACAACTACAGACCAGGATCATTAATCTCGCTTAAATCAACTTACGGCTCCCCTTATGACCTCAGGTATGGAAAGACAGATTGTAAGATAAAAGAAGTGTATTTTAAGAGAGAAGAGTAATGAAAGAGAAGCTTGGACTCATTCTTTTATTCATTCTCGTTGCGGGCTGGATCGGGAAATGTTTGGATTCCTGTCATACAAAGCCTTCCGAGAAAGCGTTAGAGAATGCGAAGCTTTTTCCGATTCTTTCTTGTTCCTGTTGGCGTAAGGCTCTTTCTTTTTCTGGATTTATAAACAGAGATAATCCAGAAGCTGGTTACGAAATATTTTGTAAGGCTTCAATAAGAAATAACTCTAAACAAACAATTAAGAACGCTTCTATTAGAGTCTATATTCAGACAAAGAATGATTACGACTTAGATTCAGCGAAGATCCGAGCACCAGAAGATATATATCCGCCTGGATCAGTTATTAAATTCAACCTTGAATCACCGATGGAAAACAAATCCAATTTCTCTAAAGCAAGATGCGAATTGTTGGATATTGAAGAGGTAGATTAAAAAGTAAGTCTTTAACAAATGTTCTAAAGTATGTTGAGAGTAAGTAATTATTCGAAGGAATTATGATGTTAGATTTGATTGAGAACAATTCCTTAACTGAAGGGACTATTGAAGCTCTGGAAAACCTATATTATTTTCAGAAAGAATTAGGAGTTCCCGAGCGATTGCTAAAGCATCATGAAATTACACTTTCTGTTTCTATTAAAATAGTAAATGGTCTCCCAACTGAAATTCGAGAAAATTTATATACAGACATTTTGTTCTCTGGAATTTACTTGCATGACATTGGCAAAATTTTCTACCCAGAGGACTTATCATTTGAAGGAAAGAGCCATGAGAAGGCTGGTAAGGAATTTCTTTTACTATTAGGAATGCCAGAAGAAATAGCTAACTATTGTATTTCCGATGAAATCAATTCAATGGAAAAATTGATATCTGTTATCTCCGATAGAATCTGGACTGGAGTCAGAGACTTAGACTTAGAGATTGATTTAATAGAATTGGTCTCTTTTATGTTAGGTAAAGAATTCTGGGAAACTTATTCAGAGTTAGATGGTCTATTTGAAAAAATCGCAGTAGATTCTTTTGACAAATATAGAAAATTCATAATTATACGTTAGTAGGAATTACCAGGAGTTCGAAATGAAAATCTTCGACTACCGTAGCCATAAAGGAATATTTATTGAAGCCCAGTGTTGGCTCGGAACAGATCCGGAGCTAGAACAGGAAGTCGCGTTTCTGATGCTTTCCTTGAAAAACGGGGAACTTCTAAAAGATTACTATGAAAGCCTCCCACTCGAGCGACATGAAGAACACATTCATCTGAAAGAAGCTTTTAATGGTTTAAGATTTACGGATGGAAGTCGGTATGGAGTAGGTCTTTCATACCAAAATGGAAAAGAAGCTCCAGAAGGATTGCTTTTGCCTTTAAGATCCTTCACTCGTGAGTTTACTTATGACAGGATCGGTGTCAGCGCAGATGCCAATAAAATATCCAAATACTCTTTAGCATACAATGAAAGAGTATATCGGATGATCCTCCAACTCGACAGCCTCATGATACACTTGTCGGAAAACACGAAAGTCAAAGATGGGAACAGAAATTAGGCTTTTCCTCCTTCCAATATTTTCCTTAGAAAAGATCCCATTTAAAGACTCTTAAATAATTGGAGAAGTGCCTCTAATTCGCTTCCATTTCAAATTGTAGGGCTTTGGAACCATTTTCTATTCCCAACTCCTGAAGCCTTTAAAACAGCTCCTATACAGTATCAAAATTAATCACATAATAAATAATCCTAGGATAGAATCCCCCTGGGGGATTCTATTAGGGGGTACTACTAGCTAGTAGTACAATATAAAATCAAATGTAGGTTTAACTACCTTGTATTCACTAGACTTTTTCTAGAATAACAGCTTAAAGGTTTTTGAATATTTCAGATTCGAATTTTGAAATTGGGAGTTTCTATACTGCCAAAATATCTCTGGCGAATAGTAGGATACTTGGGATTTAGCGGTTTTCGGATCTGAAAAGCAAGTTGGAATAGGTAAGAAAATCGTAGAATATATATTACTTAAGTGATAGTTTATGCTAAGGATAGTAACTTTTTTTCCTCAGATTCTTAGTCGTTTTCGACCTATATTTACTATATATATGTAAAGTATATATTCTTCAAATCGGCGTTTGAAATCATTAATTTGATAGATACGGTTTATTAATTTGGAGTGGGTTCCCTGTCACAGTTATTCATGATTTCTTCCTAAAATCATTATATTTTTAATAATATTATTAAATTTCACTAGTATTTAGCTAATTTCTTCATTTTTAATAACATTATTAACGAGACTTTAAAATTTGCAGTCAAATCGCCAATTTGAGCCATTTTACAAATTTTGAGTTCCGATCTGAATAATAGATTTTATTACATCGCAATTCTTTGAAAATTTCAATTTCCTATTCTTCTAACTGGGAACGTATTCCGGCTATTGTATTCAGAATCCATAATATATGATCATAAATAAGTATATATATTATAAATACATAATACAGAAAGAATTATAAAAACCTAAATTAAAATTGCGATTAAGGCGAAATAATCCCCCGATTTCATTCCCGTCAATTTCAGAAAAAATCCTTGAAAGATTTGTCTACATGGATTAGCTCGAATCTATGAGTCAGCAAAGTGAACAATTGAATGAGGAAAGGTTGCCCACTAACATGGAGTTCTACGATACAAATCCACCAGAAATATTTCTAAACATTGCTAAACTTTTGGGATTTGATGTAAGAGCAATACGTTCCGTATGGGATGCAACTGGTAAAAGCAAGGAGAATATACCAAACGATGTTTCTATCATTGGAAATGATGGAACTTTCTATTCCCGCACATTCATTTCAAAGAAAGGAATATCAATGCAGTGGTCTTTAAATCAAAGAATTAAGGACCATAATATCGGGAGAATAACCTCTTCAGATGATCTTCAGGATTGCAAAGTATATCAAAATGAAAAAGTAGATAAGGCTATTACACAAAATCGTTTTGGGAATGTAGCATTATACCAGCATCCTGTCTCAAAAATTTTACTGATCGATATTGATACGCATTGGCTGATGAATGGAAAATCCATTCAAAATTTAGATCTAATAAAAGAATCCATTAAGAGGATATATGATCTCTCTGGAGTATTTCCTGTTTATTCAGAGATTTCCAAGATCAACAGAGGTGCTCATCTATACTACAAAGTCTCTGAAATTGCTCATGTTCCTAAATCTTTTGAGATTCTCAAACGCATAATCCAATCAGTATTCGAGAAATATGATGATTTTGTAGAATGCAGAACAATTCGGGAGAAGCGCATGAGGCTCCCGATGGCTATCGATCGTTTCGCATATTTTCCTGAAACTGGAAGGAGATCGGAAAATCTTAAACAGGTCTTCGATCATATTGAATCGAATGTTAACAACCCTGAGTATACACTTGGTTATAGAGAGTTAGAAGCAAACATATACGCTAAAAACAAAGAGCTACTTACAAAAGAAATTTTAGTGAAATACTTGGGAACTGAAAAGACTTTTCTACGAACCTCAAAATCTGGAAGCAGTAAAACAAAATTAGAAGATATTAAAATAACAGCAGGTAATCGAGTTGGGGGAAGAAAACAACACTTTCGTTTAGCATTCCAATGTATGGATCGTGGATTAAGATATGATGAATTCGTTAAATATAGTTTTCTATGTAATGCTGGCAGCAAAGATCTAACAAGCATTCAAGGTGGTTCGCAAAAGGATATTGATAAAGTCTGCGGAACTGTTTGGAGATCCGCTGAGAAATATAGAGAACGAAAACATGCCAATCCTGAATATAAAAAGTTCAAATCTAATCCTTCCGGTTTCTATAGTAATGACTCTTTAGTTACAGAAATAGACGAAAGGATGATTTCCGATGCATTATGTAAAATGGGTCCAATGCGACATGCCAAGGCTCGGAAGCTGTATTTAATAGCTCGGGAATTTATTGGTAAACAAAACTTTGAATGCCATAACCCCCGATCAGTTTCTCCACATGCTCGGCTGAAAAAAACAACTAAAGAAGCTCTCAAGCACGGAGTTCAGTTTCCCCTAGAATATGTTGGTTCACTTAAGAAATTTCATAAGCTAAGAGGAGATTCTAAGGAGCTTAGGAGGCTTATTTACACTAACAGCGGTTTGTTTAAACAAATAGGAGGTTATTTCAAAAATCCTAATGGAACAAGCTGTAAGAGGTTCAAGTTAACCTACTTAAATGAATACAACGATGGAAACCCTTATATGGACCCACGAGTTGAACCAATAACAATTCAGGAATTTAATAACCAAGGAGAAGGAGAAATATGAGTAACAGAGTCCCTGTTGATATCTCAGATATTCAACCAAGGAATTTATTTGAGAGGGAGTATTTTCAAATATTAGAGGAGAGAACAAGAATGAAAACACAACGATCTTTAGGTTTCGAGAGTTTAGATAAGCTTATCTATTCTCCGGCAGCAATGCATGAGTTAACTATACTCGCTGGTGAATCTGGGACTGGTAAATCCTTATTTGGATTAGCAATGGAGTTGGAACTATTGAAGAAGGGCGTTTGTGTAGTTAAGATCTTTCCTGAGATGGGTAAAACAAGAAACCATGATAGATTTATTAGTATGTTAGCTAATATTGTAACTAAAGATCTGAATTTAGAACTTTTTGAAAAACCAGATAGAATGAATGAAATCAAATATGATCTCTCCAGGTTTACAGATTTAACTAACCGATATTACCCAGTTGATGATAGGAACGTCTCTGTAGAAACCCTACCACTCTACATTGAAAAAGCTAAGAGATATTTCGAGGAATTAGGGGTTCTTCCAAGCGACGAATACATGGTCGTTTTTATAGATCTTCTCTCTCTATTAAATAACTGGGGATCAACTGCTCCTGCTATAGAAGATTCTTTAGCCAATTTAAATCGAGTTATAGGAACTCTACCGATACATGTTGTTGGTATTGTTCAAACAAACGAATCAAAGAAAAGAAGTAGAAAGGATAGTGAAGAGAATAATTTAGAAAATTATTACGTAAATCTTTATGATATAAAAAATTCTGCTGCTTACAAAGAAAGAGCTAGGGATGTTCTCATTCTCAATAGACCAAATGTTATAGCCAGTCGCTTTGATTTACTTTACAACGAGATGCTGGATTTCATCGATGTTTCCTTGCAGAAGTCAAATGATGGTGAAACAGGAAATGCTCGATTCGTATTAGATAATGGTAATGGAATTAAAATTTACCCATATAGGGACCCTATGCTATTCGACTATGATGATTTTCAAGTAACTAGGGATTACTAGTGAAATATCTATTAAAGAGTTAAATGTACCCTAGTTGGTACTAGCTGATAGAGTCCCTCTAGCGAGGACTCTATCCTAGGATTATTTATTATGTGATTAAATTTATGGAGGATAATCATGTTTAGTAAGAAAAGAATAGAACAGTTGAAAGAGGTTCTTAGAGGCATCGGAACAGCGAATATGAAGAAGAAAAGAAGGAGAAAGGAGTATATCGAAAAATTGAGAAATCGAGAGATTACAACAAAAAGATATGCAGAAGAAGTTCCAATTATTGTTCGTAAGCTATCTGATAAGCGATTCGTTAAGGAAGCAATCGAATGTCATCGACTCAATTATGGAGAATTTGCTCTTCAAAATGCATTGGAGGATACGAGAGAAACTGTAGAGATCTTTAGGACTTTCGCGTTGCATAAATTGTGTGAATTGCATGAAGACTATAATGAAATGCGTATGGTGAAATTAAAGGATAAAGAATTCAAAACTCTCCTTGATCGAACTACTTATGAGTTAGTCCAAGTGTATCCTTGGTTATCTGAATTTGAATTAGAGTCTTTGGGTTTATGAAGAAAGATTGGGAAGATGGGTTTATACCTGTATCTCGGATAAAAGGTAGCGGTTGGACAACAGCCGCTATAAAAAAATTCTTGGGAGAACCAGACAAGGTTATGAAGAATCCTTATTATGCTTCGAACGCAATGGTTAATTATTATTCAATACGTCGAATCAAAGAAATTGAATCTTCAGATTTGTTTATTGAATTCGTTAAGAAGAATGAAAAAAGAATCTTAGGGACTAAAAAGACAACAGAGAAAAGAAAACAAGCTAGAATAAAGAAAATTAAGGAAACAGAATTTGAAATTGTAAAATTACCTATTCGAGAGTTATTTCGAAGAACTTTTAATCAATATAACAAGGTAAGGGAATTTTTTGGCTCAGAGGTAAGGGTCTCTGTAAGAAGTAACCGAAAAACTAAGAAGGTATTATTAGAGAAATATATATCGAATAATTTAGTTTTATCTCATAGGAATTATTCTGAGTCTGAAGAAAATAAGAAAAATAGTAAGCCTGATCCGGGGTATTACAAAAAGTATGTTATGCTACTCTATGATGCTTATCCTTGGTTAAAGGATTATTAATGCTTGCTTAAAGAAGGATTTCCATTACTACTATTTTCTAAATGAGTACACCTTGGGACATTACTCGTATTAATTTAAAGCCATGCCCTAAATGTTCTGCCGGTTGGTATGGACTATCCTTTAAGAAAAGGAAAGATCCCATTAATTTAATTTTTGTTTATTGGATAGAATGCGTTTGTGGATTAAGGACGGCAGAATATCAAATTTTAGATCAATCAAAGCTCGATTGGAATAATGAAAAATTCATTTGAAAAGATCGAGGTCATCTAATTTGTTCGGCACTTTTTTATATTCGATCTCTTTTTCACTGGCATGATACAGTAGCTTGATTGGATCTTTAGTGGAGTTATCTAACCAAGTATCAATATCTTCTGCCTTGATCATCGCAGGCTGACGGTCATGTATAGATGAAATATGTTTATTCGCATCTACAGTTATTAAAACAAATCCCTTTTTGGTTTTTCCATTTTTATCTAAGAATTCTGACGTTAGTCCAGCGAATGAAAATAAAGAGTTACTTGATGGAGTCATTTCATATCTATTCTCTCCTTTAGTTTCTAATTCACTCCATTCCCAGTATGAAGTCGCAGGAACTACTATTCTATCTACCTTGATCATCTTCGACCAGATTGGGGAGGAGATTAGTTTATCTTCCCTTGCATTTATCATTAACTGTTTTAACCAATCGAATTTTACACCCCAGTGAAGATAATCTAGTGTTCTTTCTTTTTCACCTTGTCTTATCACAGGCTCGACATGCGTTGGGAATACTTCTTTTTCTTGTCTATATTCTTCTTTGATTTTCTTTTCTTCATGAAAAAGGAGGAATTGTTCTATTACTTGAGAAGCAGAGGCATTAATGGAGTATCTTCCACACATTCTTCGCCTTTAGTAGCAGAGAATATCGGTAAAAGCAATTGATTTTCCTTTAAGGCTTTAAAGTATTCCCGAGGAAGTAAATGTTCCATGATTTCTTCCATAGCCTGGATGAGAAGTCCTCTGTAATATTCTTTGTGAACAGGTGGTCTCTGCTTTAATTTGAGAGCGGTTTCCTCTGGAAGGTAGACTCTCTTACCTTTGTATCCTCGGGTAACCAGATATTTTATTTTCTCTCCCGGCTCCACTGTAATTCCTGCATCCGCTAATGCTTGTAGAGAGTTATTAGAGGCATTGTTACCGACATATGATTCTTTGTCCTTAGAAATCGTTCTGCGAAGGAAGAGATCAGTGATAGGAACGGAGTCGTTCTCTACATCGGTGACAAAAGAATAGAAAAGTTCTTCTATTCTTGGAATCGCTTCTTGTAGCTCCTTCCGAGTTGAACAAGATTCGAGGATTGAAAAGATCGAAGTTTGGAAAACCTTAATATACATAGGCATGTCCTTTCGCCGAACAAACACACCTCGCTTCTTAATTTCACCATTAGAGAATTTACCAAAGTATCTATTTACTACGCCAATCTCATGATCGGTTTTGGATGCAGGAAAGAATAACCAGTCGTAAATTCCTTCGATTTTCAGTTGGATCTTTGTTCTTTCGGAGATTCTTTCACAGAGGATTAGTAACTCTTCTTTGGAGAACTGATCCTCATTTGGTTTTGAAATAAAAAGGGAATCAGTGATCGCATGTAGGAATAGATAACCGGCTTCCTCGGCTTCTTCTTTTGCTATTAGTAATACCTCTCTTCCAATGGCGGTAACGGATTCATGACTTTCTAATCTACCAAACTTAGCGTTACGATATCCGAGGTATCCAAAGGAAGTGACTAGCATCCATTTGAGAGCATTTTGTCTGGCTTCGTAGATTGAGACGTCATCGGGAACATTCTCAATCTGTTCCTTGTAGTATTTCCTTCGTTCTAAGATATCTTCTAAGGCTTCCGAAACAACGCCTCTTCTCTTAGAACAAATATGATAATTGGTTCCGGGTATATAGGTTTTAGTTTCATCGTTATCACAGCAGATACAATTCACGGTTTCTGGACTGATATTATATTTGGACATGATGCTCGGATACATCTGAGCAAAGTCTAACTGTGCTACGTTTTCTAATACGGAACCGGTGGAAAGGTTAGGAATGGTTACTAAACCTCCCTTATCATTTCTGAAAAGCTCATAGAGGGTTTTGGGACGTTCCAGAGCGGCTTTTTGCCAAGGAACAAGATAGTCTCGCTTTAGAGCTACAGCCATCTCAATGTTTGTCAATGCCGTGCCAGTGCTTGCCCGAGCCATCCGTTGAATAGGTATTCTACTAAGTCTAGCTAACTCAATGATTCCAAGCAGGAAAGATTCCTTGAAGACGAAGGAATTGTTACTATCAATATGGAGTCGCCCAAACAAAGGGTAGCTAGCTGCCCTAAAGATCACCTGTCCATAGCTTTCGAAGCTCGTACCTTTATTTTGGATTTTTCGAGTAATCTGTCCTTTATCTCTATCTAAATCTAATCTAATGCGATACTTCTGGCTCTGATGAAACAGAAAAGGAAGGATCGATTGATCGCCATAAGCAGAAAGAATAATGTCCGGATCTCTTTGTTTAAACACCTCATTTAATCTGTGCAAGAGATCAGGGATTTTCTCATAGTATAACTCTTCTCTATAATCCCCGGCTACAAGCACCAAGGGATTTGATTTTGAGTATCCAATCCGGTGATTTTCTTTGAAACTGATTTCTAAAGTAGTCAGGTATGGAACTTCATAATCCTTATCTTTGAGATCTGTTAAGGGTTCTATTTTGATTACACGATTCCGATCATCGTAAAGAACCTTTACCTTTGCTAAAGGGAATAGATTCTTTGAATACAGATATGATGTTGGTAATTCTATATCGGAATGATAGATATCTGCCTTCTCATAGAAAGCAAAGATCTTATGATAAATGGTTCGTAATACCGAAGGACGAGAAAGGCAGATTTTTAGAACAGAAGTTGGTTTGTTATCGTAGAAACCTAACTTAGTTACTCTCTCTGGTTCTTTTAGGAGAGCATGTAATTCTCTAAGACGTTCTATGAATTTATTTTCATATGCTTTGTCTGTTTTGATATAGAATGTTGGATAATGAGAATCATAGAAACAGCGAATTTCTTTTTCACCCTTTACCCAGAGAGTAATATTTCCCTCTAAGTCATAGAGATCTAAAAGGTAACCTTCAAAGGTTTTGCTCATACTGTTTAATGATGCGCTGTAAGTCTGCGACTGCTTTCTTGAGGGAGTTTACTTCGGATTTTATAGTAACTGCTTCGGATAAGAGAACCGTTTCTATCGAGTACGGATTGGAAGCCATTACACCTGCTGCTAACTGTCTCTTAGCATTCCGAAAAATCTCATCGAAAGCTTCTTGATAAACTCTTGGTAATGCACGTCTGAAATCCTGAAACCTCTCTTTCCAGAGAGAATCGATTTCACGAGAATAAGGTTGTAATGTACGTCCCATCTATTTCCTCCGGTGGTTTTATTTCTTGAGGTATAACCTTTAGAGTATTGCTAAGATTTTCTAAATAGAACTGATATTCAGGATCTGATTTCTTGATCGATTCGGAGATGAGAAAGGCGAAGCCAGATTGTTGGATCCTAGCAAACTTCTCTACGAGTCTCTTTAAAAGGAATCGTCGTTCCTCTAATTTCACATCTCCATCAAAGAATTGTTTTGAGGGAGCTAAGAAGAGATACAGTCGGGATCGGATCTCTGGAGCTTCTCCTTCCTCTAGTAGTTGGGTGATAAAATCTAGTAGCTGATATGGCGTGAAGGCTCTCTGGACAAGGATCTGATGAAGAATAGGTAAATTCGAGGATTTCGTCATCTCAGCGATATCGTAGGCTCTGAGGCGTATTGCACAGTCCATAATGTGTAGAGGAATGCCATAGGAGCTTAATTCAGCTACAAAGCGATGAGAGGTAGCATTAGAGAGCCTACCAACGATCACAGGGCTTTTTAGAGGTGCTGGAGGGGAAAAATCCATCAAGGATCATTGTACACAGAGGGCGGACAATTTCTACAAATATATGATTACTATTTATTAGTAATGCAAAAATATGATTAGCATTTATGTCTCCTAAGAGATAAAGCAAAATAGAAATTTCAGAACAAAAAATGAATCTAATCAAAGCCAACGGAGTCTTTAACAAACATAGAAAATGAATCTCTACTAATTAAAGTAGATGAGAAAAAGTAAAATCTTCGTTGTTTCTTTTGATCTTGATACGAAGCTCATGGAAGCAGCCGGATATGATAAATCCAAAATCTCTGGAACGTACCAAAGAGATTTAAAAGCATTTCTAATAGAGTTAGGATTTTTTAAACATATTCAAGGTTCCTTGTATCGAACTGAATATTATTCAGATCAAGAAAATCTAAAAGCCGCAATAATAGAAGCAGTAAGAGAAGAATGTCCTGAGTTTGTTTAATATCTAAAAAGTATGGAACTATACGAATTTACTAAAATTAGCGATATAACCCCGCATATGAAGAATGCTCTCACAAAGGTTACTAGGAAAAAACCAATTAAGAAAAAAGGAATCGAAAGTAAGGTAATCACAGAAAAGTCTAAAGAAAACAAAAAGAGTAAGGGACTGTAAGATGTTTCGAAGCGATGAATGGTTTTTTCATTGGTTTAAGTTAATCTTCTTCGGGAAGAAGAATAGTTAAAACAGGAGATGCGTTGTCGCCGGGACCGCAAATGATTTTAAAATCTCTATAAGATGGACCTGGTAAATCTTGTATTGAAAGATTTAAACGAAAGAGATGAGAAGACTCATCAATTACCTTAGTTTTATTCAAAATTGTAGCTTTTAGCATTACTTCTATAACATTCTCGAATGAAACTTGATCATTAGAATTCTCTACTATCCATCTTATTTCATGCCAAACACCCGCAGTAACTGCTAACGGATATTTGTAGATTCTTTTAACTAAATGAGAAAATTCTCCATTAGATAGATCTATCAAACCACCATCTTTGATAGCTTCTGCTCTGGTATAGGAATCTATGATCTCGAAATCTTCAAAGAAATTATCCATATACTTTTATTCCCAAGTTAGAAATTGTGATCCGTCAAAGAATGGCTGTGTATAGAATCGACTACTTGTGTTAGGTGATGAATGCCCCAATACTTTTTGAGTAGCGATAGAACCAGCCTTTTCTAGTAATCTTCTTCCTGTCGTATGCCTCAGGCTATGACAAAATATATTACGATTTTCTAATGTTTTAACATTCCATCCGCTAACTATAAACTGGAGTCCTCTTTTGGAGAGGGGTGAGCGTATAGCTTGGTTCCTTTTAGGGTGAGAATAAAAAAAGAAATCGCTTTTGATATTAAATTTACTATGATAATCGGTAACACTCTTTAGAGTACTTTTAGATAAAACTGAATAGCCAATCTTGCCTCCCTTCCTTCTATACTTGATCAAAGTATCACCATTGGGAGAACTCATGAGGTTAGAAAAGCGTAAGGAAACTACCTCTTTAGCTCTGAGACCAGTTGTAGACATCAAAAGAAAGATCGCCCGATTTCGGTAATCCATTTCTGTCTTAGGCTTTGAAAACCTTTTCGAAAGTTCTCGCATCGTTTCATCACTT
Organism: Leptospira venezuelensis; assembly: GCF_002150035.1. Classification (NCBI taxonomy): domain Bacteria; kingdom Pseudomonadati; phylum Spirochaetota; class Leptospiria; order Leptospirales; family Leptospiraceae; genus Leptospira; species Leptospira venezuelensis. The sequence continues at coordinate 493,051 of NZ_NETS01000008.1, read as the reverse complement.
AAACCTCGTCCGAAAGCGGAGCCTTCTTCTTGGGGAATTTCTACGTCTCTACCTGCTTTTTTTCGAATCGATTTGAATTGGATTATTTTGGCTGTGTTAGTGTTCATTGTCGAAATACTTAATATTCATATAGTACAATACATATAATAAGTATTTCGGTGGAAATGTCAAGGAATAAATTCCTTGATGAAAGAGCGGTTAACGGGTCAAAATGCCATCGGAATTGAGTTATGAGCGAAAGACTGGATAGGGAAAAAAGAATCCGTGAAAAATTTAATAAGATTTTTAAAGTCGCTTCGAAAAAGAAAAGAATAGCTCCAAGTGGATCCGCCTCTACCCATGAATTCGATATTTATAATGAAGGAAAATTCATTGGTGGAATTAATACCAGTAGGAGATTAACTTCATCCGGGAAAAATAATACAGGCGGTCAAGATCGAGTTTCTTCGGAGATTCTTTGGTTATCCCTTTGGAGAGGAAGTGAAAGGAGAGTTTTAATTCTCACTGACAAAGAAATGATAGAGCACCTTAAAAGAAAATATGAGGGTTGGAAATTTCCTCATAGTATCGAACTGTATCACATTGATGAACATACATTAGAAATGAATAAGGAACCGATCTTACTGTTATAATTTTGGTCAATGAATATGAGGTTTACATGGCATTACTGAATCCATCTGAAATTCGAGAAGTCTCTGAATTAAATGATGAACAAAAACAAAGAATATATGATTTTCTTCAAGGGGCTGTTTACTCCTGGTGCAAGAACAGAAAAAATGAATGGTTCTCCATGAGAGACTTAATGGGAGGCGAAAATACCTACTGGGACGGAACTCCATTATACGAGTTGTATCTAAAACATTTAAACAAAAGGAGTAATGATCCTGTTAAGGAAGCGGGAAAGGACTCCGGCTGGTTGCTAAAGAAAGTGCTACACTTGGATATTCGTAAATTTGATGGAAGAGATGGTGAAGGGTTGATTCGAGAATACCTATGGGTTGAGGAATGATTTTGGAAAATCGTATCCTTTTTCAACTGCATAAAATTGTTACTTTCGTGCAGTTGATAAGAGAAAAGGAAAAAATGAAGCTCTGCATTGAACATGTCTGAAGAACGAGGAAGAATAACTTGAAATGACAAATAATAATTTCCAAGAAATGGATAATACTCTTCATTATATAATTAAGGAAATAAAAAATGGAAGAGCGTATCTATTTGTCGGTTCCGGTCTATCTTTAAATGCTCAATCCAAAGATTCTATAAGACCTTCTCAAATGATGCTTTGGTCTGAATTAGCTAGGGAGTTTTATAAAGAACTTGGAATATCCGATAGCGAGGCACTTTCTTTTCCGATTCCTAAGTTAATTCAAATTTACGAAAATCGTTTTGATTTGCGGAGAAGGAATGATTTGATTCGTAGAGCGGTTCCTGATGAAGAGGTTGAGCCAGGAGAAATTCACAGAAGACTTTTTAACATTAAATATTTCCCCTGGAGCGGGGTTGTTACAACCAATATAGACACATTGATAGAGAGAACTATGGCTGAGTTAGGCGTTAAATTTACCCCGATTGTTTACGAACGAGATATGCCTAGGACAATCGGTATGCCAATATATAAAATACATGGAACAATTTCGGATGAAGACACATGGATTTTTTCTGAAGAAGAATATCATACACGGGTTCAGCCATTATTTATAGATAAGTTGAGATCTATCTTTTCGGAAAAAACAGTAATTTTCGTTGGGTATAGTTTAAATGATCCAGACTTGGATGGAATTTTATATTATATAAAATCAAGAGTTGGTCACTATCAAAGAAATTCATTTCTTATTACCACAGATATTAATTCGCAGGTAAAGAATTATTGGAAGAGTAGAAATATTGAGTTAATAACTCCAAGCGAGTTTGGATTGTTATAATACATTTTATGAAACCTGGGCAGTTTTTAGATTTTATACTTAGTAAATTGGAGTCGATTTCGACTGCCGACCCTTTTGATCGTACTCCTGATAAGTCAGATTATTTGTGGTATAATACACGTTTAATTCCGGCGATTAAAAAGCAAAAGAAAGTAGAATGGGATACATATCGATCGATGATCGAAAAATGGAAAAAGAGTGAAGTTCAGTCTCGGGTAGAATCAAGGCGGAAGGAATTTAATCAATATTTCACGATTGAGTATTTTGGAAATTGGATTAATTCGTTAACATCTCTGCTTAATTTAAAAGGTCACAAAGATCTAAATATCTACTGGAATGAAGTTTCATCTGTTTTATTTGGGATCTCCGATTCTCCTTATCCCAATGATAATACCTTTGTTTCTATTCTGTCTTACGGAATTGAAAACATCTTTAGCTTAACGGAATTTCAAGAAGAAATTGTTTTGGTTTATCATGAGTTTACAAATTATCTTCTCGAAAGAATAAAAATGGGTAAAGAACACGGTCTCCTAGAAAGAGACTTGGATTATTTTATTAAAAGCATTCGGACTCTTAAGAAGAAATTAAAAGGTGAGAGATCTGAAAAGATGTATGATGTGCTTACGAGTTCTATTTTGCCGGAATATTTAAGAGTTCTGTATGTAAGATATATAATCGGAAATGAAATTCATGAGAGAAAATTAAAACTAAAAATTAAGAAGCTGAGTAAACTAGATATTGGAGCTAAAGAGTCTGCTCTTTTACATTACCGATATTTAATTTGTATGATATATTTGGGAGAATGGAAAGAAATAAGAAAGTTTATCAAAGAATTAGAAGAAAATCCGTTAAAAGGATGGTCGCGATTGTGGACAGGGTTTCTTTATTTCGAATTAGGTGATTATAAAAACGCATATCAATCTTATAGAGAAATATTACAAGAAAACCATCCAATTAAAGAAAGATATTTAGCCGTTCAGGCATTAGATCTCTTGTCGGATAGAATGGAATACGGTTTCCGAGCTGATCAAGGACTTGAAGATACTCTGTTTCAAAAACAATCCTGGAGAGAATTAAAGTTTAAAGTAATTGAAGAGGCAAGAGAACTAGGTGTTCTTTTAGACTATTATGATTTTACCGAAAATAAGAATAATTTATTTAGGCTATCAATAGCAAGAGCGGGATTTGATTTTGCTTTCCAAGAAAAGGAGGAAGGGATAAATTATTATCGAGAGAGTCATCCTATTTCTTTAATATACAGAGAATTTAATAAATATTGGCTTAATGGGATGCCGACTGTTAATGTAGATGTGGAGATTGTAAAGAAATCTTTAGTTTACATATTGTCAAATCCTATGAATCTCTATAACATTCTGGATTTAATAATGGTCCTTCCCGCTTCTGTGGATTTAAAGAGTATAAAAATAAATGAAAAAATTCAGTTATTTGCGTGGAAGTATTCAAGTGAATGGTTGTTACTCCAAGGTGAACTAATTAACCGATTTCGAAAATTAGTTGAGAACCCTTTACTATTAATAAACACAGACAGCAAGCGTGAAGGCAGCTTAATAAATTTACAGTTTAGAAATATTTCAAATTTTTTACGTGATTCATTATCTGTGTTCTCCAGGGAGAACTTTTTCGTACTTTTGAGAATATTTAACAAACTTCTCAAGGAGCTGGACAATATTGAGAATCGTGAATATTCGGCGGAATTTGAGGTTATTGGAGATATCCTCTCAATTGTTTTGAGCAAATTAAAAATAAAAGATCGTGCCGTTTATATTGAGTATATTGATCCTTCTAGATTCTTTACGTTAACTGGGTCATTGGTACTCGGTAGAATTCAAGACTTTTTAAATTCTGACCTTTGGAGCGAATTAGATAAAGAATATAAGAATGATCTAATGAACCAAATAAAAATCAATGCAGAGATTAATCCAAATTATTGTTTTGGATTTTTGCCTTTATTTAAATCTGATAAAAATCAGGCTAGAGAGGTTGTAAAAATCATCTCTGAAGGTTTGGAACAATACCGTTCAAGAAGAATAGCTGAATTAAAAGAAAATATTGTTGATAAGGATTTTGCCTCTAACGAGCGATTCTGGCGTGACGAAATTGAAAGCTTCGAAGGTAAAAGAAGCTGGTTGGATATTGAATTCAATGAATATTTGTTTGAATTAGAGGAAGTGGCAGATATTGTTCCATTCGATTTGGATACATGGATAGAAGAAAATTACTCGGTCGTTAATGTAATCTTTAGCTCTAATCTATTCGAGCCGTTGCGAATGATGTTAAAATCTAAAAAGTTAATTTATCCGGACAATAACATTCAGAGGGTTATCAATCTCGCTGTAAAAAGAATGGAAGAGGATTTCTCTAAGGATAGAATATCTGATCATATCGATGATATTTATCGAAGCGATATCGGTCTTTATTATTTAAGAACCAGACAGTATGAAGAGTGGATGTCGCTATGGGGAAGGGTGAAAAGATTTAATGGCTATGTATTGGAGGCGGAAGACTTTCGCGTATTTAGAGAATATTTAGAGGAGAGAGACCTTTTAGTTGATACTTCAAATGGAATGTATAAGAGGATGTTGATTTTATTTGTCCAGTTGAAGGAAAAGAAGGATAAGTTATGGTTAATGGTGTTCATGAGCGGCTTGATTTCTCATGCGAAGAAGGAAATAGATGGGGATCGAGATTATTTGGTGTATGCATGGAATGATTCTTTCATTAGAGAGAGATATGTAAGCATCGGTATCTCTGCCATCGAAAATTTGAGGAGAATTTCTAATGAAGACCTTAATGATTTTATTGTCAATTGTATGGTTGATCTCATCGATGAATATAGGACTATCTATGTTGATGGATCTTATTCTAAGTTAATGAGAAAATTTATTGAGGAGAATATTGATCTTTTGAGAGGTAAGGAGTTGTTGTACAATAAAGCCGAGAAGCTTATTCGTAAGCTTTCAACTTTAGATTTCATCACGTATGAGTAGGAAGAAAATTTATTTAAACAGAGAAGTAGATCTAATATAAAAACTTGTTATTACAAGTCTTTAAACAAGTGTTATGAGCTTGGCTACAATTAGAAACGCCGTAGACTTCGAAAGCATTTATTTCTGAACCACTTGACGAACCTGAACTATGGAACTGAATGTATTGGTTTCTCGCATTTGGTCCGGGGTCTGTTTGAATAGAGTAAGAACCAGCGGAACCTCCTGAACAAATGAAAATATATTCTCCACCTTGGCTTGGAATTTCTAAGTTTTGAGGGGTTGTGCTTAAATTAGAAATAAAGGTGAAATAGCCATCCGGCGTAGAAGTATCTGGGATATCTAATCCGTAATGATTTTGCCAGTAAATGGAACAGGAAGCTGGACCTTGTATTTTAAAATAAACAGACACTTGATACTCTTGGCTAAGACCAAAAATATCCGTATCGCTCGAAGAAGATAGATTAGCGGACAGTAGATAGCTATCAACTGGTCCGCTAAAGATTGGGTTTCCAGAATCAAAGCTTTGGGAGAAAGTATTATTAGGTTCTGTCTCACTATTTGGAGAAGGACTTTCCGGTGGGTAAGTTGTCGTAGGAACACTCACGTTTGTAGAGCTGGAAGGATTGCTATTCGCAGTGAGTGACTGCTTTAAAACACATGAATTATAATTAGCTTCACAATGATGTGACTCGTAGCACTGTGCTTTCGTAAGATTTGAACCATCACAATGTAAAATAATCCCTGTCCCTAAAGTAATTAGGCTTCTAAAAATTCGTTTTCGCATAATTTAGTGTAGATGCTATTTTCTTAAGGATATACTTGCGAATCGTTTTCAAAAATCTATCCTTTTTTGTCTCATTAAGTCGCTTTAAAGGTATCTCAAAGGGTATATGGCAAAAGGCGCAAAATTGTGGATTAAATAATTTGACATCAATCAGGAAGTCCCTTTTTCTCACGTTATGGGTAATTCCCGCAGGAATTGTTCATACAGGAAATAAAGAGGGAAGCCCGAGAAATGCGAAAAACAACTAATAGAATTAGGAAATTTTTTTCAGCAGAGAAAATAAAGGAAACACTCAATCGTAGGGAATTCACCCGATTTCTATTTATAGTTTTAATTAGCTTGTTTGGAATTATTGGAAGTATTCCAAGCACTTCAATGCCTATGCCTCTTCCTGCTGTTTCGGTTGATCCAAGCGGAAAGTTATCCGTCTCCTTCCCAATAACTTTGCCCGTTGGAACACGCGGGATGACACCGGATTTAAGCCTAACCTATACTTCTAATACAGAAGATGGATTTCTTGGTGTCGGCTGGACAATTCCTACAATACATTATATCAAACGTGATTCTAGTTTTGGAATAAATTACGACACAAATGATCATTTTTATACTTCACTTGCTGGGCGTCTAGTTTCCCAAGGAAGCGGTAATTTTCGATCTAAGTCGGAATCATTTATACGGTTTCAGTCTTTCGGTACATGTGGTATCGGACCATGTAAATGGGTGGCAACAGATCGGACAGGAATGACTTACACTTTCGGATATTTAGATGGGGAAGACACAAGTTCTAATTCTAGAATACCAGGTCCAAGTGGAGGACATGTTAATACCTGGGCATTGCAGGAAGTAAAAGATAAATTTGGGAATGGATATTCTATTCAGTATGAAGTAGATACCGGAGGTACAGACTTCAGACCAATTTTGATTCGATATAATATACATCCGGATGATTCTGGTAACAGCCAGAACAATCGGGCTGTTCAGTTCAATTACGTAGCTCGGTCGACAATTTCTGCTTCTTCTTTCCCAAGTTATTCGGAAGGAATTTTAACTCAAAGCAGTAAACTCTTACAAAGTTTAAAAGTTTATGTTGGTTCTTCGATTACTTCTGGGAATAATATTTATTCATATACCTTTACGTATCAAAAATCCCCTGGATCTAAAAGAGCAAGACTGGAGAGTATTAAGAGAGATGGATATGATCCGGTCGATTTTACGTACAGTGACGGAACAAGTATCTCACTTGGTTTAGCTTCTAGCTCTCCTGTGAATGTAAACTTAATGTCTTCAATAAGGCAGGCGGTTCCTTATCCAGGAGTTAAGAGAGCAGACGGTGCGCTGATAGATCAGAATATTTGTGTGTTAGGATATGCCGCTTGCTGGCAGACATTATTTTCAGTTCCTTGCACAGGTTTTGATCCAACTTATCAGACTTATTCCCCTCTCGGGTGCAATCCAATCTATGAAGAGGAGCATTTAGCTTGTACAGTGTATGTAGCTGAAGGTTGGAAATACATCGCAAACGGATTTGCGGCTCCAGATGTATATGGGGGTTCTGTTTGCGGTGCTTGTATGACTGGTGCTTCAGTTCCGACATCTCTTTCTTTTCCAATCGATTTTGAAGGCGATGGAAAAATGGAGTTCATGTCAATTGTAGGTACGGATGGAATATTTCTTCCGCTTCCATGTGGTTTTGATTCTGGAGTTCACGGTGCAGGATTTGCTTTGCAAAAAATATCCAGTTTATCCTCAAATTCACCAACAAGAGAGGCTAAAATTTCAATCGATCCAACATTTAAAGAAAACTCTTTTCATGGTATCGGTGATTTTGATGGGGATGGTCGAAACGATCTGATATATGGGGTCGATCAAAACGAAAATCCAAACTTGGCTATCATGTTCTCCGATGGATCAAAATGGAATACGCCTGTTGCTACAAATGTTACCTCAGATATCGGTCCAGCTCAATATATGTTGGCATCCGGACCAACTTGGACCTCTGCTGATCGCTTTGCATTGGAGCCGATGTATTGGACCGGAGACTTTGATGGGGATGGAAGAACGGACCTAATGCGTAGGACGTCAGATGGCTTATCATTAGAAATTTTTAGATCGCAATATTCTAAACAAACAGGAAGTTTTAGAACTCCGTCATTTAAGTTTAATTTTGATTTTCAGTCCGGTTATGCTGACGACAAACAATTGCTGGATATCGATGGAGACTCTCGTGTCGAGTTGGTTGAATGGACAAGTTCTAAAATTTACATCACTTATTTTAATTCTGGGTTAACAGGAATTCAAAAACAAGTTACTGTTGCGTTGAATACTACAAAAGGAAATATATTTTTTCCAAGTGTAAATGGAGACAATAAAACCGACTTCGCCTATCTGACTAGTGATCATAAACTTCATGTCTGTTTAAATACTGGTGTTTCATTTACTAATACTTGTTCAACTTCTACTCTCCAAGCTAACTTTATTGTCGATTGGAGGAATCCAGATGATGACGACGGTATCAATACAAGACAATTTGCAGATGTTTCGGGAGATGGACTAGAAGATTTTTTATTTTTTGATGGAAGTTTGTTACATGTAGCTTATTCGAATGGAACGGGATATCCTGCTGAATCAGTAACCCCGATAGCATTACCTCATGATAGATTTTATGGCTCTTTCGACGTAGACGGAGATTCGGTTTCAGATATAATTTCGATAGATTTTGCAACGAATACTTTTGTGGTAAGCCTAATACCCAAGAACTCTAATGGATTAGATTTATTAACAGTGATTTCACGGGACACTGGAAAGTCATCCGCTCAAAGTTCCACAATTTCATATAAATTAAAGTCTGATATCCCTAAAGACTATTCGACTTTTAATACTCTATCTTATCCGATAACGATAAATGCTTCACCGGAGTATATGGTTGCTAGTACCATAACAGATTACGCAGGCGGAACAGATCCAAACTACGTCAGAAGTTATACATACGACTACGGAATCAGCCTTTATTACAATGGAAATGCTTCTCAAAGAGGAGTTTTAGGGCCTAGCTCTTTTAAAGTAAAAGATATTTCAGATCCAAATGGTGTAACTCGAACTTATACTTTAAATCAAAGCAGTCCGCAGATGTCCGGAAAGGTAAATTTACTGGAAGTTAAGAATGCAAACGGAAGCTTGATTTCTACAACGGCAAATACGCTTTCTGAAGTGATTACAGCAGGAATTGCCGGAACTACTTGGGTTCGTCTGGATTCTACGGTTACAGATTTATATAATAATGATGGTTCCAATCATATTAGTACGACGACATTAAATTACAGCAATTACACTAATGAAGGAAATTATCAAACTGTTCAGGATATAGCAACAGCCTATTCACCGGACGGAACTGTAACCGATAAGATTACGAAAGCTATTGTTTACGAAAGTGTTCCCGCAGATGGAGTATATGACCGAATTGTAACTGCGTCTTCGAGCGATTCAAATGGAAACCTCATTTCTAAAGCAGTACTAAAATATGATAGTTCGGAACATTTAATTCAAAAGGATGTATATTCAACCTCCTCTTCTTTTATTTCGACCTATTATCAAAATTTCGATACCTTCGGGAATCCACAAAACATAGTCGATAACAATAATAATGTAACGCAGCTAACTTACGATGCCGCTGTACACAATGACCCAATTTTAATTCAGCAACCAAATGGGTCTTATGTGATCCAAGAATTTGATCCAATCATTGGGAAGATTAAAAAGAAAAGTATTCCTTTGAATGGAAGTTCTTCTGCTGCATATGGAGCAATCCCATATACTATCACAGATTACGATTATTACTATAGAGTTTCGAAAGTTTATTATCCAGGTGAAACGAATCCGAATGAAGTATATTCCTATGATAATATTGGCGATCCTACTCAACAATCGGTGACGAAGACTCTGTCTGCATCCGGATCTTCAAGTGATTCAACATTTACAACGACATTTATCGATCCGATGGGAAGAAATTGGAAAAACGTCTCGGCAGGATTCGCTAATCAAAATCTAACGCAAGAAAGCAAATATAATGCCTTAGACCAGTTGGTTTCTCGGACTAATTCTTATTTCTCCAACATGGATAAGGATACAACGTTATTTTCTTATGATGTTGATGGAAGTACTACAACTATCAATGACTTGGCTCAACAAAGTTCAGCTCAGATTTCCTATAATGGCTCTTCTGCTACTAAAGAAGTTAGTACAACCAGTGCGGACCCGAATAGCGGTCAATCGGTTTCTGGCACAACTAAGACATACATAGAGACTAAGGATGGTCGTGGAAGGACCATCAGTTACATAGTAACTGGAAATGGAGGAGACGGTGCTGCCGTCACGAACACGACACAATATACTTATTTCCCGAGTGGGAAAGTAAAGAACACCATTGCAGGTGGGGCAAGTACTTTAACTACCGGGTATACTTATGATTTGCTCGGTCGGAAATTGAGTCAAACAAGCCAGAATTCTGGGACAATAGTTTTTAATTATGATGATGTTAATCAGTCTTGGTCACAAACTGATAGTCGAGGGAAAACAGTTCAATACTTCGCAGATTCATTAGGAAGGATTATTAAAATAGCAAGACCTGATGGTGAGAAAGATATTGAATTCTACTATGACCAAGGTGGGTTTGCGAATCAGCTAACAAGTTCTTGGGACGACTCCGGAGCCGTTGCAGTTAAGTATGATCAAAGAGGAAATATTTCTGAGAAAATATATTACCCAGATCAAACGGGAATCAATTCGGGTGATGCTTCTATGGCGGTCAAATTTCAATATGATTTTGATGCTTTAAAGCGTTTGAAACATCTTACCTATCCTGACGGAACCCAAACTCATGCTTTCTACTCTAACGCGGGTTATCTTGGTGAGATTACAATGGATAGCTTTGATAAACAAAGTACAAATTATCCGTTAGTAACTTATGGACTTGCTGTAGGATCTAATCAGTATGCATTTACTCGAACTACTGGGAATAATGTCCAAACTCAAATATACGTTGATCCTATTTTCCAACGAGTGACAAACTATACGACTAATGGTACTGGAACAGGAGTAGAGCAGAATATTTCACTTGGCTACGACGGTAATGGAAATGTTACGAGCATCGTTGACGGAGTTACTCCTGTATATAGTCGATCGTTCACCTACGATGGGTTGGATCGGTTAGTAAGTTCCTATCGCCTCTTAGACGGTCAGATTAACAACTATCAGTATGATGATACTGGAAGGATGACTCAAAATGCCGGAGTTTCTCTTTCTTATACGGACGGGCAGCATTATAGTGCAGTGACCAGTGCCACTGTTACTGAAAATGGAGTAACGAATACTTATAATTATTCTTACGATGCATCCGGAAACATGATCAATAGAAATGGGGACACTTTCCTTTATGATAGTTTGGGAAGACTCTCCGAGATTGATGCGGTTGGTGGAACAACTAGTAAGTATATTTATAGATCTTCAGGAACCAGAGCCAAAAAGATTCTTCCTGACGGAAGTAAAGTATACGAATTTGATAAGGCATATGAAATTCTTCAAAGACCTTCTCAGCCCGATCAACATACAATTTATGTAAGAGGCTATAAAGACGAATTAGTCTCTCAGTTTTCTCGTTCAAATGCAGTTTTATTACCTGTTGCGAGTGCTGATACAACCGGCGCAAATGATTTGCAAAGGGTATCTTTGAGTGAAGTTATTAGTAAGTCGGGAGTTGGGTTTTTAACTCGATTCTTGAATGCCTTCGTATTGGAAAAGGCAAAGTTTTTGGGAAGCGGAATAAGCTGGGCATCGCTTCAGTTCTTATTAGAAGGAAATAGGATTTCCACACGACTTCAAGTAAGTCTATTTACTGTAATACTATTAGCGATCCTATCGTTTTCTCTTTATCAGTACAAAACAAATCGGCTTTTCATAAGAAAGCGTCTAAGTGGCTTCGGCTTAACGGTTTATACTATAAATCCAATCTTAATAGTTTCTTTTGTTTTCTTATCTGTTTTTGGCTTCGGAGGATGTGGAGTTCTTGTTCCTAATAAAAGCGGTGATCCACCTTGGGCAGACATCGCTATCGGGATTAACGGGCAAACTCCGGGTCTCGGAAACCACGGAGGAGGTGATACTCCTCCTGATCCTTCTGGTGCAAGTGGTAGCCCTGTACAAGGGATCTACTGGTTTCACCCTGACCACTTGGGTAACGTAGTTATGGTTACGGATTCGAACGGTAACGCAGCTAATGGAGGCGATCTAAGCGGGAAAGTGAATATTGTCTATGATGCTTACGGCAAAATAGATGCTAGTAACTCGACTGGTCCGGATATGTTCCGATTCAAATATACGGAGCAAGAAGACGATTCCGAATCCGGTTTATATTATTTCGGTTTCAGATACTACGATTCCTTTACAGGTCGGTTCATAACACCTGACGACAGGATCACAGGTGCTCCTATGGGAAGCGACCAATACATGTATGTAAATGGGAATCCGATGAGCCATACAGATATCGGTGGTCACTTATCAGGAAGCCAGCTCATGGACAGAATATCAAAATCCATGCAAGAGGCGATCATCGAAGCGGCATATGAAGAGAACCCGATATTAACTTTAATGTTCTTACAATGGCAGAGGAAGCAGGCTGAAAAAGCAGCAAGAAGAGAGCTTCAAAGAATGCAAACGATCGAAGCTATTGTTTTAGCCGTCCAGATTGGAGTTGCAGGTTATGCGATTGGAATTGCAGCTTTTACAGAGTTGAGTGAAGCCGCTACTGTTATGGAACGTCTTGAGTTTGTTAGCGAGAGGATTTTCGAGTCTTTAGAATATGGGATGCTAAATGTAGTTCAAGATGAAGTTCGGGATGCAGTTATATATAATTTCCAATTACAAATGCTCGCTTCTGGAGCAGGAAGATTAATTGGAGGATATGATCACGGATTGAATAAATGGGATAAGAAAGGAGCTGAAAGAGGACAGAAAATTGGAGAATATTCAGCTACTGCTTATTCTATTTTCAGAGATATGCGAGAATTATTCGAGTTTGAAGCATCTCCGGACGAAGATGGTGGGATTACTGATGATACTTTACGTGACCCAACTGAGTTTCACACTACTTTGATCGAAAAGCCAATTCCACATTCCTTGCCAATTCTCTTCAGTGCTTTTTCGGGCATTGGTCCTGCTAAAATTCTAGAGAACAATGTTTCATTCGATAAATTTAAAGAAGAACTTTTTCCAGAAAAAGAGGGGGAATAGGTAAACGCTGAGGAAGGTTGCGAACCAGAAGTCTAGCTTTCCTAGCTTCTGGTCGATATTATTTAAGCTAGTCTATAATAAATGAAAAGATTAATCATAATTGTAACAATTTTTATTCCATTAAGTTTCCTTAGTTCAATGGAGCTTATATTAAAAACAGGTGAGGTCTTTATTTGCGATTACATTTCTGAAACTGAAAAGGATCTAACTTTGCAGTGGAAAAATGATAGGTATGTAGTTCCAAAATCAGAAATCCAGTCCGTAAATCTCAAAATCTCTGGAAAGCATATCTCCTTCAAATATAGAAATTTCAAAATGAAGGATAACAGCACAATTCGCGGATTGATCGCGGAAGAAGATGCAAATACGTACACTGTAAAAACAGATATTGGATTTCTTACTTTAGAAAAATCGAAAATATCATCCTCTGAGCCAGCCGGTGAAGAAATAAAATTTGATGCTAATTATTTACAGACAGATGCTACCGCAAATAAGTCTTTCATCGGAATTGGAGCTTTAGCTTTAGTTAATGGCGAGTCTATCGGTGGAAAAAACCCTTATTCGTTTGGAGGATCATGGGCAGCCGAGCCGCATTCGTTTAAATTAAACACTCGCTGGCTCGTAGGATATCGAGGGGAATATCTGATATCAAATCGTCCAGACTCTAATTATTCTTTCTTTAATAATTTTTTATACGCTAAGTATGATTATAAGAAATCGGAAATTTTGGATTTCTATGCGATTGTCGGCGGTGGTTTGTCTTATGACCAGTTTACCGGAAAGGGCGTTACCAGAGCAGGTGTTAATCCAGCATTAAATTTTGAAGCAGGCTGGCAGGGATTAAAATATGATAATTTTCAGTTAAGAGTAGGATGGTATACGACACATATTCAAGAGCGGCATTATTCCTTTGATATGACTGGACTACAGATTATGGCGGGTTTCCGTATATGAATTTAAAAGAAAATACTTCCTATTCAATTATCAAAGTAATTGAAAGAAAACTTACTGAAATCTTCTTCTTTTCGTTTTTGTTCTGCTCCTTCCTCTCATGTGATCAAACTCCACTCGAATCCGGATCTGAATTGTCATCGCTTAAAGTTCAGGGTTGGGCGATTAGTAATCTGACTTCTAATTCAGCGACCCTAAGTTGGAGCTGCTCTACTATAGCTAAAGGCTTTGTAAGTTACGGTCCTTCTACAGGAACTGAAAATATAGCAGTAAGCTTAGTAGATGGAAGGAAACATTTAGTAGAATTAAAAAATCTTTCCGGAAACACAAATATTAAGTTTCAAGTAGTTTGCGAGCACGATACCGGAATGGCTATGTCTGGAATGCAATCCTTTGAATCGCAACCGGATTTGTCACAGATATTAAAAAGAGGAATTATAGTTGTCGGTGGGTTAGGAGATAGTTTAGCGGCAGTAGCGCAAATCGACTTATATGATCCGGTAACCGATTTATGGTATGAAAAGATCACGAACATTCCGACTCCACGAGCCTACGCAAATATCGTTTCTCTAAACAATAAAATATATGTGATCGGTGGAATGGATACTTCCTTAACGACACTTCTAACCACAGTTGAAGAGTATGATCCATTTGCTAATAGCTGGAAAACTCTCTCCTCTATGCCACAAGCATTGGTCGGTTCTTCTATAGCTAGTGTCGGATCAAGTATCTACTTATTGGGCGGAACAATCGGAGTGGCGATGTCTGCTCCTCCGGCAAATAAAGTTTACAAATTTACTCCGGGGATTGGGGCTTCAGGTACTTGGCAAATGATCAGTTCGTCATCTCCGATACTCGCAAGATCTGATATGAATGCTTGTTCGATTGATGGAATCATCTTTTATAGCACAGGAAGGAATTATTCCGGTAATGTTCAGAATACTGGAGATGCGTATATTCCTTCCTCAAATACTACAACTGGGGCAGAATCAGCGTTTAACCTTAGCAAGTTTGGAGCAGGTTCCGCCTGCTATAGACCGCTTCCTTCAGATCTGAATCCATCGGATTTTCCAGCAGTAGTCACTGTCGGAGGTAGCACATTAAACAATGTGAACGAGCCTCCAAATGCTATTCTTCCGTCCACCGAATTCGAAATCTATACAATCGGATCAAATAAATCCATTACTACCGGGAGCGTAATGCCAAATCCTGTATATGCTCCTTCGGTTGAATTTTCTTACGATACAAGAAGTGTGTATGTATTTGGTGGATCTAAGACTGTGTATGTCCCACTGGATCTAGTATACTCTATCTCGATGGGGAGTACTACCGGGACTTGGACAGCTAGGAATTCAATGCCAGTCGCTCGGTATGGTCATCGGTCTGTAATTCTAAGTCGATAGTATTCTTCCATCGCCAAAATGGCTTTGGAAAAAAGGAAATATGAAAATGAAATTTAGTAAATGGACGCTTCTGTTCTTTATAACGGTATGCAGCGTTTCTTTATTTTCTGAACAAAATAATTTTCCAGAAATTAAAGCGTTAATTTCAAAAGGAAACTATAAGGAAGCTCAAGAACAAATTAAGAATCTTTCCGAGGATCATCCAGATGATCCGACATTAGCCTTATACCAAACGGAAATCTGGATTGCCCTTGCTAACGAAGCGTATGGAGATCAAAAATATAGAACTGCTCACGAATACTATTCGTTGGCTTCCATTAGCTGGCCTAGTCATCCAATCGTTAGGAAGAGATTGGCGGAATTAAGCGGTAAAGATTTAAAGGATTTGCAGTCAAAAAATTCTCTTAAACCACCGAAAGTAGAATCTGCTGTTAAGTCGGGAGAAACAAGTAAGGGTCAAAATAACTTTTATTTTATAGTTTCAGGATCTCCTGAAGCAAATTCTATTTCTAATTTATTATCAGAAGTTTCAAATACCTTTCGAAATAATGAAATAAGTGTTCCAAAAGAAAGAACAACTGAGAATTCATTTGGTAGCATAACCTCTAACTATTTGTCTTGGTCGCTTTCTTTGCAGGGGTTATTAACTTTTGTTAATCTCATCATTCTGTTCATTATTACTAAGCTATATTTTAAATTTGAGAAAAAAGCTAAATAAGGATATCGTCTTGCTTTATAATTATTCTTTGACTTCCAGTTTTCTAATCATTTCAGTTTTACTTCTTTCATGTAACTCCTCTAAAAAGAGTGATAGAATTTGGGAAGATGCTACGAAGATATTTCGAACAATTCCGAATAAAGTTCCAGGTAGTAACTCGGATACTCCCGAGCTTATTTCGTTGGGGCAGAGGCTTTATAACGACAATCGCCTGTCTTTGGATGGTTCGATATCATGCAACTCTTGCCACCCTGTTACAAATGATAAGGCAGGAGCAGATAATACTGCTTTGTCTATCGGCGTAAAAGGCAAGCGGACTCAAAGAAATACTCCTTCAATCATTAATTCTGCGTTCCAATTTGCTCTTTATCGTGATGGAAAATTTAATAATTACAATGAATTGATTAAGGACCATTTATTCAATAGCGGAGAAATGAAACTGTCTTCTGAGAAAGAGTTAGAGTCTCGAATTTCTTATGATAAAGAATACACTTTGGATTTCGAAAGACTGTTTCCGAGAGAAAAAAGAAAGATAAGCATTTCAACGGTCACAGTTGCTCTGTCTGCTTATCTAAGGACATTGGTCACGAAGGGAAGCCGATTTGATGAATATTTAAGTGGGAATAGAAAAGTTCTGACAGAACAGGAGCAGGACGGCTTATCTCTCTTTCTCTCGCAAGGATGTATTACATGTCATAATGGTCCCCTTCTCGGCGGTAATTCATTTAGAAAAATTGGAACTGCTCATCCTTACAATAAAGGCTCTGATAAGGGACGTTATAATGTAACCAAAAGACCACAGGACCAATATTATTTTAAAGTTCCATCCTTGAGAAATATTTCACTGACTGGACCCTACTTTCATGATGGGAGTGTTCAAACTTTAGAAGATGCAGTCCGACTAATGGGTTATTATCAGTTAGGAAAAAACTTTTCAGTAAGCGAAGTGGAGTCTTTGGTCACATTTCTAAAAGCTCTTTCCGACTCTCCCGATCTCCAAAATTAAAAGAAATGTGGTTATAAAATGATTCGAGCTTCTTCTTTAATTTTGGCTCTTGGTAGAATCTTCATTATCATTTCCGCATTGAGTGGTTGCTTGACCGTAAGCGAATCCGGAAAGAAAATATTAAGAAAAGAGATTTTAAAATCTGAAAAGTTTACGAGATCATCAGAGCAGTATAAAATCACGTATGAATTTAAAGATAAGATGCTACATTTGTCTTTTGATGGCGGGATAGTTGAAGAAAACTTAGACAAAGTTTTAGAAAAGGAAACTGTTAAAAAGATTTATAAGGTTGAATATTCTGAAATTTTTAAACGATACACCGGGCGTGGTTATGGGAGGGCTTCGTTAAGCTTAGGGTTTTACGTGGGGGCATTTTTTGAATGCATATTTACAATTCCCTTTCGGACATGGAACCCAAGTTTTGATGAGATCTATAATCGAGAAATAGTTATAAGTCAGAGCAAACTAAAAGACACCGATATCAATGGGTTGACGCTAATTCTTAGAATAAATGATATCGAGTATGTTAATTCTCCGATGGCATCTAAGACAACTAATGTATCACTGCCTTCTATAAATAAAGCATTCGGCTCTCCAGAAGAAATGGAAGTATTGATTTATCGAGGCAACGACCGCGTAGGGTTTGCAGTAGTTCCTTTGAAAGAAGCTATTGAGAGGAGTATGAAATGAGGACCTTCGAGAAATCCTTTATCGTGATATTTTTCATATTTTGGTCCTGTAATAGAGATCCCTACATAAAACAAATGCCTTCAATTACACCTGGCAGGGAAGTCGTTCTGGAAATTAGTTTAGATAATTCGTTAATGCCTGAATACGATGAAATGAATCTAATTAAGTTTTGTCTAGGCAGGAATGAGCAGAACTTAGAAGAAAATTGTGAAGTTGATCCCGTAGTTCGTTATTATCCAATTAAGACTAATGAACCGATGCGTTTGGTTCTTCCAGAGGGAGGATATTCCTATGGTAAAATGATTTTCTGGGCAAAAGGACCTGCTTATGATCGTAGCTCCTGGGCAGTAGCGTATTTTTCTAATGAATATAATAAAACCTTAGATAAAGAAAATTGTAAGCTAAAAGGCATCGCATTGGAAGGGAGTGTCAGTTTTATTCGATACAATTGCCGAGGACTTGTTTTTCGTAGCAAGGAAATTCATCGTATATCATTTCGAGTCTTAGATGATTCGTATATTGATGGGTTAGCAATAATAACCGCTCTAACTCCATTCGCAATAGGTGGGGATTATCAAGCGGCAGATGTTAAATATAATGTTTCTTCGTCAAAGAAGTAATCACGTTTAAATAAATGAAATTTGTTTTAATCGGAATCTCTCTCCTATTGTATGGTTGCATTATAGATCCACTCTGGAAAGCGAGAGATGAATTAACTAGTTATAAAATCCCAAGAAGCCGTGCGCTTTCTGAATACCAGAATGCAGTTCTGGTAAAGGCTATATCCTGCGGTCCCAAATATAGAAATGATATCCTGTTAAAGGGACAAACAACCCTTTTGCGAGACGAATGCCAATCTGATGATCTCTATTCCAGTAACTACAATGAGTTTCGAGAGCTTAGGAGTTGTGACAATAGGTATGCTTATTTAGATTCTGATTCACTGAAAACTTGTCTTGCAGAAGTGATGCTATCCTCTTGTGCAGAAGCTGGGGTCACAAATGTTTTCATATTTCCAAGTTTTCCTTCTTGCTCTTCTTTGTTTAACATGACTTCGGATATAAGTAAGAATGTGATTTAATTCCTGATATTCCTTATCTTAAAAATCAAATGTACCACATAAAAAAGTAGCAAAAATATGATTAGTACATTAAAATGCCTGAAATGAAGGTTTCTAAAAGTCCATATTCTGAGTCTTCTTTCCACAACGGGCAAAACTCACAAACATTCGAAACCTCACCCTTCCTATGGAAAGTTCTCGGTTCCGAAGTTTTGCCCAGTGTTCCAAGAAACACAGAATTACCCCGCCGTCACCACCTACCAACTAGTAAACCCACTAGAGAAAAACCTCTTACTGCTAAAGACCACTTCAACAATCGCTTTCCTAATCTAAATCTTACCTATTACACTGAACTTACTAGAAACCTCCTAACTAAATGTTATCCTAAACAATGTCCTACTTGTAAAATTCCTCTAACTAAAGGTGTTTCTACTAGAGAAAATGTACTTAGATGCTCCCAATGTAACTGTCAGGTATCTTTAACTAAAAATACACCTTTAGAACACTTAAAGATTCCATTATGGACCTTTTCCTATATATTTATAGAAGCATTATATAGATCTCCATTAGGTTTATCTTCTTCAGAGATACAAAGGAGGTTAGGGGTATCAAAGAATACTAGTTTGCTTCTAAAGAGAAGATTACAGATATTCTTAAGTGATCTTATTCCTTCTATTAAAGGAGAAATGGTTAAAGAGATTAAGAAGGCTTGGAAAGGTAAAATTCTGCCAGAAACAGGCGATTTAGGACCTTTTATAAAAGATAAACCAGTATTACACACAGATACTTTAGCTTTATTCTCTGCTTCTCAAAGAGCTAATGGTTTTCGTAAAAGGTTCAAGCATTCAGGGCAGACTTCAAGTATATATCTTTCTGATTCAGTAGCAGAAGCTAAGGGGAAATATCAAATAGGCTCTTTGATTTTGACACAGGCTCTAAAGGGTGGTGCAGTAATCTTTAACTCTGTTCCAGATCAACAAGGTAAAACTATATTACCTTTCTTTGATTATTTACCTAAGGAGACAGCGATTTTTAGTGATAGTGGTTTTCCTTACTTAGAAAGATATTTCCCGAATTCAAAAAGTATAAACCACTCAGCTAGGGCTGTTGATAATAAAAGAAATGTTTGGGCTAGAAATAGATGGTCCAAGGATTCCGTAAACAATCAAGTTGCAGAAGCCGTACAAAGGAGTTTGAAATATTCCTTCATAGCTAGTTACTCTTATATTCAACCTCAAAACTCTATTTTATATCTGAATGAATATGCTGCTCTTAAAGGTATTAAAGTCTATGGCTTTGATTGTCTTACTAGTAAAAAGGTAGCCAAATTGGGGAATGTAGGGGATAGATACCAAATGAACTTAATAAACTTTTCATTATAATCTTTTCGTTTCTTTCTTTATTTTGTTATAAAAAGAAAGAAATTAATTACGATGCTCCCCGTTACCCAGTGGAAATGGTTGGAGTTTGGAAAAAAATTGGAGTAAATGATCTCAGATCTGGAGATACATTTGCGTTTTCTAAAAATGGCACTGCCATTTATATTATTGATCCAGCAGTTTGTATAAAAAAAGAAAGAGCTCTGATTGGCGAATATCTTTGGAGTGAGGATCTTTTATATATCTATTTTTATAAATTTCTTCAATTGGAGGGCGGCGACTTGAATAAAATCAAAAATAAATGCGAAGCTAATACTCCTGGCTTAAAATTAGAAGAGAAGCTTGTCATACTGAATAAAGGGAGTATGAAATTACTTGGACTCGGTAATTTTAAAGAAAGAAAAAATAGTTATGATTTTGAAGACTTGACTACGTTTGAAACTGGAGGTAGTGAATTTTATAGATTTAGTAACTTCCCGGAACATTTTCAGGAAATTGTTGATCATGAAATCAAAGAAAATAGAAGATTGCATATACAAAGTAAAACCGTATATATTCGTAATAATACTGGTAAAGAGATTAGGTTTAGTATGGATTAGTTCATTTTTCCAATACTCTTTTCTTTACACTTAAATAACTCCATCAATTATGAGATTTTCTAAAAATAGCCATTTGATACTCTTAATGCTCTTCGCTTTTTCGGTGATAAGCATATTACATTGTGATAAAACGACAAAATTGGTTAAGAAACCCTTTCAATACGTTTACGCAGTATCCGGTTCGGATGTAAATCTTAGAGCCAATCCTGGGATAAATCAACCTATTATAGAAGTGATGAATAACGGACTTGGTCTCGAGATTCTTGATTCTTCTATGATGACAACGAGAGAAAAATATCCGAATATAGATGTATTAGTGCCGATTTATTGGTACAAAGTAAAAACAGAAAATGGAAATATTGGATATGTTTCTCGTCAGTATGTAAGTTTATTGTTTGGCCAGAAGAAGTCGGGATTAATTGGTATCGCAGAACAATTGGAAAAAGGAAAGTTAAATGCAACCGTCTTATCCATTTTACAAGATGGAGTACCAAGAGAACCGTCTACCTATGACTATATCAAGTCAAAGGTTATCAGTAGAGTCCCCAAAAAAATGCCAGTTGATTCTGGACTAGTGATCTCTTCGAATCAGAGTCGCTTAGGTGAAATAAAGGGGGCAAAATTCGCGACAGATTATACTAAAGAACCTGAGCCAGGATGTTGGGAGGGGCATTATTTCTCGGGGATTTACGACGGAGTAAAACCAACTTCGAAAGATTTAATTCTCCTTGGGATAGATGATATATCAAAGCCTTCATTTGAAGTAACAGATATAACTAATCAATCTATAATTAAAGCCATAAAGGAACTATCTTCTTCGAAAATTAAAGAGAAGAATCCGAGCGAATTCACAGGAAGAAATTTTGTCTGCGTTTCGGGTGATAAATGTATATATAAAAGTATTAAACATAATGGTTTTGAATATGCAATATCCACACAAACGGTTGAGTACCCAGATAAAAGCGGTCATTTACAAATATTTCGGATAGATAAAATTATAGAGAATAGAATCGAAAACCTTTATTATACCGACTCTATGGGCGGAAAGAGGGATGTTCCTGATCGCGAGACTGTCTTTGCTATCACTGATTTAGATAATAATGGAATTTTGGAAATATTTACTGTAACTTCTGGCTACGAATGGTGGTGGTACAGTATCTATAGTTTAGAGCAGGATAGAGTGATTTCAGTATTCAGAGGTGCGGGTGGCGGTTGCTGATGAATCTACCTATTCAGAGAATAATTATACTGATCTTTTTAATAATATCAGTTCCTAATTCGACTCAAGCAAAGCGGCCAACTTCGGTAACTCATGTAAATAATTCAGACCTCTCCGGTTTATATTTTAGAATCGATAAGAATGAGTATGGTGATTCTACAATGTACTTAATTCTTACGAAAAGATCTGATTCAAAATATAATATTTATTTTAATTTTGCTGATTATGCAGTCGAGCAGGGAGACGTTTCTTTGATATGTGCTAAAGGTAGCAATTGCAGAATGGTTCTCTCTTCGGGAAAAATATTGATGAACTTTAACATAGTATCAAAGGATATAGTTGTGAAAATTTCTTCTAAGGATAAATCTGAAGTAAGAGACATTATAGATAATGGAGCTAGGTTTTCACAAGATATGGAAAATAAGCCATTTCAGTATCGACCTCTTGAATAAGACTGATTTCTTCAGGATGATGGGCACTATAAATCATTTCCTTATTTAAGAAATTCTATATTTAAAATTTTTATTGCCCGATTGAAATTGCACCCTTCCAACTTTCTACATACTTAGTGGGAATACCTATATCTCTAAATTGTTTTATCTTAATTGAATCGCCTTCGGAATAACATTTGGGTTTTTCATTCGTATCTTTGAAATATATAGTTTGCACGGTCTTTCTTAGGAAGTAAATTTCCGTGAGGCTACCTGGACAGCAAACTATTCTAAAGTCCCCGAATAAGAATCTATTGATCTAATTGAAATTTTGTAATCAGCTGATAGGTCTCAACACGATAAACATAGAATGATCAAATTCCAATTCTTCAAATGATTAAACAAGTATTTAGATTGGGAATTTCCATTTATTAAGTGTGTAAAAAATCAGGCTAATCCGATCCTTTTGCGCTGACTAATGTCTAATGTAGTAAGGCGGATTTTAGATGGAAACTACCCTGGCGGAAATATTGAACGAAAAATGCTCTTGCTCTACTTTGAACAAAGAGTATTTGGAGGAAGAAATACATAAATTTCCGGTTTCTGAAATAAAAACCAAAGGGATCGAACATTTCTATTCCGAAACTCCTTCGTTTATCGATGAAAAGGATAAGGAAGCAATTCAGGAAATACTATATTCCATTCGAAAAGCATTGAAATTACCTAATGTTCGAGAAAAGATCCTGAATAATTATAACGGCGAAAATCGTACAAGGAACATTACTGGTGGGGTATTTTTAAGTTTGGATTTCCATCAGACAAAAGAAGGCCCTAAGCTTATAGAGGTAAATACGAATGCTGGTGGAGCTTATTTACAATTAAAACTTTTGGAAGCACAGATCAGATGTTGTAAGGCAGTAGATATTGCGATGCCAAATGCAAAAGCCTTACTGGATCTTGAAGAAAAATTCTATTCTATATTTATTCAAGAGTGGATGGCAAACAATCGTGAGGGGCAACCGAACTTTATCGCAATCGTAGATGAAAATCCATCCGAACAGTTTTTATATCCTGAATTCTTGTTGTTTCGTGATTTGTTTAGGTCCAAAGGGATTCGCTCAGAAATTTTGGATCCTAGTCAGATCATCTTAGTCGGAAATGATCTCTTCTTTGAAGGGAGTAAGATTGATCTAATCTATAATAGATTAACCGACTTTCATCTTTCGGGAGATCCGAATTTGAAAATCCGTCAATCATGGGAAAACGGAAATGTAATACTAACTCCAAGTCCTTTTGACTACGAACTTTATGCCCGAAAATCAAATTTGTCTCTTTTGTCGGATCAAGATTTTCTTATAAAAGCAGGACTCGATAAAAAAGATTCGGAAATTCTAAGTAAGTCTATCCCTTCTACCAACATAGTAAATTTAGAAAATGCAGATAAACTTTGGGAAAATAGAAAACGTATATTTTTTAAGCCTAAGGAAGGTTTTGGAAGTAAGGCCGCCTATTACGGTGGAAAACTTACTAAAACTAAATTTTCCGAGATTTTGAATGGAGAATATATAAGTCAGGAATTCGTGCCGCCTTCTGTAAGGGTTACTTCCATTTCTGGAGAAGAAAGAGAATTGAAAATGGATATAAGGGCGTATATCTACGATGACAAAGTTTTGCTTTTAGCTAGTCGTTTATACCAAGGTCAGACTACTAATTTCAGAACTCCTGGTGGAGGATTCTCTCCTCTATATTCGTTGCCTGAAATTGTATAGATCCAGATAAAATATTTTTAGGATTTCCATGATGGGAAGAAGTAAACATATATTGGATGATCCGCGCCTGGCTTCGGACGCGGATCGATTTCTGGTTATTAGTATTAGCTTATACTCTCTTGTAATTTCCTTTCTTCGGGTTTTTTAGAAGTTAATTCTGCGAAAGTTTTCTCGTAATCCGGATGTACTGTTCCGAATAAATAGTCCCAAACAGTTGTATAAAGTCCGTAATTATAACGGAAACTTTGGTGGTGCATATCATGGTTGGTATTTGAGTTCACTAGTTTTAGTAACTTATTCGTCCCCATCCAGCTCGGAAATATTTCATAACCGCTATGACCTAAGACGTTTCGAATAATTTGAAAGGTCATAAAGATCATCAAAGCCAGAGGATGGATTGGAAATATTAACGCCACAATTGGCATGATCAAAGAGTGGATCAATGCCTCCCAAGGACTGAAAGAATATGCCGTCCAGGGAGAAGGAGTAACTGAATCATGATGCACTTTATGCACTCTTTTATAAAATAAACGAGTGTGCATTAATCTATGTGTCCAATAGAAGTAGAAATCTTGGATTCCTAAGATCAATATTGTGCTTAAGATCAGATATCCCCAGCCATGGTCTTCTATACGTTCGTAGAATTTGAAGTAACCGTATTTCCTAAATAAGAATACGATCAGAGTTACCGATGTGTAAACGATTACGGAAGAAACAGAATATAAAAATTCTTTTTTAAATTGAGATGGTTTTGCATTCTTCTCTTGGATTTTTCTAGATTGAAACGGATGTTTCCAAATATAAAACACTAAAAAAGCCAATCCGGCGAATAGAAAATATCTTAGAAAATCTATTAAGAATATGATTGGGATTTGGGGAACCAAATCCATCATGTATTGAAATAATTGTTTGTGAAAGCACATGTTTGATCCTTTGCTCCTGTGTAGGATTTGATGGATCATTTAAACATTTTTTCCGATTTGAATCCGATGGATTTCGGACAATATCTGATCGATTCCGGATTCGATCGGCTATTTTACAGTATTACTTTGTTTTCTGAAATCGCTTGGGGTCATTCCAACTATTTCTTTGAAAGCTCGATTGAAAGGTGCTAAGGAACCATAGCCTAAATCCATTGCAACCCTAAGCACTTGGAAATCGTTTTTGTCAGGATTCGAGAGTATAAACTTTGCTTCCTGTATTCGGTAATGATTTAGGAATTCATTGAAGTTTCTGTATCCCAGTCCCTTATTGATTAGCCTACGGACTTTTTTTTCTGGAACGTTTAACTGTTTGGCCAAAGCTAATATAGTTAGATTTTCTTTTAGAAATATCTTTTGGTCTTTTAAGAGAGAATCTAATTTTTCGAGAAGACCTTCATCTAAAGGATCTTCAGCTACTTCTTCCTTTTGTATTTCTTCATTCGGAAATACATTCTCCCTAAATTGAAAGATTCTAAATGAGATAAAAAATACCAAAACAAATATGAAAGAAGAATTGATCAGATCTAATTGTGCGGAATACCCAGCGTCCTTGGTGATTACTTCCATCAATACGACAGACATACTGTAAAGCCCCGTAACCCAGGAGAAGACGACCCTAAATTCTCTTCTGGACTCTAATAAATCTATATTCTTATCCTTTAAAACTCTTCCTAAGGTAAGTAAGATAAGTCCAAGATAAAATACCTGAGGCATACTAAATAGAACTTTAGCGAAGATGGATTCTTGGTTTCTGATGTTCGAAATTATAAAAACATAAAAACAAAATATATTCAGAGCAAGAAATAATACTCCGTGCCAAATTTTCAGCCTGAAACCGTCTTCGAATAAGCTGGATACAAATAGATAAAATAGAATAGAAACTGAAAAGCACCCTGTGTGGACAAGTATCAGAACGAATATGTGTGAAGAATGATCTAACCAAGGACAAATGAAATAAGCGATCAAAGAAGAAATGAATAAACTTCCAAGAATGCTTCGAGTGCTGAGCTTTACTCGGACCAAAAAGTTTAAGATTAGAAAGCCCAGCTGAGCGATAGTAGCGGCTTTTAGATACTGGATCAGATTTGTGGTTTCGAACATCAATCTACGATAGGCAATGAAACTGTGGCAAGTACCACTTCGACAGGTTTTTCTCCAAGAGAATGATCGATAACATTATGTATAGAGAAAATCCCGCCATGTTTTTTTATTACAAAGTCCACAATCGTCAATCCTAAACCGGTAAAATATTCTTCTCCTTCCAGATTTTCATCCACAAAACCGGCGAGTCGATAGAATGGTTGTTTGACTAGTAGCTCTTTATTTTTCGGAATCCCTGGAATTGATTGTGGATCAAATTCGTTTTTCATGCTGATATTCAAATATCCTCCTGAAGCGGAGATATATATGTTTATGACCGAATTTTTAGAAGAATATTTAAAAGCATTAATTAATAGTTCTGTAAATATCCTGCTGAGCGAATCCGTATCCGCATCTATATAATATCCATTTGTGGGAAGTGAAATCTGAGGAATTAGTACATTCTTCTTTTTCTTATATTTTAGATTAGAGTTTTCTAACTTTAATCTGGATTTTTCTAATAATCCGTGGATCTGCTCGCTATTTGTTTTTTGGAGAGAGTCTTGAAAGTTTTTGTTGAGTATCTCTAAACTTTTTTCGAGAGAATGAAGCCCTTTTTTGGTATAATATATATTCTCAAAAAGTAATTCTACTATGTCGGAAGAAAAAATATAAGATGATTCTTCTTTTTTGGCACTTGCTTGAAGCATTTCTACTATGCTTACTATTGCTCCGAAACCTCCTCCGCTAAAAAAACTTTGTTTTAGATTATTGAGTGTGCTCTTGGAAAGATCTATATTTTTTTCCAAATCGGTAAGCCATGATTGTTTGTATAAGATCCAATTTAGTTGAGCCTTTAGACGTTCTTCGTTTTCCTGTATCAGAATCCTTTCGCTTTCTTTTAAACGTACAAATTCCGAAATCCTATCCAGCACTTGGTATAATCTTTCTCTGTCGATTGGTTTAATGAGATAATCGAATATGCCCAATTTCATCACCTTGATGATAATTTCAGGAATTTCATTCCCGGAAATAACGATAAATAGGGAGTCAGGTTTCTTTTCTTTTATTTTATTGATAAAATCAAATCCGTTCATAACTGGCATTTCGAGATCAACCAAATACAGAGAATATTCCTTTGACTCCGCCATCTCGCAGCCTATCTTTCCGTCTGGAGCAGTATCTGCATCTACGCCGAAACTTTTGGCTAATCTTGCGATAAGATCTCTATTTTCTACCTGATCTTCGACGATTAAAATTGGATTATGTAGGTTTAGTCTGAATGCCATTGGTGTAAAAAGAGCGTGTTTTAAATATTTTGCATATAGAAATATTATAAAGTAAAAACTTTAAATTTTCATTATACCGAACCAATTGCATTAAATTTGGATAACTTTGTAAAGATGAAAATGTAAAACAATTTCTATTAAACTATAGATAATTAATAGGAAATATCTTTGAAATTGTGTTATTCTCCCTATTTAATAAAGGCGGTTGGTTTTTCTGAAATTATCAGGATTACTTGTGAAAGATTTAACAAAGATTCCTCTTTACAAAAAAGAATACTGAATTAAAACTCCCAAGGATTTATATCCTGGGAGAGATTGGAATGATATTAGCAGCAAGGATTTTAGCAGCCATCGTCGGCTTATTACATGTTTGGATCTTCATTATGGAAAGTGTATTATGGATGCGTCCTCGTATTCACAGAAGATTCGGAGTAACGGACACAAAATTAGCAGAAGCGATGAAAGGTGTCTTTTTAAACCAAGGATTTTATAATTTATTTCTTGCGGCCGGTGCACTATACGGAGCGATCTTTTTCGAAATTCATCCCGGTTATGCTCCTGCTATCTTGGCATTCTCTTGCCTCTCCGTTTTTGGCGCAGGACTTGTATTATTAGTTTCTAGGCCAGCGATGGCAAGGGCAGCGATCATCCAAGGACTTCCTCCTTTAATTGCGGTCATCTTGTATTTCATGTCTTCTTGCAACGGGTAATTTTTATTTTCTCTATTCGTCCGAAAAGTCTTGGATTTTTAGCTAAGAAGTTTTCGGACGAAATTACTTACTTTTATAAAACTTACGGATGTTTTTTAGAAAAATTTAAAGTATACCAATTGATCCATTCGTTCTTTGAAATGAACTTCAATCCCGTAACAGATTTCAACGCAGAAATAAGCAATTTCCTATTTCGAGATGTGGAATCCTCTTGAAGTAATTTAATTAAGACAGGAACACTTGCAGGATCTTTCTTAGCTCCTAATTGAGAAACCGCTACTTGGTGAAGATTAATATTCTCGCTTTCTGCATATTTTTCTAAAATTTTGCGAGAATCCTCTCCAGGAATAGAGGTGATCGCTGCGAGAGTGATTGGGGCTAGATCAGGAAAATCTTCTGTCTTCTTATCCAAGAGTGTCAGAGATTTAGGAGAAGCGATCATGCCTAAACTTTCGGATGCGATTTTGGCCAATTTTTGATCCTTAGATTTGCAAGCTTCTTCCACATATGGAAGACCTTCTTCTGAGCCTATGGCTCCTAATGCCCAGACTGCTCCATATTTTGCTTCTGTTTGATCTTCTTTTAGGATTTTTATAAGCACTGGAATACTTTTTTTATCGCCCAAATATCCTAAGGACTGAGCAATAATCTCTCTATCTGGAATATTAGGGTCTAATAATGTTCTTTCTATCTCAGCTCTAGCTTTTAAAAATTTAATACGACCTAAAGTATGAGAAGCTGGCGCCTTCGCTATATTTGTACCCTTGATCAAAACTTCTAAAATACGGGGAGAAAACTCAGGATCTGGAATTCCAATTAGAACATCTGCGGCTCTATACCGGATTTCTCTATCTTGGTTTTCTAAAATAGGGAGGACCAAAGGTAGAATTTTATGATCTTTAATCTCTATAAGTGCAATAGAAGAATTTTCTCTTCCCTTATCGAAGTTTGATTGTATTGCTTTTACTAAAAGTGGAATAGACTTTATACTTCTGATTTTTCCAAGAGCTAAGTAGGTTGCTGCTAAGGTGGGTCCAGGTTCGGAATGAGAAGCAAGATTTATAAGATAGTCTTCCGCTTCAAAAATATTCAGCTTTCCTAAAGCCATTGCAAACGTTTTGGCCTTGTCCGGATCTTTATTTACTTTAGCGGAGGCTAGGATAATTTTTCCGGATTGTTTAGCATTGATTCGAACCAAAGTATCCACTGCCAATAATCGGATGCTTGCATCTTCATGGTTTAAAAGAGTAGAAACACGGTTTCCTGCCTGAGAGTCTTCCATTCTTGCAATTGATTCTAAAACTGTTCCTATATCGACACCCGATTTAGGATCTAAAAAGTTTAATATTTCAGGAAGTGAGGATCTATCTTTCCAAATGCCTAATGCTAAGATTGCTGGGCCTATTGTAATCTTTTCAGAAGATCTCATCCATTCTCGAGCAGTAGGGATGTATTTTCTCTCATTTCTGGAGGCCAATTCTAAAATTGCCTGGGCCCTCGTTCTTGGATTCTGGCTTTTTAGATCAGATACAATTTGTTCTAGGCTTGGGATTTCTTCTTCCTGAACTTCGGGGAGAAGGTCCGGACGAGGGGGACCAAAACATCCAAAATTCAAACTAAAAACTACCGCTCCGAGCATAAGCGATCTGAGGAATATCATGAAAATAGAATATACTTTGAGTTTCATAAACATTATCTAGGCACCGATTCAGAAGCTTGTTTTAATTGTAACAGTTCCTTCTGCCAAGCCGCAATATCGGAATTTGCTTGAGGGATCTGAGATGTTTCCATTCTGCCTTGTTGGATCGCGTATTGAACTAACTGTATCCTTGATTCTAATTCTGAAATTTTATAGGAGAAGTAAGCCTTTTGTTCTTCCGGACTTACATTTGGATCACTAGGCCGAGTGGGAACGGATCCTGGTTGAGCATATCTACCTTCATTTCTCGACAAAGCAAACTTTGATTCAGCGGAAGTAACCTTATCCAATTGCTCTCTTGCTTTTTTCTCCTCTTCAGAGGTAAGCTGAGGGCGGAATTCACTTGGGATATAAATATTTTTAGGGTATCTTGCGGCAAAATCGATCCATTCTTCTCGGATTTTTTCTCTTTCTTCTTCTGATTTCTTTTCTTTAAAGGCTGCTGGCCAAAGTCTTTTAGCAGGGCCTTCTAGGTCAGGATCTTCTTCGAAAGGGTGGGGAGCATCCGGGAATTCTAAGCTACTGTTTCCATATTTTCGATCTACTATTTCAGAAGCTTCTTCTCCTAGACTAGGAGAATTCGTTTTTCTTTCGGGCCAAAATATAAATAAGATACAAATGATAAAAATAACTGCGCCAGAGATCCAGGGCCAATAAGAACGAAAAAATTGCATTATGATAAATAGGAAATTTGAATTAGGAAAATTGACAGACTATTTCCCGCCCTTTACGAGCGGGAAATTTTGTTTCGGGTTTCGAGCCGTCAGCTCTTAAACGAAAATTCCGATGACCCAAGATATAAACTGACCGAACAAAGTGTCTGTCAGGAATTTTTTCAAGTCAACCGGATTACGATTTAAAGAATCATAATACCAAGCAGTGTATTCGCTCACTTGCGGAATAGAATACCCGTATTTGGAATTGATCGCTTTGATTAGCTCGTTTGCAAAAACTGAGTGACCATACATATTCGGATGCACACCGTCCAATCCGAAAATACCAGGTTGGCCAGGAAGGGGCCAGTTTGCTTTTGCATAACCTGGACTATAGCCGGAAGGGCTTTTGATCAAACGACCATTTTCTTTTAAGTCGTCGAAAAGAACTTTAAGATCCGCTAATGCAAATCCCATAGCCACTGCCTGAGCCTTCACTTCATTATTTATAGAAGTTAAGAAGTTGCTAATTGTTGCTACTTCATTCTTATCCAGAACTTGAGAAGGATCTGAGACTGAAGAACGGAAAAATGCTTTTAGACCGGAATAATTTACTCTTCCTTGAGGATCGTTATAATTCTCCAAAAATGCGATCGAAGTCACATTAGGAACAGTGAATAGAACTCCACCTTTGATAGATCCGATAGCAGCCATTTTAGACATGGTAGAACGGATATCTCTCAAAAATCTTGCTTGGTCTAAACAATCTGTAGAAGTACTCAGAGCAGTACAGAGAACATGATTTGCTGCCGCAGTTCCAAATAAGAAGCTAGGTTTTACTGCTTGCATTACTTGCATTTGGGTTCCGGAGCTTCTCAAACCGAATTGATGGAATTTATCCGGAGATTGACAATCTGGAACTTGCACCCAGCGATAAGTATACCAATACCAAGTTTCCCAATACCATTGTTTAGCCCAGGTAGTTGCATTAATATTTTCACACTGGCCGGAAGTTTGAAGAACCGTAGTGTAATCAGCTCCGGTGATCCCTGCATGTGTTGGAAGTCCAACAGTAGATCCGTTTCCACCAATGATGGAAGCAGCGATGCAGAATACCCCACAATCACCTTTAAGTACATCTTCGAAGTTTAAGTAAGGTCCTTTTAATACGTTATACGAAACGTTCGAACCAGCTTGTTTGGATACTAAAACTGGGTAAGCCCAGTTCTGAGTTTTTTCTTCTACGGTTGCGCCATAAAAACCCTGGCTTAAGGAGTCACCAATTACTCCGGGTCTGGAAAACATTTGCGTTTGGCTTTGCGCCGAAAGCGTAGACGCTCCCACGATTAGGAAAGTCCCGCTTAGGATTTTCCAAAAGTTTCGAATGTTCATTTTTAAATTAACTCCACTCTCTATTGAAGTAGATTTCTATATTCTCTTCGAGTCAAAGCATGATGATTGGAATTTCGAAGTCAATTTTCAATTATATTCGGCTTATAAAATAATTCTATCTATATTGAACATCCGTAATATTACAATGAGTGGCCTCTCACTGAACAGTGTTAGAATGTAAGGTTTGATATATAATTAAAATTTTATAATATACTATTTTGATCCCTCGTGTGAGTGATAATATCACAAATTAAGACTTTGAACAGTGTTCGTTTGTTCCTCGAGTGGCTAATTTGGGATTCAGTCTATTTTTAATCGACTGAATATGTGATTCGCCAGGGCGCAGTTAGTCGAGTGCTCCTCCTGTTTGAAAAGTGAAAGAAGAAATAGAAGAAGTAGGAGGAACCGTTTCAATTTTGACTATATAGTTGGGAAGTAACATATCTGGAAAATCTGCTAAAATCCCTTGATTTCTGGAATTGTCAGAATCGCCGGAGGTAATGGGGGCGTCCGTAAAGTCTGGTGAATCGAATTCGACCTGAGCTGGATTCGTTCCGGGATATACTTTATTATTTTATAATAAATGAAAAATGAATGTATCTGAAACATCTGTTTTGCCTTCTTTGCGCGTTAAAATTCCGGGAGAAAAAAACAATATAGCTTCTTTATATAACTTTAACTTTCGGAGAACAGTTGATAATCGAAAATTTGAATGATTTCGTTTCTGTAGATGTGTATGGCTCGGCCTTAAAACTCTCTGTTGCTCCGCGTGATCCACATCGTTGATTCTTCAAACTAAGCCCTTCTCCTCTGAATTTAGGCTTGCTTGGAGAGATGATTTTTCTCAATATCCATGTGTGATTCTTTTTTATTATCTATCTTCTATCCTGGGCCTGCTCGCGGGAAATATGTTCAATTATACCGCTATTATTCTTTCCCAAAGTCTTTCTAATTCGGATACCTTCTCAGGTTGGGTATTCTTTTTTATATGTTTTCCTCTTTTGTTTTTGAGTTTTACTGCTGGAAGGTTACTGGATAAACATTCCAGAAAATGGCTTCTTGCCGTGGCTCAAATTACAATGGCTTGCGGTTCAGGATTTGCCGCTTTTGCATTACATTTTGAATGGATCTCTCCTGGAAAGCCTTACCTTCTTCTTGTGTCTTCGGTTCTTTCTGGGATAGGGCTTTCTTTTGTAATGCCTGGAAGATTTGCAATACTTGGAGATCTATTAGAACATTCTAAAATAGGAAAACATAGTGTTTGGTTAAACACTCTTGTTCTTTTTGGATATGGCCTTGCTCCTTTGGTGGCCGGATATTTTAAGGAATACTTCTCCTTTAAATATGTTTTTATGAGTATTGGTTCCGCTTATGTTTTGAGTGTTTTCTTTTTGATCTTGATTCCGGTTCAGATGAGGGAGAGAAGCCATACTTCTTCTTCTGGGCCTGGAATTTCTGAGTTGGTTGCCTATTTAAAAAATTCTCCGCTTGTTTCCCAGTTCCTACTCCTTATGGGAGCAGTGGTTCTTTTAGTCGGTCCTGTACAGGTGCTTCTTCCAAAATATGCTAAAGAAGTTTTAGGATTAGGTGAAGGAGAGAGGGGAGCCTTACTTTCTGCTTTAGGGGTTGGGCTTGTGATCGGAGGAGGGGTTACCTTTCTTCTTCATGGTTTAAAGAAGAAGGGGCATATTCTTTTTGGAACGGCGCTATTCAGTTGTTTTCTATTTTCACTCATCCCTTTTCTTGCAGAAAGTTTGCTGCTTACTGTTGTCTGCTTTTTTGTCTTTGGGTTTATGACCGGTGTAATCATAACTCTGATCCCAGCTGGAATCCAACAGAATACAGAAAATCATATTAGAGGAAGGATACTTTCTCTTTATAGTCTGGTCTTTCTTCTGGTGCCTGCATTCTCCGGAATTTTATCCGGATTTTTTTCAGATCGGATAGGAATTTCTGCCACATTTATTTGGTCCGGTTTTTTGGAAATGGGAGTATTGATTTATCTTAGCTGGAGAATGGATCAGGTTCGTAATCATTATTAAGATACAAACATTATTGTATTACATCGAAAGCGCGTGAAACTGCTTGAGACAATTTTATTGCAGCAGTTTTACGTGAAGGTACAACACCGTCAGACGAAACGGCAACTATTTGCGGATAATTCTCTGCTTTTAACCGATCTCTGTCGGAAACAGATCCGCTAATGATCAAACAATCTGCACCTTTTTGTCTGCACAAACGAACTACAGCATCTACAAGTTTGCCTGAGATAGTGCCTGCATCTGTTCTGCCTTCACCAGTTAATACCAAATCTCCCTCACGAATCGTGTGAGCTAGGCCGGATTCTTCTAAAAAGAAATGTGAGCCCGATTTGAGTGTAGCTCGCTTTCCCCACATGCCAAGAAAGGGGAGTGCTATTCCGCCACCTGCTCCCACCCCATTGGGCCAATCTAAATTGTTTCGTCCGGAAAACTCTGCCCAAAGGATAGAGAGTTGTCCGAGTCCGTCTTCCAAAAGGGAAACATCACTTTTAGAAGCACCCTTTTGTGGTGCAAATAATTGGGGAGCACCCGTTGGGCCAACTAAAGGATTTGTGACATCAGTGAGTAACGTAATATTTCCCTTCGGAGAAATGAAATTTTGGGGAGGGATTAACGTTCGAGCGGTCGGTAAGTTTCGAAGAGAATGTATGGAACGTCCTTTACCGTCTAACAGTTGAAAGCCGAATTCGAACAAAATTCCTAGTCCTCCATCACATATTGCCGTACCACCCAGAAACAAAAATATTTCCTGTTTGTTCCTGACTAACATTTGTTGGACCCATCTACCAATTCCACTGCTCATGCGATCAAGGATGGGATATTGTCGATTGCCTCGAAAGTTTAAAGAAAATAGTCTGGCCGATTCAAAGTAGGCAGATATCTCGTCTGTTAAATAACAAACGCTCCGCTTGTGTTTACAAGCGTCGGGAAGGATTGCAGTTTGAAGTTTCAGTTTCGGACGCATAGAATGGAGAGCAACGAGACTTCCTTCGCCCCCGTCTGCGAGCGGAAGTTCAACTATAGGGGTAGTTTCTCCCCATACCGAATATATTCCCACAGACATAGCTCGAGCAACACGAACAGCGCTAAGAGTACCTTTGAATTTGTCAGGTGTGATTAGAATTCTTTTGTATCTCATATATTTCTCTCGTGCACTGTCGGAATCACCATCTTCATTTTTTACGAAATCACTCTCTCCGAAAATGAGTTCCTAGATCCAGTCTTTCATTGGGCTCAGGTCCGGACCCTTATCAAATAGGGGTTGCCAAATCGCCCAGGGATCAGGAATTTATATATTATGTTTCAAGGCGTATTTACTGCCATTATTACCCCATTCCGGAACGGGAAAATAGACTATGATTCCTATTTTTCTCTTTTGGATAAACAGATCCAAGCAAGGGTAAGCGGGGTGGTGCCTTGTGGTACCACCGGCGAATCTCCTACTCTTTCTCATGAAGAACACGCGGAACTGATCCGCGAAACTGTAAAACATGTTAAAAAGAGGATTTTGGTCGTAGCCGGTACAGGTTCCAACTCTACAAGAGAGGCTGTTGAACTAACAGAAGCTGCCTGCAAAGACGGAGTAGACGGAATACTTCAGGTTAATCCGTATTATAATAAACCTACCCAAGAGGGATTATATCTTCATTTTAAAGAGATCGCGGATCATTCTTCCGTGCCTGTGATGTTGTATAATATTCCCGGTAGAACTTCTGTGAATCTATTGCCGGAGACTGTTCTTCGGCTTTCCGAACATCCTAAGATCAGATCTATGAAAGAAGCCACTGGAGATCTTGGACAAATGTCCAAATTAATCTCTTTGGTTGGAGACAAGATGACTGTTCTTTCTGGAGATGATAACCTGACTCTTCCTCTTCTTTCCTTAGGTGGAAAGGGCGTGGTGTCTGTGATCTCCAATTTATTTCCGGAAAGTCTCGTGAAATTAGTGGAGTCTTTCCAAAAGGGAGATATTACTTCCGCTCAAAAGATCCATTACGATTTTATAGAATTATTCGCATTAGCATTTATAGAAACCAACCCGATTCCGATCAAAGCTGTGATGAGCTGGCATGGATTCTGTTCCGGTGAGATACGTCTTCCTATGACTTCTCTAAGTGCTGGTCCTGGAGCGGATCGTTTGAAAAAAACGGTTTCGGAACTGCTCGCAAAAGGTTATAAATAAGGAATTCGATTTGGCCCGCAAGAATCGTGTCGCAGTCATTGGCGCTTCTGGAAGAATGGGGAAGGCTATTATACAAGTTCTTTCTGGGTCTAAAGTTTCGGAACTTTCCGCTGCGGTAGTAGGTAAGGGTTCCGTTTATCTAGGCTTGGATTCCGGCTTACATTCCGGTCTCAAGCAAAATGAAATTTTGTTTTCGGACGATCTTTCTAAATCTATTTCTGAATGTGATACTGTAATCGACTTTTCAATTAGAGAAGTTTTATCGGATGTTCTATCTACTTGCAAAGAATTCAAAAAACCTGTTGTGGTTGGAACAACTGGTCTCGTAGAAACTCATAAAGAATTATTAAAAGAAACTTCTAAATTTATTCCGATCGTGTATTCTCCTAATATGTCCATCGGGGTGAATCTTCTTTTTAAACTGACTGAGATCGCCGCAAAAGTAATGGGTGATCTAGCTGATATTGAGATCCAGGATATTCATCATCGCCACAAAAAAGATGCTCCTTCCGGAACTGCAGAAAAACTAAAAGCAATCCTTTTGGAGACTCTATCTCGGACAGAGTCAAATATTGTACATGGTCGACATGGAATTCTTCCTGAAAGAGATCCGAAAGAAATAGCGATCCATACTCTTAGAGCGGGAGAAGTGATAGGAGATCATACTGTCTATTTTTTCACTCCAGAAGAAAGAGTGGAAATTTCACATAAGGCACAAGACAGAAAAACTTTTGCAGTTGGTTCCGTAAAAGCGGCTGAATTTTTAATCGGAAGAGAAAAAGGCCTCTATGATATGTTTTCCGTATTAGGGTTATAAGGTTCCTGAAATGGATTTTTTAAAAAACATCAGTTTATTCCAAAGTGATAAGTTCGGGATCGTGATGATCCTGGATATTCTGATAGTTAGTTTTTTAATCTATCAATTCTATTCTACCATCCGCAGAACCAGAGGGGTTCAGCTTCTTTTGGGGATCGGACTTATTTGGGTTCTTGGTATTTTTGCCCAGACCCTCAATTTTGAACTTTTAGATTGGATCATAGATAATATTCGTCCAGCACTTGTGTTTGCGATCATAGTTCTACTTCAGCCAGAACTTCGTAAGATTACCGGTGATATGGCAAGGCTTAGATTATTCCGTCCTTTCCTTTTGAAAACTGCCACTGATCTGGATGAGATTGTAGAAGCTTCTAAGATCATGGCAAAAAACAAAACCGGATCTCTGATTGCGATCGTTCGAGAACATAGTTTGAAAGATATCGCCGAACAGGCTGTCCAATTGGATGCAATTCTTTCTACAAGCCTTCTTCTAACCATATTCAAAAAGAACACTGCTCTTCATGATGGAGCGGTCATCATTGAGCAAAACCGTATTGCATGTGCCGGTGCTTTTTTGCCTATGGCCCAAAATTTGGATGATGCTCGTATGGGTGCAAGACATAGAGCAGCGCTTGGAATTGCAGAAGAATCTGATGCAGTTATAGTTGTTACTTCTGAAGAGACTGGAGAAATTTCAGTCTGTCATGACGGGGAAATGATCCACCCGGTAAAACCGATCGAGTTAAAAAATCTTTTGAATACAATCCTTCAGGAGAAGAAAGCGGGACCGGGAAATCCGAATGCAGACAAAAAGTTTGAATCGGAAGAAGTAGGGGAATCTAATGATTAAGGCCCTTCTAAATAACTGGCAGGCAAAACTTGGCTCTGTTATTCTTGCCACATTATTCTATATCAATTTACAAAATTCTAAAATTCTTGTAAGAGAAGTAAATATAAAGATAGAATACCCTAAACTTACCGGTGGACTCATCATCGCAAAAGGATCTGATACTACCTTTCCAGTTAAGGTAGAAGGAGTTCGCGACTATGTGAACTTCTACACTCCTTCCTTAAAGGCATATATTTCTCCTACTGATCTTCATCCTGGTGAGAATAATGTAAATGTGGTCCGCTTTGGGGGGACTACTCCGGGATTAAGAATTTCTAAAATTCCTGGAAAAGAAAAAGTGAAGATCATAGTTGAATCAAATGTGAGCAGGACTTTAATCATCGAGCCTAAACTTGCTGGAGATCCTCCTAAAGATTATATCAAATCTTCTCATTTCGTTTCTCCTACGAGCCTGGTTGTTGTAGGTAATCCATCCGAGTTCGATAAGGTCGGGAGGATAGTTAATCTACCTTCTATTTCTTTGAAGGATAAAACCAAAACGTTCACTCAGAAATTTAAAGTGCCGGATCTTCCTGCGGGTTTGAGATATAGGGATAATATAAAAGAAGTTTCGGTAACAGTGAATATCGTAGCCGATTCTTCTACTCCTGGAGAAAGTATAGTCCTCGGTGTTCCTGTGAAATGCCAGAACTTGGATAAAAATCTAGAAGCAGAATTCTCGGAGCAGGAAGTTTCTGTAAAACTACAATCCAAAACTCCGTTACGAAGTATCCAGATCATTAAAGGTCTGAATGCAAGTGTGGTATGTTCTCATAAATACGATCCGAAAACTAAAAAGATCCTTCCGGACGGTAAACCTGTCGTTGCAAAAATCCGTTTGGAAAAAGCACCGATTCTCAAATCGGTAGAGATACAGGGAGTTTTCCCAGATCGAATTTCTATCCTATATCGAGTCCGTCCAGATATTGGATCAGGTGGAACTGGAAGTGAAGATGGCGGAGATGGAAACTCGGATCCAGGCTCGGAAGAACCTCTGCCGGAGCCTGAGGAAGAATGAAGATCACTATCGGGAATGATATAGTAGAAAATTCCAGGATCAGAGACTTACTCGATAAACATGGAGAAAGATTTCTGAAAAGAGTATTTTCAGAAACGGAAATAGCGTACTGTTCGGGTAGAAAAGATCCAGTTCCACATCTTAGTGGAAGATTCTGCGTGAAGGAAGCATTCATCAAGGCCATAGAACCCGGAGATAAGGTGATTCTTGATATGAGAGAAATCGAACTTTTCGGGAAAGATTTTGGAAAAAAAGAATTGGTACTTCACGGAAAATCGAAAGAATTGTTCCTCGAGAAAGGCTATAGCGGTGTTTCCGTATCCATCAGCCATGCGGAAAATTATTCCACTGCGGTTGTCGTTCTCTATAAGGAGTGAGCTTTCATGGTCACTGAGTCTTTTAAACAAACTCTGAAATTGTACGACGAAGGTCTCGCACTGTACAAGAATAGAAAGTTCAAGGAAGCTTGGGAACTGTTCAAAAAGGCAGTAGAGATCACTCCTAACGACGGGCCTTCTAAAAAATACATAGGACGCTGCGAAGCATTTATCGCGAATCCTCCACCTGAAGATTGGGATGGGGTTTTCGAGATGAAAACGAAATAATCTGGTATCATGTCAAAAAAAGCCTCAACCGCATCCAAACCAAGCCGCACTGTAACCGAATTCGGGACTATCTCCACAGTTTTAGGAAGAGAAACCCATTTTTCAGGAATTCTGAACTTCAAAAAACCTTTGGAAATCTCAGGCGAATTCCAGGGAGAAATAGAATCCGAAGGATTTTTATTAGTTAGCGAAGGAGCTAAGGTCAGAGCCAATATCAAGGCCGGGACTGTAATCGTAGGCGGAGAGATCACAGGCAATGTGATCGCTACCCAAAGATTAGAAATGCTTCCGAGCGGAAAAGTAAACGGAAACATCAAGACTGCAAAACTGCAAATTGCTGATGGAGTGATCTTCGAAGGTAACTGCGAGATGATCCTTCCTAATAAGGATTGACCCTTCGGTCCGACCTGAAAAATTGGTATCTGCTAGCCCGAAACGACCTATGGACGGCGGAAAAGCGGCCAAAATCGCATTAGCCATCTTATTAGGAACCTTGGCCGGAGCCGTAGTCGGAGTAATTATCGACAACGTTTTTGGGGTCCATATCCTCTCCGTCTACCTCTTACAAGAACCGGTTCGGCTGGAACTTTACGTAATTAAAGTCGAAGCACAAGTTACCCCTGCAAGTCTCTTGGGACTTGTGGCGACATTGTTCTTCGTACTAAAAAAGGGGTAAACAACTCATGTCAGTAATTTCCATGAAAAACCTTCTGGAAACCGGAGTTCACTTCGGTCACCAGACAAGAAAATGGAATCCGAAAATGGCTCCGTATGTCTTCACAGCAAGAAACGGAATCCATATCATCGACCTTCAAAAAACCGTTCAAAAAGCTAAAGAAGCATATGACGCATTGAAGAAGGTTACTTCCGAAGGAAAAAAAGTCCTATTCGTTGGAACTAAAAAGCAAGCAAGAGGAGCTATCGAAAGAGAAGCAATCCGTTGCAGCATGTTCTTCATCAATAACCGCTGGCCGGGCGGACTTTTAACTAACTGGAATACAGTTAAAAAATCCATCGCTCGTTTGAAAAAACTAGAGGGAATGGAAGCGGATAATAGCTTCGAAAAAGAAGTTAAAACTAAAAAAGAAATTCTATCTCTTCGTAGAGAATTGGACAAACTCCGCAAAACTTTAGGCGGGATCAAGGACATGAATAGCATTCCTGAAGTTCTTTTCGTGATCGATCCTAAAAAAGAAGAGATTGCGGTAAAAGAAGCTCGTAAGCTTGGTCTTAAAATTTTCGCAGTAGTTGATACTAACTGTGATCCTGAATTGATCGACTATCCAATCCCAGGTAATGACGACGCGATCCGTGCGATTTCCTTATTCCTCGAAACCATGTCTAACGCGGTCATTGAAGGAACAGGTGGAGTTGTAGAACAACCTCGCTTCAGCGAAGATCTGGATTCAGAAGCTCTTGCTCTGGAATACCAAGGTGAATACGACGAAAGTGGTAAGTTCATTATGGACGAGGATCCAGTTGCTTCTTCTAAAAAAGAAGAAACACCTGCAGCACCAGCAGCCACTCCGGCTCCTGAAGCTCCAGCCGCTATTGAAATCGATAAAGGCGAGTAAGAGGGAAGATCATGTCAGCATCTACTACCGACCTTATTAAGGAACTAAGAGACCGCACCGGTGCGGGATTGATGGATTGTAAAAAGGCTCTTGTTGAGAATAATAACGATCTAGACAAATCTGCAGATTGGTTGCGTGAAAAGGGAATCGCTAAGGCTTCTAAAAAAGCAGGACGCGTAACCAAAGAAGGAAGAAATATTTCCTATATCCACGGAGACGGAAAGATCGGAGTTCTACTCGAGCTCAACTCTGAAACTGACTTCGTTGCACGTAACGAGGCTTTCGAAGCTCTCGGAAAAGAGATCTGTCTGCAAATCGCAGCTATGGCTCCTCTATACGTAAGCGAAGAACAAGTTCCTGCAGAAGATATCGAGCGTGAAACTAAGGTTTTGGAAGCTCAATTAAAAGAAGAAGGTAAAAAACCAGAACAGATCGAGAAGATCATTCCTGGAAAAATCAAAAAGTATTACTCTGAAGTATGCCTTTTGAACCAAGCCTTCATCAAGGATAATACTAAGACCGTTGACGATCTGGTTAAGGAAGCTATTGCGAAATTCGGTGAAAATATCATCGTAGCTCGTTTTGCTCGTTTCCAGGTAGGCGGCGCGTAAAACCTTGGCCGAAGAAACTTCTAAGTATAAGCGGATCTTAATAAAACTCTCCGGTGAGGCACTTGCCGGAGAGGGAGAGTTTGGGATAGATAGTAATAAAGCCCATTCACTTGCAGAAGAGATCAAAGAAGTTCATTCTTTAGGAGTAGAGATTGCTCTGGTAGTCGGAGGGGGAAACCTGATCCGAGGAGCAAATCTCGCTAAGGTCGGGATGGACCAAGCCACCGCAGATTATATGGGGATGCTCGCTACCATCCAAAACGCATTGGCACTACAAGATGCCTGCGAGAAAAAAGGACTCTATACTAGAGTTCAGTCAGCAATCGATATTCATTCCATCGCAGAAAGTTATATCCGCCGCAGAGCGGTCCGACATTTAGAAAAGAAAAGGATCGTGATCTTTGCTGGTGGAATAGGTAACCCTTATTTTACTACGGATACTGCAGCAAGTTTAAGAGCGGTAGAAGTAGGATGTGAAGTGATCCTAAAAGCCACTAAGGTGGATGGTGTTTACGAAGCGGATCCTAAAAAAGATCCAAGTGCTAAACGATACACTCATATCTCCTTTATGGAATCCATTAAACGAAGATTGAAAGTTATGGATTCTACTGCCCTCAGTCTTTGTATGGAAAACAATATGTCAATAATCGTATTTGACATTTTTAAGCGGGGCAATTTAAAAGATTTGGTTCTCGGAGACAAAAAAATAGGTACCCTGATTTCTAACTCGGAGGATATTCGGATCGATGGCGAATGAAGATATAATCAACGCAATGAAATCCAAGATGGATAAAACCGTGGAACTCCTGAAAAAGGATTTTGCGGGAGTTCGTACGGGCAGGGCCAACCCTGCATTGATCGAAGATCTTAGAGTGGAATACTACGGAACTCCAACACCAATCAATCAGTTGGGAAATATTTCCGCCCCAGAGCCTAGACTTCTCGTAGTTTCTCCTTATGATAAGGGGACTATGAAAGATATTGAAAAGGCAATCCAAGCCTCTGGGTTAGGACTACAACCTACGAATGATGGGGTTGTAATTCGTATTATTATTCCAGAACTTACGGGCGAAAGACGTAAAGAATTAGCAAAAGTGGTTAAATCCAAATCGGAAGAGAAGAAGGTCGCCGTAAGGAATATCCGCCGCGATGCGATGGAAGATCTTAAAAAACATTCCGAAGGAATTTCCCAAGACGAATTAAAAACTCTACAAGACCAGGTGCAAAAAATTACGGATTCTTATATAGATAAAGTTTCCGCAATTACCGCTGAAAAAGAGAAGGAAATCACTACGGTCTAAGCTTGGCTTCTTCCAAAAAGAAAATTCCCCGTCACGTGGCCGTCATCATGGATGGGAACGGAAGATGGGCGACATCTAAAGGACTTTCCAGATCAGAAGGGCATAGGGCTGGTGCAGACGCAATTGATCGTCTCATGGACTCCAGTCTTTCCTTAGGTCTCGAAGTAGTTTCTCTTTACGCATTCTCCACTGAAAACTGGAAACGTCCGATCACAGAGATCAGATCCATATTCAATCTATTGGTGGAATTTATAGATTCCCGTTTAGAAAAGATCAATGCAAAAGGGATCAGAATATTACATTCGGGTTCTAGAAAGAAATTAAGCTCTCTGGTTTTATCTAAAATCGATCATGCTGCTGAGGTTACCCGCAAAAACCGCAAATTAACTGTGAACTTTTGTTTAAATTACGGGTCCCAAGAAGAGATTTTAAGCGCGTTTTCCAGAGTAGCGGAAGAAAGAAAGAAGAAGTCCATCTCCATCCAAAAACCGATCAGCACAAAAGAACTCGAAAAATATTTGTATACGTACCCCCTTCCGGCGGTAGATTTATTGATTAGAACTGCAGGGGAGAGGAGATTATCCAATTTCCTTCTATGGCAATCCGCTTATGCGGAGCTTTTTTTTACGGAAAATCTTTGGCCTGAATTCGGAGACAAGGATCTCAGAGAGGCTTTGGATTGGTTCGCTAGAAGGACCCGAAAATTCGGAGGTTTAGAGAATGGGTGAAACTACAAAAAGGATCCTTTCTGCGGCTGTGCTCGTAGCCCTCTACCTGTTCATGATCTTTTACAGGGATTTTTATTATTTACAAACCCTGATAATACTTCTGGTCGCAGGAGTAATAGGTCTGACGGAATTTTATAGGCTTTCTGACAGAGGTCAGGACGGAAGGCCCTTTAAAGGAACTGGAATATTCTTCTTTATTATAATATTATTAATTTATTATTTTAGATTTGTAGCTTCTCAGAACAAATTCGAGCCTCCGATCTTTTTCCAAAGACACATTAAACTGTTTGTTCCTAGTTTTGATGCTGTGACCTT
This sequence comes from Leptospira venezuelensis, assembly GCF_002150035.1. NCBI lineage: Bacteria > Pseudomonadati > Spirochaetota > Leptospiria > Leptospirales > Leptospiraceae > Leptospira > Leptospira venezuelensis. The sequence continues at coordinate 448,943 of NZ_NETS01000008.1, read as the reverse complement.
CTCCTTTGTATTACTTTTCTTATTTAGTTTCCTTCTTCAGATTTTGAGAAGGCCCCTGGATGGTGCGATCTTCTCAGTAAGTTCCACAATTTTAGGAGTAGTTTACGCAGCACTTCCACTCGGACATTTATTTCTTCTTTTGGGAATGAACCAAGGCATCTATTATGTGTTCTTGGTTTCGGTTGCAACATTCATGACCGATGTGGGTGGATATTTTGGCGGACGTTGGTTCGGTCGAAATCCTGCAGGACTTGCGATCTCTCCTAAAAAGACTTGGGAAGGTTATGTTTCAGGGATCATAGTTGCGATCGGTTCAGTATTTCTTCTCAATATTCTCTGGGAAAGAAGCACAGGAGTTGCACCTTTAGTTTCAGGTGCAGAAGTATTTTTAACTTCTTTAATTTTATCTTTTGTTGGTATCATTGGGGACCTATTGGAATCTGCAATGAAAAGGGATGCTAAGGTAAAAGACTCGGGGAATTTGATCCCTGGTCACGGTGGAATTTTGGATAGAGCTGATGCTTTACTTTTAACAGTTCCTATCCTTTATTTTTATCTCCAGATCAAGGTCGCTCTGGGATTTCCGGTCTAACTAACAATATGAAAAGAGGCGTCTCTATACTGGGTGCCTCCGGATCGGTAGGAGAGTCTACTCTCAAAATACTCCGCCAATTTCCGGAAGAGTTTCGGCTAGTATCTTTCAGTGTACATTCCAATTTACAAAAAGCGGAATTGATCGCGAAGGAATTCCAACCGGATGTTTTATGTATCAGTTCTGAAACTGCAGATAGAACTATACTTGGAAATAAGATCGGAAATACAAATATACTGTATGGATCTAAAAGTTTAGAAGAGATCGTTTCGGCTCCGGAAATAGAAACCGTTGTTACAGCAGTTGTAGGTGCAAGTGGGGTCCGTCCAACTGTTGCCGCAATTCGCGCAGGTAAAAAAATAGGGATCGCGAACAAAGAAACCTTGGTAAGCTGCGGACCTTTTATCAAAAGTTTATTAGAAAATTCTAAATCGTCTTTGGTCCCAGTAGATTCAGAACATAATGCACTTTTCCAGCTTTTGGAAAATATGAAGAAGGACTCACTTGAAAGGATAGTCCTAACTGCTTCCGGCGGACCTTTCCGTAAACTTGCTTTAGAAGATCTTCCAAAAGTAACAATTGAACAGGCTTTAAAACATCCTACCTGGAATATGGGCCCAAAGATTACGATCGACTCTGCAGGAATGATCAATAAAGGATTAGAAGTCATCGAGGCTCATTTTCTTTTCGGGTTTTCGTATGACAAGATAGGCGTTGTGATTCATCCTCAAAGTGTAGCTCACGGTCTTGTGGAAACCAAGGACGGAGCAAGTTTTGTATATGCTTCTTATCCGGATATGATCTTTCCAGTGGCGCATTCATTATATTATCCTAAAATGGTTCCGAATTTACTGAGATCGCATCCTGCTACATCTTGGGGAACTTTGGATTTTTTAGAGCCTGATATGGAAAGATATCCGGGCTTGGCATTGGCCTATGAGGCTGGAAGAGCAGGAGGTACTGCTCCTTCTATCTTTAATGCTTCTAACGAAGTGGCTGTGGAATTATTCTTACAAGGTAAAATACTTTTTACCGAAATACCTTCTCTAGTTCGGAATGTTTTGGAAAAGATCCCAAATACTTTTCCGAATGATTTAGAAGGGTACGAAGAAGCGGATAGAAAGGCCAGAGAATTGGCCTTCCATTTTTCTAAAGATAAGGTAGTGCATTTATGTTAGCAGATATTCTAGGCATTGTATTCATGTTGGCCCTTTGTATTTTTATACACGAGCTCGGCCATTTAATCATGGGTTGGGTCGTAGGAGTAAAAGCCAGGATCTTCTCTATCGGTTACGGAAAAGGGATCTGGAAAAAGAAAATTGGTGAGACCACTTTTCAGGTTACTGGAATTCCGTTAGGCGGTTATGTTCTTTTTAAAGGGGACGAAAGTGGGGCCTTAAAAGGAGAGAAAGGAGAGTTTCTATCTACTCCACCTTTGAAAAGAATGATCCCTGTTTTCGGCGGACCACTTTTCAATTTGATACTTGGATTTTTTATTATCTTCGGTTTATATGCGATCGGTTATTCTCCTGCTGGAACTAAGATTTATATAGAACCTGCGATCACAGAATATTCTTCCGGATACCAAGCTGGTTTAAGAAGCGGAGATAAGATCATCTCCGTGAATGGGACTAAAACTGAATCCAAATACGAATTATTATCGGAGCTCGGGCTTGCTCGCGGTAAAGATATCCAACTCAAAGTAGAGAGAGAAGGGAAAGAACTAGAGTTCCATTTTGCAGATCCTCAAATAGGAGTAGATTTTGCAGGAGAAAGGCTAGTACAAGTGGACTTCGGATACGGTTCTACTCTCAGTCATTGGTTTTTGAAAAAACTTTCCTTCTTGGATCCGAATGGAGAAGCAGCAGAATATAGAAAACAACGAGAAAGAAAGGCCGCATTAGATCCAAAACTTTCCCCTCGTGAACTTGCGTTACAAGAAGCAAGACTGAACAAAGAAGCAATCGAATCCAGAGCCTTAGATTATCTGAACGATGGAGACAGGATCTTATCCGTTAACGGGATAGAAGTTCATACCGTTCCTGAATTACAAAGAACTCTTGGAAAATTCCAAAACGAAAAAGTGAAATTGGAAGTGGATCGTAAAACGTATCCATTACTTAATCCTTGGACTCGTGAAAAAGCGGAAGTGGAAATGACTCCTCTTGCCGCATTTGTTGTGGAATTAAAGGATGTTCGAGATAGAAAGTATCCTGAAATACCTATCAGTACAATCAGTCTCAGAAGTCATGATCCTGAAATTAAGCTCAAACTTCTAAGCTTGAAAATAAACGGTAAGTCTTTTGCAGATCTGGAAGATTTTAAAAAGACTGTCCAGACTCAAATTGGCAAAAGAGTTCAGTTAGAAGTGCAGGGCCAAGTTTGGGACACAACACTCGGATTCTACCAAATCGGTCTTTTAGGTTTTACTGCTAAGATGCATGTAAAAGAGGAAAGTATGGACCGAAAACTTTCCTTCGGAGAGGCATTCTTACAATCCGGCAAAGACGTAGGAAAAATGATCAGCGATAACCTGAGAGGGCTCGGGATGATCTTTTCCGGAAGGTTGAAAGTCAAGGATAGCGTTTCTGGTCCAGTAGGGCTTGCTAAAGTTTCCGTTCAATTCTTAGAGGATGGATTTTTCTCTTACTTTCAGTTCGTGGCATTTATTTCGATCGCTTTAATGATTATGAATTTACTTCCGATTCCGGTAGCCGACGGTGGACATATCGTTTTTTTCACATACGAGGCGATCGCCGGTAGACCTTTGCCGATGGCTGTTCAAGAGCAAGTTTTGAGATTAGGATTCTTCTTCCTTTTATCCTTGGGCCTCTATGTGACTTATCACGATTTCTTAAGATAATCGAGAGTCATGAGAGCATCTAAATATTTAGTACCTACGGAAAAAGAAAATCCTTCGGACGCGGTAGTCGCTTCCCATAGGCTGATGATACGAGCTGGTCTGGTTAGAAAATCAGGCTCTGGTTTTTATTTTTTCCTACCATTAGGATTACGTATCCTTAAAAAAATCGAAAATATTGTCCGCGAAGAAATGGACGCAACCGGTGCATTGGAATTTGAACTTCCGATCATGACACCTTCCGAGTTTTGGGAACAATCCGGAAGATGGAGTGCTATGGGCCCGGAAATGATGCGAGTAAAAGATCGCCATGACCAATGGTATGCACTTGGACCTACTCATGAGGAATCCTTCTCCTATTTAGTAAAACCTTTACTGAAATCATATAAGGATCTGCCTATTAATGTTTATCAGATCCACACCAAGTTTAGAGATGAGATCCGTCCTAGATTCGGAGTAATTCGTTCTAGAGAGTTCATTATGAAAGATGCATATTCTTATCATTTGGACGATGTTTCTTTAGATGCTACTTACCAGGAAATGAGAACCGCCTATCGCAAAATTTTCCAACGTTGCGGTTTGAAGACTATCCCAGTCCAAGCGGATTCAGGAACAATGGGTGGTTCCGCTTCTGAGGAATTTATGGTGGTTTCGCCTATTGGAGAAGAGACACTTCTTCTTTGCGGAGACTGCGGTTATAATTCTAATAGTGAAAAAACTCCTTTTATTGCAAAGGCAGAGGATTCTCCAAAAGGGCCTAAGGATAAAAAGGAAGTGGCAACTCCAGGTAAAAAGTCCATCGAAGACGTTGCTTCTTTCTTAAATGTTCGCGCTCAGGATACGATCAAGGCGGTTGCTTTTCAGAATGGAAAAGAGAAACTGTTGGTATTCTTAAGAGGGGACCTGGAGCTGAATGAGCATAAACTTAAGTCTTATTTAAAATGGTCCGACTTGGATATGATTCCAGAGCCTGAATTAAAAAATTCTAATTTAGTTCCTGGGTTTATCGGGCCTTCTGATGCAGGTCCTGGGTTTAAGGTAATTTTGGACTCTTCTATCCAAAAAGATGGTGCCTATATTGTAGGTGGAGGAAAAGAAGATTTCCATATCCAAGGATATGTTCCTACTTCCGAGATCAAGGTCCAATACGAAACTGCTGATGTTGCTATGGCAAGAGAGGGAGATCCTTGTCCTACCTGCGCAAAAACTCTAAAAGCAGAGAAAGGAATAGAAGTAGGTCATATCTTCAAACTTGGAGATAAATATACTAAGTCTTTCCAGATCCAAGTATTGGACCAACAAGGTAAGGCAAAAACTCTTACCATGGGATGTTATGGTATCGGTGTGAACCGTACTATGGCTACAGTTATAGAACAATGTAATGATGATAAGGGTATTTACTGGCCAATCAGTATTGCTCCTTTTGAAATTGGTCTTGTGACTCTCACTAAAGGTGAGGAACAAGATACAAAGGCATTAGAATTTTACGAAAATCTAAAGAACGAAGGTTTCGAGGTATTCTGGGATGAACGAGATCTTGGACCTGGATTCAAGTTTAAGGATTCCGAGCTGATCGGTTTCCCGATTCGTATCACTGTTGGTAAAAAGTTTTTCGAGTCCGGCGAAATTTCCATCTATAATCGTAAATATGATAAGGATGAAACTTTCAAGTTCACGGACTTTGATGATTTGAATACCAGAGTGGAAAACCTACGTCAGGAATTATACCAGGAGTTGTTGGGAGATTAATCCCTTCAAAAACTGTCATGGCTAAAGAACGCAGCTTCACTGAAAAAGAAGGATACTTCGGAGATTTTGGAGGAAGATATTCCCCTGAGATCTTGACCGAAGCGTTGATCGAGTTGGAAGATACTTACAATAAACTCCGTAAGGATAAAAAATTCCAAAAGGATCTGGAGTTTTACAGAAAGAATTATATCGGAAGACCTTCTCCTCTCACCTATGCTGAGAAGCTGACCAAGGCATGGGGTGGAGCTAAAATTTGGCTGAAGCGTGAAGACCTGAACCATACAGGTGCACATAAGATCAATAATACGATCGGTCAGGCTCTTATTGCAAAGGCAATGGGTAAACGTAGGATCATTGCAGAAACAGGAGCTGGCCAACATGGTGTGGCAACTGCAACTGTAGGTGCGCTCTTCGAATTTGAAACTGCTATTTTTATGGGAGAAGAAGATCTCCGCCGCCAAAAACTGAATGCGATCCGTATGCAAATGCTTGGAGCGAAGGTGATAGGAGTTTCTTCCGGGACTGCAACTTTAAAAGACGCTACCTCCGAAGCGATGAGAGATTGGGCATTAAATGTTTCTAATACTCATTATATAGTAGGTTCCGTAATCGGGCCGCATCCATTTCCTACAATCGTTCGTGATTTCCAAAAAGTGGTGGGGGAAGAGTCCAAAAAACAGTTCAAAAAAGAGAACGATAAACTTCCGGATGCTGTAGTCGCTTGTGTAGGCGGCGGTTCCAATGCGATGGGAATGTTTTACGGATTTCTAAATGATAAAAAAGTAAAACTATACGGAGTGGAAGCTGGGGGAAGGGGACCTTCTCCTGGAGAACATTCTGCCACTATGCTTTTTGGTAAGACTGGTTTTTTACACGGAACCAAAACTTTAGTGATCCAAGATGATGGTGGACAAGTAGTTCCGGCTCACTCCGTTTCTGCTGGATTAGATTATCCTGGAGTTGGACCTGAGCATGCTCATCTACATTCAACTGGAAGAGTGAAATACGAAACAGTTTCTGATCAGGGTGCCTTGGATGCATTCATGGAAGTTTGTAGAGTAGAAGGTATTATCCCTGCATTAGAAACTGCTCATGCTTTCCGATATGCAAAGGACCTTGCAAAGGAACTCGGAAAGAAAAAAGACATTCTGATCTGTCTTTCAGGAAGAGGAGATAAGGACGTTGCTGAAGTAGCTAGACTGGTTGGTCTTTCACAAGGAGATTTGATTTGAGCGCAATTAAGAGCGTTTTTTCAGATTCAAAAAGCGCATTCATCCCTTATATATCTTTAGGAGATCCGAACTACGATCTATGTGTGGATTGGGCGGATGCTCTTATTAGAGGTGGCGCTGATATTTTAGAACTTGGAATCCCATTCTCTGATCCAGTTGCTGATGGACCTGTAATTCAAAAAGCATTCAAACGTGCTCTTGCGAATCCGTTCTCCATGGATACAATTTTGGAAACAACTGAAAAGATACATTCTTTGCATCCTCATATTCCTCTAGTGTATCTAACGTATTTTAATCCGATCTTTCATTATGGTTTTGAAAAGTTTGCGGAGAAGGCTAAAATTGCGGGTATCCAAGGTATGATCATTCCTGATCTTCCGTATGATACCCCTGAGACGGACAAACTATTCAAATCCTTAAAAAGAAGAGGGATAGATCTGATCCATTTGGTAACCCCAGCGACTCCTTTGAATCGGATGAAAGGAATTCGTGATTTTGCTTCCGGATTTATCTATTATGTTACTTCGTATGGAGTGACTGGAGAAAGAAAATCAATCTCCGCGGATCTGGAAGATAGGATCAAAATAACGAAAGATATTATCTCACTTCCTGTGAGCGCCGGATTTGGGATCTCAGACGCAGAACAGGCAAAAGAAATTTCCGCGTATGCAGATGGGATCATCATAGGTTCCGCAGTACAAAGGATCATAGAAGAGAATGGTTCTAACCCTAGTCTTTGTAGAAAAAAACTGGAAGAATATGCACAATCGATTTCTGGTTCTTTGAGAGGAAAAAACTAGCACACAAAGCAGTGAAGTAGGAATTCCTACATTCCCCAAAACCCTCCGCGTCTAGCACCTCTGCATGAAATAGTCGATATTTTCTTTCCTGAATTGGGAAGAAAATTGACGAAACCGTCCCGTTAGAGAGAATCTTCCGGATCGGAGGAAAGAATGAGCGAGTCCAAAGCAGCCCAGAAATTTACCGTTGTGGATATTATTTTTGGGGTCACAACAACCCTCGGAATTCTGGCACATTTCTATTACGCGTTTTTTCCCGAAGCGGAGTATTCACTTCAACTTCTGCTATTAGGCGCACTTTTTTTATTTTCATCTTCTTACTTCTTCTATAAAGCAATCACCAAGCTTTCCAAAAATCCTCAGTTAGTAGGAAGTCTTTGGTTAGCGATCATTGTATCCTTAGTTTGGTTTGATCTATATGTTGCATTCACTCCAGTTTCAGAATTAGAAGAAAATTCAATCTCTTGGAGATTTAATGTTCTTCGCAACCAAACAGATGCAAGAGTGGAGAAGGAATCGGACAAGGGTGATTTAGAACAAATCCAATTGAAACCCCCTGAAAAAGCAAGAAGGGATATCAATATTATCGGGATTACCACCAAAACTTTGGACCAACTAGGTGGTGTATGGCCTCTTCCTTGGAAATATTACGCAAAGATAATAGATAAATTCGCTTCTTCTACCAATCATCTAATGTTCGACGTTTTCTTCCTGGACTATAAGCCGGGACAAACAGAAGAGATGTCCAAGGCTCTTAATGGAAACCCAAGGGTAATGTTCGACTATCCTATGGAAACCAGTTTGGAATCCAAGAGTACAATTATTAATCTTGAGAAAAGAACCGAAATTCTTCGTAAATTCAAATTAGAGAATGTAAAGGACGAACAAACAGGTCTTTCTTGGTTAAAATTCCCGCAATCACCTATCGAACCAATTGCCGAAAAATCTTCCGGTTTAGGATTTGCGAATATTAAAAAAGACGAATCCGGTCTGAACCGTAAAATGCCTATCGTTGCAAAAATTTTGGGGTCAGGTCCAGGTAGAGCTGACGAATATTATCCTTCTATCGATCTAATCATAGCTTGTAACTACTACGGAGTGGATGTTAAAAAAGATGTAGAAGTTGTAATGGGTGAATATGTGAAGATCAAAAATATTCCCCAAAAGAATATCAGCTATTTTGACCGCACATCTTTAAAAATGGTCACTGAAGATATCATGGCCAGGCCGAATAATACTCGTGAGATCATCATCCCGATAGACGAGTATGGCCAGATGGAGATCAACTTCCCTGGTGGATTATATTCTTATAATACTACAGAGTTCTTCGAAGTATCTGAAGGCTGGGACAATGAAACTGCTACCCAGGTGAATAATAATATCTTCTTAGTCGCGATGTTCTACGCTACAGGAAGAGGTGCTGCAAAAGATACTCACTTGTCTCCATTCGGAGATATGTCAGGGATCGAACACCACGCACACGCTATTAATACGATCTTAAATCAGGACTTTCTCTGGGACATGCCGCTCGCAGGAAATTTCCTGATCTTCTTCTCTATGGCGTTTATCGTGGGACTCATCCTGCCTAGAATGAAAACCTCTTGGGGATTTTTATTCATTATAGGGATCGCTCTTTTATATAGTGTCGTTACATTATACGATTTTTCAGAATTTAATATAATTCACGTATTCCCGGCCGTGGTCATGGAGCAATTTTTCATATTCGTGGGGATCATAGTTTATAAGATCCTAACGGAAGAAGAGAACGTAAAATATATCCGAACCACATTCTCTAAATTCGTTTCCAAAGACGTTGTAGATGAACTTCTTAAAAATCCAGAAAATCTAAACTTAGGTGGATCTAAGAAGGACATCACCATTTTCTTCTCGGATATTCGCGGATTCACAACCATGTCGGAAAAAATGGGTCCAGAAGAACTGGTCCAATTCCTGAATCAGTATCTTTCGGAAATGACCGAGATCATTATTGAGTTCAAGGGAACGATTGATAAATACATGGGGGATGCGATCATGGCTTTCTGGGGGGCTCCGGTTCCTCTAGAAGACCATGCTTATTATGCCTGCGCGGCTTCTCTCGCTCAGATGAGAAGACTCGCTGTTTTGAAAGAAGAATGGAAAGCAAGAGATCTTCCTGTGATGGACATTGGTATCGGATTAAATTCCGGACCGGCTGTCGTTGGGAATATGGGAAGTTCTCACCGGATGGACTATACTTGTATGGGAGATACCATTAACTTGGGATCTCGTCTGGAAGGATCCAACAAGGAATATGCCACAAATATTATTATTTCGGAATATACTTACGAGAAGGTTAAGGACCGCATAATCGCCAGAGAATTAGATCTTGTTAAGGTAAAGGGTAAAACCAAACCAGTTAGGATCTATGAACTGATTGACTTAGTGAACGAAGAAGACCTAAAACTTCTAAGGAGACCTTTGCATTCAGTAGAGCAGTCCCGATGACCGTCAAAGACGGAATACATGCAACAGGAAGATTCGTTATTGAACGGGATCCGCCTTCCGGCGGATCTCAGAAAATTGCCCCTCGAGGAACTGCCTAAACTCTGTTCCGAGATCCGAAATTATATCATTGATACTCTCTCCGGGATCGGAGGGCATTTCGCGAGTAACTTGGGAGTTGTTGAACTCACAGTCGCTTTACATTACGTTTTTGATACTCCAAACGACAGACTTATCTGGGATGTAGGACATCAAACATATCCTCATAAAATCCTAACAGGCAGAAAAGAAAAACTTTCCACAGTTCGTAAATTCAAAGGACTTTCAGGATTTCCTAAAAGAGAAGAGTCAGTTTATGACCTATATAATACAGGCCATGCGGGCACTTCTATTTCCCAAGCCTTGGGAGAAGCAGTTGCTCGAGATCTGACTGGAAAAGATTACGCAGTCGCAGCAATTATTGGAGATGCATCTATCGCCACTGGTATGGCTTTAGAAGCGATGAACCATGCAGGTCATCTTAAAAAAGATCTGCTCGTGGTCCTAAACGACAATTATATGTCTATCTCTAAGAATGTCGGATCTATCTCCAACTATCTGAATAATATCATCAGCTCTCATTTTTATCTGAACTGGAAAAGAATATTTTACACTTTCCTTAAATGGTTACCGATCGTTGGACCCGCAATGGAAAGTTTTTTCAGAAGGGTAGAAAAAGGATTCAAAGATGTTTTCACTCCTGGCGGACTTTTCGAAGATTTAGGTTTTATTTATATAGGACCTGAAGATGGTCACGATGTAGTTCGTTTGGTTAAGATGCTTAGAAAGATCAAGACCATGAAAGGACCTGTTCTTTTTCATACAATCACTCAGAAAGGAAAAGGTTACGTTCCTGCAGAGAAGGATCCAATTAAATACCATGGAGTAACTCCGTTCCGCAAGGAAGATGGAGCTATGGATTCAGGCGATTCTTCTAAAATTTCTTATTCTAAGATAGTGGGTAAGGTGCTCTCCAACCTGACAGAAAAAAATCCAAGAATTGCCGCTGTCACTCCAGCAATGATAGAAGGTTCTGGACTCGGGGAATATGTTTCTAAATTCCCGGATCATGTGTACGATGTGGGTATCGCGGAACAACATTCTGTTGCATTTGCGGGAGCGATGACGAACGGGGATGTGATCCCTTATATGTGTATTTATTCTACCTTTTTGACCAGGGGAATGGACCAGTTAGTGGAGGATGTTTCCCTGATGAACCTTCCTGTTCGGTTCGTGATCGATAGAGCAGGTTGTGTTGGGCCGGATGGGGAGACTCACCAAGGATTATTCGATCTAAGTTATCTTCTATCCTTACCGAATATGGATGTGTTTGTGCCTTCTTCCGGACAGGACCTGGTGGATTCACTTAAGTTTATGGAGAGCTATGATAAGTCTCCGATTGCGATCCGATTTCCTAAAGCAAACGTAGAACTTTCCGGTTTAGATTTTGGAGCGGAGAAGGATCTAAAACCTGGAAGTTTTAGAGTACTGCAAAGAGGAACGGATATCGCTCTTCTTTCCATCGGTTCTATGTTAGAAGAAGCGAAGAAGGTAGCAAGTCTACTCGAACAAGAAGGATATTCAGTCACATTAATCGACCTGATTTGGCTTCGTCCCCTAGGCAAAGATGCTTTGGACGAAGAACTTTCTCATGTTCGTCATTTTGCAATCCTGGATGAGAGTTATCTAGATGGAGGAGCTTCCGGATATTTACTAAACAGGATCTCTCCGGAGTATTTGGGACGTTTTATCAAAACATTCGCTTTCCCTTCCGAGGTAATCCACCACGGGGAGAGAAAGGAAATTTTTGCCGAGTACGGATTGGATGCTCAGAGTATCTCCAAGTTCCTTCGGGAAAATGTAAAGAAGGAAGTCCTACACGGAAAACGGAATTAAGCTATTTCAAGAGGCGTCCGAAAATAAAAATAAAAACGGGTAGATAATTGGAAAACCTGACGCCTGAAGACAAGCTAGAAGCATCTAAATTTTTTTACAGAACCGGCGATTTGGATCGTGCGGAATTCCTACTAAAATCCTCACTGGAAGATACCGAAAGCCATGAGACCTACTTTTTTCTGGGTTTGATTGAAAACCAAAGAAGTAATTGGAAAAAAGGTCTGTACTATTTCTACCGTTCCGTAGAAGTGAATCCTGAATACGGAAATCCTTGCAACGAAATAGGAATCCTTCTTCTTCGTATGGGAAGAGAAAGAGAATCCGTTTTCTGGCTGAAAAAATCACTTCGTTGCACCCTAAACGACGCACCTCATATTTCTCTTTTTAATCTTGCTACTCTTTATAAGATTTGGAATCGTCCAGAAAGGTCTTTACAGTATTTGCATAAGGCAATCGTAATGAAGCCTGACTTCGAAGAGGCAAAACGCCTAAGAGAAGAACTCAACTCAGCGATCTAAGAATGTCTAACGAAATTACTATCCGCCCTGCCAGACCTGAAGACGCGACTGCTGCTGTTCCTTTGATCTATAGTTCCGGGCCTGCTGCCTGGGACTATGTGTTTAACGAGGGAAAAATTTCCGCCCAGGATTTTCTGATCAAGTCCTTCCAGGGAACCAAAAACACATTCAGTTATAAGAATCATTATTTGGCTGAAAAGAAGGGTGAGGTAGTAGGAAGTATCGTTATATTCCGTTCAGAGAACTTCTTCTTTCAAAATGCCGCTACTGCAGGAAATATTTTCCGTATTTATGGTCTAAGAGCGCCTAAAGTTGCGATCCGAGGATTAAGTATGGAAGGAATGATCCAACCTCCTAAATCCGGTAGATTATACTTGGGACATATCGCTGTTCCGGCGAAAGAAAGAAGACAAGGAATAGCGGAGAAGTTGATGAGATTTGCTGTTTCGACTTATCCAGGTTACGACAAAATTTCCCTGGATGTTTCCCAAGAGAATCCAAACGCTCAAGGCTTGTATAGTAAACTAGGATTTGAGATTATAGAAGCCAGGAATTTTTCCGGGCCCAAAGGACTCGTGCCTAACCATTATTATATGGAAGCAAATCGCTCCTCTTTTTAAGTTCACTTCTCCTTTCCCGATCTATAAATTGGAACGACAAATTGCCGGTTTCATAATATACTTTTCTTCCTTACTTATTGAAGGGAGAAAAGAATGGAATTTGCTCCGGAGATGTTGGAATACGCAAATCTGATTTCCTCTAAGGGACTCACAGGTTTTACCCAAGGAAGTATCCAGGAAAGAAGGGACGGCTATTCAGCTATCGGAGAACTTTTGGGACAAGGTCCGCCTATGCGGGAAGTCCAGGATATTTCCATCCCATCCAAAATTGGAAACGTATTCGTAAAAAATTATATTCCAAAAACAGAACCTAAATCCAAAATTCTATACTTCCACGGTGGAGGTTGGGTTGTAGGAAGATTAAAAGATTTCGATCCATTTGCTCGCACACTTGCGGAGATCACTTCAAGTATTGTTTCTTTAGTCGACTATAGATTAGCTCCTGAGTTCCCATTTCCTTTGCCATTAGAAGATGCATATACTTCCTTAGAATGGATCTTTTCTCAGAATGAAAATCTATGGAAAAATCTTCCCTTGGTAGTTGCGGGTGATAGTGCAGGAGGAAATTTGGCTGCTTCTACCATTATGAGAGCTAAAGAAGCAGCTGGTCCTAAAATCGATCTGCAGATTCTTATCTACCCTGTTACGGAAGCGATCTGCGATACGGATTCGTATAAAGAATTTGAATTAGGTCCAGGTCTTACCAAAAAAGATATGGAATGGTTTATTTCTCAATATCTTCCCGATCGCAATACAAGATCAGATCGTCAGGCTTCTCCTTTATACCAAACTGATTGGAAGGATCTTCCTCCTGCGATTGTTTGTATAGCTGACATCGATCCTCTAAGAGATGATGGAAAACTATATGCAGAAAAATTAAAAGAAGCAGGAGTTTCTGTTTTATTCAAAGAATTCAAGGGTTATACACATGGATTTTTTACAAAGGTAAATCTTCTAAAGGCTCCGGAAGAGGGTTTGAGAATGATTTCAGAAGAAATGGATCGTGTTTTCAAAAGAAAAGAGGTTTATCTTTAAAAAATGAAAAGTGTTAGATTGGTGGAATTCGGATCTTCTTTGGAATGGGAAGAAAAACAAGATCCAGAACCTAAAGATCATGAAGTATTATTAGAAGTGATCTCTTGTGGAGTCTGTCATTCCGACCTTCATTTAAGGGATGGGTATTATAAAATAGGCGGAGAAGAAAAACTATTCGTTAAGGATAGAGGAGTCAAACTTCCGTTAACTCCAGGTCATGAAGTTGTAGGCAAAATTTTAAAAATCGGATCTAAGGTCACTGCTGTTTCCGTAGGGCAAACAAAATTAGTATATCCTTGGATCGGTTGTGGTTCTTGCGAAGAATGTGAATCTGGAAATCCTCAACTCTGTTCTGCTCCTAAATCTTTAGGAATCTACCAAGACGGAGGTTATTCGGATCGTATTTTAGTCCCGGATGAAAAATGGCTTTTAGATATTTACGATCTGTCTCCTGAATATGCATGTTCTTATGCATGTGCAGGACTTACAGCTTATGGCGCCTTGAAAAAGGCAATTCCACTTAAAAAAACGGATTCTTTGGTAATTATAGGAGCAGGTGGGCTTGGGATGTTTGCTTCTCAACTAGTTCCACTTCTAACAGAAGCAAAAGTGATCTTTTTAGATCTAGATGGGGCCCGTCTGGAAAAACTAAAAGAGCTTGGATTTTATACGGTTCTTTCTTCTCATACTGATCCTGCATCCGAAGTTAAAAAAATCTCGGGTCTATTAGGAGTTTCTGCGGTGATCGATTTTGTGAATAATAGTGCTACTTCTACCTTGGGATTTTCACTTTTGAAAAAGAATGGGACTTTGATTAGCGTAGGGCTTTTCGGTGGAGAGTTAAAGATCCCGACTCCAATTCTTTCTTTGAGAAGTTTAACAGTCCGAGGGAGTTATACAGGTTCTCCGGGCGAGTTGAAGGAACTTCTAAAGCTTGTATCCGAAAAAAAAATTCGTCCCGTTCCGGTTCAAATCAGAAATCTGAAAGACGCAGATATCGCTTTGAATGACCTATCTTCAGGAAAAGTTTTAGGAAGATTAGTGCTCTCGGGAAAATCGATCTGATCTATTTTTGAAATTCTTTAGGAAGAGAAACGTTTGGATGTTCTCCAGTTTCCAAGATGGGGATCTCTTTATTTTGAACTACCAATTTTAGTCCTTGAGGAGATTCGGACAAATATTCGCTTAATGTAGAAGAAACATTTCGAGCTATCTTATACTTTAGAAAAAGATGATTTTTCTTTCTAGCGAATAATTCTCCTTCTGAATCGGCTGCGATCTGTAAAGAGGAGAGTGATAGTTCTTCTCCGGAGTCGCTTAGAAAATAAAATTCTCCGTCTTTCTCCCAAACTCTGATCAGATTTAAAGGGTAGCCGAATAATTCTAAATATCCGTTCTCGGAAAATTCTCCGTACTGATTGTCTATATAGATCCCGTCTTCCGCTTCTTTTAGGTTCTTACGGAAATATTCCAGAATATCTTTTTGCTCAATCTTTGCCTCCCGAAAGATCCAATCTCCGTTAGGCAAAACCTTGATCTCGCTGTCTAAACGCCTTGCCATTATTCTTCTTCCCTTTCTCTGTAACGGAATGCGACTCCTTCTATAACTTTTGCATCCTTTACAATCTCGGCCATACTAGTAGTATAACCTTCCGTCGTGCCGGTTTGGAAAATTGTAGGCGGAACTGGAACAAGTCCCACATTTGCGAGATACATTCCGTCCATACCTCTATCAAAAAGTTCTTTCTTAATCTTTTCGTAATAGAACTTTTCTATTCTGCCGTCTCCAAAGTTCCTAACGATGACTCTTCCATACGTTTTGTAATTCCTACGTTTTGGAGGATGTTTTAGTATCTCAATTTGCTCCCAACCAGGTTTATGAGAAACTAGTACAGTTTCTTTCTGGCTTCCTTCTTGGATAAATTCCACGGAAAAGCAGGAAACTAAGGTTAGGCAAGATAGCGTAAGGATTCCCTTCCTAAACTGAATATTTATTCCGGTCCTATAGTCAGTTAAAATGGGTAGAATGGCCATTCCTCCCCATTCAAGGAGCGCACATCCCGCGGACAAGCGGTTTTTTTGCATAGCCAAAAGAGGGCTTTTCAGACTTGGTTTTTTTTTATATACTCTCCCCGGATACCCGGTAAATTCTCGCGAAATTCGGAACCCCGTTTAAGCTGGTCGCTCCGGGCTACCAAAAACTCGTATGGAAGATATAGATCTCAAAAAACGCGCGAGAGAAAACGTTTTAAAAATAGGGTATTGTACTCTGGACGAGCTGGAAGAGAAGGTGAAAGCCTTTCGGGTGATGAACCAGAACGCCGCGAAGAAAAGATACCTTATTACTAGAGAACCTATCTCCGATTCATCCGGAAAAATTTTAGTTCCGAAAGCGGCGGAGATAGATATCTCCACTGCAAAATTGCTCCGACGCCATTTTAAACCAACCAGCGAATTCAAAACGTTCCAACCTGACGAAGGAATCGTGATCATCTCCGACATGACATCGGCAGAAGGTGTTTCTTTCACAATGGACATTGTTACTCAGATCATGAACTTGGGTGGCGGTGCTTACGAAGGATTTATAGATCGTGTAGATAGTTTTGGAGACTTCATCAATCTTCTCAAAAAGTCATTATTCCCGCGTCTTATCATCATCGGCTATATGCCTCAAGACAAAATCCAAGGCGAGTTATTGAATTTCGTTCGAGTGAAACGAGTTGATAATTATCTGAGAGCAATGGAGCTGACTCATACTGCATTCAAACCTCAGGCTTATTTTCCAAAGATCCGTCAGATCGAAATTTCCCAAGAAGATCCAAAGTCTTGGGGACGTTTCGTTGTAGAGATCGTAAGAGAATACACTCGCCCTTATCTATTAGAAGAAGTTTAATTTTTGGGCGGCTCTCGCTTTGCGAGATCGGGCTACTACGGGTTCGCGCATTCGCGCTCATCCGGCAAGCCGGACAAGCCCTTCGTTTCCACTGCCGCGTTCCAGATTCCAGAATTCTTATTTTAACTTGTAACTTTTATTGTTTCAAGTAGTCTAAGAGTATAAAAACACAGACCAAAATTGGTTTAAGGATCCAAATGAGTAATATTTCCGAAACAGTACTCGTGACCGGAGCTTCCGGGCATCTAGGAAGACTTGTCCTAGAAGAATTATTAAAAAGAGGGCATAATAAGATTATTGCTACAACTCGAAAGCCTGAGTCGCTTGAGGACTTTGCAAAGAGAGGAGTCACAGTCAGGAAGGCAAGCTTTGATAATCCAGCAAGTCTTGTTTCTGCATTCCAAGGTGCAGACCGAATCTTGATTATAAGTACGGATAATATTGGAAATAGGATCCCTGAACATAGCGCCGCAGTAGATGCTGCAGTTAAAGTAGGAGCAAAACGAATTCTTTATACTTCTCTTTTCAAAGCAGACGAAGTTCCTGTCACATTCGCATTTGAACATGAAGGAACGGAAGAGAAGATCAAACAAAGCGGTCTTGCATACACCATTCTTCGCAATAATCTATATTCGGATTATTTAATACCTAAACTACAGCATGCGATTGAGAGCGGTTCACTTTACGGTTCGGGAGGAGAAGGTGCCTGTGCATATGTATCCAGAACGGATTGTGCTAAGGCCGCAGCGGCAGCTTTACTTTCTACAGAACCAGGAAATAAAATTTTAGAGATTAGCGGCCCTAAGTCTTGGACTTACTCAGAACTTGCTAAATTCACTTCTGAATTAACTGGTGTATCCGTTTCCTACGTGGATCTTCCCGCTGAAGAACTTTCTAAAGCTTTAGTTAACGCAGGAGTTCCGAAGCCTATGGCAGACGCTTTGGCTTCTTTCGATGTATCTATTCGAGAAGGTTATTTGCAGGAAGTAAACTCCTCCATAAAAGATCTGATCGGAGAAGCTATTCAAGACGTAACAGTTCTATTGAAGGAAAACAAATCAGTTTTGGTTTCCTAATCTTATTAAACTCGGTAGAATTCCATATTTTCCCGGAGTTGATCTGGAAGACTTCCGAGTGCGTTGATGTATTTTTTGTATCTGTTTTCTAATTCGGTAAATTTACGGGATCGAATATTCACAAATCTATTATTGATCTCACCGAAAGCAGGCATTTTAGAAACCTTCTCACGAATGGTTCTTGCGAAAGGAATATGGCGATAAAAAATTCCGCGAACAACTCGGTTTAATCTTTGTACACCTTCCGCTTCGTATTTGATCCAAAGCTGGTAATCGTTTGCAAAAATATCTCTTTCGTTCCGGAAACGTTTGAATTCGGCAGCTAACTTCTCTTTGATCTCAATGGAAAGATCTTTGTTCTTTTTATAGAATTGAACATAGTCCATATAGTCCGCAGTGATGGATGGATTTCCTACGTTATTCCATTCAGGTCCTAAGATTGTTTTACAAAGTTCCCAACGGAATGCGGCGAAGGCATCTATCAAAAGTGATTTGAGATCTCCCTGCACGAAGATAGGAAGAACGATCCTACCTCTACTTTCTTTGGAGCCGGAACCTCTGTGGATAGAAAGTTCCTGCCACATCATGATCTTGCTACCGATAGAAGGAACAATTACGAAATCAGGAATGATCGCTCTTTGGATGAATTCCTTATTGATCCCCATCTCCGGGTTATTATAGATTACCTCTCTATTAAATACAGAGAAGTCGACTGCCATGATATCGTGGATCGTATCAGTAAGCATTTTTTTGGTAACGTATGCTTTTCCTAGAGGGATCTGAGAATGATACTTTGTCAAGATAGGAAGATAAGTGGCCAGGGAACCGGTAGTAAGTCGAACGTTCGCCTCATACATAGCTCCAAATTCGAATTTTAACCTTGCTTCCGGATTATCTATGTCTGGAGGAAGATCGGATTCTTTTTTGAAAACAGCGTTCCGGTTGTCCATCTTGACTTTGTCAAAGAAGTTCTGACCAAGTTCATCTAATGAAGTAGGGCATTCTCTTTTATAAATTTTTTCCAACCATTCTGTGCCATAATGGATGGGAATATCTGAAACAGAAGTAATCGCATCCTTGAATGTGGACATGAACACTAACTGAGAATCGTCCAGCATTGTTTCATCGAAGAAACCGTATTTCAACATTAGGTCTACAGGTTTAGGGACATTCTTACCTGAATTGACGTATTTTTGGAAACATGCAGCATATATATCGAAGTAGGTTTTTGTAATGGATCTTCGGAGTTTACGAGTATCGTTGTCTGAATCCAGAGGGTTTTTCAAAGACTTGAGTTTCACCATCATCGCGGAAAACTCTTTAATTGCGTCTCCACCCATGCCGGAAAATTGAATGATAGAGGAGGCAGAATTCGCCAATTCTTTTCGAATTGCAGTCGCATCCGCGGAGCCATCCACAGAAATTCCGCTTCCATTCGATGCTGCCTTTGCAGTCGGATTAGAAGCCTCGAATTTTTTAGCAAGACCTGCGGTCTTTTCGATAAACGGTTTAATATTTGGAGAAGGTCCTGGGATCGCAGAACCAAAAATTGCCTGATGACCTGCAAGCGCTCTTTCTATCTTTTGAGAGACAACTTGTAAAATAGGGACAACAAACTCTGGAGGAGCGGTTGCATAACCATTCGCTGCCATGTCTAGGATTAGGAAATATTTTTCAGTAAGACTTTCGACTCCGCCTAAAAGTAGAGAGAAGTTTTCATCTAATTCTTCTAATATACCTTTTGCGTTTTCTGTAATATTATTCTGTACTCTTCCGAGTTTATCGCAGATATAGGAAACCATACTTGGATCAGGAGCGAATAATTGAGCGAGTAAATTTGGGTCGGCTAAGATTACCTTACGAACAAAATTGAATTCTCCATCTTGGAATTCAATTTCTTCCGGATAATATTTTACCAGAAGCTGTGAATGATCTTCTTCCACATAATTTGCAGTAGGTCTTTCGGGAAGAATTCCACCGTTATCAAAATAATGTTTTAAATTCTCACGAGCAAGTCTTAAGACCGGGTCTACAATTTCCGAACTTGGATCTGCAATTGGTTGCCCAGGCTTGATATCCGGAAAAACGCTTGGATTGAATTGGTAATATAAAAGAGAAAGATTATCGTTCGTCTTTCCCATATCAGAAGCGATCTTTCTGAGTTGGTTCACTCTTTTGAAAGACTCAGTGATCTCTCTCAAAAGAGAACGACCTACCATAATCCCCAAAGAACTTCTGGCTGCGAGAGAACGACCCACAGTAGACGGGGACATAACATATGTTGAAAGCACGCAATCTTGTTCTGCAACGATCGTAAAAGGATAACGTCCGCTGCCGAAAAGTGCCGAGGCACCAGGAGTTAAATTGGCTCCTGAAATTTTGAATAATTCCAGTTTTCTGCCACCGGGAGCTTCTACTAAATAGCGCAAGGCTCCGCTATGCAATACGTTGAGAGAATTCGCGGCACTTCCTTCCGGAAATAAAACCGTCCCGGCTTTTATTGTTACTTTTTGATTTGGTACGCTTGTATCTAATGCCATACGATCGCTGTTGGGGCAAATTAAGAAGAAAACTATCCTTCGCTAAGAATGGAAACTCTTTTTTAAAGGATTCTCTAAAAAGGACCTTGTCGATAAGGCAAAAGATTTCCAAGAGTAAGGCGCTAATAGTCCTGCTTGACTCCTGAACTTTCCGGAAAATAACCTCTTTAGAAAATGAAAAAAAGTAAAATTCTCTCGGATGCAAAATCCATTGGAATGCTTACCAACCAAAGCGCGTACGGTTGGAAAGGTGACTATCATTTCCGGACCATCCAAAAAGAATATGGGCTCAAAAAACTATTTTTACCTGAGCATGGTCTTTTTGCAGAGCTGCAAGACCAGGTTTCAGGAAGTGGATTAATCTATGATTTGGGTGACACTCAAGTCCTAAATTTATATGGAGATAATGAGGAAAGTCTTACTCCTGCAGAAGAAATTTTATCCGACTTGGATACTCTGATTATAGATATCAGAGACGTAGGCGCCCGTTATTATACATTTTTAACTACCGCATTGTATGCGATGCAAGCAGCTGATCGACTTGCCAAAAAGGGAAAAGTAAGGCCTCGCATCTTAGTATCGAATGCAAAAAATCCTGCCGGTTCTAAGATAGAGGGTTCTCCCTTAGAAAAAAAATTTGCATCTTTCGTCGGGGTAGAGGGAACACTGCACCGGCATGGTCTCTCTGCAGCCGGCCTTCTCGAATATTATAAAGATACATTTGATTTGGATTTAGAACTCTATCGATTGGATCTGTATCCCCAAAAGAGTTCCGAGTTTTTATGGGTTCCGCCTTCTCCAAATATTCCAGCTCAAACAACATGTTATGTATATACTGGGCTTTGTCTTTTGGAAGGAACAAATCTTTCGGAAGGAAGAGGTACTACTCGTCCATTTGAAACTTTTGGTGCACCTTATATCGATGATCTGGATAGATCACTTCTGGAAAAGCTCCAAGAAAAACAAAAAGGGATTTTTAGACTTAGGCCATTAAAGTTTATTCCTACCTTCCATAAACATGCGGGACAAGTATGTGGAGGTTACCAAATCCTATTAGATAAACCTAAAAAATTTCATAGCTTACTATTCGGTTTATTACTTATACGAACATTAAGAGAATTTTATCCGGAAAAGTTTGAATTCCTACAAGGACCTTACGAATTCAGATCCGATCTGCCTGCGATCCAACTTTTGGTGGGAGACCAGTTTCTTTTGGACTATTTAGAAGGAAGAAGATCTTACTCTGAGATCCATGATTATCTGGAAGATACAGAAAGGAAATGGAAGAAGTTGATAAAAAATTACGATTAAAGAAGAAATTTAGATCAATCTCTGTAGGAGTTCCAACATGGGTATTGAGATCGCCCCCGCCCAGGTTCGGGAGGGGGGAGTGGCCCGTGGGAGAACCCCGTCCCTATATCATAAAATTCAAATCTCTACAACTACATTCTACGTTGCACATTTGTTGGAATTCCAACATCGCTGAACTGTTACAACGGTAACCTAGAAAACTCTGCTTTCAATTTTTGCAAATCTCCCAGAAGATCGTTTGGCGCAGGCCGAATATTTTTCGCCAATTGTAAAGCGTTCTCTATCAGATCTAAGATCAGTTTTTTCTCAGTTACGGCCCTGATCTTAGGCATATGGCTCCAATCTTTTTTAAATAAGGAAGCTTTTTCGTCTACAATCGCGACTATCTTGTTTAATGCTTGGATCTCTTCGTTCATAATATCTCAAAAATTAGGAATTTCTAAAGAAATGTTTTCGTCTTTTCGTAAGATTTCAGCATGAAAGGATCTTTTTTTCCCACCTTGGAAAACATTGGTAATATTATTTAAAATTGATTTTTCCTGAGTTTTACATTCAGGAGGAAGATTCGAGAGAAGTTCAGAAGAAATTTCGTATCTAAAAAAATTCGTACTTCCCGGCGTTACGTTTTTAGAAGCAATAGACCAAGAATCTTCCAAACAATTCAGATCCCCACTTTTTATAAAAACTCGGATCTTATCTTCCGTATTCGGAAAAGATAAACTTTCAGGTCCCTTGTTTTTCAGAAAAAGAAAGAAGATAGGGAACTCCTTAGAATTTTCTTTGCTAGAAGAAAGGCGATAGCTTACAAATCCGGAGGAAATTTCCTTGGATTCCGTTTGGCCAGAAAAAGCTAAAGGATTCAAAAGTTTGGCCACTACAGAAAAAATAAAGAGTAATAGTATAACGTCAAAAAACAGGATCAACTTGGAACGATTATTTGATTTGCCTGCATCTTTACTCTTACGCAAGAAATCCTGGAATTCTTCCGGAGAGCGGGAATGATAACCTTTACTCATTTTAGATATTCCTAGGTCCTTTTTCCATAGATTACTTTCTCCTAGAAAAGATTGCAAGCATTCCACCGTAAATGGGTTGATCGAATTTTTTAATTCGATACAGATACATATTTCAGTGTACTTTTTCAAATTCTCATCTTTAAAATGGACAGAAGTTGCATTTATACTTCTACTTTTATCCTTCCCAGTTTCGGCACAAACCTCTCCAGGTTTTGGTACGGAGAAGAAGGCCAAAAAAATCCTCTCTATCGTGGCAGAACGTCACTATTTAGGAAAATCCAGAATACAACCCAGTTTATCAGAAGAGGTAAAACTTTCCTTTTGGATGAGCTTAGATTCTCAGGGATTTTATTTTCTTAAAGAAGATTTGGATTTATTAGGAAGAAAGTCCTTTCGACTGGATTCGGAAGAAGTAGGTCAAATTTCTTCCTTTTTTTCAAATACATTAAGTTTGTACAAAGAACGCCTGAAGACCACTTTAGATTATCTAAACGAATTAGAAAAATCAAATACTCCCTTGGTAACTAAAGGGGAGTTTGAATTTTATCCGGAAAGAAAGACCGAATATCCAAAAGATAAAACAGATTGGAAGGATAGATGGGCTCGCTATCTAAGATATAAAATATTAACATCTAAATTTTATTCTGAACAATTCTCTAAAAAAGAGGATTTCCGAAATAATTTTTTGTCCTCTGAAAAAGAACTTAGAAAAGAAGCTATACAAAGAGAAAAAGAAAGGATTAAAAATATACTCGAACATCCTGACGGTTTTGATTCTTATTTGGAATCCTTATTCTTGAATGTTATATTAGGAAAATTCGATCCACATAGTTCCTTTTTCTCCGCATCAGAAAAACAACGTTTTGAAACGTCTCTCTCTTCAAAGGGGTATTCATTCGGGATTGTTTTTGATCGTGGCTTTTTCGGGGACACAAAGATAGAAAGACTGATTCCGGGTAGCTCTGCTTGGAGATCCGAAAAATTGAATCGAGGGGATAGAATTTTAGAAGTTCGATTCCCGGATGATAAAAATCGAGTAGTCTCCACTTCGGATTATTCTCCAGGAGAGATGGAATCCATTCTTTCTGGAACGAAAACCAAAAAAGCAGTGTTTAAAGTAAGAAAGAACGACGGCCGTATCTTGAACGTATTCTTGGTCCAAGAAAAGATAGGTCTGGAAGAAAATACAATTTCTAGTTATCTTTTGAACGGTAAAAATAAGATCGGCTATTTGTATTTACCGGCTTTTTATACTGAATGGGAAACAGAAGGAGGAGGTTGCGCCCAAGACATTGCAAGAGAAATCCTTAAATTAAAAAGAGATAATATTCAAGGGTTGATCCTGGATCTCAGAAATAATGGAGGAGGTTCTTTGGAAGAAGCTATAGATCTTGCAGGGATCTTTATCGACCAAGGGCCATTGTTTGTGCAAAAATTTTCTAGTTCGGAATTAGTCATTATCAAGGATACAAATCGAGGTACTATTTATGATGGACCTCTGATCATTTTATTAAATGGGCAAAGCGCTTCTGCTTCTGAATTTTTAGCTTCCGCTTTGCAAAATTATAATCGGGCTTTGGTGATTGGCAGTCCCAGTTATGGAAAGGCAACTTCTCAAATCCTTCTTCCCTTAGATGAAAATAAAAAAGGAAATTCCGATTTTCTAAAATTGACTACAAATTTTTATTTTGGCGTCCAAGGGATGAGTCACCAACAGAAAGGAGTGATTCCTGATATTCCATTGCCTGATCTTTCTGATCTATATGGAAGGGAAAAGGATGTACCAGAGGCGATCCGAACTGAACAGATCTATAAGGAGATAACATATAAAAGATTACCTGAACTGGAACTTTCCGAAATCAAGGATGGAAGTGAGGACCGGGTCGATGATGATCCCAATTTTTCCAGGTTAGGCTCTCTTTCTTCTAAACTTCGTAAGAAGATAAAGTCTATGGACAAGATTTCCTTGGACGCTGATGATTTTTATGAAGAATTTTCCGAATTAGCAAAATTTTATGAGGACTACCAGGCTGCAACTACTCGGAAATCGAATAAATTTAGCGTAGATACTCATTCCTTCGATCAAGGTCTGGAAAAGATGGATTCTTATACAAAAGAGATCAATTTAGAAAGAAAAACAAGATTGGAGGAGGACCTGTATATTGATGAGGCATATCAAATTATGCAGGAATATATGCAAATCTACGGAAGGAAAATTAAAAAATGAAACAATTACTTAATAAAACATTCATTCTATTCATACTTTTGGGTTTTATTCTTACCGGAAAAATTTTCGCAAAAGATTCTGCTTCTGCTTTAAAACATATGAATGAGCTCACCGGTCCGAGTGAGCAGATCGGAAAGGAAACTTTGGCCTATGTGCAGGCAATTGCACATAGCAAGAATCCTTCTCTGGTAGAAAATAAAAGAAGAGCGATCATTGTTTCTGTCGAAAAGGCAATCTTAAATGCAAACCAAGCTGTTCCTTATGATGGAAATTCGGATTATAAAAATTCAGTAATAAAATATCTGAATACTATGTATACTATCCTAAAGGAAGATTATGGAAAGTTAGTCAATATGCAGGAAGTTTCAGAAGAATCCTACGATGCGATGGAAGCCTATATGCTTGCCAAGAAGAAGGCCAACGAAAAATTAAAAGAGATTGGAGATGAACTGAAAGAAAAAGAGAAAGAATTTGCCTCTAATAATAATATTAATCTGATAGAGCAACAAGATCCTACAAGTATCAAACTTAAAAAAGCCTCTGAAGTTTTGAACTACCAGGGGATTGTCTACTTGGTTGATTTCAAAAGTTACAAACAAGAAATGTATCTTCTGGATGCTCTAAATAAAAATGATATAAATGGGATTGAGCAAAATCGTTCTACTCTTCAAAAATATTCGGAAGAAGGTCTTTCTGAATTAGAAAAAATTCCTACTTACGAGGGAGACTCCAGCCTTTTAGTTGCCTGTAAAAATACTTTAAATTTCTATAAAATGGAAGCATCTGAACAATTCCCTGTCCTAACAGAGTTTCTACTTAAAAAAGAACAATTTGAAAAATACAAAAAAGCGTTCGATCTAAAAAGTGCAAAGGATAGAACCCAAGAAGATGTGGATCAGTACAATAAATATGTAACTGAAACCAATCAGTTGGCGGATAAATATAATAAAACCAATCAGGCATTGAATAAGCAGAGAACAGCATTGATTGCACAATGGAATAAGGCAAATTCTTCCTTTTTATCTAAATATGTTCCTAAATGATTCGTTTGCATGTTATTAAAGATTGTGCATAATTAAGGTTGGGAGCCTAATCATGGAAATTGTAAAAGGAAAAGACGCCACAATTCTTTTCGATGGCAAGAAGTGCATTCATTCCAGAAATTGTGTGCTGAGTCGGCCTGACGTGTTTGTCCCGAATGTGGAAGGAGAATGGATCTACCCCGACAAAGCAAGTGTAGAAGAGATTAAATCTTTAGCTTTGAATTGTCCTTCCGGCGCGATCCGTTTTGAATCGAATGATCCTTCTTTCAAAGAAGCTGCTCCTCCTGTAAATGTTTTAAGAGTGAGAGAAAATGGGCCTCTTGCAATACACGCCGATATAGAGTTAGAAGGTGTAGAAAAACAATATAGGCTTACACTTTGCAGATGTGGAGCTTCTGTTCATAAACCTTTTTGTGATGCTACTCATGTAAGTATCGGATTTGTTGCAACTGGAGAACCACAGGTACAAGAATTTCAAGCCTTACCTGTTCGGAATGGAATTCTAAATATTGATCCCACTAAAAACGGCCCATTAAAGGTAAACGGAAACTTAGAAATTTGTTCTGGGACTGGAAAGGTAACAAATAAAACTACCGAAACTTACCTTTGTCGTTGTGGTGGTTCTTCTAATAAACCTTATTGCGATGGAACTCATCGTAAGATCAAATTTAAGTCTGAGTGACTTTCTCTAGATAATTTAGAAATCAATCAGAGTGCGGATCTTCTTGCGGATCCTGCCTGCTGTAGGATATCCTTTGCAGAGTTCCGCGCAATAAAGAAGTACACTTTGAGAAAGTCTGACTGATTCTATCATATCTTCTCCTCTGGATAAGAAGAATGTTAGAATTCCTGCAAGTAAATCACCAGTTCCCATGACGGCCAATTTAGGTTCCTGGAATTCCCAATAATATGAATTTCCTTCGGGAGTGAATAATATGGAAACAGGTCCTTTTAAAAGTAAATATGTTCCCTTTTCCTTGGCCCATGTATTAGCATGTTCTAATGCGGAATATTGGCTTCGGACCTTTTTGTCGATGATGGAAGACCATTCACCTAAATGAGGAGTGAGTATAGTGCGAGGGCCAAGATGTTTTTCATCTAAATACTTAAATGCGCCTGCATCAAAGACCAAAGTTGTCTCTTTGGAAAAAGTTAAAGAAGGAAGATCGGAAGGAGCAAGTCCAGGTCCAACACATACTACACCTGCTTTTTTCAAAAATGGATAATCAGTAGATTTTTTAGAAGTTTCTAACTGTGAGATCATAAAGGACGGGTCTTTTTTGAGAACCTTTATGAGAGTATTGGCAGAAGGGGTGAGTATTTGGGAAATTCCTCCTCCTAATTCTTGGAAAGCAAGTGCAGAAGATAAAATTGCACCTGACATTCCTTCTGATCCACCTATAAATACCGCGGAACCGTTTTTATATTTATGTGAATCTTTTTCTCTGGAAAGTTTAGAGATTAGTTCTTCTTTGTTTGCTCTTGGCAAAAGATATTTAGAAGTTTGGAATTTTTGTCGGACAAATCCGATCGGATGGAATGATTTTCTATCTTTAGATAAGGGGTAGAATATATTCTTGATCTTAGGAGATCCGACTTCTGCCAGAATATCTGTAGTAAATGGGATTTTTTCGTCTGGAGAATATCCTGAAACCGCATCTATACTCAGAACCAGCAAAGAATTTTTTAGTTTTTCTTTTGCTAAGCGGATCTCAGACACCGCATATGCAATTTCTCCTGATAATGGTCCCTTAAATCCAGTTCCTAAAAGAGAATCTATTATTACTTCCCCTGAATTTACAAGATCCGATTTGAATTTCTCTAAAGGAAAGTTTGATATTTTCAGTTCTTCTGTTAGATTTTTATAATATTTTGTTTCTTCGGAGAAGTTTCCTTCTTTGGAATAGATCTCCACTAGTATACCTTCTGCCCTTAAAAATTGGGCGAGAGCGTAACCATCTCCTCCGTTATTTCCCGAACCGCAGAGTATTATTACTTTTTTTGCGGATTGGAAAATGTCTTCCCAGGTCTTAAAAATCGAAAGTGCTGCAAATCCCATGAGCAATGTCCCCGAAATTTTTCTGTCTCGGATAGTTTGCTCATCTAGGAGTTTTGCTTCTTCTTCGCTAAATAGAACCTGGAAATTTTCTCGGTTCATTTTATTTCCATTTATGGATCTCTAAATAACCGGATCGGATCTTCATGGAATAGATTTCATCGTTTGTATCCATCCAGGTTTCTCTCCATAATCCCCGAGGTGGAGGGTAGTTGAGGCGGATATTATTTACATGATTTCCGTCCTCGTCATGGACTTGTAGTCGGATTGAATTTCCTTCTTCTACTTCTGTTTCCCAAATGAAGAAGTTGTCGTTGTTTAGGACCCAGTATAGTGTTTCAGACGGATCTTGGATCTCTTTGATCGGAGTAATTCTTTTGTCTTTCAGTTCGTATTTTAAGATCTTTCTGTTTTTGAATCTTCCCGATTTGGTTTCATAAAAACTAAAAGAGCCGAGTACATATTCTCCGTCCGGATGGGAGATGAAGGAATCCACATACCAAGTATAGGCTTCTCCCTGGTTCAGAGAGTCTTTGAAATCGGAACCTTCTACCTTTTGTTTTAATTTTCCGGACTCGTCAAAAATGCTGAGTCTCATCACTCCGTTCTGTCTATGGAAAACAAAAAGAAGATCGCTGTTTCCCGCTTCCATTCTTTCTATATAACCGAATGGAATCGAACCTCCTACGCCATCTGCATAGATCGTTTGGGAAAGTTTTCCAGAATCATTTATTTTTAAGATCACAGAAGGAACTGCTTCTTCTGCTTCTGTGCGAAATTCTCCGGATTTTTTCGTATAAATATTTTCTGCTACTTTGTCGGACTTAGCATCTTCTTTAGAAATTCTGGACTGAACATAGATATCATCTCCGTCTGAAACGGTAACGAGCCCTATCCTTCCTAATTTAATATTATAAGTTTTGACTTTGTCTTGTTTTTCTTTGGAGTTTCCGATTACAAATTTCAGATCTCCGTCTGAATTGAATGCTTTGATCAATGATTGTTCGAAGTCGGGAACGTAAATTACTCCGGAAGCAACTGCAACTTGGTTTGGAACATTTGTAGGAACCCGATTGACTATACTTACTTGTAATTCTTTTAAATCTTTTCCTAATTTAACTCTTCCGTAGAGGTAAGGATTATAATCATCCACTCGGAATTTGGAACAAGCTCCTATCAATAAGATAGAAGATAATAAAAAGGGAAGGTATTTGCGGACAGATAAGGTCCAATTTCTGGAAGTAAAAGAATTTTGCATGGTTCTGATAAAAACCCGAGCCTATTTTTGGTTTGCCCGGGACATTTCATTACCATCCTTCTTTTTAGTATATGAAAACAAGCAATTTCGTTTATACCAAGAGGAAGGCTCGGAACTGGGCTTATTTTTTACTTTACACTAGGGTTAGCCAAAAATATTTTGAATGAATATCGGGAACCACCCATTGAATGTATGGGAAAACCTAAAAAATTCGGAGATAATCTGATTTTGTAGGTTGTTTTTTCCTCTTTTTTGAGGGAAAACGAAGCGGTTCAGAGACTCTCTGTAAGGCCGGCATTGACAGTCAGTAAAGAAGTTATCGAAACGATCTTAGATCGAATCCTTCTCACTCCCGTCAAGCTGTATGCACTCATGGTTAGCCAAAGGCCAAACCATACGCTGATCGAGGTAGAGTTGGATCACCTCGAACACCCGTACGGTTCCGTCAGCCTTCTGGAATGTGAGCAAGTTTCCAGAAAACTGAATGAAGAGTTGGAGCAGATCTCACCGGATCTGAACTATACTCTCAAGGTTTCTTCCGCTGGTGCGGAAAGAAAACTGGTGATTCCCGAGGATCTGGATAGATTCCGTGGAATACCGGTCCGTCTTGTCTATAAGTCAGAAGGGTCGGGCGATAAAGAAGGAATCTTTAAGATTCTGGATAGGAAAGAAGACAGGATCTTTTTAGAACCGTTTTCCAAGAGGAAGACAAAAGGTTTTAAAAAAAAGGAAGTCATTCTGGAATTGAAGGATATACTGAAAGGAAATTTGTACGTAAGTATTTGATTATGGCAGTTAAAAAGAAAGAAGTCGAAGTCAATCTGTTGGAAGCAATCCAACAATTTTGTGCCGACAAGTCCCTAGACAGGGAAGCCGTGATGGGAGTCATTCGTGACTCTTTGATTACCGCGTACAAAAAGAAGTCGGGCATTGAAACTCTCGAAGAAGAGGAAAGTCCGATCAAGGTAGAATTTGCCTCCTCCGGAGACGGAGAGAATGTAGTCATTGTAGTATCCCGCAAAGTTGTGGATTCCAATCCTGCAAACGGTTTGGAAATTTCCTTAGAAGACGCTAAGGCTGTTTATCCTAACGCAACCGAGGGAGATGTCCTGGATTTTAGAGAAAAGCCGATGGAGCTTTCCAGGATCATTTCATCTCAAGCAAAACAAATGGTATTCCAACGTTTGAGAGATATGGAAAAAGAACTTCTGTATCAGGAATACAAAGCAAAAGAAGGCGAACTAACTCACGGTTATTTCCAACGTTGGAAAAAAGACGCTATGTCCATCGATCTTGGTAAGGTCGAGGGAGTAATGCCTAAACGTGAGCAAAACCCCGGAGAAAAATATCATAGCGGGGATCGCCTAAAAGCAATCATACAAAAAGTTGAACTTCGTCCAAGAGAGCCGATCCCAGTGATCACTCTTTCCAGAGCATCTGCGGACTTTGTTCGTAAACTTTTCGAAATGGAAATCCCGGAAATCTACGATGGACTCGTAGAGATCGTTAACGTGGCTCGTCAACCTTCCATTCGTACTAAAGTCGTGGTTTATGCTACCAGAGGGGATATTGATCCTGTGGGCGCCTGCGTTGGTATGAAAGGGGTTCGTATCCAGTCCATCGTTCGGGAATTAGGAAACGAAAGAATAGATATCGTTCAATACTCTTCGGACCCGACAGAGTTTATCGCAAACGCGATCTCTCCGGCAAAACCTTACGATGTAAAGGCAGACTCCGTAGGTAGAGAAGCAATGGTAATCGTTCCTGAAGAACAATTATCTCTTGCAATCGGGATCAATGGTTCCAATGTAAAGTTGGCGTCACAGTTAACCGGATTTAGGATCGATATCAAAACCATAGCCCAGTATAACGAAGAGTTCTCTTCTCCGGAAGCGAGAGAGAGATTGGATAAATTATTCAGTCCTCCAGTCGCTAGTACGGAAGAAGAAGAGGACGACGGAGCAACTGCTCTAGAAGACTTACCTGGACTTTCTGCCCGATTGATTGGCCTATTAAGGAGCGCAGGGATCAATAACGTCGAGACATTGATCGAGATCAGCCAAGATGACTTGGCAAAACTCCCCGGCATAGGACAGACTACAGCCGCACAAATCCTTAGGATATTGGCGGAATCTGTAGAGTGGGTGGAGGAGAGCTAATCTCTCACGAGGGTTGGGCTTAGCGCCCGTTTTCAGTACATCGCGTACTTGACCAGGACATTATATGGAAGAAAAGAATAAATCAATCAAGGAAAAGCTCCAGGGCTCTGCTTCTGCTGACGCAAGCAAGAAGAAGAAGCTGGTTATCAAAAAGAAGCCGGACGAAAAAACGCCTTCTGCTTCTGCGAAGAAAGAAGCCCCTGCAGATCCGGCTCCGAATAATCCGGCTGCTGCAGCTTCTCCCCCACCAAGCACTCCTAAAAGTTCAACTCCTCCTAAAAAAGAACCTCTCTTTCCGGAACCAAGCACTCGCCAAGAACCTCCGGTTCCAAGATCTGCTCCTCCAGAACATATTCTGGGAGAAGGTAGACCTCCATTCCAGAGAGAAGACAATAATATTATAGTATCTCGTCCAAGTCAGAGGCCAACATTCCCGACCCAAAACCGTGAAGGTGGCGAAGGAAATTACCGAGGAAATCGCCAAGACGGAAACCAAGGATACCAAGACCGTGAAGGCGGTGGTGGATATCGCGGAGGCCAGGGTGGTCAAGGCGGTGGTTACCAAGGCGGTCAAGGTGGCGGCGGATATCGCGGAGGCCAGGGTGGTCAAGGCGGTGGTTACCAAGGCGGTCAAGGTGGCGGCGGATATCGCGGAGGCCAGGGTGGTCAAGGCGGTGGTTACCAAGGCGGTCAAGGTGGCGGCGGTTATCGCGGAGGCCAGGGTGGTCAAGGCGGTGGTTACCAAGGCGGTCAAGGTGGCGGCGGATATCGTGGAGGCCAAGGTGGTCAAGGCGGTGGCGGTTATCGTGGAGGCCAAGGTGGTCAAGGCGGTGGCGGATATCGTGGTGGTCCAGGCGGAGGCCAAGGCGGCGGTTTCCGAGGTGGTCCAGGTCAGGGTGGCGGATTTAGAGGCGGCCCTGGTACGGGAGCTCCACCTCCAGGTTTAGGACCTGTTGAAGGCGGAAGAGGAGTTCCTTCCGGTAAAAAACGTAATGATAAAGATAGAGGCGGAAGACCAGAAGGTCAGGAAGGATCTGAAAATTCTAAATTCTTCCGTCAATCCTATAGAAAACAGAAAGTAAGTGGGCCTACAGGCGTATCCGTTCCGAAAGAGATTACTCTTTTGGAGAATGTCCAAGTAGGAGAACTGGCTAAGAAAATGAATCTTAAGCCGGGAGATGTCATCGGAAAACTCATGAAAATGGGAATGATGGTGACCATCAATAATATCATCGATGCTGAAACAGCTGCTCTCCTTGCAGATGAGTATGGCTGTAAAGTAAAAGTAGTTTCTCTATATGAAGAAACTCTAATCGACGAAGAAAAAGACAGTCCTGAAGATTATATTCATAGACCTCCAGTCGTTACCATCATGGGTCACGTTGACCATGGTAAGACAAGATTATTGGATACCATCCGTAAGTCTTCCGTCATCGATACAGAGTCCGGTGGAATTACACAACATATCGGTGCTTATCAGGTAAAAACTTCCAGAGGGGAAATCACCTTCCTGGATACTCCTGGTCACGAAGCATTTACATCTATGAGAGCAAGGGGAGCCAAGGTTACGGATATCGTGATCTTAGTGGTTGCTGCTGACGACGGAGTGATGCCTCAAACTTTGGAAGCATTGTCTCACGCAAAAGATGCAAAAGTTCCTATCATAGTTGCGATCAACAAAGTGGATCTACCTTCTGCAAATCCTGATAAGATCATGCAGGAACTCGCCAACCATGGACTTCAATCGGAAGAATGGGGCGGGGACACAATGTATTGCAAGATCTCTGCGAAAGAGAATATCGGGATCGATAAACTTTTAGAATCAGTACTTCTACAAGCAGAAGTTCTGGATCTAAAAGCGAATCCTAAACGTAGAGCAAAAGGTACGATTGTAGAAGCAAAACTGGATCCGGGCCGCGGAGCAGTTGCAACAGTTCTTATCCAAAACGGAACCCTAAGAGTTGGTGATCCGTTTGTTGCCGGCGTATTCTCCGGTAGAGTTCGTGCGATGTATGACGACTATGGTCATCTGATCAAGGAAGCAGGACCTGCTTTCCCTGTTCAGGTTACTGGACTTGACGGAGTTCCTGATGCAGGAGCACCTTTCGACTCTGTAGAAGATGAGAAGGAAGCAAGAAACATCTCTCAACACCGTATCGAATTCGAAAGAATTGGAAACGCAGGAGCTGCAGGTTCCAAAGTCACTCTGGAAAACATGAACGAGTTCATCAAACAGGGTGCTTTAAAAGAACTGAAAGTAATTATCAAAGCAGACGTTCGTGGTTCTGCGGAAGCGATCAAGGAAGCCCTGGAAAAACTTTCTACTTCGGATGTAAAACTGAATGTGATTCAGTCCGGAGCGGGAGCAATCGTGGATATGGACGTGATGCTTGCATCTGCTTCTAACGCGATCGTAATCGGTTTCCATGTTCGTGCGAATCCTAAAACCATTGCACTCGCCGAGAAAGAAGGCGTTCAGATCAAATACTACAACATCATTTATCAGGTTGTGGATGAGATCAAGATGGCAATGGAAGGACTTCTTGAACCGGAAAGGATCGAAGAAGTTATCGGAACTGCAGAGATCAGAGAAGTTTTCAAAGTTTCCAAGATCGGAAATATCGCAGGTTGTATGGTTACTTCCGGAAAGATCACAAAAGCTTCTGGTATTCGCGTGATCAGCGATGGAGTCCAAGTATTCGACGGAAAGCTCAAGTCTCTTCGAAGATTCAAAGACGAAGTCAACGAAGTAGTGAACAATTTCGAATGTGGTATCCAGTTGGAAAATTACAACGACTTCAAAACAGGCGATACGATCGAAGCTTATACTGTCACAGTAGTAAAACGGAAACTGGAGTAGTGTTAGAGTGAATCCGATCCGTAAAAGGAAAATCGAAGCGGAGACGGTTCGGACCGTCGCCATGATGATCCTGGCCGGAAAAGTCAAGGACCCTCGGGTCCATATGGTTTCCGTTCACAGATCGGAACTCTCAGACGATTCCAAAAATCTAAAGGTGTACGTTACGGCTATCGTTACGGACAAAAAAAAGGAAAAATTACTCGCTGGATTAAATAGTGCCTCGGGTAAATTTGCCGCGACTCTTTCCACAAAACTCAATCTAAGGATCACACCTCGGATGAGTTTTGTTTGGGACGAAGAATATATCCAAGGTTTAGATGAATCCCTCCGACTTACGAGAAAACCAACAAATCCGGACTGAATTCGGATTTTTGCTCTTAGATAAACCAATTGGAATGACTTCTTCCGATCTGGTTTTAAAAGCCAAAAAGACTCTCGGACTCAAAAAAGTAGGACATACCGGCACTTTAGATAAGGCTGCATCTGGTTTGATGGTCCTTCCTGTAGGCACTTCTACAAGTTTCTCCCAAGTATTTTTAGGCAAAGACAAAGAGTATGAGGCGGACGTTCAGTTTGGCTTCTCCACAGACTCTGGTGACAGAGAAGGTTTGGTGGTTGAAGATTGGGAAACTTCTAAGATTCAAAAATGGTATCAGGAATCTTTGCCCAAGTTGGAAGAGGTTCTCTCTAAGGTTTCCAGCTGGGAAGAACAGGTTGCGCCTGAAGTTTCTGCACTCAAAGTTCAAGGGCAGAGAAGAGCCAAATTATTTAGAGAAGGGATCTCTGTTCCACCAAGCATTCGTAAGATTAAAATATTTGAGTTCACTGCTGGAGACTTCTGTCCGGAAGGATTTAAGCTAAAGACAAGAGTTTCGGGTGGAACTTATATCCGTAAGCTAGTCATGGACATAGCAGAAGAAGCAGGGATCCCAATGTGTCTTAAGTCCTTGAATAGGACTAAGGTGGGTAAACTCAAGCTTGAACAGGCTGATACGTATGAGGCACTTCTACTTGGGAAAGCAATCATCCACCCTCCAGAAGAGATTCTGGACATTCCTTCTGTTGAAATCCCGAGTACCGAGGTAAAAGACGTTTTTCACGGGAAAAAGATCAAACTGGACTGGATTCCAGCTCATGACTTCCTACTTACCTCTCCAGAAGGAGAGATTTTGGCGTATTGCAGAAGAGAGGGGCTTCCTGGAAGCCTTTCTTATAAATATTTGAAGGTCTTTTCTAAAATTTAGCTTGGACAGGGGCCTAGGCCCCCGAAAATTGGCAACAGGTACAATCAAACTATGGTAACTACGGAACAAAAGAAGCAAATTATATCCACATTTGCAAAAGCACAGGGGGATACCGGTTCAACGGAAGTTCAAGTCGCCCTTCTAGACGCTCAGATCAAAGATCTTAACGAGCATTTTAAAACTCATAAGAAAGATTTTCATTCTAAAACTGGCCTTCTTAAATTAGTAAGCAAACGTAAAAAATTATTGGAATATCTAAAACGCCAAAATCTGGACCGTTACAAAAAACTGATCGAAACTCTCGGACTCCGTAAGTAATCAGGAGTCCACTCATGGCTAAAACTATTAATGGCCAATTTGGCCGTGATTCAATCACTCTCGAAACGGGAGATTGGGCGAAGCAAGCCCACGGGTCCGTAGTATATAAAACTGGAAATCTTGTTTTATTAGCAACTGTTTGTGCCGCAGACGAACCTAAAGAAGGCCAAGACTTCTTCCCACTTACTTGCGAATATTCTGAAAAAGTTTATTCAGTAGGTAGATTCCCAGGCGGATATTTCAAAAGAGAAGCAAAACCTTATGAGCATGAGGTTTTGAATTCAAGGATCATCGATAGACCGATCCGTCCTCTTTTTCCTGAAGGATATTTCTGCGAAGTTCAGTTACAAGTAACTGTTCTTTCGGCTGATAATGAAATTTCTACAGCTGGTCACGCTCTAAATGCAGCTTCTGCAGCATTAACGATCTCTAATATTCCTTTTAATGGTCCGATTGCTGGAGCAAGAGTAGGAAGAATTAACGGAGAACTCGTAATTAACCCAGGTAACAAAGAGATCTTGAATTCAGATCTGGACCTGGTTGTTGCAGGAACTAAAACTCATATCGTTATGATCGAAGGTGAAGCAAAAGAATTATCTAACGCTGAAATGTTAGAAGCATTAAAATTTGCACACCAACATATCGTTAAATTTGTAGAACTTCAAGAATCCTGGGCGAAAGAACTCGCTGTAGTTAAAAAAGAAGTTAAACTTAAAATAAAAGATGATACTCTTTTAGGCGAAGTTCGTAAATATGCATTCGATAAGATCTCTTCTGCAAACAAGACTGCAGATAAAGCTTCTCGTAATAAAGAAATCTCTAATGCAAATAAAGAAGTTGTAGAACACTTCAAAGAGACAGTATCGGAATCCGAAAAGATCAAGGACATCAAAAACTTCTTACATGAACTCGAGTATGAGATCGTAAGAGAGCAGGTATTAAAAGAAGGAGTTCGTTTCGACGGAAGAAAGTTGGACGAGATCCGAAATATCAGCGTAGAGATGAGCCCTCTTCCTGGAGTTCACGGTTCTGCAGTATTTACAAGAGGACAAACCCAGTCTTTAGGAACTGTAACTCTTGGAACTGCATCTGACAACCAACGTTATGAAACATTGGAAGGCCAGAAAGAAAAGAACTTCATGCTTCATTATAACTTCCCTGCGTTCTCAGTAGGAGAAGTAAGAAGATCTTCCGGACCAGGTCGTAGAGAGATCGGTCACGGAAACTTGGCAGAAAGAGCACTAAAATTAGTTCTTCCAAAGCCGGATGATTTTCCTTATGTGATCAGAGTTGTATCTGAAATTTTAGAATCTAATGGATCTTCGTCCATGGCTTCTGTTTGTTCAGGATCTTTAGCTCTGATGGCAGCAGGTGTTCCTATCAAGTCCGCAGTTTCCGGAATTGCAATGGGATTATTCTCAGATGAATCAGGAAGATTTGCAGTATTATCCGATATCGCAGGATTGGAAGATCATTTCGGTGATATGGACTGCAAAATTGCAGGAACCAGAAAAGGGATCACTGCTTTCCAGATGGACTTAAAAGTAACTGGTGTTGCGTTTAACGTTCTAGAAGCGGTATTTGCTCAGGCCGAAAAAGCTCGTTTCCATATCTTGGATGTGATGGAAAAATCTATCTCCAAAGCAGCGGATTCAGTTTCTCGCACAGCACCTAAAATTATCGTTAAATATATACCTAAAGATCGTATCGGGGAACTGATCGGTCCAGGTGGCAAAAATATCCGTGGAATCATTGAAGCTTCCGGCGCGGATATCAATATTGACGACGATGGAAAAGTGACTATTGCTGGAGCCAACCAAGAGCAGGCAGAAAAAGCTGCAGGCATGGTAGAAGGTTTCTTCGCAGAAGTAGAAGTAGGAAAAATTTACGAAGGCAAAGTAAAACGTATCACCGATTTCGGTGCCTTTGTGGAGATCCTACCAGGTAAAGAAGGACTTTGCCATATTTCTAAATTGGATTCTAAACGTGTGAATTCAGTGAAAGACGTAGTTAAAGAAGGTGAGATCATCCGTGTCCGCGTATTAAACGTGGATAAAACCGGAAAGATTGATCTTTCCAGAAGAGACGCTCTCGAAGTTTAAAAAACGAATAAGACCGGCGAAATTTTTTCGCCGGGTAGCACATTGGTTTTTCTAGAAGAAAAAAATCATAAAATAACATTGGGGAACGGACTTGTAGTCTTGTTCCAAAGAGCTCCTTATTCCGTAAGCGTGTCTATGGGGGTGTATGTAAAAGTGGGATCCAGGTCCGAGACTTTGGAGAACGCAGGTTACTGTCACTTCCTGGAGCATATGCTTTTCAAAGACACGGAAAAGCGTACTGCAAAACAACAAGCAGAGGATTGGGAAAGAGTAGGAGCTTACTCTAACGCAGCCACATCAAGAGAATACACTTACTTTCATGCAACATTAGCTTCCAGGGATCTGGAGCTTGGCTTGGAATTACTTTCAGAAATGATGTTCCAACCTTTGTTTCGGGACCAAGATATCAGAACAGAAGCGGAAGTTGTCTTGGAAGAAATGAAAGGTTATGAAGATTCTCCAGAAGATGCGATCCACGATTTTTATTATAATAATCTATTTTCAGGAAATTCTTTAGGAAGGGATATTATAGGGACAGAAGCCTCGATTAGAGGAGTGACTCCTTCTAGTCTTAGAGAATTTTACGAGACCTATTATCATCCGGAGAATATGATACTTTCCCTTTCTGGAAATTACGAACCAGAGTTTGTATTTGATCTGATTTCCAAATACTTCTCTCGTTCTGTTAAAAAGGGAAAAGAAGGTACATTCGAAACCCCTAAAAAAGGATTCGGGTATTTCCGCAAAGGAAATAAGGAAACGGAACAAGCCTATTTTATTTTAGGCGGAGAAGGTTTTCCTCGTAATTTTCACGATGCGACCAGGCTTTCTCTTCTTACGCATGTTTTAGGCGGGGGAATGTCTTCTCGTTTATTTCAAAAAGTTAGAGAAGAAAAAGGACTTTGTTATCATATTACAAGTTATCCTTCTTCGTATCGCGATGTAGGAATTAACTCAATCGTATGTTCTACTTCTAAAGAAAGATTTGCAGAAAGTTTGGAACTGATCTTAGAAGAACTAAAACTTTTTGTGGATAAGGGAGTAACTTCTCAAGAGTTGAAAGATGCCAAAACAAACCACGAGGGAAGTCTTTCCATAGGTTACGAGCATACTGAAAGTAGAATGAATAATATCGCATTCCAAGAGTTGTATTACGGAAAATATAATTCTTTAGAAAACAGGATAAAAGAGATCCATTCGGTAACTGAAGAAGAGATTAACGGGACCGTCCGAAAAATATTCGCACTTCCTGAATTACACCTTTCCGTTTTAGCAAAATTAAAACCGAAAGAAGAACAAAAAATAAAATCTATTTTCGAATCCTATTCTTACTAATATGAAAATCCCAGTTAAAAAACTAAAAGAGAAGGCCCTCCTTCCTGAGATCAAAACTTCAGGTTCTGCAGGTTATGATATTGCTGCATGTTTGGAATCTAATTTGATATTACCCGTCGGAGAAGTCGTTTTAGTTCCAACAGGACTTTCTTTTGCAATCCCAGAAGGATTTCATTTCGAGATCAGACCTCGCTCTGGATTTTCCACGAAGTTTAAGATCCTAATTCCGAATACTCCAGGCACAATCGACTCTGATTATAGAGGGGAATTGATGGTGCCTCTTCTCAATCTAGGAAAAGAGCCTTATCTTTTAGAAGATAAAACCAGGATTGCTCAGCTGCTCATCCGCCGTACCTGGCATACCGACTGGGAATTGGTGAACGAACTTCCTGAATCCGAAAGAGGGGCAGGCGGCTTCGGTAGCACCGGTTTTTGAGAGGCGGAGAGGAAAGAAGCACAGTATTATTCTCACGCAGAGGCGCAAAGCCGCAGAGAGGGAAGATTTTGGGGATTTGTATTCCTAAAAAACTCCGCGACTCTGCGTGCCTAAACTCCTACGCGGCGTCTCTTTTTCAGTTCTGCGTCTTATTTCACGGAATTAAGTCTCTTTACCGATTTACCTTTTCTGCCGATCCTTAGGGAGTATGGATAGAAGGGACCAAATAGTCGGACAAAATATAGCGATTTGGGAAAAGGGACGGGCGGCATTGCCATATCTTCTACTTTTCACTGGGATTTTCCTGACCCTTTCTCTGGGTTCCTTTACCATTGCTGAAAATGGAGTGGAGGCGAACCTTTTTGGAAGGCTTGGTCATTATCTTTCCTGGGGATTCTTATACCTATTCGGGAACGCATCCTTTGTTCCTGGGATCATGCTTATTCTGACTGGTGGGATACTTCTTGCGAAACCTGCTCAGGATGTTACGAACAAACTTCTCACTATTCCATTATTCTTACTCGCTGTAGCTGTGAGTCTTAATGTTTTTGGAAATGTTTCAACAGTTCCTTTTGCATCTA
The DNA here is from genome assembly GCF_002150035.1 of Leptospira venezuelensis. Lineage (NCBI taxonomy): Bacteria > Pseudomonadati > Spirochaetota > Leptospiria > Leptospirales > Leptospiraceae > Leptospira > Leptospira venezuelensis. The sequence goes on along the minus strand of NZ_NETS01000008.1, from coordinate 408,666 downwards.
ACGGTGGAGTCTTAGGCCAGGCACTCGCGGTGGCTTTGGAATATCTTCTTGGTTCTACGGGAAGACTTCTGATCCATTTCGTGGTCTATTTTTATGGCATACTTGTTTATTTGAATGAATCTCCAGTCCATTTTTTTGGAAGGCTTCTTGCGCAAAGCGGCCGTGACTGGAAGGAGCAATGGCTTTCTGGTTATATGAGTGGAAGAACTAAAAAAGAAGAAGATATTCCAAATTACGAACCAACATTTTCTAAAACCAAATCTGCTGATTGGTCCAAAGGTCTTTCAAGTATGATGAATTCCGTTAGTTCTTGGAAAGAAACGAACACTGAAGTCTCAGAAGACAATGTGCCTCCTTGGTTCCGCAGAGAAGTTTCTGGGTCTTCTTCAGAAAAACAAAACCAAGTGAAAACTCCTGCAAATTTAGAATCTTATATCCAAAAAGTAAAAGGAAACTCTAAGGTCGCGGACCAAAGAGAATCCAATGTTCAATATAGAAATTCAGGTCTTCTCCAAGGTTTTTTTGAAGATGATCGAAAAATTTTCCAATTCCAAACTGCTTCTTCTCGTTTAGTGGAAAAAGTATATGGAGTTCCGGAAAGAAAAGAAGAAGTTCCGGTTTCTTCTTCTAAAAAGGCATGGGAGATCTTGGACCTTAGGAGTGAAACTTCTACAATTACTTCTTTCGCAAAAGAGGAAGTTCTGAATGCAGCGCCGGATTTGGAAGAGTTGGAAGAAGTCCAACCAATTGTTTTCAATAAAGAAATTAAAGAAGAAGTTTCAGCCGAAGAGGAAGACTTTGAAGAAGAAGGCGAAGAGTTAGAAGAATGGACTGAAGAGGGCGATTCTTTAGAAGAACTGGAAGACTCTGAAGAAGAATACGAGGAAGAAACAGAAGACTCGGATGAGTTGGAAGAAATTACAGAACTTGAGGCGCCTAAGGCGGCTATAACGCCGGAGGTGGTATCTCCGATTACCGTACCTTCTCCTGTTGTAGAAGCTCCAACACCGGTTCTCGAGAAAAAACCGAAACAATCTGAACTACCTTTTTCACCTGTTTCCATGGTGCCAATATTCCGTTCTAAACGTTCCGTGTATCATATTCCTCTAAATCGTTTGAAGAGCAATCCTACAAAAGTACAAGACGCACTTTTTAAAGTGGAATCTGAAAAGGTTGCATTCGAGATCGAGAACGCTCTGAAAGTATACGGTTACGAAGCTAAGGTAGTAGGTTGGGAAAGAGGTCCTATCATCACTCGTTACGAACTCACTCCTCCTCCTGGGGTAAAACTGGGAAGGATCACTTCTTTGACTGACGAGCTTAGAATGTATCTTGCTGTTAAGAATATTCGTATCGTTGCGCCGATCCCAGGTAAATCTACGATAGGTATCGAGGTTCCAAACAAACATAGGGAAGATGTATTCTTAGGAGATATCCTACGTTCTTCATTAGCTCCTAAGCCTAAAAAAGATCTGAATATAGTAATCGGTAAGGATATCTCCGGTAAGTTGGTCTCCATCGATTTGAATAAACTTCCCCACTTGCTTGTAGCCGGAACGACTGGTTCTGGTAAATCAGTCTGTTTGAACGCAATGATCGCTTCTCTGGTTCTGAATCTTTCACCAGAAGAAGTTCGCTTCATCATGATAGATCCTAAGATGGTGGAACTTACTTTGTTTGAAGATATTCCTCATCTTCTGATGCCTGTGATCAAGGATGCTCGTAAGGCAACCAAATCACTTTCTTGGGTGATCCAAGAAATGGAAGCGCGTTATGAGGCTGTCTCCCAATTGAAATGTAGGGACTTCCGTTCTTATAATGAGAAGGTTGAAGAACATTATCACAAAGAAGGTTATAATAAAATGCCTTATCTTGTGGTATTTATAGATGAGCTTGCAGACCTAATGATGGTTTCCGGAAAAGATCTGGAAGATGCGATCACTCGTATCAGCCAGAAATCCAGAGCGGTTGGGATCCACTTAGTGATGGCGACCCAAAGACCATCAGTAGATGTGATTACCGGTCTTATTAAAGCGAACTGTCCTGCAAGGATTGCATTCCATGTGGCTCAAAAAACTGACTCTAAGATCATTCTGGATATGAATGGCGCGGAGTCTCTTCTTGGAAAAGGTGATATGTTGTACAAATCTCCTACTTCTGCGGATCTTGCAAGGATCCAGGCTCCATTTATCTCTGAAGAAGAGATTGAGAAGATCGTGGAAGAGGCCAAAAAATATGGAGCTCCTACCTACGTAGATTTTGATCTGGAAGAAGAAACTGAATCTGAATCAGCAGAAGAGATGGACGAGGAGCTATTTGATAAGGCCTGGGAAATCGTAAGAACGGATAGAAAAGCAAGCGCGAGCTATTTGCAAAGACGTTTGAAAATCGGCTATAACCGGGCTGCTCGGATCATGGAATTAATGGAAGAAAGGGGATACGTTTCTCCGATCCTGGGATCTAAGGGACGGGAAATTTTAAGGTCCGCTTAAAAATTCGACCCGGTATAGGAATTTCCAGGCCGGGAAAAGAAACCAAGTGACAGGGGGGCGGATACTCGCCATCCTGGAAAAAAATCCCTGCATTACCTGAGAATGAAAGATACCAGAAGCAATCGTTCTATATTTATCGCCCTTGGCCTTGTCGTTTTATTCGGCAGCTTCTCCCTAGGTGCTCAGTCTTCCGCAAAACACCATTGGAATTCACCTTCTGAAGTGGTTAAAAAAGTCAGAAAAACTTTTTCCGACCTAAAATCGTACAAAGCTGATTTTGTGATCCAAACGGAATCGAACAAAAAAGTGGTCACTAAAAAAGGTGTCTGCTATTATAAGAAGGGTGGAAAGATCAAATATGAATTTTCAGATCCTTCTGGAGACGAGATCGTTTCCGATGGCAAAACTCTTTGGATCTTTATCAAAAGACTGAATGCTGCCGGAAAGCAGGATCTTACTTTAAATAAATCTAATAAATCCGGTCCGATTTTTTCTCCTCTAACAGAGGAGGGTCTTTCTAGGATTTTTAGAAAGTATCATTATAAATTCGAATCTATCGAACAACCTCAGGTTTCTCCGAAGGACAATCGTCAATATTTCGTATTGGCTTTGGAACAAAGGGAGAAGATCGGCGGTTATGAAACAATGACACTTTACGTGGATGCACAAACTTCTTATATCAAAAAGGCAGTCGCTAGTGATGGAAGAGGTAAAACCACCACTGTAGAGTTTTTCGGATTGGATCCGAACGCGGATATCGAGGATGGAGTATTTAATTTCCGTCCAGACGGTAATTCTAAAATCGTAAATAACCCCTTGGTGTCGGAAGAATAAATCTTCCTAGGAAAGGAGAGCGAAATTGAATCAGAAACGAGTAGGGCAAATCCTTAGAGAGGCTAGGGAAGAAAAAAAGCTCACTGTAAAGGACGTATCCAAGGATACGAATATTTCCGTTAAGTACATTCTCGCATTGGAGACTGAGGACTATGCTCAGTTCCCTGGAGAAACTTTTACCATAGGTTTTTTAAAAAACTACGGTAGTTACTTAAAGTTAGACACGGGGATGCTGATCAATTTATACAGAGGTGAGAAGATAGAAGAGTCCCAGGCTCCTTTAGAAGAACTCACCAAACCTACTTCTAATTTTTATTATGATCTAAATTTTGATAAGAATAAACTCATTACTGCAATCACCGTTCTGGTCCTGGCAATTACGGTAGTATTAGTTTATACCATTGTCGATGGAACTTCTTCTGATGACGATGTCTCGGAAGAAAGTGGAAGAAGGTTGGAGATCCCCGAAAATATTGACTTCATCAATCGTTCCGTTCCGGAAACAAGACCTGAAAGTTTTATCTTAACTGCAAACCAAGGTGTTAGCTTTAGTGCTTCTAACCAACAATGTAAACTTTTCATCTCTTCCGTAGAACAAGGATCTGATGCGAATACTGCAGTTCTTGCTTTTAATGTTTATCCTGAATTGACCGTATATAAATTCAGATTGTCCGAAGGACAGGAAAAGGTTCTAAGCTATTCAATTCCTGAGATTTCTTCCTTACGTAGGAGTATCAGGATCGCTGCTCAAAGTGTGACTGGAAGTTCTGCAAAAGTTTTAGTTTCTTTAAGTGAAGAAGAGAAACAAGGCACCACAGTGCAGTCTAATCCTCAAGGAGAGGACTCCACTAAAACTTTAGGTGATGTCCCGATCCAAGTTACATTATTTTTCTCTAAACCAAGTTATGCAGAGTTCATGATAGATGGGCAAATGGGATTTAGGGGCCTTGTTCAAGGCGGAGAAAATAAAACTCTAGAAGCGAAAGATCGTCTGGAGATCAAAGTGGGTGATGGTTCCGCAGTGGAGATGATCCAAAACGGAAAACCTAAAGTGGTCTTAGGACGCCCCGGAAAATTAGTAAAGAAAGTTTATATTAAAACACCAAACCCTTACGATAGCACTCAGTTTATCATTAAGGAGTTGGGCGAGTAAGGCTTCGTTTGGATAAAAAGTTCTACATCACCACTCTTGGATGTCCCAAAAATACCGTGGACTCAATGAGCATGCATCATTCCCTTTTGGAAGAAGGGTTTCTTCCGGCTACAAAACCGGAAGATTCCGATTTCCATTTGATCAATACCTGTACTTTTATTCGCTCTGCTACAGAAGAAACCATCCAAACTATCTTGGGTGCGGCTCACGCTAAAAAACAAGAAGGCCAGAAGTTAGTCGTTGTAGGATGTTTTGCAGAAAGATATCCTAAAGATATCTCCGCAGAAATTCCTGAAGTGGATCTCGTTTTTGGAACTGGAAAATATTCCCAAGCAGGAAGGATCATTAAAGAAGCTTTTCGTAGAGATATTTCTTCTCCTGCAAAAACTGAATTCAATTCTGATATAGTAGAGAGAATGAAACTTTCTCCTGAAATAGAGAATTATTCTAAACCTTATGCCTACGTAAAAGTTTCAGACGGATGTAATAGAGGATGTGCATTTTGTATTATTCCTTCTCTTCGTGGAAAATTCGTAGATTCTCCTTTGGAAGAAATTCTAAGAGATACAAAAAGAGCAATTGCGGCAGGTGCAAAAGAGATCTGTCTTGTTTCCCAAGATACAGTGTATTATGGAAAAGACTCGGACAAACTTCTGGATATGATTAAAGCAGTATCGGAAGTGGACAATCTAGAAATTTTGCGATTATTGTATTTATATCCGGATAAGAAGACTGAAAAGATCCTTAGATTAATGGGTGAGACCCCTAAAATCGCTCCTTATCTTGAATCTCCTCTACAACATGTTTCCGAAAGAGTATTAAAAAACATGAATAGAAGCGGGGGATATTCGCAGTTTAAGGATCTATATTCTCTTGCTAGAGAAATGAGACCTGATCTTGAGATCAGAACATCTTTTATTTTAGGGTTTCCTGGAGAAACTGGGGAAGATGTGGATGAGATCCTACGTTTTGTAGAAGAAACTCGTCCGGAAAAGCTGAACTTATTCTCTTATTCACCTCAAGAAGGAACAAAGGGTGCAGATCTTACCCAAACAGTTTCCGACAAGGAAAAGGCAAAAAGGATTAACCTGATCCGAGATGCCCATTTGAAAATCCTACAAGAGATTCACGAGTCCAGGATAGGAAAAACTTATACTGCGATCGTAGATGGATTGGAAGGAAATACTGCAATCGTGAGACGTTTGCAAGATGCTCCGGAAATTGACGAAGTGGTTTATGTAGAAGATCCTTCTTTGAAGCCTGGAACAATCGGAAAAGTGAAAATCGAGTCTTTTTACGAATACGACATGATGGGAACTTGGTTGGAATCTTGAATCCGAATATTAACTTACCCAACGCGCTTACCGTACTGAGAGTTGCTTCTCTTCCTTTTTTTATCTGGTTTTTGTATCAGAAGGAGCAAGCATATCATATTGCCGCTCTTGTTTTATTTTCTCTGGCATCTATCACCGATTTTATAGATGGTTATCTGGCCAGAAAATGGAAACAAGAGACCGAGTTCGGAAAATTTCTGGATCCACTTGCAGATAAGATCATCGTAGTAGGTTGTTTTACCACGTTCATTTTTCTACATGAACAAATAGAACTTTGGATGGTGATACTCATCATCGGAAGAGATATGCTTATCACAACCTTACGTTATCTTGCGATCCGTTTGGGGAAATCGATCCGAACCACCATGCTTGGAAAAGTGAAAACTGCCTTCCAAATGGGTGCTATTATTTTAATTTTGATCTTCTTTATATTAGTTTCTTCGAATAAAAGAATACTGATCAATGAGGTCTATCAAAGCGGCAAACTTGCAGGTATGACCGTTTTTGGGATCGCTTCTGAAAACGCAGTTGCTTTCATTAAGGTTTGGCAGGAAAACGGTGCCCCCGGCTGGAACGAGTTGGTATTTGGACTAGGTGGATTTGTTCCTTACTTTGGAATGTTATTGACCACTTTGATCACTGTACTTTCCGGAATACGTTATTTGATCTCAAACAGAGAAGTGATCCGTTACAGCTCTATTCGGAGGGCCTTCGGTAAAAATGGAAATTAGACAAGCTATCATCAAAGTATTAGAAAAAAAACATCTTACAGTTTCAGAAGCGGAAAATACGATTAATTCAGTAATGAAGGGAGAAGTATCCGAGATCTTACTTTCTTCTTTTTTGACCGCGATGAGAGCAAAGGGAGAAACTGTAGATGAATTATTGGGTTTTTGTTTAGCGCTTCGCAAGAACGCGCTCAAACCTAAAACAGCCTTTCCTTTTGATATGCTGGACACCTGCGGAACCGGCGGTGACGGAAAGGGAACTGTAAACATTTCTACACTTTCTGCGATCGTACTTTCTTCTCTTGGGATTAAAGTTGCTAAACATGGGAACCGTTCCGTTTCTTCTCATACCGGTTCCAGCGATATACTCGGAAGATTAGGTTATAATACAGAAAAAACCCAGGAAGAAGTGGAATCTCACTTAGTGGAAAACGGATTTGCATTCTTATTTGCTCCGATGTGGCATCCATCCATGAAGTTTGCGGGACCAGTTCGTAAAGAGTTGGGTTTTAGGACCTTATTCAATATGATTGGACCTCTAAGTAATCCATTCTCTCCTCAGTACCAGATCATTGGAGTTTACGAGCCCGAATTGACTGAAACCTTTATCCGGGTTTTACAAGGTTTGGGTTTGAGAAGGGCCCTAGTATGTCATTCGCGTGACGGTCTGGATGAATTCTCCATTTTTGAAAAAACGGATTATACTCTTTTGGAAGACGGGGTTATCTCCAGAAAAGACTTCGATCCGAAAGATCTGGGCGTAAAAGATCTGAATCCTGCTGAAGTATTTACTAGCGGGCCGGACCAAGCAGAGTCCTTAGCTAGAAAAATCCTGGCAGGGGAGAAGATTGCGGGCACACATGCAGTTGCCTTAAACGCGGGAGCTGGGCTTTTCACCTTGGGTAAAGCAAGTTCTATCCTAGATGGATACAAAACCGCATTAGAACAGTTGGCTTCCGGAAAAACAGGCGCCTTCTTTCAAAATTTAATTACCAAGGGATAATAAAGGAAAATACTGGTCTCAAAAAGGACCAAAAAAGGAAACACAGGTTTCACCATGCTCAGCAATTTTCAAAATTTATTAATATTAGCCCAAGCAGATCCGGCTGGGGCACAAGGTGGCGGATTTAATACTCTATTATTTATCCCGATCCTATTTATCATTCTGTATTTTATAGTGATCCGTCCTCAAAGAAACGAGGAAAAGAAAAGAAAAACGATGATCGATAGCCTCCAAAAAGGAGACGTGGTTATTACTTCTTCCGGGATCCATGGCAAAGTGGTAGAATTTAAGGATAATAACGAATCTGTCGTTTTAGCAATTGCTAAGGACACCAACGTTACCTTCAATTCCAGCACGATTTTAAGAAAGAAGGAAAAAGAGAAAGAGGCCTAATTCCCTTTTTCCGATAGTATCAGTATAACCGGTGCGACTCATGAATAAGATCCTATGCCTCCTTCTTTCCATCTCCTTAACCCTTCCGATTTTCGGACAGGACGGAGAAGAAATCGATTTTTTGGACAAGGTTTCCGAACCTAAGAAGACAACTACTTCTTCCAAAAAGACACCTCTTGCAAAAGCTTCTAGAAAGAAAAAAGTAAAGAAGAATGCAGGCAAAAAGAAGAAGGTAGTCGAGTCTAAAGAGACCGAACAGAAAGAATCCGAGCCTAAGAAAAAAGTAGATCCGGAAATCGCACCGGAAGATCCTACTCAGGGAAAAAATTCAGGAGATCCTAACGGACCGACTGAAACCACTGAGAGAAATCTAAACAAAGAAGTTCCTAATCCTGAAGTATCGGCTGAGATCCAAAAGCCGTACTGGTTAAATGAAGAAACAAATCTAAGTCCGAAAAATCTACCTGGTTTTGATGCTAGTGCTTCTTCTTTGCCTAAGGAAGATATTTCTATCAGAGAGAAGTTAGGTGAGATCCTAAAACTCGGAGACGATAAGAAAAAAGAAGAAGAGAAAAGAAAGGCTGCGGAACAAAAAGAACAAGGTGCTATAGCAGGATTTTTCTCAGAACATAAAAAAGGGATCATCATCATCGCAATCATACTTGCTTTTGCTTTATATCAATTCAGAGCCAAAGGCGCACGTGTCACTCGGCGTTCCCCTGTGACCATCAACAAAGTGAGAAGAGACTAGGAGTCCGAATTTGAAATCTGTCCAATGGATTTTTGTTCCAATATTGGTTGTAGCGTCTTCATTGACGCTTCTTTATCCAAACTTCGCCGAAAGGGAATTGGAACTCGCAGTAAGAAAAGAGTTTAAACAATTACCCGAAGAAAACCGCAAAGAATTACTAACCAGTTTTGCGGAAAGATGGAAAACCGATTATAATCCGAAAGGTGATTGGCAGATAGAGCCTGATCCTAGTGTTTTCCCGGATCAGGATTATTATCTGGTCAAAGGAAGATTTATTACTTCTGCAAAGATCAACCAGCTTTCTCAAGAAAACCAAGAATTGATCTTAGAACCTAAAAATAAACTTAGACCTACTTGGGTTGAAGAGTTTATTTTTGGAGGAAGACCTTTGGCAATCCGCTTAGGATTGGACTTACAAGGTGGAATGAGAGTCGTTTTGAAAGGTGATTTTGACGACTATACTTCTAAATTAAAAGATTCTTATACAAAAGAGATCGAAGAACTTACTAAGAAAAAAAGTGACGCTGCACTTTCTGAAAAAGAAAGAAAAGAAGCTCAAGACAAACTGAAAGAGATCGAAAGTTATTTCGAATTAACACCTGGCAGAAAACTGGCAGAGTTGGAAAAAGCGAAGTTGATTATCGACAATCGTTTGACCAACCAAAACTTAACAGAGCCTCAAGTACGTATCCAGAAGGACCAAGATTCTATCGAGGTTTCTTTGCCGGGTGTCAGCAACTCTTCTCAAATATTAGATATTATCCGAAACACTGAAACTGTAGAATACAGATTGAGAGAACCTTCTGATTCTAATGCGAACTCCAAAGGTATTTACCACGACGCCATTGAGTTGGAAGAAATGAAACTCATGAGCCAAGGTAAAAAGGAAGAAACCGAGATCGTAAAATTCCAGAATATTGTTAAACAGAAACTGGGAAAAGACGAGCAGGACAGATTCCTTGCGGCTATGGAGAAGAAGTACAATATTCCTGAAAAATATAAATTGTATGTAAAATGGTCCAGAGCTAATAATCCTAAAGCATCTTTACTTCCTAGAGAATTCGTGGTTCTGGAAAGAGCTATCTCTCTGGACGGAAAGGATATGAGAAACGCTCGCGAGAGTTATGACCAAAACAGACTTTCCTATTACGTTTCCTTCTCCTTAACTTCACAAGGTGCTGAGAAATTTTTCGATATCACTTCCAAAAACGTAGGAAGACAACTTGCAATCGTTTGGGGAGATAAAGTTATCTCTGACCCTGTCATTCGGAGCCCTATTGCAGGTGGTAATGCTCAGATCGACGGAGAGTTTGGACAAAAAGAAGCTACAGATCTCGCAAACGTGATCAGTGAGGGTGCACTTCCTATCCCATTAAACGTTTTAGAAATGAGATTTATCGGTCCTACTTTAGGGATCGAATCCATCGAAGTTGGATTGAAGGCGGTTCTATTAGGATTCGCACTCGTGATCGTGTTTATGCTGATCATCTATAGATTATCCGGCTTGGTTGCAGATATTGCACTTCTTGTGAACGTGATCGTGCTTATGGCACTTCTTTCCTTGATGGGATTTACTTTGACCCTACCTGGTTTTGCGGGGATCATCCTCACAGTGGGTATGGCGGTAGATGCTAACGTTATTATCTACGAAAGGATTAAGGAAGAATTAGCTGCAGGAAAACATGTTTCTGCAGCGGTTGCCCAAGGATTTGAAAACGCCTTCTGGACGATTATGGACAGTAACGTTACAACCTTGATCTCTGGAATCTTGATGATCAAACTTGGAAACGGACCAATCAAAGGATTTGCGATCACTCTTTGTTGGGGGATCATCACTTCCTTGTTTACCTCCTTATTCTTGAGCAGAATGATCATGGATCTATTGGTAAACAAATTTGGAGTTCGTAAACTCCAGATCGGATTCAAAAAACTGGAGTCCAAAAATGTTTGATTTTATAAAATATAAATACGTATCCATTACCTTCTCTACCATCCTGATCATAGTCGGGTTTGGAGTTACTTTTGGAAAATACGGTGGGTTTGCTACTTCTTTGGATTTTGACGGAGGTTTAAGAGCTGTTGTCGAATTCCCTGAGAATGTAGAACGTAAAAACTTAGAAGAGTATTTCTCTTCTAAAAATTTAGAGGCCGTATTGGTCCTAATGGACAAAGACAAAAACGATTATCAAATCGATATAGGTCTTGGTTCAGTTGATCAGATCAAACAACTTTATGTAGAAAGAAAAGGTAAAGATAGTGTAGAGGCTCAGCAAGCTTCCGCCATCGACGCCTTGATCGGACTTTTACAAGAAGACTTTAAATTAGAAAAAAAGAAAATACTCTCTGCGAACCAAGTAGGTTCAGTTGTGGGAGCGGAGTTAACTTCTACAGGGATCTCCCTTTTAAGCCTAACTCTTTTCTTTATCATGTTGTATTTGAGCTTCCGCTTCCAATTCAAGTTTGCATTGGGCGCGATTTTAGCTCTTATTCATGACTTAGTGATCACAATTGCGTTTATCGGATTTTTCCAAATTAAGCCGAGCGTTCCTATTATTGCGGCACTTCTTACATTACTTGGATATTCTATCAATGATACGATTGTGGTGTTCGACAGGATCCGTGAAAATGCAGGGAACTTAAGAGATACTTTCTCTCAGGTGATCAATCTTTCGATTAACCAGACTCTTTCCAGAACTTTCAATACTTCGGTAGCAACTTTGATCTCCGTGGTAGCGATCATCATTGGTGGAGCAGTGGAGTTATATGACTTCGCCTATGTTCTTACCTTCGGGATCATCCTCGGAACATTCTCCTCCGTATTCATTGCGGCACCACTCGTGGACATCTACGATACTCTGAGTAAGAGGTGGAAACGCTCTTGAGTTCGATCCTCCCGGAGAAAATTCGGGAGGAACTAACACGTTATTCCTTTATCTCCACCGGATATTCCAGCCCGAATCCTCCGGTGGCTTGCGTTTTAGAAGACGCAAATACCGGTGAGATCCTCGCCTCAGCTTCCACACAAAAGACCGGAAAGAACCATGCAGAAAGAGAAGCGTATCGTTTGCTCCGAGAGAAATTTCCGAACGGAAAACTTCCCGCCCATAATGCATACGTAACCTTGGAGCCTTGCTCTCATTATGGCAAAACCCCTCCTTGTATCGATCTGTTCTTAGAAGAAAAACCTGTTCGATTGGAATACGGATGGACGGATCCAAATCCATTGGTTTCTTCTCATTCCGGTTTGAGTAAATTGGCAGAGATAGGAGTTCAAGTTTCTGAAAATCCTAAGTTAGCCGAAATCTCTTCTAAATTTTTATTCGGTTTCAGATCCAGAATAGAAAGAAGAAGGCCTGCAATTTTACTTAAAACTTCTCTCAGCAAAGAAGGTTATTTTAGTTCGGGAGAAGGTCTCAGGGAGAAAATATCTTCACCGGAGTCGGACGTATTTCTCTCCATGCTTAGAGCAAAAGTAGATGCGATTTTGGTTGGACCAAATACTGTGAAAATAGATGATCCAGGTTTAGACTTTAGATTGTCTTCTACATTCCCAAATAAATCACCGCTGATCACAAGTGCCAATGCGGATTCTGATAGTCGTTGGAGTTCCTACAGAGGGTTTTCCGGTCTTGTATCTGGAGTTTTGGAATATTCTTCTAATCCGGAAGTTTTTCAGATCCATAAAGAGAAGGAGAAGGATTACCAACCACTTAGAGTTTTCTTTTTACCTGATCAAAATTCTGTCAGTGAAAACTTTTTAGAAAAACAAAACAGTATCAATGAAAGAACTGAAAAGAAGAATATTGCATTTTTCTTAGATGAAAAAAAATCTTATAATGCAAGTTTCTTAAATAGATTAGAACGTATTTCTAAGTTTCCATTTGAGAAGGTCGACTTCTCCAATGTTTTCAGAATTTTAGAAGTTTTGTATTCGTGGGAAATAAACACAACACTTGTAGAAGGTGGAAATTTCCTATACAAACTATTTTCTTCCGTCCTTACGGATGAGGATGCAATTTTACAAATCAAATCGAATACTGTTTCTTTTCCAAAAGGAATCTTGCCTGATTGGAAGGGAAAATTTTCCATGGAATGGAAGGCAGAACTTGGTTCTGATCTTTGGGAGCTGGAAAGATGTTTACAGGATTAATAGAATGTACCGGAAAAATTGAATCTGTACAAGACACTGGAGATGGCAAAATATTTAAAGTAGTCACTGTGTGGAAAGATCCAGACCTGAAAAACGGAGATTCTATTTCGGTCAACGGTGCCTGTCACACAGTGACTTCTTTCCAAGAGAACGGAAACAAATTCGAATTTTATTCTTCTTATAAAACTTTAGAGCTTACCAATTTTGGAAGTTTCCAAGTTGGGACCAAGATCAATTTGGAAAGATCGGTCCAACCTCACACTAGAATGGGCGGTCATTTTGTGACTGGTCATGTGGATCTTACTGGGACCATTCTTCTTTCCGAAGAAAAAGATTCGGGAAAAGTAAGAAGGTTTGTGATCTCGCACGATCCTTCTTTTACTAAATATTTTGCAGTACGTGGCAGCGTAACTGTGGACGGAATTTCTCTTACGATCGTGGATTCCAAACCTGGTGAATTTGAATTGGTTTTGATTCCGGAAACTCTTATTGTCACTAGCGCCTCCGAAGCCTGGAAAGTCGGAGCCAAGGTAAATTTAGAAGTGGACCTCATTGCAAGATACCTAGAGCAGCTAGGTAATTATAAGTAAGGTTTTTCACACGGAGTTCACTGAGGACACGGAGATTTTAAGTATCCTTATATTTTAAACCCTCTGCGTCTTTGCGCCTCTGCGTGAGCCAAAATTTTTCCCATCTTTATTTTCACGCAGAGTCGCGGAGCCGCAGAGAATGGAAACATCGGGTCCGGGGGTAAGCACTAAAAAATTCCCCGGAGAGGGGGAAGCGGAAGACGCGTGCGGCTGAAGCTTGGGGGAGACTTCCCCCGTCTCCCATTCCAAGAATGATACCCTTGGTTCGAATTACCAACTATCAGTCTCACTTTTCCGAGCCGGCCAGGATTTATCATGGAAAAAAAACAGTCCAAGAAATGAGGTGGAATCATGATCGGCTCCATTGAACAGGCAATCGAAGATATAAAAGCGGGGAAGATGATCATTCTCGTAGATTCCGAAGACCGGGAAAACGAGGGGGATCTTGTTTGTGCCGCCCAATTCACCGATAAAGAAAAGGTGAATTTTATGGCCACCTATGGGAGGGGCCTAATTTGTTTTCCTATGGAGGGAGACAGACTCAGGCAACTGGGCTTAAACAGAATGGTGGACGACCTGAGTTTGGGTGATAAACATGGGACCGCATTCACTGTTTCCGTAGACGCAAAAAACGGGACCACTACTGGGATTTCCGCCCAGGATAGAGCGACTACAATCCAAGTACTTATAGATCCTAAAACCACTCCAGGTGACTTGATGAAACCAGGTCATTTATTTCCTTTACAAGCGGTTTCGGGCGGAGTCCTCAGAAGAGCGGGCCATACGGAAGCATCTGTAGATCTTTCTAAACTTGCAGGCCTTTATCCTGCTTCTGTGATCTGTGAGATCATGAATGATGATGGAACCATGTCTCGTCTTCCTGATTTGGAAAAATTCGCAGAGAAACACGGACTGAACATTTACACAATCGAAGATCTGATCCGTTACAGAAGGAAAAAAGAAAATCTAATTCATCTGGAAGTAGAGACAACTCTTCCTACCGAGTATGGAGATTTTTCTGTCAGAGCTTATTCTACGATCATAGACGATAAGGTCCATGTTGCATTAGTAAAAGGTAAAATTGATAAAAACGATCCTATAATGGTCCGCGTACATTCGGAGTGTTTTACCGGGGATATTTTCGGAAGCGGACGTTGTGATTGTGGGCCTCAACTACATTCTGCTCTTTCTATGATAGCTCAAGAAGGGAAGGGTATCCTTCTTTATATGAGACAAGAAGGTAGAGGGATAGGGCTTATCAATAAACTCAAGGCTTATAATATGCAGGACCAAGGTTTGGATACTGTAGAAGCTAATGAGAAATTAGGATTTGCACCTGATCTTCGCGAATACGGAGTGGGCGCTCAGATCTTAAAAGATATAGGTGTTGGTAAGATGAAACTTCTTACGAATAACCCTCGTAAGATCGTGGGGTTAGAAGGTTATGGTCTGGAAGTTACGGATCGTATTCCTATAGAGATCAAACCTACAGGGAATAACCACCACTATCTTTTCACTAAAAAAATGAGAATGGGGCATTTGCTCGGACTGAACTAAGGTTGTAGTCTGGTTTTTGCCCAAGAGCCGCTTTCTTTTCGGAATAAAATCCGATCATGTAAGCGGCTTCTTCGTCCCTGCCAAAATTCTATTTCAGAAGCTTCTAATATATATCCTCCCCAGTTTTCTGGTAGAGGAACAGTCTTGCCTTCGTATTTAGATTTCAGTTCTTCATAATGTTTATCCAAAATGGATCTATCATCCAAAGGATCACTTTGAGAAGAAACAAGCGCTCCTATTTGGCTTGCGAAAGGTCTGGAATGAAAATAGTTCTCTGAATTTTCTCTAGAAACTTTGGAAATTTTGCCTCTGATCCGGACCTGTCTTTCTAATTCCGCCCAGAAAAATACCAAACAAGCATTTGGATTCGATTCTAATTCCTTTCCCTTGGCACTTTTGTAATTTGTATAAAATTGGAAGCCTTCCTTTTCGATTCCTTTGAGTAAAACTATCCTAGCGTCCGGCATTCCATCCTTTCGAACAGTTGCTAATGTCATTGCGGTAGGTTCCGTTACTTCTGACTGAACTGCTTGGTCGAACCAAATTTTGAAAAAATCGATGGGAGAATCTCCAACATCATTCTCATCTAGAGAAGCTTTGCTGTATTCATTACGGATATCGGAGATATTATTTTGCATATTGTTTATAGAATGAGATTCGCCCAGTTCGGAAGTAAACCTGAATTTGCAATCATTCTAGCTATAAATGTCAATGCGAGCCCGATCGAGAAGTATACTCCCATAGGGATCGGGACATGTCTTAAACTTTCTCCTTTTTTCCTTTTCAGGACAGTGATAATGATCGCGATCCCATAAGAAGAATTTAAGAAAAAAATCCACCAAGGATGCATACTGATAAAAGCGAATGCAGGAGCGAATATTGCGTCGGCAAATCCCATACTTGAAGGAAATATAAAATAAATTAAAAAGAATACAGCAGAGAAGGAAACGTAAACGATCAATTCTGCTTTGCCAGGAATCGAATTGAATAATAGATAATTTGCCAACGCCCCAAACAAAAGAATGAAAGGTAGATTTTCATAATCCAGAGAGAACTTTTTAAAGTCAGTACTTGCCGCAACCAATAGATGTCCGCATAAAGCTACGAATGCAAAACTACCTAATAATTTTCCGGAAAGAAGAAAGCTGACAACGAACAATAATCCGAATATTGCCTCGCTTAGCGAATATAACGGATTGATTGGAGCTTTGCAATTAGTGCATTCTTTTTTGGAAATCCAATATCCGAATACTGGAATGATCGCAGTGCCCTTGATCTGAGCCCCGCAGGATTCGCAAGCAGAGGGTTCAATTAAGATTTTTTTAAGTCTGAAAAGTTTGGAGCCGATCTTTCTTTCTTTTCCGTAATAGAATCTGAGGATTCTATAGGCCAGGGTAGAATAAAAACTTCCCATGGAAAAGGAGACTAAAACTCCTCCAATCCATATGAAAAAGATCAGACTTGGAAATTCGGAATAGTACTCCGCCAAAGTTTTCTCTTAAGACGCCAGTTCTTTCAGCGCTGTTATGCCTCGTTTCAGATTTTCCCATTCGGAAGCGAAACTGATACGGATATATTCTTTTGAATCCACGAATATATAACCAGGCACTAAGATCAGACCTTTTTCTTTTACGGCTCTTACAACAAAATCATCGTCCTTCTCCTTTATTTTTAAGAAGAAGTAGAACGCACCCCCGCTTTTTTTCAGCTCGTAATGGTCCTTTAGATTTTCGTAAACATAATCCCTTTTTTCCTTATAATCGTCTATATAAGGTTGCATATCTGTTTTGAGAGCTTCTATTCCCATCCATTGGGTCACGGAAGGTGCACAAACCAGAGTGTATTGTTGCAAGGTAGTTAATGTTTTTATAATGGGAGTAGGGGCAACTATGGATGCGAGTCTAAGTCCTGTCATACTATAAGTTTTTGAAAATCCGGAAAGAGTAATCGCTCTTTCATAAAAAGATCCAACGGACAAGAATGACTTATCATAATCGAATTTTTCGTAGATCTCATCTGAGATCAGATAAGCTCCAGTTTTTTCTGCAAGCTCTGCAAGAGCGGTTAATTGTTTTTTAGTTAAAACAGTTCCTGTAGGATTAGAAGGAGTGGAGAAGATGATGATCTTTAACTTCTTATCCTTGAATGCATTTAAATCTTCTGGTTGGAAATCTTCCGAGATTGTATTCATCTTCCCGCCGTAAATTTTGATATAAGCAGGATACATCAAGAAGTGAGGAGTTACAACTAGACACTCATCACCTTCATTCAAGAGAGAATTAAAAAGTAATAAAAATGCAGAGCTAATTCCTGAAGTAACTAAAAGACGATCCGGGCTTGCGTAATCGATCTGGTTTTCCACTTTGTATTTTTGGGAAAGCGCTTCCTTTAGTTCAGGAATTCCTGCGGTCAAGGTGTAAGCAGTCTTTCCGTCGCGAAGAGCTTTGACTCCAGCTTCTACGATATTAGGAGGACAAGGAAAATGAGGTTGTCCAATGGAAAGATTGATCGGGTCTTTTAATGTCCCGGCAAGTTCGAATGCTTTTCGGATGGCTGAGGAATCCAAACCTTGGATTCTTTGCGCTAGTACATAATCAAGGGTACTCTGGCTCATATAAAGACTCTAATGTGAAGGCCGTTTGACGAACAAACTGAAATTGGGTGATGCGTAGAAAATTTTCACGCAGAGAATCATGGCACGCAGAGTAGCAAGGTAAAATGAGCCGCAGCGTTATGGTCTCACGCAGAGCCACCGAGGCGCGGAGAATTTTATAGGAAGTGTATCCCCTGTATTTTCTCTGTGTCTTTGCGCCTCTGCGTGCCATAGTTCTTCGCGTCTCCATTTACACTGTGCCTCCGCGTGAACAGTTGGAGTTCCCAACCAATCGTTCTCAGAAATAGCGAAATGAGATTGCCTCGGAATTCCACTTTCCGGATCTTGGGGACATGGATACAATTTCAATCGCCGGCATCAAAGTACCTAAGTCTAAATTAGGAAATAATTCCGGCACTTTAGGTTCTGATCTGGTGGAAACGGATTCTACCGTAAGGAACTTACAAAATATTCTGTATCCTCTCTTGGAATCCCGTCCTGTACTTCTTGTTGGAGATGCAGGAGTTGGTAAAAACGCACTTATCTATTATATCAACTTTAAGAGAAATCATCCTACTGCAAGATTCAGTTTTAACGAAGATACTCTTCCTGAAGATCTGATCGGTTCTTATCGTTTGCTTTTGGATGGGAAAGGTTTCGCTTGGGGGGATGGACCTTTAACTTCCGCAGTCAGAAGTGGAGCCAGTTTTGTTGCGGATGAGATGAACCTTTGTCCACCTCATATCATTAAACGTTTTTCTACAGTATACGAATCCAATTATCTGGAACTGATCGAAGGTGATGGAACTCGTATCCATGGCGCAGAAGGTTTTAATTTTATAGGAACCCAAAACCCTTCCGAAGGATTTGAGGGACGAAAACCTCTTCCTTTCGATATCACCAGATATTATTCTACAGTATTTATAGATCCTCATACTCCGGATGAGATCTTGTTCATTTTAGGAAAATTATATCCTAATATGAATACAGATATTTTGAAATCTTGCATTCGTATCTCTTTGGAGACTGAGACTAAAGTAGTTTCCGGTAATTTAGGAAAAGGCGATTTAGAAAAATATCACTTCAATATCCGAAATCTCAAAAAACTTTGTAATCGTATCCTGGCTTTAAAAGCGGATCAACCTGAGCTTAGATTCAGAGAGCTTTGGAATTTTTATGTAGAACCATTCCGCAAAGGGGAAGATAGGGATTCTCAAATAGAACTTCTACTTAAAGAAACAGGGCTTAAGGCTAAGCCGAATCTTCCTGAGCCAAAATTTGAAGTGCATAAGGGCTCCTTATTCTGCAATGATAAGGAAATCCATGTAACCAACGAAAAAACCGCGAAGGAAATTCTATCTTCAGTTCCAATGCCTTTAAAACTGAGAGAGTTTGCGGAGAAGGTTTATTCTGCAGTTCAATTCAAAGAAAACGTTCTGATCGAATATTCTGAAGAGCAAGATCCTCAACTCATTCTACCATTATTTACGGAGATTAGCGGAGTTCCATTAGAAGCAGTTCATCTTTGTAAAGGAATCCACACTGCAGATATTATAGGTGCATTAAAACCGATCGCAGGTTCTCAAGTAGGTTGGGTAGATGGCCCACTTACGAAAGGTATTCGAGAAGGCGGAAACATTCTGATCACAAACCTGGAAGCAGCAGGTGCTGAACTAGTTGAAAAATTGAATATGCTTACGGATGATGCAAGAGCACTTGTTCTTCCTCCGGAAAGTTCTGAGGATAAACCTCTTTCTTTAAAAGAAGACTCCCGCATTTTCGCACTGAAATTATTCAGAAAAACAAAATCTACCCCTACAATTTCAAGAGCATTCCGTAACAGGTTTACTTCTGTCTTATTCCCTGAGTTAGAAGACAATGCAACATTACAAGAGATCCTAAACTTCTATCTTCCGGAAGGAGACCTTGTCTCTAAAATGGCAGAGTTTCATACTAAAATTAAGGACCTTGCTAAAAAGAGAACGATCGGTTCTGCAAACCTAATGCCTTATACATTCGGACTTTCTAATCTTTTGCAATGGAAGGATCATATCCTTCGTTATGCAGATGAGTCTCTTGGAAAAGAAGGTTTACGTGAGATAGCTTTCCGAGGAGGAAAGATCGCTTATTCTAATCAGGTCTCGGATCCTGGAGAAAGAAAGGAATTGGAGAGAATTTTAGAATTCTCCTTATCAGGAATCGAAATTGTATCCGACTTCTTCCAAACTTTGGAGGATAAGAAAAAAAAAACTCTGACCCCTTCTACCGAAATCGAAAAGAAACGTTGGTGGGATCCGGAACTACATAAGAGAGAACCTCTTACTGGAAAGGCAGAACTTAAGAACTCAGGAAGAGAATTAAGAGAAGGTCTGGAGATCAACACTCCTGAAACAGGCGGCCAAAGAAAAGAAGGACCGGATGCCTGGTATGGACAAGAGACCCGCGGCAATATGGGCCAAGGAGAACCCGCTGGTGGAGGCGGGGCCTGGGGTTATCGCACTGAAGAATTATACAAAGCGTTCTTAGCTAAACGTAGAATACTTTGGGAATACACAATCCAAACAAGCATCAAAGAATTTAAAGAGGTATTCGGACGCAGTTTGGAAGAAGTAGAACTGAATCTTGAAAGACTTTTTGATCCAGAAATAGACATCAACCGGATGTATAGAAGTGAAGGATCCCGAATTGATACTCGAAAATATATTTCCTTTCTTTCCGGAAAAGGGGACTCTAAGGTATTCGATAAGACCACAATCGATAAGGACGAGGAAAAACTAAAAGGTGTAGAAGTCGCCTTTCTCGTCTCGAAATCTCGTAGGATCTTCAACTTCGAATATTCGGTCGCTACATTATCCGCCATGCTTTCCAGCGCTCATATCCTGGATGAACATGACGTAAACTTCTCCGTAACAGCTTATTCTGATAGAATGAACCGAAAAGACAGGATCGATCTAGTCCAAGTGAAACGAATGGACGAATACTTCGATTCCAAAAAGGAAGAAGAGATGTTCGATTCTCTCCGTTCCGACTGGCAAGGGGATTCAATTGAAGAATACCAGCTACTTGAACAGATAGAATCCTACTTTTCCCCGGAGGCCCAGACGAAAATACTGGTAATGATTTCGGACTTTAGGGGACAAAGGGGTAAAACGGAGATCGAACAGGAGATCCAATCCCGGGACAATAAACGCCTAAAGGCAGAGATCCTAAAACATTCGAATAAAAATTACGTGTTTTTGGGTGTGGGATTGGGACGCAGATATATTGCGGAGCATTTATTTCCGGACTCCATCCAAATCACTTCCGAAAACTTTTATAATATGCCGAATTTAATCGGAGCGGAACTGGGAAGATTGATCCTCACTCACCATTCTTCCCGATAACGGCAACTGCGGGAATTCCCGCGCCTGGGAACTATGGCAACGAAGAAGGAAAAAGACAATAGCCCTCAACCTCTGGTAAATAAAAAAGCCAAGTTTAACTTCGAGTTGATCTCATTCATCGAAGCAGGCATAGTTTTGTCCGGATCAGAAGTCAAAAGTCTCCGAGAAAAAAAAGCAAACCTCACTGATGCATTTGCAAAGATAAAGAACGGAGAAGTTTACCTGGATAGTTTTTCTATCACTCCATACAAGAATGGAGGATATTCCAATCATCCAGATATCAGGCCACGTAAACTTCTGCTAAATAGAAAAGAGATAGATAAACTAGATAAACAGATCAAAGAAAAGGGATTGGTGCTTGTCGCTACTAAAGTATATTTTAAAGACAACCGTTGGGCCAAGGTGGAGTTAGCATTAGGAAAACCTAAAAAACTCTACGATAAACGGGAAGATATGAAAAAAAGCGACGCAAAACTGGAAATCGCGAGAGCGATGAAGACCAAGAATTACTCCTAAATGTCCTCTAAAAAAAGAGTTCCTATTATTAGCATCGTGGGACGCCAGAACGTTGGCAAGTCCACATTATTCAACGCACTTCTCAAAAAGAAATTAGCGATCACAGAAGATTATCCTGGTGTGACGCGTGACGTTCTTCGTGCTCGTGTTTTAAATCCAGAGAAGGGCCTGGACTTTACTCTATGCGATACTCCGGGGCTGGATATCGAAAGACCTGAAAGTTTGGAAGAAGCAGTTCTAGAAAATGCTTTCAGACAAGTTGCAGAATCAGACCTAGTAGTTTTTCTTTTAGATCTGCATGAAGTCACTTCTTACGATTCCAGACTTATTGATAAATTCAGAAAAGATCCTGAACTAAATCAGATCCCAGTTTTGTATTGCGTAAACAAAGTAGATCATCCAGAAGATGAAGAAGATCTGGATTCTTTTTATAAAATGGGTTTGTCGGAGATCCTACCGATTTCTGCGATAGGAAGAAGGAATCTTCCTCTTCTATTGGAAAAAATCGCATTCTTACTTCCAAACGCAAAAAGAAAAAATCAAACCACGGAAGAGGGGGAAACTCCTTCTGTTTCTACTGAGGACTTCAGTCTTGCAATTGTAGGAAAACCAAACGCTGGAAAATCCAGTTTATTAAATGCACTTTGCGGTTATGATAGAGCAGTTGTGAGCGAGGTCGCTGGAACAACTCGAGATTCAGTAGATACAACCGTTACCTTTGAAGGTAAAAAGATCCGTATCACTGACACTGCAGGTATCCGTAGAAAATCGGATAAGGCAGAGGCCTTAGAATTTTATTCTTACCAAAGAACCAAAAGAACCATTCAAAATTCGGATGTAGTCATTCATCTTTTGGATGCACTCAAAGGATTTGGAGAATTCGATAAGAAAATCGTAGGGATGCTCCAAGAAGAAGGAAAACCATTTCTTCTCGCCGTAAATAAATGGGATGCAATAGAAGATAAGGACAATGATTCCTTTAAAAATTACCAAGACCGTTTGTATTCCAGATTTCCCCTCTTAAAAGAAATACAGATTATCACTTTAAGTGCCAAGGAAAAGCAGAGGATCCATAAGATGATGGAGATGACCATCGATCTGGCAACTCGTTCAAAGAAGAAGATCTCCACTTCAGAATTGAATCAATCGCTTAGAGCATGGATGGCGGAAGCAGGTAGGTCCTTCTCTGCAAACAGGCCTCCTAAAATGTTATATTGTACACAGGTTTCTGTTTCTCCGTTTCATTTGATACTATTCGTAAATCATGTGGATTATTTTAAATCCAACCTATTAACTTTCATTAAGAAGAAGCTAACAGAAAAGTATAATCTGAAAGGGATCCCAATCCGTTTGGAATTGAGATCTGATCGAAAATGAACGAGCTATATATATTATTTCTTCCTTCTTCTTTTCTTTTAGGTTCTGTTCCTTTCGGATTCCTAGCAGCAAAATTTAAAGGAATAGATATCAGACAAAAAGGAAGCGGGAATATAGGCGCAACCAATGTAACCCGTATGCTTGGATGGAAGATTGGACTTCCTGTTTTACTTTTAGATATAGCTAAAGGTGCAGTGTTTCCGCTCACAATTCGATTATTATATGGGGAATCCCAGGAGTTAGTTTCGCTATTTTGTGGAGTTGCCGCAGTTCTTGGTCATATGTTTTCTCCCTTCTTAAAATTTAAAGGTGGGAAGGGCGTAGCTACTAGTTTCGGAGTATTTGCGGTCCTTGCTCCGGGGCCGATTCTTATTACCTTAATTGTATTCCTAAGTTTGAAAAAAATATTTGGGTTTGTTTCAATCGGCTCCATAGGAGGAGCTATTACTCTACCTATTTCGTATTATCTACTTTCTTTAATAGACGGTAAAAGTTTTAATACACCAATTTTTTGGGCAATCATATGTATCAGTTCTACAATCTTGGTTTTGCATAGAACGAATCTGATCCGGCTAATTAAAGGCCAAGAATTCGCTTCCGATAAAGAAAAGTATAAAGACCAAGAATAAACTTTTTCTAAAATTACTAGAGATCATTTTTAAGCTTGAATTTGGAATAGATCCGATCTAAAAATCTCCTTTAAGGTTTATGATTCACAAGGAGATAGACGAAAACCGTACCAGAGAAGAGAAGATCGAGAGTCTAAACAGATTCTTGCAGGCTCATCCTTTGGCAGAGATCCAAGATTTATATAAATGGCTCTATTACGGGGAATTCGGAGAGATCGCTATCCAGGAATTTTATACGGAAAAAAAGAATGCTCCTGCTCTTCACTCTATGTTAGAAGAGTTAAGATTCGATAGTGATAATAATATTTCTCCAGAAAATGTATGGGAACCACTCGGTTTTTCCCAAAGATATCTGATGGTCTATCTCACGCCATATTACAATATGGAATATCCCCTAATGAGAGTGGTTAACCTCATCCAAAGATCTTCTGCATTCCAAGGTTATCGAATGAGATTTAAATTGGATTGGATTCTGCTTAAAGACGAGATAGTTTCCAGAAATATTGGATTCTCTAAACAAGACTTTATCAATTTCGAAGACAGGATCCAATTCCACCAATTACCTGAGTTGGACTTCTCCGATACATTCAAACAAAATTATCCTGCTGCCAGAAGAATTATCGCGGGCAAATTATTTTTCGAATATTTTCCTGAATTTATAGGTGAACCAAGAGGGTTCACATTGCTGGAAGATGAGGCAGGTTCGTCCGTTCCGGAAGAAAACGAGGAAGTTGTTTATTCGCGCTGGGAAGGAGAGGCGTTGTAAAATTTCTTTACAAATCTTCCCGAATAGTCTAAATTTTGTAAAAATAGGATTCGCAGT
The DNA here is from genome assembly GCF_002150035.1 of Leptospira venezuelensis. Classification (NCBI taxonomy): domain Bacteria; kingdom Pseudomonadati; phylum Spirochaetota; class Leptospiria; order Leptospirales; family Leptospiraceae; genus Leptospira; species Leptospira venezuelensis. Next base: position 384,360 of record NZ_NETS01000008.1, on the reverse strand, counting down.
TATGTTACAAGAAATCAATGCAGCCGGAAGCAATAACCGAGCGGCCCAACAATTCTCCCAATCCGAATTCACTATCCGCAATATGCCGGATCGTCTTCATCCGCTCAGCAACATGGATACTGTTGTTACAGCACCGAAGAGTCTCGCCAAGGTAGGCGTAAATACCGATGATCAAATTACTCGCAGGGGTTATCTAATCGATCTAAATGCATGATCTTTTCAGATACAGACTAAAGTCGAAAGGAAAACCCGGCACTAAAGGCCGGGTTTTTTATTATACTCCTCTTCAAGGAGAGAACAAAAAAACTGGTAATGAGGCAGAACTAGGGATGTTCCAAAATCAATCTATAAAATTTTTTATCCTTCTCGTGATCGCTATGGTGAGTTGGGGATTCGCTTGGCCTTCCGCAAAATCAATTGTCGGAACTGAACCTCCGATAGTAATCGTTTTCTGGAGATTTTTAGCGACAGCACTTTCTTTGATTCCAATACTGATCATCAGAAAAGAATCCATTGCCTTACCAGATAAAAAAGGGCTCTTACAAGTTGCGATAGGCGCAGTCTTATACACGATATATAATCAATTCTTCCTATTAGGACTTAGCCAAGGATTAGCAGGGGCGGGTGGAGTACTCGTCACCACAATGAATCCGATCTTCACCTATATCTTGGTACACACTTTTCAGAGAAAACTACCTTCTGGAAAAGAATTTATAGGGTTATTCATCGGATTGACCGGTGGCTTCTTACTTTTAAAAATTTGGGAAGGAGATTGGACATTACTCTTTCAGTCCGGGAATGTTTACTTTTTACTTTGTGCATTCAGTTGGGCTATTCTAAGTATGAATAGTCATAGTACAGGACAAAGAATGTCTCCGATGGTTTACAGTTTTTATGTGTTCAGCATAGGAACAGTAATCGATTTGTTCCTTGCATTTCCTTATGATTTAGGTGGAGTAATGGACAATGATTGGAATTTTTGGGTACAACTACTTTATCTTTCCGTAATATCTACTACCTTCGGAACAACGGTATACTTTTACGCATCTAGCAGATTGGGATCAAGAACAGCAAGTTCATTTATATTCTTAGTTCCGGTCACTGCACTTCTGGGAAGTTGGATGTTTTTGGGCGAAGAACCTAAATTGAGCACATTACTTGGCGGTGTATTCGCGATTTCTTCGGTGATTATTCTGAATAGAACGCAAGGGAAAAAGGAAGAAGTTTTAACAGTACCAGGGGAAGAGGAGTTAGAAGTTCCGAATTAACCCCAATTACTTTTATAAAAATATTTACCTTTAGGAGCTACCTGGAAACCTTCCGGGTGCTCCACTATCAGACTGGCTTCTTTTAAATCTTCTAAATGAGGCCTTAAATTCCATTCGGTCAGCGAAGTATTCAATTCCAAATCCCTCATCGTAAGAAATCCTCCTTCGGAAGATGCTCTATAAATATCTTGGAGGATTTGATTTTCAATACCACTCATTGAAACCGTTTTTTAATACAGACGAGGAGCGGTCACGTCCAAAAATACATAGGCGCCCGATTCTACCTCTCTGCTAAAAACGATAAGGTCCTTTACTGCATCGCTATCAAAGTAACGTTCGCTCATTCCCCAATCATCTGGCTTTCTCATAGAATCTCTTAACTGCCTATAGAAATAGGGAAGATAAGACCAATTTTTACCGATCCCGTGACTTGTTTCTCTAAATGAATCTTCTCCTGTTCTCATATAATATGGAGACAATTGAGTTCCTTTAGAGTCAGTGATATATACCCTGTGGATCTCTTTAGATGATTGAAAAACGGTATAAGCATCTATCAAATATCGATTAGCGATTTTTAATACAGGAAAAGGGTTTAGAAACTCCCCTAAAGTTAGTCTGATCTTATTTTCGAAATTCAGCTCTTGCCTAAGTGCTTCTATTTTTTTCTGATGAAAAAATTTCACCATTTCTTTGATCGAAAGAGAAGGTTCCTTGCCTGAAGAAAGTTCAGCTCCAGGCCTTAAAAGTAAAAATCCCTGCAGGAACCTTGCTCCGCCCTCTAATGCAAAATACAATTCTTCTTGGGTTTCTAAACCCTCGTATAGAACAGAAGCTCCTAATGAGAATGCAAGGTCGCGGATATGTTCTAATACTTTTCTCACGGATGGAGAACGAGAGGAGGCTCTTATTAATCTAAGGTCTAATTTTAAAAAGTCTGGGCGGAGAAGTCCCACTCTTTCTATACCTGAAGCCTCCGATCCTAGATCGTCCAATGCGATTTTAAATCCGTACGCGCGGAGAAGGTCTACTGCTATCCTTAAGGAGTCCAAACTTCCGGAAAATTCTTCTTCTGTAACTTCTAAAATGATACGATTAGGTTCTATTCCATATTCTCTGGCTAAACGTAATAATCTAAAGGAATCTATTCTTTCATTCTCCAATTCTCTATAAAGACGATTAGGGGAAATATTTAGGAATAATTTGGATTGATCTGGATGAATTTTAAGTTTTTCTAATGCTTTTCTCCAGATCCCTTCTTCTAACTCACCGAGCTCTGAATCACTTAGCCCTGCCTCTGCCGAAAATAAGTAACCAGCAGAAACGATATCATCTGAAGTTTTTTTGCGAGCCAAAACCTCGTGAGCGAATATTTGTCCATCTTCAACAGACAAAATCGGTTGAAAGAATGGAATGATTTCCGCTTCTTTGGCGATTGCGTGCTCCATATTCGTTATATCGAATGATATATTTGTTATATCAAATGGAATCTATTCTTGGAGACGGTTTTGATTGGAAATAGATTAATATAATTAAATAAATTTAATATAATTAAAATCAGGTTATGGATAGAACTTAGATTTAAATTAACCTTAAATCGATTATGGATTCGACGCAGCATTATTGAGAAGAGAATACTCTAGGATCTCGGTAAAAACTTTTTCATCGGAAATCGCAAAAGCGGGACCCCAAAATAGGAAAGGCCATCCGAACCAATGTTTGATTTCCGTTGTGGGAATATGAATTTGTTCGACTCGATTTTTTAAATCAGTCTTTGAAATTTCCAAACTCCATTCTTCTTTAAAAAACCCGGGAAATATTAAAAGGGAGAAAGATGATAAATATAAGGACCAATGTATGTTTCGATGAAATCCTCCGATTTTAACAGTTACTGTAGAGGAGAAATTCTGATCGTCTGAAGGGTCAGGTGAATCGTAAAAACAATTTAGATTCTTTTTATTTTTACATAACTCAGTCGCAATGTTTGAAATTTGCTCTATAAACCATTTCTTTCTCGGTGGATAATACTTAAAAGCTGAACTAACAGCACTTCCTGACGCGAAATCTGCTGGCATCCAATCCTTTATCCAGGTCTTACAAACGTTTGGATTGCCTGCACAATTCGGAGACTTATCTTCCTTTCTGCAAACCTCTATACATCTATCTCCTGCTAAAAAGACCAATAACCTTACAGGTTTTGTCGAATCGTTTTGGATCTGTTTGGGACTGGCGGGAAAGGATGTCATGGATCTATAAATACATCCATAATAAGAGAGTATAATCGTAATAAAAAGAAGGGAACGAATTACCATAGTGCTTATCCTAGATAATTCGAGTCCCTTTCCTTTGCTATTAAAAGTAGATACTGATTTAATTCGGTTTTTTATTTTTTCCTTTTGGCACTAAAAGTTGAATGTCTTGATCTTCAGTATTCGTTATTTTTTCTGATTCAGGGAAAGCATTCCGAAATTCGTTCATTTGTTTTTCGTTATATCGATCAGCAGCATTGATCACTCTATATATATGATCTTCTTGTTCTCTATTGAAACTAATTGAATTAGTTGTTGCAAAATCATCACCCATAAAATCAACGAAAAAGAGCCCAGCGATAAAATCCGCAAATTCTGTATAATGAATTTCAACTTCTGCTCCAATCAAAGCTAATCCTACTTTGGCTCCATTGCTCCAATAGTCTCTATAATTTACATAAAGAGGGTTGTTAGGCATATGTACAAAGAACCCATCCCAAGTACCTGCATAGGCTCTTCTTCCGGTTCCAATCCTTCGTCCATGGATTGCAGCCCCGCCGAAACCTAAAAACGCATATTCAGCTGAAGATTCTTCTGAAATTCCTAAGTTTCTTTTTTGAGACCAACCGAAGGATACTGTTCTACCTGCATATAAGGTTGTCTGGATCGCACGAGTATTCCAACTACTTACGCCTATTTGAGGTCCAATCATTATGTTTATACTATATATATCTAGTAAATCTAATAAACGATCTGGAATATACCACGCCAATCTTTCGAAAAAGCCGCTCTCTTCGGGGGACCTTCTCGAAAAACCTTGACCTAATGCATTATCGTATTTAGTTCTTCTTTGCCAGATTTCGGGCAATTTTTCCCAGAGAAGTTCTGCTTTTGCATCTTCAGGATAAATCCTGAAAACTGCTCGTAAGGATTCTGAAGCCTCTCCATATTTTTTTTCTTGGATAAGACGTTCTGCATCGTTTAATAAATATATTACGGATGCATTTACGTCCTTATATGCAGGCGCAGACGCACAATTTAAGATCGAAGCGTTTAAACAAAATAAGATTAGAATCACAAAATATATTTTAATATAAGATAATTTTCTTCTGAGATTCATCTTGTTTCCTTTTTTCGGGAATTTTGAAAAACTTTCTGACAATTTATTAAACTTTTCTGGTTCCAAAATTGATATGCCCCGTTCTTAATATTTATAACCGAATTCGATTCCGACTTGAGATCTAGTATCTCTCGAGTTTGGAAAAGGACCCATAGGAGAAGCAAAGGCTGCCAATAACTGGGTTGAATCGCTTACGAACCCCAGATTAGTAGACCCTATATCAGCCTTTTTGACTTTTTGTGTAGAATCTTGATATGCGAATGAAATTCTTAAAAAAGTAATTTCATTGATATCATATCTGTAGCCTAAAGATGCTCGGAAACCTTCTAACTCACTTTTTACGAGTCCATCTGATTTCGAAGAAATTGGGATAGGGAGTGCTGTCGATACGGAGATAAATTTATTTTCATATTTGGAATCATTTGCGAAACTTTTAAAGTATTCGAAGCCGAAATCAAAACTAGAAGTCGGAGATACATTGAGTTTATAATTAAATCCAATCACTGCATTTCCGAAAGTTTCCGTAAACTTGATCTTTTCGCTATTCAATGCATCGATCCCGGAATAAGGCATTCCATTGGAAACTCCAACATATGGATAAGGTTTTGAAGAAGTGCTAAAGGTGTTTCCGTAAGCCTCTACACCGATACGAAATGCTAAATTTTCTAGATATTTATTAGGGGATTTCTCGAAAAAGAAAAAATCTGTAAGAAAAGCAACCCTAGAAGTTATCAATCTATTACTGGAATAGGTCCTGAAGGATAGATCGGTGATATTCACCTGGGAGCCCATCAGCGGTTGGAAACTTAGTGTTGATAAATCATTAAGCTTGTTACCGCCTGAGCTTAAGTCCGCGTGAGATAGAAAATAAGTTGTTCTAATAAAATTACTATGCCTGATATCTGTTTCCCATTCTATTCCCTTTCCTTGGAAATTTGAAATATTAGGTTTTACGAATTCATTCGTACCTGAATTTAGTTGGTTGATAAATCTAGAATTTGTAAGACTCATTGCGTTATTTGCGGTCGCTGAGTCTACGGAAACGTTTGTGATCCTAATTTTAGAAAGAGTATATCCTTCCGTCGTTTGATCAGAGTCTTTCGAGTATACGGAAGAACTTAATAAAAATACACAAAGTAAGATCCAACAATTAATATATCTCAAAAGAAATACCTCGACTTGCTTTAATAAAAAGCGGGTAACGTTTAGGTTAATTAGGATTAAATTCAGAACCCTGTTTTTATCACAATTATTTATGTAAAAAGTAATGTAAAAAAAACGAATATTGGTCTGATCAACCTATTTAGGCACATCTAACTTATAATATTCGAGAAATAAATGTATGCTTACCTCAAACGGGATATGAAAGATTTCTTAAAAATCTCTGAGGTTAGAAGTAGTGTATATAAACACTTTCTATTTAAGAACATCTAAAAACTTAGCAGGACGTTTGCGATTCAGGTCCAACAAAGTCCGCTCAGTACTTGCATGACAGGCAATCTTACCATTTGACAAAACTATTTTTTGTTCAAAGACTGCTCTTGTAGGGGAAGTCAAAACAAGATCTGACTCTATAATGATTTCTTCCGGATACGAGATTTCCTTTATAAATTTTAGATTCAAATTCAAGATTACTGGACCAAAACCTTTATCTGCAAATTCTTCCATAGGAGCTCCCCAATCTCTCATAGCTCTCATTCTGGCCTCATCCAGATATCCTTGGTAGTTTTTATTATTCACATGTCTATTTGCATCTAACTCGTCCCATCTTACGTTTAAAGAATGTTTATGACCTTCTCTGATTTTTTGCGTTCCTACGGTTTCCATATCTTATTCCTTATGACCTAAAATTTGTATTAGATATTTGTAAAAGTTTTCCGCAGGTTCCAAGGAACCCATGGCTCTTGTTACAAGCATCGCACCTCTCCATGAGGATTCCAAAAACAATGCGAATTCTCTATCTGATCCTGATATATTTAGTTTTTTGAATGTCCTTACCTTTTGGATAATAGAAGCTAATTGATCTAAAGCAGAATCAAAATAGTTTTGAAAAGGCTTTTGGAGAGAAGGTTCAGAATACCCTAATTCCTGGCCGAATACGTTAACCAAACAAGAAACTCCTTCTTTTAAGAGTTTTTTCTCTAGTTTGATCCTTTCTTTATATAGGTTTAATAGAGAAGAAATTGGATCTTCTTTTGTCTTTTGAAGGATCTTTTCATTCCATAGAATTGCATTTTCAGAATAGTATGCCAAGGCTTCGGAAGCAAAATCCTGCTTTGTAGGAAAGTAATTATAAAAGGAAGCTTTCGGAATTTCTGCCTCATTTGCAATTTCCTGGATACCTGTTGCGGAATATCCAAATTTGCGAAAACGATCAATACCCTTTTGGATAAGAGTATTCCTCTTCTCCTTTGCAGATTCTGCACTGATTTTCATATGGAATTAATACGACCATTCGGTTGTATTAATCAAGTCTTTTTTCTTTATCCAAAAATTTAGATAATAGGGGGAGTGTGGCTAAAACCAATAAAATTTCTAATGCTCCATACAGGATTCCTGTAAATTCAAGACCCTGACTTTTGTTGTAAATATGGCTGAAAGATTCTTGAACGGAGATGGAAACCAAAGGTCCTAAAAGAAATCCTAAAGACCCGAGTCCCGTAAATACAGTCATGATACTTGCATTAAAACCTTTGGGCGCGAGTGATGAAGCGAGTCTCATTGCAGGTACATACATTATCCCGGCTCCTATTCCACAAGCGATCATGGATACATATAATTCTGTCGAAGTTTTTAAAAATCCGGTACTCGCTTGTGCAATTCCATAAATAAAGGAACCAATCCAAACTAAAGAGATGGAATTCCATCTTTTAGAAAGTAGTGCTGCAGGCAGAGATAACACGCTCATCAACAAGAACATGACTCCGAAGAGTCCACCTACTTGACCCGGAGAAAATCCTAAATCCTCTCTCAAATGTAAATTTAAAGAACTTAAAAAATATCCTACGGTAAATCGATCCACAAAATGAAAAGCGATAGGAATGAGTAATAAAGGAGAAAGAGTCAAAGCTGTTTTTGTTTTTTGCCAACCTTCCCATTCTGATTTTTTGAGATTACCTTCTTCTAAAAGGAAAAAAGATAAAATTCCCAAAGCCAAAAGAATAAATCCTCCTACAAAAAAGGGTAGAAGAGGGTTCTTATTACCTAAAAATCCAAGGGATTGGCCAACTCCCCCTCCTAATGTAAGAAGTGTTCCACCTAATCCGAATAAAATTCCTTTATTATAAAAAATAGATGTTTGGTCCTTCTCTTTATCTGAAATACAAGTGAGGAGTAAACCTATCACAAAGATATGTGCTCCTCCTTCTAAAAATCTCAAAACAAAAAGAGAAGAGGTATTTGGCATAAAAGGGAGAAGGGCTAATAAAAATGCATCCAATATAGCAAAAGTTCCGATTAATTTTTTTCTGGTTCCTAATCTATCCGATAGCCATCCTGCTAAAGGTGAAAATAAAAAGGAACCAAGCATCGCGGAACTTTGGAACCAAGCCACTCCGTAGCCGGTGCCACCCAATCTATCTTTTATGATCTCTTTATATACAGGCACGATCATCGTAACCGGAAGCATAGCTAAAAAGATGAAGGATAATGTGATCCAGGGAAAAGAATCCACCCCAAGAGAGGAGGATTCTTTTTTGGCTGATACTTTTAACAAAAATCAGTGCCTCGCAGGACTCGCTAAAACTTCTTCGAATTTGGCTTTGCCTATGGAGGAGATCAAAGTTTCTTCTAACTCATCGAAAATTTTCCCGTTCAGTTTAAAAACTTCATTAGCCTCTTGTACGATTTTTTCTTTTTCGGAATCGGAGAGAGAAAGAGAATCTAAGGTATTTCTATATTTATCCTTAAAATCTTTCGGGCTGGAAATTTCAGGAAATTCGTAAAAGTCCAGACCTGATGTTCCTTCTATTCCCAAAGCTTTGGCTGCTACTCTTTTCAAGATCTGTCCGCCAGAAAGATCTCCTAAATAACGAACATAACTATGAGCCACTAATAATTCGGGAGAAGTATTTGCAGTTTCTCTAATATGTTTTACGTAAGCTTCCGTAGCTGGAGTCGCCTTTGGAGAATGTCCTGGCTGGAAAAAGTGTGCTAAATCCTTTTCGATCATTCCTTTTCTATATAATTCAGGGAATCTGATCTTTCCTACGATTGAATGGTCTTTTTTATTTTCTAGCTCTTCTTCCATTGCTGCATAAACGAAATAGAAAGATTCCAAATGTTTGGCGTAACTTTTGGGCTCCAATACTCCTTTCATAAAGCAGCGAATGAATGCGTTGTTTTCTGCAATGGTATGAGATTCGGAGGTTCCGTCTCTTAATGCTTGGGCTAGGCTCATGGGGTGTCTCCTGACAATACTGTGACAAAGCTGTGATTTTAGGTTTGAGAGTCAATCTCAAAAAAAAAAGAAAAAGGAGAAGATCGGCAATCTTGAAATCAGGGTCCATAGGAAATTTTGTAGTAACTTCGACAAAGGGGAGAAGGCACCAGAAATGCAGAGAATAGGAATCCTTTTTGGCTCAATGTTAGAGCTATATCAATTTTTTGTCTGTATACTAGACGCAGAGCAATATACTGACCAAGTCCATGAGCAATATTAAAGTCTTACTTGTACTTCTATTATTCCATTTTTCGAACTGCCTACCTCAAAAAACTATTTCACCGGAAGAGGCACGTAAGAGCGAATTTTCTAAAATAACCACTTACTATTCCGGAAAAGATGGGAATGGTTATGAAACTCCGAACGAATCTGCTTCTGTCGTCGTTCGATTTTCGAAAGGAGAAAAGATAAAAATTTTAGAATCTCTTTCCGATCCGCGTAGGAATTTATATGGATGGGTTATAGTCCAAACTGAATCAGGTACGAAAGCATGGATTAAACAAGAAACAATAAAAGCTAAATTATTGTTCAATGAAGGGATTGGTGAAATCTACTCAATATCTAAACCTTATGGAAATGATGGTTATGTTTCCGAACCGCAACTTTCCGGAGAGAATATAGGACTAATTTTAGATTTGTTCATTCATAAGGGTGAGATCATTTCCTTTGGTCCATGGGATAAGAAAAAAAATAAACAATTTTCTGTGAGTTCTAAGGAAGGCTTAAAGTATCTTTCATTTAAGAAAGGACAAACCTTAGAATTAGGAAAAGCAAGAAGATTGGACGAAAAGCAGGATGAACAATCCGGATGTTGGTTTGGATATCCATTCAACGCACGTCTGAAACTTTCTGAATCAGAAATTTCTTATAAAGAAGATCTAGTATTTAAGGGAGATATTCAACCTAAATTGTTTCCGGGAAAGGTTGAATATGGAGCGAAAAATAAGGATTATATAAAGATCTTAAATTCACTTGCCAGAGAACTTATTAGATATGCTCCAAAAGAAAAATTAGGGGAAATTCCAGAATTAAAATGTGATGCAGGAGAACATTGTCATACCGCTCTTTGGAGTCTTCCTGAGAAAAAATATCTTTTTGCGACTTTAGAAAGCCGTCATGAGGTGACAGGGGAATTTCATTCGTTATTTTTAATCATCTTGCTTGAAGATGGAAAAGAGAAGGTAGTTTCCTATTTATTTGATAAAGGATTTGAGACCGCCGGACGTTTTTTTACTAAACTCACTGACATGGATGGAAATGGAGTCCCGGAAGTTTGGGTAAGCGACCAAAACTCTCAAAATGAATCCTTTATAGAAAGAATCTTTTTACTTGATAGAGATCTATTTTTACGCATCGGGGAGAAATATTGGACTGGTTGCTAATTAGATTCCTTAATCCTCCATATCCCAGAAAAAATCTTTATTTGTAAGTTCAGATTCTTCCGTTTTTTGAAAGGAGTTCCTACCATCTTCTTCAGAAGATACAGGAAGATCCGATCCCAATCTTTCCAGATCCTGAGTTTCTCTTTCCCAATATTCTTCCGTTCCGAAATGAGGAAATGCATTCGGAAAAGAAGGATCTTCCCAACGTTTCGCGATCCATGCAGAATAATGAATATAACGTAGGCCTCGTAACGGTTCCACAAGATCTAACCAAGAAGAACGAAATTCTCGGAACTCTCTGTAACCTTCTAAAAAGATCTCTCTTTCATACTCGGAGGAGGAATCTCCAAAAGGTAAAAGCATCCAAAAATCCTGAACTGCGGGGCCGGTCACAAAATCATCGAAGTCTATAAAACAAAGTCCGTCTGCGGTTTGTATTAAATTTCCTTTATGGCAATCTCCGTGGATACGATGGAATGGCATATCTTTGGAAGCTTCGGAAAACGAGTTGAAAATCCGGTTGGCTGCATCTTCATATCTTTTCCATAGATGAGTTGGAAGGAACTCCTTCTCTTTTAAAAACCGCAATGGTTTCTCTCCGAAATTTTTGAGATTGTATTCTACTCTGTGTTTTGCCGGTTTAGAGGATCCAATATTGTGGATCCTGGCGAGTAATCTTCCGGTTTGGATCAAATTGTTTTTGTCTAGTTCTTCTACCAATCTTCCTTTTTGGAGAGGCCAGATCGTATAATAAATTTCTTTTGTTTCTCTGACAGTAACTCCGTTTTCTAAGGGTAGAGGAGCTACAACAGGGATCTCTCCTTCTTCCAATTCCTTTAAAAAAGAATGCTCTTCTAATATTTGATTAAGAGTCCAGCGTCCTGGGCGGTAAAATTTTACTACGAGTCTTCCACCTTCTTCTAAGCCAACATCATAGACTCTGTTCTCTAAACTGTTTAATGCAAGGCAATGTCCTGAAACTGAAAATCCAGCGTCTTCGACCGCTGATAAAACGGAATCTATATCGAGTCGATTGTAGAATTCTTTGCCTGGAGTTTCCATGATTACTAGTATCTATATAGAAACTAGTAATCATAGGATTTTTTATTATTTTAAGATAAGTAAGGAAAGCTGATTATTCGAATCTATTTATTTGCTAATATAGTGGGAATAGATCCATTTGAATAAAAATACTAGACAAACATAGAATATAAAAACAAATGTTTGGATAATTCGTCCGGTAAATCCGAAACCTCTGGGTTTATCACATAATATTACATCCAGCCAAAATTCTTTCCAATTGATTTTAGATTTTTCCGGTTTGAAAGTTTTTGGTTGTTCCGTATTAAAAATTCCTAATTTAGGATCAAAATAAAATTTCCCAGATTCCAGTCCTTCGATCAGATCTTTTAGATAGTTTTCTATTGAGTCAGCATATTCAGGTCTATCTTCAGAATCGTGAATAAATTCTAATACTTTTCCAGTCTCTTTATCTAAAACAAGATGGTCCCCTGTTCCTCCGTCTCCGAATGGATACCAATTTTTGTCCCACCATTCTTTTTCCCAATTTTCCTCTTCTGCCAATTCATCTAATATTTTTTTGGCTTCTAAAGAATCAGACAAAGTCATAAAAGAATGACCTAAAAATATGTTTGGGAATTCTTCCTTTTGCCCATCTGCAATTAAATATAATTTTTGAAGAGGAGACGGTAGTTCTTTGAGATTTAACTTTGAGCCCGGATTTAACAATTCTTCTTTGTTTTTTGTCTTTTTCCAAGTGAGCATATATAGTTTTTCGATTAATTTTTGCAGCATGTAATCAAACAATATTTCTTTGAGTTTATATCTAAACTACAAATTAGATCAGGAAATTTTCCCTTCAATTCTCTCCGGCAAGCAACTTTCTTCTTAAACCAGTAAACTCCTTCAGGATAGCTCCCAAGAATAATTCTCTTTTGCGTGCCTCATTCAGTTTGTCTTTATGGCGGAGAATGTAAACTTCCGTTTTTCGGATTAAATATCTTAGATCTTCCCATTTGCCCAATGTGTTTCTGAAAAGTGAAAGTAGATCTATGTACGCTTCTTCTTTTCTTTCGGGTTTTGAAAATTCGTTTTTGATTGTGTCGATAGTTTCTAAAAGTTCATTTTTAAAATTTGCAGGAGATCCTACCAAGGTTTCTTGGATTAGTTCAGGTTTCCATGCGGGAAATTTTTGCCAGAAGTATTGGTGGTTTTGGAATCCGTTTAGGATTTGTGTGGCTTCTTCTGGTCCTATATTTTGGGCATTTTCTATTTTTGCACCTTGTGTGTTTACATTATAAACTGGAAAGTCTAAGGATTTGGAAGATTCTTCAAACCAATGTCTGTATAGATCCAGCACATAATCCGTTAATACTTCTCCGCCTGTGACAGAAGGAACATACCTTGTATCTCTTTTTCGGACAACTGCTTCATTAATTTTTTCTAAACTGGTTTTTCTATTAAGTAGAGTAAGCCATTTTTCGTTATGGTGAGTTCCTGTGGAATGGATCTCTCTGCCTGAATAGGCAAGGTCCTGGCCCACTAAAAAGCATGGTTTACATCCGAGACTTCTTAATAAGTCGAATGCAGTTGTAGCAACACTTCCACCAGATTGAATATCTCCGATTGGACCAAGCAGGGATTCCGCACTGGAACTTCCTGCAGTTGCTTCTCTTTTTAGTTCTCCGGAAGCATCTACTAAATACTTCGCGGTGATACTGTGGACAACCGACTTAAATTTTAGATTTCTTAGTATAGGAGGAGAGCTTACTAAGTCTGCGAATAATGGGATTTCGGATGTATCTTCTCCCAAAAAATGGAATACGGAGTGAGTTTGTGCATCTAATGTCATTACTCCATCCGGTATGATCCCGTATTTAAGAAGAACTTTAAGAGAAGTATCGCAGGACATTACAAAAACTTTATCTCTTATACTTTTGATCCATTCACATTGTCTTCGTAAATTAGGGCCGGCTGATACGAGTAGGGAAGGTGTTCCGTTAAATTTTTCTTTTAAGGATTCTATTTTGGTTCTTGGGCTAGGAGGAGATAAAAAATTTGCAGTGTTGACTAAAGAATTTCTCACCCAAATCCTTTCGAATTCGAATTTGGTGAGTAGATCGCTCATTTTAGAGGATAGAATTTTTCGAAGCCTTATATCCGTTTCCGCGTAGAACATTTCTTCCAAAGAAACGCTTGCGGCATTGCGAACGATCCTGATACCGGAAACTCGTTCTACTGGAAGTGATTCTAAATAATTCCATAGAAGAGAAAGAGAATTTTCTCCCAAGAATAAATGTCTTCCAGGAACTTCCATCACAGGTTCTAACCATTCTTCCCAAAGTGGAAAGAGTAGATCTCTGTCTTTGTCGATGAGTAATAAAATTTGCCCCGGTTCTAATTTGGATTCTATTTCACGGATCAAGTGAGGGTTTCCGAGCCCTAAAATTGCGACAAGATCCGTAGATTGTATAGAAACTGAATCCACTTGCCGTTTTGCTTGGGTGAGAGGAGCGACCGCACTTGCCAAAGCTCTTCCTTTTTTCGAAAGAAAGAACTCATTTTGATTTTTGGCCGCCTCGAGTCGGAACTCCAACGGCTCTGTAGGAGGATTTTGGAAATACAGGCTGAGATAGGGTTTTTTCCCGAATATTTCTCTTGTTTTTTCCGGGAGATCGTGAGACATAATACTCCTAAGCATTCCAGAGTCCGCCCGATTCTGGTCACTTGCAATCAATTTCCCAAAGAAACACAAAAATACATATGTATCTCAAAAGCCTGAATATTGTTGGATTCAAGACCTTTGCGGACGAGACAGAAGTTCTTCTCGATCCGGGATTTACCGCAGTTGTAGGACCTAACGGTTCCGGAAAATCGAATATAGTCGACGCTTTAAAATGGGTCTTCGGCGAAAAATCCGCCAAGGGTCTTCGCGGTGATAAGATGGACGATGTCATCTTTCACGGTTCAGAAGCTCGTAAGCCTGCGGGTTTCGCTGAAGTCAGCGTTGTCTTCGATAATTCCTCCAAACTCATTAAGATGGATTATCCAACCATCAAATTAACCCGCAGATTATACGCGGATGGAAATAACGAATATCTAATAAACGATTCTCGTGTGCAACGGAAAGAGATCGAAAAGATCTTACTCGATACAGGAATCGGAAAATCCAGTTACTCTATCATGGAACAAGGAAAGGTCGATCGTATCCTTCATTCCAAACCTGAAGAGAGAAGACTGATCTTCGAAGAGGCAGCAGGTATTTCCAGATTCAAGATGGAAAGACAAGAGGCTCTCAAAAAACTTTCCGACACCAACCAGAACCTTCTTCGTATCCAAGATATTATGAATACAATGAAGAAGGAGATGGAAGTTAAGGAAAAACAAGCTGAGAAAGCAGAAGAGTATTTTAAGCTCAAACAAGAGCTGGATGAGACTGATAAGATCATCCGTTATATCAAATTCTCTACCTTAACCAAGAAACACGAGACTTCTGAGAATGAGTTAAAAGAAATTAAGGAAAAGAACGTAGTTCTGCTCGAAAGAATTTCTGCAGAGACAGGAAGGATCGAAGAATTAGATCATCATAAGTCTGATTTAGAGAAGAAGGTTGCAGAAATTGACAAAAAACTTTTAGACCATCTCACCCAAACCCAGATCCAAAAAGATAAAGTTGAAAGTAATAAAGGTATTATCCTAGATTATTCGGATCGTATTTCTGATATTAGAGAATCCTTAATAAAAGAAGAATCTGCCCAAAGCCTTTTACAGATCGATAAAGAAAAATTGGAAAAAGATGCAATCGATTTGGAAGGAGAAAGTAAATCTCTGGAACAAGGGATTGAGGATCTTCGTAAAAACAAATCAGAAATTGAATCCAGGATAGAAGCAGAGAATACTTCCATCCAAGATAAGGAAACCAGAATCCAGTCCAATGACAAACGACATGTGGAGCTGAGAGAAAGACTAAAAGAAGTAATCTTCGATCTTATTTCCCAATTAGAATCCCGTAAAAAAGAAGCTCAATCCACGGAAGAAGAAAGAAATCGTCTGAAGGAACTCCTACTCGGAGAAGCAGACAGAATTCATTCGGTCGAAACGGAACTTAAAACCGCTTTGGATTCATATACTGGAGAAGAAACCAAGAACAAACTCTCTTATCTTGCAGGAAAACTAGAAACTGAAAAGTTCAGATCCCAATTGGGAGAATATTTCTCCTTAGAAGATAGCATCCGCAGTTTATTATTTGATAGAGACGGATTTTTATCTCAGAAAGAAGGTTTAGACCAAGAGATAGAAGATCTGATCTTAGAGAATGAAAATCTAACTCGTTCCATCAAAGAATCTGGATTAACGATAGAGTCTCTCCGAGAAGAAGCGGAAAATATCCGCGAAAAGATCGTTTATTTAGAAAAACGAATCTTAGAATTAAATTCCGAAAAAAATTCTAAGTTAGAATCCGCAAAATCTCTTTCTGTAAGAATTGAAGAAACCCAAAAGAGAATTTTGGCTGCCCAAGAATCTATCAAAACTCTCGGCGTTAAAAAAACAGAATTCGAAAAAGAAGTGATCGAGCTGGAACAACAGATTGAGAACAGATATAACGAATTTTTGGAAATGAGCCGGGCTTTAGATTCTGAAAAAGAAGCTCTCCGAAATATTGTAAAAGAGATCCAAGGCCTTAAAAACGAAATCCAGAAGAATCAGGAAGATTATAAGAATTTATTCCCAATCTTGACTGAAAAGGAAAAGGCGGTTTCTGTTTATAAGGTCCAGCTCGAGTCATTCTCAGAAGAATTATACAACGATTATTCTATCTCCGAACAAGAGCTTGCTGATGAATTCAAGGACAGGAAGCCTGAAAAAGGGGAAAGTGAGACAAAACTCAAACGTCTGAAGTCCGACATACAGATGCTTGGTTCTATCAATCCACTCTCGATAGAAGAATATAGAAATGTAAAAGAGATCTACGAGCACCATCGCACTCAAAAAGAAGATATCGAAAGATCTAAAAATGATATCACTGAGATTCTGAAAAATATCAACGAAGAGTCCGAAAAACTTTTCAGAGAAACATTCGAAAGAATTAGAGAGAATTTCCAGGAAACATTCTCCACTTTGTTCAACGGCGGAAAAGCAATGCTCGAACTTGTGGATGGAGAAGACAGCTTAAACGCTGGTATCGAGATCATGGCAGAACCTCCTGGCAAACATGTCCAAAACCTGAGACTACTTTCCGGTGGTGAAAAATCCTTAACTGCGATCGCTCTACTTTTTGCGATCTATATGGTAAAACCGTCTCCATTCTGTTTCTTGGACGAGATAGATGCTGCACTTGACGAGGCGAATAAACTTCGTTTCTGCCAGATCTTGGATAAGTTCAAGGACAAGTCTCAGTTTGTGGTCATTACCCACGCTCAATCTACGATCCATAGGGCAAACTCAATCTTCGGGGTCACAAATGAAGAGCCTGGAATTTCCAAAATTATCAGCTTGAGACTGGATGAAGCCAGAGATTTTGCTGGAAGAGCGACCGAAGCAGTATAATCTGGAATCGTGGCGGAATCAGACGATCTAATCATCGCAGGCAGAAGGTTCAAATCCAGGCTGTTTTTAGGTACTGGCAAGTTCTCTTCTGGCTCTGCTTTGGAACAAGCAATCCATTCTTCTGAAACGGAAGTTGTGACTGTCGCTCTACGCAGAGTGGATCTATCTTCTACGGAAGATGATATTCTCACCAAAATTGACAGAGAAAGAATATTACTTTTGCCGAATACAAGCGGGGCAAGAGATGCAGAAGAAGCTGTCCGCCTAGCGAGACTCTCTCGAGAACTAGGCGGAGGTGACTGGTTGAAACTTGAAGTGACTCCTGATCCAGTTTACCTTCTTCCTGATCCTATCGAAACTTTAAAGGCTGCAAAGATTCTTGTAAAAGAAGGATTTAATGTCCTACCTTATATCAACGCAGATCCAATTCTATGTAAACATTTAGAAGAAGCAGGTTGTGCTACTGTAATGCCATTAGGATCACCAATAGGCACCAACCAAGGGATTCGCACCTTAGCAAATTTAGAAATTATTATAGAACAATCCAATATACCAGTGATTGTAGATGCAGGACTCGGATTGCCTTCTCATGCTGCACAAGCAATGGAATTAGGAGCGGATGCGGTTCTTGTAAATACTGCAATTGCGATAGCAAAAGATCCTGCAAAAACTGCATATGCATTCAAACTCGCCACAGAAGCTGGAAGAATTTCGAAATTATATTCTAATTCAGGGATTAAAACTTCTAAACGAGCATCTGCCTCCAGTCCTCTTACAGGATTTTTAGAAGAAGAATCTAGAAATGTACACGGAGTTATTTGATAAAATCTCCTTCTTAGAAGCGAAGGAAAGAGTATTATCTAAATCTAAATTAGATATAGAATCCGCACTCCATACTTCCTATTTAGGAAAAACTCTTAATTTTGAAGATTATCTCTCCTTAATTCATCCGACAGCTGATTCCTATTTGGAAGAAATGGCGAGACTTGCGCTGGACTGGACCAAAAAGAGATTCGGTAATACGATTTCTCTCTATATGCCAATGTATCTTTCGAATGAGTGCAGGTCTTCCTGTGTTTATTGTGGATTCAGTTTTGAAAATAAGATCCCCCGAAAAACATTAAATGAGTCGGAGATCCGCGCAGAGTCCGAAGTCCTATATTCCAAAGGAATACGCCATCTTCTGATTCTAACTGGAGAAGATTATTCCATCACAAATTTAGAATATTTGAGATCCGCAGTTCGTATTTTGAAATCTTATTTTGACTCTATCTCTATCGAAATTTATCCTATGGACCGGGAAAAATACGAGGTATTGATCACAGATGGTGTAGAAGGTCTGGTAGTTTATCAAGAGACCTACGATCCCGAAACCTATTCAGAATATCATCTGCGTGGGATGAAAAAGAATATGAGATATAGACTAGAGGCTCCAGACAGAGGGGGGCTTGCTGGTTTTAGACGAATTGGAGTGGGGGCACTTCTTGGACTTTCGGATCCCTATGGAGAAATGTTCCGATTAGGAGAACATGCATATTATCTTACCAAAAAGTATTGGAGAACCACAATCCAAATCTCTCTTCCTCGAATGAGGCCTGCAGAAGGTGAGTTTGATAAGACAATCTTTGTTTCCGATAGAGAGTATGTTCGGTTCTTATTTGCATTAAGACTTTTTTTGCCTGATAGCGGGCTTGTGCAGTCTACAAGAGAGTCCATTCGGATGAGAGATCATCTGGCAGGAATGCCTATCACTCATATGTCTGTAGAATCTAGAACAGATCCTGGTGGTTATTCAGGCGGAGAAGAATTAAAACAATTCGAAATAGAAGATTCTAGAAAAATTGAAGAATTTACTGAGATGTTAAGGAAGAAGGGACTGGATCCAGTCTTTAAGGATTTCGATCGGGCGTTTTTCCAAATACCCGATCGAATGATTTAAGGATTATTTTTTACCTTTATAACTTTCCATCAAGCAGCTATTGAAAGCTGTACATTGACCAGAATGAGTTTCATAACAAGAAGTAACTGCTGAATGATTTTTACGGCAGGTATTCAAACAACCGGCTCCCACTTTTTGTTTATCTGCAGCACTAAGCTTTTTTTGCCCTTCTACGCAGTTTGTGTAAAAATCACAGATCTGGTTGCATGCTTGGCTTTGAGCGGAAACGGAGGAGAATCCGGTGAAAACCGTAGCTAGCAAGATTAGGGTTGCGAGGATTGTTTTTTTCATGGGTGTGTTTTCTCCAAAGGACCTAGCGACGCAGGGATTCGAACCCCGGACCTGCGGATTATGATTCCGTTGCTCTAACCAGCTGAGCTACGTCGCCGTTATTCCTAGGAAATACCTGTGAAAGGTATTTACCGGTCATTTTTTTTGAAATACCGGCATTGTCAAAGATTTCTCTCCCGAAGATTCGAAACCTTTCCTAGGATAAATTGGCCTAATATTCTTTAATCAGACCTTTGCCCGATTAGAATGTTCCAGCTTTCTGGCGTTTTTCCGTTCCCTTTTTCTTCCGGATTTTGTAAATTTTTTCTTTCCAATAGAAGATTTTCGAGGCGAACCTGTAATGTTTTTCCTAATTGTTCCCACTCTGACTTTAGGTCTTCCGGAAAGGAGAGTTTAGTGTGAGAATCTATGTGGGAGAGAAGATCGGGGATCAATTTCTCTTCTAGTTCCTTCTTCCTGAGTTGAAAATGTTCGGACAAATCTTTTTGAGAAAGTGCATATTCTTGTTCTAATTGTTTAAGAAGGAATCTGTCAGTTCTGTCTGAATATTTATCCAATAAATGAACGACTCTTTCTTCAAAGATTGCTTCCATTCCGGCTTCTGTTTTGGGATGAAATTCTTTTTTAGTCCATTCTTCTAACTTATTCAGTGCTTCTTTGTGTTGTGGCCTTTCTTGTATGAAGCGAGAGACTAATTCTTCGTAGGCTTCTGCAATCACGCATGCTAGTATCATAAGTTGTAGTCCGAATGAAAAATAGACCTTAGGTTTAAAAACGAATCCATTCTCTGATTCGGTTTTTCCCAAAGAGGATAAAAGAGAGAAGTATTTGGAATCTGCCCTTTTAAATAAAAACTTATGGATCGCGGCTTCTAACTCGGATCGGCCTGGAGATACTAATTCATATTCATAGACTTCTCTAATGTCAGTCAAAGATCCTACAAAAAACGCTTTTGCAAAAGAGAAGGAGGACGAATATCTTTTGCCATTCTCTCTTCTTCCCCATAATTTTCTTTCTAATAGTAGAGAATTTGAATGTTTTTCTTCTTCTTTCCAAATGATCTCAGGAATTGAAAGGATCTCAGTCCCAAAAATTCTGCTAAGTTGTTCTTCGGATCTTTCTATTTTTCCTAGTACATGAATGTAAGAGTCTGTTAGGCTAGTCCCTTGCGAAGTCCAGAAGCAAAGTTTTTTCCCGAATAATACAGGTGGGAGTAAATAGGAGAAGGTTACTGGATCTGGAATATCCATTTGGGCGCGGACTGGATAAGAGGGAAGTGTAGATAACAATTTAGTAGAAGGAACCCATTCTTCCAAAGGAACGAGAAAGTATTCTTCTGCATCATTCTCCTTTGCCCATGCCAACACTGATTGAAAATATTCTTTGGAATCCGGAATTTCTGCTCCGACTTCTCTCCCGTCTGAAAAAGAAAGTTCGGATGGACTAGGCCATTTGGCAAGGGTCTGCATGGTTTCTCCCATGATTATATTTTGAGCGTAGTGTACCAAACTAGCGCAGGACAAAGGACAGATAGATCCAGGACCTCGGGGCTGAAAATTCTATCGAATCCATTCAATCGGAGTTTTTTACTGATTGCCTCAGGTTCAAGGATTTTTAGCCTGAGCATGGACTGCTTTTCAAGGGGCTCCTTCTTTTTTTATTGAGAAGAAAGATACTTGCAAGATGGGAATTAGGATTTGGCACATCTCTTGCATAAACATAAGCAGGACACGCTTTTCGCGTGCGAATTAGAGACCCCTAGTACAAAGATATAGGAGATAAGTATCAATGGCGAAAAATGCCGCAGAAGTGATCGCTTTCGCAAAAGCGAACAAGATTCTTTTCTACGATTTCCGTTTTACGGATATTAAAGGAGCTTGGCACCACGTTTCTTACCACGTAGATTCCGTAGAAGAAGACACTCTAAAAGGACTTCCTTTTGACGGTTCTTCCATCCCTGCTTGGCAGCCGATCCACAAATCGGACATGCAGTTGATCCCTGATCCAACTTCCATCTTTTTAGATCCGTTCACTGCAGACCCTACTTTAGTAGTATTCTGTGATGTATGGGATATCTATAAGAACCAAGCTTACGAAAAATGCCCTCGTTCCATCGCTAAAAATGCGGTGAAATACCTGAAAGATTCTGGGATCGGTGATACCGTATATTTCGGACCAGAGAACGAATTCTTCCTTTTCGATGGTTTGAAAGTAAGAGATGCGATCAATATTCAGTATTATGAATTAGATTCTTCCGAAGGTATTTGGAATTCTCACACCGATATGCCAGGTTCCATCAACACTGGACACCGTCCAGGAACCAAAGGTGGTTACTTCCCAGTAGCTCCTGTGGATTCTCAAGTTGACCTTCGTGCGGATATCGTTAAAACTCTTCATAAGATCGGAATGGAAACTTTCGTGGTTCACCACGAGGTTGCTCAGGCTCAAGGAGAGATCGGAGTTAAATTCGGAACTCTTATTGAAGCAGCAGATAACGTTCAAAAATTGAAATACGTTGTTAAGAACGTAGCTCATAAATGGGGAAAAACTGCGACCTTCATGCCTAAACCTCTTTACGGAGACAATGGTAACGGTATGCACTGCCACCAATCTATTTGGAAAGATGGCAAAAACCTGTTTGCAGGAAACGGATACCAAGGTTTGAGCGAGCTTGCTCTTAACTATACTGGTGGTGTATTGAAGCACGGAAAAACTGTTGCTGCTTTCACTAACGCATCCACTAACTCCTATAAGAGACTTCTTCCAGGATTCGAAGCTCCTGCGATCTTAGCTTATTCTGCTCAGAACCGTTCTGCTTGCGCGAGAATTCCGTTCGTTAGCGGCGAAAAAGCTAAACGTGTTGAGTTCCGCTTCCCAGATTCTTCTGCGAACCCTTATCTTGCATTTGCTGCATTGCTTATGGCAGGAATCGACGGTATCCAGAATAAGATCGATCCGGGACCACCTCGGGAAGAAGACTTATTTGAACTTTCTTTGGATGAGATCCGCGAAAAAGGAATCCAACAAATGCCTCACACTCTTAGAGAAGCAGTGGAGCATATGTTAGCTGGTAAAGAAATTTTCAAAAAAGGAAACGTATTTACCGAAGAGTTCATCCAAACTTACAAAGCATACAAATTCGAAACCGAAATTTGGCCTTGGGAAGGACGTCCTCACCCATTCGAGTTCCTTACTACTTATTCTTGCTAATCGTAAGAATTCAGTATGGATTAAAAAACCCCGGACTTTTCCGGGGTTTTTTTATGGGCACGCAGAGAGATAGAGATACGAAGAAATAATTTCCACGCAGAGCCACTAAGCCGCAGAGAGGTGGTGGGATGTAGGAGTTCTAACAAAACGCAAAAAAAACTTTGCGACTCCGCGCCTCTGCGTGAGAATGCAGCTAGGGGATCTGATCCAGATTCGGTTTATCCGCTTCTGGATATTTAGCCAGATAGGCGCCTACAGTTTCTCTTTTTTTAGTCAGTCTTTCTCTGTGGTCTGAAATGATCTGGCCGAAGTCCAGCTTGCCTGTGATTATCTCGTATCTTTCCGTTTCTATGGTTCCAAGATCCAGATCATAATCTATTTCCGAAGCCTGATCTGCGTATTTTCTGGAGGCTTCCCAGTAAGGAATAGCTTCTTTATAGAATGAATCCGCAACTTCGAAGGATTGTTTTAGTTCGTGAGCGAAATCTAAATTATAAAAATATAAATGTCTTTTATCAAATTGAGAAGCTATCCTCATGTAGGATCTCATGATCTGCAGATTCATATGCATAAAGATCAGAAGTCTGTATTTATGGTATTCTTCTTCGTTGGTTACTCTGCAAAGAGCGTTTCTTGGATGACGGAATCTTTTTTGTAAGCCGGCCTTTAGAAAGAATATATTCCTTCTGAGTTCATTCTCTTTATAATGAAGTTTGAGACCATACATTTCGTAGTAGTCTTCTAAAAACTTAGGTTCCCATTTATGCAGTTTATACGGGACCCAGTCGGAAAACTTGGTATATACACCATTTTTCTCATACTCGTAATTATAGTCCAGGTCCGGTTCAGTACTGATCGAGACTGGAATTGGATTCAATTTTTGTAATGTAGGGGAGAATAGCAGAAAGACTAAGATGCTAACTCTGGCTATGTATTTTGTCTTTCTATACATTCTATCTTATTCTATCGGTCTTTCTGCACAATCCTGGATGGAAAAGAAGTTTCGGAATATTCTACTTTAACGGAGGAAATGACGATTTGTCAGATTAAATGTGGATTTTAGGTTCAAAAAAGCGACCCAAGGTCAAAAAATCTAGGAAAATATCAAATAAATTGTTTACAGAATCTGCTAAACTCTAATTTATATCCGCTATATTGGATTTTAATCCAAAATAAGGGACTCCCAATATGTTAAAAAATACAATACTGAGCCGACCGAGTCGGAACAAAAAATATTCACTCTTACCAGTCCGACTCTTTTTATCTTTCGGGCTTTTTGGCTTAGGGAGCCTATGGGCTGAAGGGGTAGAGCCCCCGAAACAGGAAATAGTAACTCAAGCTGAGACCACTCCGGTTAAGCCTAATGCTGCAGACGAGAAAACTGTGGCTCCTTCTACCCAAACTCCTTCTGCTACTCCGACTACTAATGCGGATGCAAAGGACAAAGATAAGGATAAAGTTCCAGCTGCTCCTTATAAAAGTCCATGGAAAGGTAAATTAGATGGGGAATTACTTGGAACTTTACTATTAACACCCGAGCACCAGGATTCAGTTAAAAAAAGCTATAATCTTTGGCTCACTGATAACCTCCGATTCGGTTTGCAGATCCGTCCTAGATTCGAAAATTTTAATAACCAGGATTTTGATAAATCCACAAGTGATTCAAAAAACTACGTTACGCAAAACAGCCAGTTCTGGACACTTTTAGATATCAACGAATCCTTCGCGGTGAAATTAACTATCCAAGACACTCGTTTGTATGGACAATATAAAGACCCGAGCGGGACAGGATACGGTCCAACTTCTTTTACAAATTCTATCGGTACTGCGTATGCTCCCGGAAGCCAGGTACCAGTAAAAAATAATACTGATATCCGAGAAGCGTATGTGATCTGGAAGGATTTTCTTCCTTATACAAAATTGTATTTAGGTCGTCAGGTTTTCTCTTACGGAGATTCCAGGATTATAGGTGCTCGTAACGATAGCCAGATCGGTAACTCTTTTGATGGAGTTAGAGTGGCGTTCGATACTAAGACTTGGTCCACTCATGCAGGTTATACTGTTCTTGCGGAAGAAAGTAATGGTCCGAACGGATTCGTAACTGCAAATAACCAGAAGGTTGGCGGAGCGAAAGCTCTTAACGATACATATCTTGCTTTCTTATACAATACTTGGAAACCGTCCGAAGAACTAGTAGTCGATCTATATGAGATTGGCGTTATCAAAAAGTATAATACTACTACAGCAACCGGTCCTCTTGTGGATCCAAACGAAAGAACGAACGGTAGAGATAATCTTTTCACGACTGGTGTTCGTTTGAGCAATAGAACTGCTTCTGGTAGAAGTCTACCTGCTGGAAAATCTTGGGACTGGGGTTTAGAATACGCAGCCCAAACAGGAAGCACTGGCCAAACAATAGACGCTTCTTGGGATAGTCTGAATACAACAATCGGATCTGGATCGAACAAACACGCTGCCTACAAGGAAACTGTCCAGCATGACGCATCCTTCTTCTTAGCTCAAACAGGGTATACCTATAAAGGTTTTCGTGTGGGAGTTCAATTTGCAAGAGCGTCCGGTGACCCGAATAGAAGTGACGGAAGATCTGCAACCTGGGATCCTTTATTTGCTACAAGATCAGGCGGTTTCCCTTATTTCGATTCAGGAAATGGTATCGCAAACGCTGCCTTCTGGGCAAACGTAAGAACTTCTTCCGTTCATATCCAATACTATGATGATACCTGGGGAAGATTTATATTCGCAGTTTACGATATTCGAAAGGATAAAGTCCAAGATGCTTGGTATGACGGTAACAGGAACGCGGTTAGTGGAACAACCGGGTACGATGCGAACGGAGACTTTCTCGCGAATAAGACTGTCACAGGAAGTACCGAAAACTATGCCAATAATCCTTTCCTGAAAAATTGGCAACCTGGACACAGACTTCTCCTGGAATATGACCTGATTTATATCAAGAAGATTAACGATTACTTCTCGATCTGGGCAGGAGCGACTGTTCTTTACGCAGGAGACGCGATCAAAAACCAAAAACAATTCAATCTGGACCGAAATAGTACCTATTTCTCACTCACTCTTCAGTTCGCCATCTGAAGTAGTCTTCCAACTGATGCCCGGTCTTTTTTTAGGAGAGGATCGGGCTTTTTCCGTCCTTTCCGCCCGTCCGCTTCGTCCAAACATGTACGGACCAAATCTAGGGTGTCACCGATCCGGGAATTCAGGATTGACCATACTTTTAGAAATCGCAACTTGGTTTCGAGGTTATGGATCCGATAATGAATCATAGGGGAAAGACAAATCCTGTTTGGGTGTAATCGTCCATCTCATGAAGAAAATTCGGATCCTTCTCTCCTCAATGTTTGGCCTAAGAGCCGGACTTCTAATATTCTTCTTTTTCCTAACTAGCTCCTTACAAGCTCAGTCTCAGATCGTATCTGAGTCTTGGATGTCTTCTTTAAACAAATGGTTGGAGACTGGAATTTCAGGGTCGGAGTTCGGGTTTCATTCCGCAATCTTTCTGATCTTGGGTGGACTATGTGCAAGTCTTCTCCCTTGTGTTTACCCTTTGTATCCGATCACAGTTGGGATCATACAAGCAAGGGGAGAAACTGCAACGAACAAAATGTTCCACCCTTTGGTGTATTATGCAGGGCTTGCATCCATGTATTTCTGCTTTGGGCTCGTAGCAGGAGTTTCAGGTGGTGCATTTAACACTGTTCTAAGATTTCCAGGAACCAATTTATTTTTAGCTGTTATTATTTTTTTATTGGGACTTGCTTCATTAGGAATTTTGCATCTACCGATTTTTCCAGTGAAAGAATGGAAAGGCTGCCAAGGGTGGAAAGGAACGTTCCTCTTGGGAATGGGGGCAGGTTTTTTATCTTCTCCTTGTGTCGGGCCGATCGTAGTTGCGATTTTGATCCAGGTGACTGCCGGGGTCCAAAGTATTAGTATTTATTCTTTAGCTGTTTCCTCATTTAAGATGGCATTGTTCGGACTGGGTCTGGGATTGCCGTTTTTATTTTTAGGTGTATTCGGACTTTCCCTTCCTCGTGGAGGTAGATGGACCAGATGGATTCAGATCGTTTTGGGATTTGTGGTCTTCTATTTTGCTTGGTCTTATTATAATAAGGCAATGCAATTATGGGCTGTTCCTTTCGATTTAAGCCTTGGAATTTTGGCTGCTGCGCTTGGAGTTTTACTCACAGCATACTTTTACCAATCGGAGTCCCTTCTTCGCACTGAAAGAATGAAGAAGGCGTTACTTCTTACCGGGTTGATTTGTTCCAGTGCGATCCTCATCCGACTTGCGGGTTGGGGAACTGCTCCAGGTGGGATCAAGAAGGATCTTGTTGAAGAGCATGGAAATTTAGAATGGCATAGGATTTCTGATACTGCATTCGAGACTGCACGAGCAGAAGATCGTTTAGTGTTCGCAGATTTTTATGCAGATTGGTGTTCCAACTGTAAGGCTTTCGAAGACCTAACTATCTCGGATCCAACTTTGAATCAAGCGCTCGGCAAAACTATCTTGTTGAAAATCAGGGACGATGATAAAGATTTTTTAATATATGAAAATGATCCCAGGTTTCCTGAATTAAAAATTGGGCTTCCATTTTTTGTAATCTTCTCTCCGGATGGAAAGGTCCTTTTTAAAACTACAAATTATTTAAATACTGCTGATATGATCAGAACGATCAAAGGGGAAAATATCCACACCTCAGGCGAATAGCTCAAAGGATTCGCACAGAGCACACGGAGAACACAGAGGGCTTCTCACGCAGAGGCGCAAAGCCGCAAAGTATTTATCACGCGAAGTCGATAAGGTTGAGAAAATTTTAATAATGTAGGAAATTCCTACATTATTATACGACGAAGAACCAAAGACTGTGTAGGAGTTCTTACAAACTTTTTCACACCCTCTGCGTCTCCGCGACTCTGCGTGATTTATAATTTCCTTTGTGTTCTCCGTGTCTCCTAAGCTGGGACTGGTTCCTTCTCCCATAACTTCCATTTCACTAAGAAATATAAACCAACCAAGATAATCGCAATTGATACGTACTGAGATTGGGAAAATCCATGCCAGTAGTATCCGTTTAAGAAGGTTGTAGTTTCTCCGTTAGCTCCTGGAATGTTTGCTTGGACAGGAGGATCGAAGAACGGTATTACCGCTTTATTTACTCTTAAGAATTCTATGGCTAATCTTGCAAGTCCATGAAGGATTAGATATTGAGCACCTAAGCTAAACTTTTTGAAGTTCTGAAATCTTGCCCATTTTTGGAAGTATATGAAGAATAGAAACGATACAGCAGCTTCCATTACCGGGGTATTCCAAACGGGAACTCCGCTTGGAACTGCACTAGTCGGCCAGTATGTAAAAGTTAAAAGTGGAATATGATGGTGGGTCGCAAATCCATAACAGCCATCTCCTGAAACAAAACATCCTAATCTACCAATTGCATAGCCTAATGCCATACTCGGAATTGTTGCATCCAAGTAAGCCTTTACATCCAATTTGTTTTGGATCATGTACAGGCTGATAAATAAGATCCCGAATAGGAATCCTCCGTAAAATACCAAGCCGCTTCCCGAGAATAAACTAGACCAAAGACCAGGACGACCAGGGAATCCGTAAAAGTGGGTTAGTGGATATAGGTATATTCCGTCAAAACCAGGGGTATCTACGAAAATCTGGTCCCAAATCTCGAAAATAAAAAATATCTTAGCGCCTACGAATGTTCCAAAAACCCCTAAGATTAAAAGCCAATCTGCATGAGCTGGTTCTAAATTTCTTCTTTCAAGTTCTTTTGGTAGAAGATAGGAAGCCGCTAAAAATGCGATGACTACTAAAATGCTGAATGTGGAAATTCCTTCCCAATCGCTGCTGATCGTGGCTTGGACGAAATTTTTTAACCAGCCAATCTCTATGACTTTATACATGGTTCCTTCTTTGGATCTTTTTTCTCTTATATTCGTTCCCCGAATCGAGAAAGTTTCGGAGAGATTAAAATTTATTCCATATTCACGAATTCTGCAGGGTCCATAGGAGGATCGTAACCTATATGGACCTCATAATGCACGTGAGGACCTGTGGCCTTTCCTGTGGAGCCTACATTGCCTATATGTTGACCTCTGGTAACAATTTGTCCTTTTTCTACAAAGACTACGGAACAGTGGCCATACACAGTATAAAATCCGTTCAAGTGATTGATACGAATACTTTTTCCGAGTCCACCTGCTGATTGTCCATTATCTTCTATCACTCCTGGAGCAGTTGCGTAGATAGGAATTCCTTCGCCTGCCGCAAAGTCTATACCTGAGTGGAACTCTCCCATCTCGACTAAACCGAACGGATCCACTCTTCCTCCAAAAGTAGAAGTCACAAATCCTACTCCAGGTTTTAAAGGACGACCTCTCGGCATTGCATATAGAATGGATTCTCTTTCTTCCAAATAATCAAATGCGTTTTGGAAGGCATGTTTGATCTTGTATAATTCAATATTTCTTTCCGCAAAACCTTCGACTGTATCAGAATATAAATCCATGTTAGTCGATGATTCAGGAATATTCTTCTTTAAGCTGAACTCAGGTACGTAATCAAAGGTAAGAATTCTTTTCCAGGGGACTTCTTCCCAAGCGACTAAGTTTAACTGTTCTGTTTTCTTTTCTAATCCGGAAATTTCTTTCTTAGCATCTTTGAGAAGAGAGTTATAATAAAGAAATAACCCGACATTATTGTCAGTCTCTCGGATCAACTCCCGATTTGGTACAAAAAAGAAGTTCATGTACACTACAAATGCGCTCGCGAGTACAAAAAGTAGGACAGAAAGTACTCCTAAGAATGCAGCCATAAAAACACTTAGCTCTACATTCAGTACTGCTTCGTGATCATGTGGTACGAGCAGGAAAGAAATTTTGCGAGAGCCTTTTTCTTTGATTTTTAGCCAGGAAGAACGAAGCCGAAGATACTTGATCTTCAGCCTTTCTGCGGCTCTGGGGCGGTCTTCGAACTTTGCCTCGTTGTTCATAGATTTTTACTTGCAGGTAGGGGTCCGACGGGGATTATAGGACTTAACTATCCCATCATATGAAATTTCTGTCCAATCTCTTCAAGAAAAAAATAGGATCCGTCGACGACATTCTTATTTATCCGGAGGGGAAGAGGTTTTATCGGGATTCGCATCCAATCCGGAAGACAATGATCGACGAGGATGCGGTAAAGATCATCCACCGTCTCCACAAATTCGGATACAAGGCCTATATCGTGGGCGGAGGAGTGCGGGACCTTCTTTTGGGACGCAAGCCAAAAGATTTCGACGTTGTTACCAACGCGACTCCGAATCAAATTAAAAAAATCTTTAATAACTGTCGCATCATCGGTCGCAGATTTAAGATCGTTCATATTCTCTTTAAGGGGAAAGTGATCGAGGTCAGTACTTTTCGTTCTCTTCCAGAACATCGTTTCGAAAAACCTGTAGAAGATCAGGATTATCTGATCAAACGGGACAACAAATTCGGAACTCCACAAGAAGACGCTGCCAGAAGAGATTTTACGATCAATGCGTTATACTATGATATCCGTAATGATTCCATCGTGGATTATGTAGGCGGATACGAAGATATCCAAAGTAGACAACTTAGAGTAATCGGAAATCCTGATATCTCATTTAGAGAAGATCCTGTCAGAATGTTGCGCGCAGTAAAGTTCGCTGTACTTCTGGGTCTTAAGATCGATAAAGGTACGTCTAAATCTATTAAGAAGAATGTTCACGAGTTGGAAAAAGCTTCTTCTTCCCGTATGTTGGAAGAATATAATAAAATTTTCCGCACTTGGAGAACTTCTCTTATTTTCCAGGGGATGGCGCAGAATTCACTTTTGGAAGTCCTACTCAAGGAAGCGTTCGAAAGAGAACGCAGAAAAAATCCGGACTTCGGCGAAAAGTTTTTAGAAACCAGAGTTGGAAAACGTTTGGTGATCGCTGACAAACTTCTTTCAGAAAGAGAAGAACTCACACCTCAGATATTTTATGCACTTTTATTCTCCGACCTTGCTGAAGAGTCCTTAACTAAGAAGAGTGGCGGGCACCTGGTTGCTTCTTTAAAACAATCTTTGGAGCCTATTTTCCAAAGATTAGGAACTCCTAAAAAAGATAAGGAAAGACTGATTAAGGTATTTGCGTCTCAGGAAAGATTTACTCATATCGAAGACGACAAAGCTAGCCAAAACAATTTTTTCCGTAAGAAAGACTTCTTCTACGACGCGTTTTACGTTTATAAGATCAATGCGATTGCGGACAATAATGATAGGGCCTTACAGTCTGCATTCTTCTGGGAAATTTCTCTCCGTAAAAGACCAGTTCTACCAAACAGTATTGGTGGCGGCGGTGGTAGAAGAGAAGGCGGGCAGCAACAAGGTGGCCGTCCGAACCGAAATCGTAAAGAAAGAGAAGGTGGCGGCGGTCGATTTAAAGATCGTAACAGAAAAGGTGGTCGTCAAAACGGGGATCAGTCTAAGCAACAACAGTCAGAAGCGAGTTCACCAGATTCCGATTTTAACGAATCAGAAGATTGATTTATTCGAAGGATTGGACCACGAATTGAAGGCTGGTCTTTCCCTTGAAAGTGTTCTCTTCTAAACAACCCCAAAGATCTAACTCACCTTTTTCTCTTAATACTTGCGAGAACTCTTCTGCCTTATTCCAGACAATACATTGGATGGATTCAGAAGATGTCAAAATTTTGAACCTTGCATGTTTGCCGTCTGATAATGGACGATAAGAAAGTATTTTTGCACCTTTTACAGAGAGTAGAGGCGCTGGATTTTCCATACCAAAAGGTTCGAATAGTCCAAGCTCGATGTATAAATTTTCTCTTAACTCATGAGGTCTCAAGCTTACTAAACTTTTGGCTTCTTCTTTTAAGCCTGAAACTTTTTCTGATTCCAGCCAACTTCCTGCTTCTTGGAAAAGAATTTCTGCAAGTCTCGGGATTTGATCGATGGAAAGAGAAAAACCACCTGCTTCCTTATGACCGCCAAATTGATGAAAAATATTTTCTGCTTTTTTAAGAAGGTTTAGAACATTCTCTCGTCCGTAAGCTCTTACACTTCCTTTCGCGTGTCCATGATCCGGGGCAATGAATACAACAGGTCTTTTGTATTGTTCCACAAGTTTAGTGGCTACGATCCCGGAGACTCCAGGTTCGAAATCAGGTTCGTAACAGAATAGGATTGGCCTTTCTGTTCTTTCTCTTTTCCTTTTTAGAAAACCTTCTACCCTGAATAAATTTCTTTTGGTTCTCTCTCTTCTTTCATCATTCAATTTTAGAAGATCAATTGCTAGTGTTTCGGCTTCTTTGTCGGAGTTGGAAAGAAGAAGTGAAAGTGCTGCTTCTGTTTTTTGCATTCTACCTGCAGCGTTCAATGCAGGACCTATACTCCAGCCCAGATCTCTGGAGAGCACCTTCTTCTTGTCTAGATCCAATTGTGAGAAAAGTTTTTCTAGACCAGGACGATGAGAAAATTCACCCGTTTTAATCTTCTGAAGAGTAAAACAACCTTCTTTGACTATGATCCGATTTTCTCCTACAAGAGGCATCATGTCTGTGATGGTTCCGATAGAAGCAAGATCTAGATTTTTCAAAACCTGCTCCCAGATTGCAGGAGAAGAAGAAATTTGAGAATAGAAAACTTCTCTTTCAGGATACTGAGTTTTGGATGTAGTAGGCCAATCTATAAAAGTTCCAGAAAAACGTTTTTCTGCTTCTGACTTATCTCCTTGAAAAAGTTTAATCCCATTCTTTACGAGAGAACCACTAAAGAATGTTTCTCCATCAGGGATCCAGACCAAAGAATTATAATTATCTAATGTAGAATAAAGCCACGCGGTGATCAGTTTCCAGGAAATTACGGAAGTGCAGATTTTTTCGGTAGGGTAAAGAGAATCTCCTCTTTTAGGAGAGATTAGCTTACAAGAAGAAGGTATCCTTTCCGGGATCTCGTGGTGATCCAGAACAACTACTTGCATTCCTTCTTGGTTCAATTCCTCTATTTCGGTACTATTACTTGTTCCAAAGTCCAGAGTCACGAGTAGGTCTGGTCCCACCTCTCTAACATATTTCATTGCAGGTTCACATAGACCGTAATCTTCTTCGCTGGAAGTTTTGACTGTGAGTTTTCCTGGATGAATTCCTTTTAAAAAATTGGCGAGCAAACTTGTAGAACAAACGCCATCACTATCTCTATCTCCATAGAGTAAGATAGATTTATTTTCTTTAACTGCGATTTGAAGAATGCGGATAGATTCATCCATGTCCGGTAATAAAAACGGAGAAGGAAGATCTGAAATATTTTGAGAGAGGATCTTGAAAGGATCAGAAACCCCTCCGAACTTTGTCCCGAACACATGGGACTGGAGGGGAGTTAGGCCTTGGATGGATGAATTTGGTAGGTTATGAAAGTCAGGTCCATGCTGGGGCATAATTACATTATGCAATTCCCGCTGAATTTTGCTCCTGATTCGATTTCGAGATCCGGGGTGCGAACGTCTCCAACTAATTTTCCTGTTTTGCGAACGGAAACCTTGGAGGCAGCACTGATATTTCCTTTTAGGTCTCCCTCGATTTCCAGGGTTCCTGTTTCGATATCTGCCTCGACTCTTCCAGTTTCTCCAACGATTAAAGAGCCTGTTGTCTCAATTGTGCCTTTGAATTGGCCCTTGATCTTTAGCGCATTATTGAAACGTAGCTTGCCCCGGAATTGGATGTCTTCACCGATAATCGTGTCTATGGATTCTTCGCTCATGAGGCTCCATTCTTGGACCCTAACCAGGCCTTTCAAATGTTTTTCGAAGACATAAGCTCGTTTTTTTCGGCTCATAAGGGTTCGCACTGAGTTCACGGAGGACACAGAGTTTTTAATTTCAGGCAGAGGTCGAAGACTTAGAGGAATATAGGAGTTCCTACTACGCAGATACAAGCATGTTGGAATTCCAACAAATGCAAACCTCAGTGATCTCAGTGTTCTCCGTGCGAAACTAAAACGCGGCTACTAAGATTGTCTCGATCTCGTTTTTAGGAAGTTCCCTTGGCAAGGAATCTAAGAAAGGAAAAGAAGATGCAAGGCTTGCTATCCCAGGCAGATCTATCTTACGAACCTCGTATTCAGAAAGCCTTTGCGGGATCTTGAGTTCTATATAAATTTTACGGATACCTTCTACCGCTTTAATGGCTGCCTCGATTACCGAGATATTGGTGATGTCCTCGTCGAGTGCTTTTGCGATCATCACGTATTTACCCGCTGAGGAAGTGAGGTTATACTCCATTACGTGAGGAAGAAGAATGGACATTGCCTGGAAAACATCCAGGTTTGTCAGGTTAGAAGCAGCCAAAGAAAGTGCATAACAAAGTCCTAATGAACTAGAGGAATGAGACATCCCAACAAGCAAACTCGCGCCGAAGATCGCGTTTTTATACTGCAAATTTTTAGGGTCTCTGATAGCAGGAACTAAGTTTTTATAAATAATCTCTATCGCTCTTAAGGAAGAAGAGTTTGTAAGTTCGTTGGAATATTTAGAAAGAATACTATCTACTGCTGCTGCTAAAATTCCCACTCCAATCTTTGCAACGTCGGCAGAGGTCATGAAGCTGCTGATCTTTGCGTCAGCGATCACCATCTCAGGGAAAAGAAACTCATTAGAAAAATAACGAACTGTTCGATCGTCATCCATATAAACTGTGGCAGTAGGCGAACATTCCAATCCCATCACAGGATGAGTAGGGATCAGAATAAGTGGGATCGGTTTTTTAAGCCTAAGATTTTTTTTAAGTATAAACACATCTTCTGCAAACGCATCGTTATTTGCTAGAAGTGCTACTAATTTTGCAGTGTTTAAACTTTCGTAAGAACCATAACCTATGATACAATTCGCATTCGAGATCCTTGCGAAATAGGCAGCAGTATCCAGTTCTTTTAATGTAGGTTCCTTCTCTATATTGTCGTAGAGAATTACACCATCTATATGTTTTTCTAAGGAAGTTTTTATGATGGAGAACTCGTCCATATTCTCCAACTCACTTTGAGTGGAAAGAATGACTGCACGATTGCCAATATTCTTAACGAAGTTACCCATTTTAAAGCCACAATCGACTTCAAAATGGATTTTGGTGGGAAAACTAAAATTGATCCAGTCGGGGAGTATCGGCATTGTGTGTCGTTCTCCCTTTTAATTGAGAGGAAGTATAAAAAATCCGGAATTCAAGGGAAACAATTCCGGATTTAAATTTGGATTAACGGCCTAAAAAAGATTCTGCGATACGATCAGCAACTGCGTTCAGGATCTCAGGGCTGAGATTATCGTAATCTCCGTTCTTAAGTTTTTCCTTAACTTCTTTCAACTTCGTAGAACGTTCAGAATCCACTGGGCTTGCCACGATCTTTTGTGCGATCGTTTGGACTTCCGCTTGGATTCGAGCTTCCGAAGCCTTTTGTTTTGCAGTGTCGGAAATAGAAATATTATCAAATGATTCTTTAGATTCAGATTTGCGTACAGGAGTCGACTTACGTGGCTCGTAAGATCCTCCGCCAATGCCGCCTATTTTATCGATAGTCATGGGTTTTCCCTCTCACTCCAAAGTATCGGCATCTCCGACACGTCCGTTAAGCATTTTTTTTGGATTTGTATAGATTAATACTACAAATTCACCCTTTTCAGGGAATTTCAGGGATTCGAGGCTCTGAACGGGTTCTATTTTCAGGATTTCCTCATGGATTTTGGTCAATTCCCTCCCCAAAAGAATGGGAGAATTTGGAAAAATTTCTCTGATTGCGGCTAGAGTATCTCTGATCCTGTGAACAGATTCGAAGATGGTCAGAACTCCTTCAAAGTTCTCCCACTCTTTCAATTGATTTCTTTTTTTACCCTTCTTCTCTGATAAAAAGCCTAAGAAGAGAGAAGGCTGCACCTGCCATCCAGAAACAGAAAGCATGGAGGTTAGTGCACTTGCCCCGGGTATAGGAACGATTGGAATATTTTCTTCTCTTAAGATCCGAACTAGTTGAGAGCCCGGATCTGAAACCCCAGGAGTTCCTGCATCCGAAACTAGGGCCAAAGTTTTTCCTGATTTCAGATCTTCTATAATACCTTTGTAAGGTTCGGCACCCTGGTCTTTATATAAAGTCCGAGTCTGGGTAGAAATATCGTATGTCTGGAGAAGTCTTCTGCTATGAGAAGAATTTTCGCAATAAATTACATCCGCCTGTTTAAGGACCTGCACCGCTCTATATGTAATATCTTCTAAATTTCCTATGGGAGTAGCAACTACGTAAGCTGCTCCCGGTTTGATAGTAAATTTGGAAATGGGAGCTTCGCTCATAGATTGCAACCCGGCGGAGATTCTCCCGCTGGGCAGGCGCAACCTGTAGCCGCATTTCCCTTGGTACAAGGATTACAAGCGGTTCCTACAGGACAAAGTGATTGTGTGGAAGCAGAGCAACTTGCTGTAGTGCATGCAGTTGGGTTGCAACTGGTATTGATTCCACAATGATCCGGATAGATGGAAC
Organism: Leptospira venezuelensis; assembly: GCF_002150035.1. Taxonomy (NCBI): domain Bacteria; kingdom Pseudomonadati; phylum Spirochaetota; class Leptospiria; order Leptospirales; family Leptospiraceae; genus Leptospira; species Leptospira venezuelensis. The sequence continues at coordinate 348,320 of NZ_NETS01000008.1, read as the reverse complement.
TACATCTTGTGACCGGAGTGGACATATTGGAAGTGATTCCGGTATTTAATAATGCTCTTAATGTGAAAGTATAGACCTCACATTTTTGGAACAACTGCACTGGAGAGAATGGCTGTAAGTTTTCGATTGTGTGAGTTACTACATTAGCGGTAGAAGCTTGGACCGCCAGCTGAGGAAACGAAGGTTGAACCCCGTTTTCCAAATACAAGTTTGCATTACTGATCGTTTCTCCCGCAGATGGAATAGCAAAAGTGATATAAAGATTATAACCTACGAACTGAGGTTCCAAATTTGTGATATAATACTTTAGATCGTACTCAGGCCTATGAGTGTCTATATTGTCGTATTTAGCTGTAACAGAAAAAATCTGGGGAACTCCAACAGGCGTTAGGAATACAAAGGGGGACTGGGTCACCTCAGTATTCGTTCCGCAAGAAGCGAAAAATAAAAAAACCGAGAATAAAACCGCCTGAACGGCAGGGGTTTTTAGGTTGCCTGCCTTTAGGGTCTGCTGGATTCTAAATTTACAACCCACAAGGATAGAATTCGACCTTGTAGTGGTCTTACAACTAAAAAATATGGGGCTCCCTCATCGTGACTAGAGTTCGAACATTATTAATTTCCGTAGTTTTTATCGTATTCTTCATCTTCTTGCTGGTAGTCTTATTTTGGACCGGCGATGAAGGTTCAGACTCCAAAAATAAACAAAGTGAAGCCGAAGCTCTCGCAAGTATTTTTGGCGGAGGTTCTGGATCCACTTCTGGAAATTCTTCTTACGGAAAAACGGGTGCGGACCCTTCTCTTTTTGATGCAAACTCAGATTTTTATAAGGCCGGAAAAGCGGAATATCGCGAACCGGAACCGGGAGAACCTTCTTCCGAAAGTAAACCTGGAGCTCCTGTAAGCGATTCGAATAACCCAGTAAACCCTCAAACTGGAAAACCATATACGAATGAAGAGATGGAAAGATTCGCACAGCTAAAGGAAAAGTTTCCGAATAACTCGCTTCTTCCAAGTCGTATGACTCCTGCTGAAAAAGAGCAAAGAAAAGTTTTTGAACAAAAAGTATCCGAGGCGACTCGTGCAGTTTTAAGCCGTACCGCATCCAAGGACCAAACGGTAACTTATTACGATTATATGGAGAAACAATCCAAAGACAGATTGGAGATCGTAAAATACTTGGTGGATTTGCAAAAAGGATCCGGAGATTCAGAGCAAGAAAAGAAATTAGAAACTATCCAACAAACAATGATCCAACAGTTGGAACAAGTCCAGAAGGATAAGCAAAGAGCTTACGAACAAGCCGGACTTTAGAACGAAATCTCACTTAGGATCGGAAAACGGAAACTGGATTTAGGATCTAAACCGTATTCATCCAAATGAAAAGAAGGCGGAAGCCTTTCTCTTTTCCATTGGTTAGCGGAGAATAATTTCAAAAATTTCTTTTTGCCTTCTTCTGCTTCTTTTGCGTCAGACCACTCCTGGGACTCTAAAAGATTGTCAGGAGATTTTCCTAAAAACACAAAATTCCTTTCTAATTTTTGGAGAAGAGGGTAAGGCATTAGATCTTTCTCGTCTTCTTGTTTTTCAGAAAGTGGTTTTAGTTCCGCAGTAGGCTTAGAGTTCAGAATTCCTTCGAGCGCGTTTATCTTAGGAAGAATAATATCTTTTCCTTCATGCACATTCTTTAGCCAAGAAAGTACGAATTCTTTACTCACTCCTGTAAGAGGAGCAACTGAACCGGAAGAGTCGCCATCCATAGTAGTATATCCTACACTTGCTTCGCTTCTGTTTCCTGTGGAAAGAAGAAGATGTCCGTTCAAGTTTGCAAGTAACCAGATGAGAGGAGATCTGACCCTTGCTTGTATATTTTGGAGTGCAAGATTATGATCTTTCCAGTTCGGAATAAGACCTTTTACGGAGGAAATTTTTTCCACCATGGATTTTACTTCTGAATCTACTGTGATCTCCGAATGAGTAAAACCTAATTCTTCTGAAAGTTGTTTTGCAGAATTTTTAGTTTGTTCCGAATTGTTTTCAGTTCCTTGGAAAAGTGTGAATAATAGATTTTTAGGATCTAAACCCAAGGATTCCAAATACTTAGGTCCTAATTCTTTTTGGCAGAATAAAATTCCGGCCTTAACAAGAAGTGCGCATGCGGCGCTATCGGCTCCACCTGAAAGTGATAATGTATAACCCTTAGTTTTGGATTTGATCAAATAATCGAATAAACCAAGAGAAGTCGCTTTTGTAAAATCCTGGAATAGATCTGATTTGGAAACTTGGACAGAATGATCAAAATTCTTTTGGGCTTTAAGAGGAAGTATTTCTATCCTTTGTAAACCTTTTCCTCTGGATCTAAATTCTTTTGTGCCGGAAGACCTGAAATTTCGCGCACGATTGGATCTGAGTTCTGTAGAATTTAGATCTAAATGAGTACTTTCAAAATCCGTAAAATGGAGTTTTGGACCTTCTTGTTTTACGTTCCCGTCTACGATCCCCATACATCCGCCTTCGAAGATCAATCGACCGGATTCGTTCCCGTCTAAATTCGCATAAAGAATTGCAGTGGAAGAATTTCTGGAAGACTCGGAGAACATTTTTTTACGTATTTCTTGTTTTCCCAAAGCAAAATGAGAAGCTCCCGGAGAAAGGATAAGATCTGCTCCTGCTTCTACCAAATATTGTCCTGGTCTTGTTTGGACCCAGGAGTCCTCGCAGATCTCGATTCCAAAATTGAAATCTGCACTTTCAAAAAGTAAGGAACCGAAAGGAAGCTCTGATCCGTCAGGACTGATCGCGTAATTTCTGGATTCTTCTCCTTTGGTGAACCATCTGTTTTCGTAATGAACTCCAGTTTGTGCTAGGTTCTGCTTCGGGATGAGCCCTAGTATTTTGCCGTTTTGTAAAACTGCAGTTACATTGAATAGATATGGGCTTTGGAAGAATGGAAGTCCGACAATTACTGTTTTACCGGAGGTTGTTTTGGCGATCTCTAAAAGACTTTTCCAGGATTGCTCCCAAACCCAAGGAAAATAGAAAGTGTCCTCACAACCATAGCCTGAAATACAAAGTTCCGGAAAAAGTATGAGAGAAGAATTTTCGTTAGCCTGGATGGCGGCTAGTATCTTTTCTCGATTTCCTTTAAAATCTAAGGCGGTCGTTTTCAAACTTACTGCTGTACAACGGTAGACGGACATTTCCTTCCTAGTATCCTCAATTGGTAGTTATAGAAAAGGATTTTTTGTTTCGGAGTGGCAGAGGTAGAAGAGGCACAGGGACTGTTTTCGCACAGAGCTTACGAAGGCACACAGAGGTGGGAAGTGAATTAAGGCAGGCTGCTGATCGTGAGACATGTTGGAATTCCAACATAGGGGTAACATCTGAATTGTAGGAACTCCAACAATCTCAATACTAAACGATTAACTCTCCGCGTCTTTGCGTCTCTGCGTGCCTAAAAATTTATTTAGCTCAAAATCTCACGCAGAGTCGCGGAGCCGCAGAGAGGAGAAGATTGATAAGGACCTGGTGTTAGAATGTTGGAACTCCAACATGGGGATAATCTGATATTGTAGGAACTCCAACAATACAGAAACCCTCTGCGTCCTAGCGCTACTGCTGAATAAAAATCCTCCGTGGGCTCAGTGTTCTCCGTGTGAACCTAAGCCCTTATCTCCAAATAAATCCTCTCCGCCGCTCCTCTGCCGGTTTCCACAAATTGACGGTTGGAAAAACGGATGGCTTCTTTTCGCTCGGAGCTTAATTGCAGTATCTCTAAAACTTCTTCTTTCGTGCGGATAATGAATAGACCGCCTCTATGATTTAGTTCGATCGCTTCTGGAGCATGTGTGATCCTTGGACCGCTTAGAAGTGGAAGTCCGAAGTAAGCAGGCTCCAAAACATTATGCACTCTATTATGTAATGCTCCACCTATATAGGCAAAGTCAGCAGCTCTATAAGCATGGGCCAAGATCCCGAGCACATCGAATAAGATCACCCGAGATGAAATAGAATCAAATTCTTGGCGAGAATATAAAGTATAGTCTGAAGTGAATGATTTGATCTTGGCTTCTAACTGAATGATCCTGGAAGGATCTGTTTTATGAGGGAAGATCCAGAACCCAGTATTTTTGAGGGAAGGTTCTTGCAGAAGTGGAAGTAATAATTTCTCACATGGCTCATAAGTAGAAGCTAGTAAAAATACTTGGGAGAAAGAATAATTTTTTGGTCTTTTAAATTCTCTTTGGCTCGTTTCTATTTTTTGGATTACAGAATCAAATCTGGAATCTCCTAAAGTCTTGATGAATTTTTCACCGAGTAATTCTTTAAACTTCTCTTCTCCGGAAGAATGAGAAGTTAAAATTTTATCGAATAACGAAAATGCTACCTTGTAAAATTTCTTCTTTAAAAATCCTTTAGGAGGAGTGATGACCGCGGAAGCAAGTATGGTCTGGATCCTTCTTTTTTTAGCAGCTAAAAGTAAATTCGGCCAACGATCCCAGGCCATACATATGAGAACTTGAGGAGAAAATTTATCTAGGATAAAATCATAACTCCAAGGAAAATCCAAGGGAAGCCGAAATTTCAGATCTGCAGGAAATGCCTCTAGACTAGAATCCCTGACTGAATCGGAAAATACACTTTGGAGTAGAAAGGTTTCCGGTTCCTTCTTCTTATAAACTTGTGCAAGTGCCTTGCATTGGTCTAATTCTCCCACCGACGCGGCATGTAACCAAACTACTTTTTGGGCCTTGGGTGCAAAGGGGTAGGAGAGAATTCTTTTCTTATCTTCTTTTCTGGTTTTGAGAAAGTTTTTTGCCCCAGGAATGAAGAGAGAGAAAACGAAAATCAAGGGCCAAAGAAGGATCGTCAAAATCCGATACGTTATTAGCATAGTGGTATGAGATCTCCTCTATTTGTATTCGACCTAATGGATACCCTGATCCAGGACCCATTCCATCTGGCATTAAAAGAACTTTTGCCAAGAGAACATTGGGAAGATTTTAAGAACGGTCGGGAAAAGCAAGCCTTCTTAGATTTCGAAATGGGAAGAATCGAAGAGGAAGATTTTTTTCATAGATTTTATTTGGATTCTCATAAGGACAAGGGACTTCCTCATCCTAAGGATTTAAAAGAGAAGATGTTTTCTAAGATCAATCCAATTCCGGAAACTTTAGAGATCGTAAAAAGTTTAAGGTCCAAAGGTTTTTCAGTAATCCTCGCAAGCAATTATTCGATTTGGTATAAAGAAGTTATGAAATTCCCAGAGATTGGAGAAATACTTCATTCTATGGATGCTTTGTATTTTTCTTGCGAGATGGGAGTTCGAAAGCCTGCCCAAGAATATTACCAATGGATAGAAACTGATTTTCCTGGGAAAGATTATGTATTTATTGATGATAACCCAACCAATGTGGAAGTTGCGGGTTATATGAACTGGAATGCTTTTAAGTTTAATTCTAAAAAACCAGGAGAGCTGAAGGAATTCCTTACAGAGCAGTACCCCAATTGTCTTTGACCTCTGCTCCAGGATAAGATTCTTCTCTGCTATCGATCAATATCCCAAGTCGGTCCATATAAAAATAAAATTCACCTTTTGGTTGGAAAGGATTTGGTTTGATCCGAATAGAAACTAGCTCCAAAGGAAAACGAAGAGATTGATTTAGCCTAATATTTTTTGCAGGGACTGCGATTTGGGCCTCTATTCTTTTCCAACCATCGAACTTTAGATCTCCTAATTCCAAAACGATCTCTTTGGATTTTTTCTGATGGAATACCAACTCTAAAACCACGTTATGATTATTGGAATAAGCCCAGAAAAACACTCTTGTTGGAATTCCAATCGGAAGACGGATCGCTTCCTTAGGTCGGATCTCTAAATGTTCATGTTTTGGATTTTCGAAGAAAGTTTGAACCATCATAGATCTGTATTCTTCTTTGGGAGATGCCTTGTATAATTCCCTTTCTTTTAGGAAAGCTTGAGAATCGGGGACTTGAGAAACGTAATCTATCCTGTTTAAGAATGAGACTCCTCTATAAACTTCCCAGGGTCTTTCTCCCTCAAAGGAATCTACTAGAAAAAGATTGTAATGCTTCCAATCGAGGAGTACTTTTTCTAATTGTAAGACTCTGTTTGCTTCGTCTTGGTCTCTTTTGATCGGCGGTGCCCAGGTTGGTTTAGGAAGGATCCATAAACTTAGGCAAAAACAGAATAGAACGGTCCGGACCACTCTAGACCTTTCGGTAGATTTTATGGATCTCCTTATAAGAAGCAGGGTTTTTTGCCGAATTCCGGCGTTTTCCCAGCCGATAATTCTAAAAGGTATTTTATGAACCGGGATATTCTCAAAATCCTACTCAGCGGACTTCTAATCCTGCTACTTGGATCTCTTGCATTTTATTTATATGTAGAGAGGGAGCGGATTGCTGCTTGGTATAAGGACAAAAATTTTCAAGTAGAGGAGAAGTCCCAGCCTGAAAGAACCATCCTGACACCGGAAGAAGTACCTGACGGAAAAGATCTTTCTTCTCCGAATCAAAACTTCGACTCTGATTTTTCCAAACCTAAGGATTCAGTTACTGAACCTTCTTCCCAACCTTTGCCTAAAGACTATGAGGTTCCAGGTTTAGGGAAGGAGAAGAAGGACAAGGACTCAAATACGTCTAGCAAAATTTCTGAGAAGCCAGAGACAAAGGTTACTGAAACTTCTGATCTTCCTAAAAAAGAGGAGATGGATCTACCAAGGACCAAACAAAGAGACGAAAGTTTGGTAGAATATGATGATGGTCCTAAACTTAAAAAAGAAAAACGTCATTCAAGAAAGTACAAAAAAAGAAGAATGGCATATTCTTCCGTAAATGCTAAGATCAGTTCTCTTGAAAAGAGAGTAGGGCGTTTAGAAAGAAAACTAGGAATGAAAAACGGAACTCCAAAGAAGAAGACTAAGGTCTCTTTACGCAAACGTGTGGAAATCCTGGAACAAGAAGTTTCCGGTCTGAAAAAAAAGTCCAAGGCCGATTAGGCGTGGGTGTCTCTGAAAATTATAGATCTATAGTAAAAGAACTGGAGTCCCTAAAACCTGTAGGAACTCCCACACTCATTGCAGTCTCCAAATACCAGCCGAAAGAAAAAGTACAAGAAGCAATCTCAGGTGGCGTGATCCATTTCGGAGAAAATAGAGTCCAAGAAGGAACAGAAAAATTTTCCGACTTGGGAAAACCGGAAAAAGATTTTATACTACATCATATAGGCCCTGTTCAATCTTCTCATATCAGAAAGTATGCTGGGCTTTATTCCTTCGTGCATGGAGTAGGTTCGCAAAAAGTCTTACAAGATTTGAAAAGAAGAATGGACCAAGATCGTTGGAAGATTCGTTACTTCCTGCAAGTCAATCTAACGGAAGAAGATTCGAAATCAGGATTTTCCAAAGAAGAAGTTTTAGAACTTCTACTCAAAAAAGAGACTCTAAGTTCAGAGTTCTGTATCTTAGAAGGATTTATGACCATGGGCCCAAGCTCAGGAGATCCTGAAGAAACTCGAAAAGTGTTTAAAGAGATTGCAAACTTACGAAAAGAATTTTTGCCCCAAGGAAAATTATCCATGGGAATGTCAGGCGATTACAGGATTGCATTGGAAGAAGGTAGCGATTATCTTAGGATTGGGACCGCAATATTCGGAGAAAGAACATGAAATATAATAAGATAGGAATCATAGGCTGCGGGAATATGGGAGGAGCGATCTATCGTTCTCTCCAATCTAGAAAAATAGATGTGATCGGTTTCGATCCTTATCTAGATCCTAAAAAAGCAGAAGGAATGGTATTAGAATCGGATTGGTCCAACTTCCAAAAGAAAGCCGAGCTAATTATCTTAGCAGTCAAACCTGCAGAAGTTTCTAAAACTCTTAGATCCTTGGAGGCTCCTAAAGCAATTCTATCTGTTGCGGCAGGTATAGATACAAAGATACTTTCCTCTTCTGCTCCTGCTGGATCTAAGGTGGTTCGTATTATGCCGAATCTTCCTATTCTTGTAGGAAAGGGTGCTTTGGGTTACTACGGAGATAAGGAATTATACGAAAGTCTGAAAGAGATCTTTTCACCTATCTCTTATTGTTTGGAACTTTCCAAAGAAGAATTAGTGGATGCGGTAACTGGACTTTCCGGTTCAGGGCCTGCCTATGTACTTAGGTTTATACAAAGTTTGGCAGAAGGTGGAGTTGCCTCCGGTTTGACATACTCTCAAGCATTGGCACTCTCCATTCAAACCGTGATAGGTGGTGCTGAATTACTTGCGAAAGAATTGGAAAAGAATCCTGATACGCATCCAGAAGTTTTGAAAAATAAAGTAACTTCTCCGGGCGGAACAACAATTGCTGGTTTAGAAGAGTTGGAGAAGAATAAGTTCCCATTTGCTATTATCTCAGCAGTGAAAAGAGCAACGGAACGTTCTAAAGAGTTGGGAAACTAAATAGAAAGGATTAGCAAATAAGAGATTTGTTTCTTTTTTATAAGGAAACAGTAGAAAAGGTAGAAATTAAACGTCTCTTTGTCTACTTTTGAGGATAATGATTTGATGTAAAACGCTCTAGCGCGGACAGGATTCGAACCTGTGACCTTTGGGTTATGAGCCCAACGAGCTACCGGCTGCTCCACCGCGCGGCGTCTGAAACCATGTTTCCTGAACCCAGGCTGAAAGTCAAATGAAAAAGTAAAAAGAGTTTGATTTCCCCGAGGAAAGCTTTTTGATGCTACTACCTCTCGCGGATCGACTTCACGGAAAATGTTTAGAGTCCGTAGGCGAAGAAACGGATTAGCGAAATAAATTATCTTTTCAATTTAGTATTGGGAGATTCCACAGTTGATCGGAAAAGACAATGATCCATTGATGATCGAATATTATGAGAAGAAGATCTATGATCAGAAACAGCTTCTCGAGATCAGTAAAGCTCTTAATTCCACACTGGATTATAAGTATCTAATTGATGCTATTTTAAATATTTGTTTAGCTCAATTGCAAACTTTGAGCGCGGCTATCTTTTTAGCTCCAGAAGCTGACTCCAATTATTTCGAATTAGAACCTAGCTTCAAAGGATTCGATCTTGCAGAAGATGATGCAGGATTCAAAATCAAAACAGATGCACCTCTAGTTACTTTTTTAGAAACCAAACTTAAGGCTATGACTCCTGATCAAGTGGAAGAGTCCATGGGCCTAAGTCCTGAACTTGAATTTTTAAGAAGGATTGGCGGAGATCTAATCATTCCTTTGAATGCTAAAGGTAAAGTGAACGGACTTCTTCTCTTGGGTGAAAAAATCACCATGGGAGAATGGATGGAAGAGGACAGAGACTTCCTCACAACTTTATCCACGCTTGCGGGTATTGCAGTAGAGAACTCTAGATTGTACGAACTTGCTACCGTAGACATGATGACCGGTTTGAAAGTACATCATTACTTCCAGACCAAATTGAAAGAAGAGATGGAACGTTGCCGTAAAAAAAGAACGAATCTTGCTCTTCTCTTTACTGATGTGGACAATTTCAAAAAGTTCAATGACACTCATGGCCACCAGGCAGGAGACCAGGTGCTGATTGAAGTTGCCGCAAGGCTGATCCAATGCGCAGGCAAACATGATATCGCTGCGAGATACGGCGGAGAGGAATTTTGTTTGGTTATGCCTGGAGCGGACTTAAAACGCGGTTTCGAAATGGGAGAACGTTTGAGAAAAGCGGTAGAAGCTGCTGCCATTCCGAATCCGAATGGAGGCCCCGATTTCCAAGTCACTCTTTCAATAGGAGTTTCCGAGTTTTGGTCCAGTGATCGAAACAATAAGGATCTGATAGAAAGGGCGGATAAGGCTCTTTACGAGGCAAAACACTCCGGGAAGAACAAGACCATTTCCTTCCAAATTCCGGTTCAGAACTAGTTTTTTCCAATTTTCTAGGGGATTTCGGGCTTATCGAATTCTAAAATTCGACCGAAACCTGTATCATGGAAAAACAACTTGAGCTGGACCATTATTATATCAGCCAGATTGAAGAGGCGGAGCTCGGAAAACGTATCCGTAACCGTGCTTTAGGAAGAGAAGAGTTCGATTTTTCTCCTTATTCCTGCTTTATCGAGTATAAAGCAAAGGATACTCAGACCGGAATTGAATACAGAGACTGTGTAATTGATTACACTCGCTGTCCAAATTCTCGTTGTATCAAAAAACTGCTGTAATTCCAAAGCGAACTCTTAGGAGTTCGCTTTTCCAAATTTCTTCCAAATAAAAAAGAATCGATTTTTTCCTTAAATTTGAAATCCTAATCGGGTTTTCGATTACTCTGATGCTTTTTCTTCCGAATCGTACATTCAAAAAAAGAACTATTCTATTCAGAATCGTCCTCGCTGTGTTTTTCTTTTATGTAGCTGGATGTACTACCTTCGATTTTCGAAATTTATTCTCAGGCTATATCCGCTACGAAAAGGATGCAGGTGGGATTTGGATCAGACTACCGTTAAAGGAAGTAGATCACCTTCCTGTAATTTATCTTTCTCTAGACAAGGATAGGGAACCTCTTAGATTCCTAATTGATACTGGAGCATTTGTCTCCTTTCTTGCGGAGGATCATGTTCCTGAAAATTCTCCTAAAAGAGTCTTGAGTGCTAGCTTTCCTGGAGGTTCTGTTCAATCAGTAAGGAGAACAATCAGGAATGATTTGTTCATAGGAGGAATTCGTCCTTTCGAATCTGTGGAATTTTATTCCCATGTGTTCCCTAAAGAACTAAGAGTAGATGGAATTTTAGGAATGAATGCATTCTTAGGTTCAGTTGTCGTTCTGGATTTACCGGAGAGAATTTCTCTTTGGAGATCTTCTACCTCTAGTCCAGCTCCAGGTTTTTTAGAAGAAAATTTATTTCCTATGTTCTTGAAGTCTGGCCAACCGTCTGCTGTACTTCTTCGACCACCAGGAAGCAGGAAAGAATCTTGGATCTTGGATACTGGCGCAGAATATAGCGTTCTAGACTGGGACACAATCAAATCGGATCATCACACAGAATATGTGGAAGGTAAGATGGCCACAGTATTCAATTTTGGTGGAGGCAGACTTCAGGCAAAGATCCGGACTCTTCGGCCTTTTTGCCCTGTTTTTGTGAAAAACGATTCTGAGGGAATTGGCTTTTGTACTCCTGAATTGGAAGTGTTTCCGGGTGGTATACCGCCGGACGCTTTACATTCCGACCATAGGAGGGGGATCGTAGGGATCTTAGGCCGGAATTGGATGGAAAACTATCGAATTCTTTTGGACACAAAAAGGAGTCTTATTGGTATAGTAGGAAAGGAATCGGTCCCGGGAAATGAGTAAAGGTAAGATCATAGTAGCGATGAGTGGAGGGGTGGACAGTGCTGTCACTGCAGGCCTACTCATGGAAGAAGGTTACGAAGTGATCGGTGTCAACCTGCGTACCTGGGAATATGAGGCACCCGCCTGCGATACCACTAAAAAATCCTGTTGTTCTCCCGAAGATATTAGGGATGCGAGAGATGTTGGTCTCTCTTTAAATATTCCTTTTTATGTGATCAAGATGGAGAAACTTTTCCAAGAGAAGGTCATAGACAGGTTTGTAAATGATTACAAGGAAGGTAAGACTCCGAATCCTTGTGTGGAATGTAATACTTTCGTTAAGTTCGGTGCATTATTCGAAAAAGCAGCAGCTTTAGGAATTGATAAAATAGCCACAGGGCATTATGCAAATATCGTAGAAATAGACGGAAGATATGCGGTGTCCAATGCACAGGACATGAATAAGAACCAAGCATATTATCTATATGGATTGTCCCAAGAAAATCTGAAAAATACGGTTTTTCCTTTGGGTGGAATGACCAAACCTGAGGTGCGTGAGATCGCAAGACGTATGGGACTTCCGGTTGCTGAAAAAGCAGAGTCTCAAGAGATCTGTTTTATTCCTGAAAACGATTATAGAAAGTTTTTAGCTAAGAAGAATATAGACTTCACTCCTGGAGTTTTCAAATTACAGAACGGACAAGTAATCGGAGAACATTCCGGAAAAGAAAATTTCACTATTGGACAAAGAAAAGGTTTAGGCATCGCTTGGAAGGCACCTTTATATGTGATCTCTATCCAAGACGACGGAACAGTTGTACTGGCAGAAGAGAGACAAACTTTTGTGGAATCTTTTATCGTAGAAGATTTGAATCTGCAAGCTTGGGCTCCTGTTTTAGAAACAGAAAGTTCAGAATGTAGAGTTCAAGTAAGATACCGTTCTCGTCCTATCAGAGCAAAAGTAGTACGTAATGAAAACTTTATAGAAGTATTTCCTTTGGAAGAAGTGAAAGGCGTGGCTCCAGGTCAATCCGCAGTCTTTTATCCAAATGATTCTGATTATTTACTCGCAGGTGGGATCATCCGAAAAGGAAGTGTGACCACTTACGAAAAATCAGATCTGAGTATTTTAGAAAATTCAGAATTAGGAGTAAGCGTTCTTCCGTGAGTAAAAAAATCGCAGGGAAAACGATCCTAATTATAGGCGGAGGACTTTTACAAGTCCCGATCATCCAAACAGCAAAGACGATGCTTCTAAGAACAGTGGTGGCGGATATGAATCCGGAAGCACCTGGTCTGAAAATTTGTGATCTTCCTCTTATCATGTCCACAAAGGACATCGAGGGAATGGTGAGAGAGGCCAAAAAATTATCTGCAACTACTAAGATAGATGGAGTCATCACCGCAGGAACTGATGCGAGTATGACTGTAGCAGCAGTGGCAAATGCTCTAGATCTTCCTGGGATCAGATTCGTAGATGCGGAAGCTGCTTCTAATAAAGTAAAGATGAGAGAACGTCTGAAAAAAGCAGGGGTTCCTATTCCTGGATTTGCTCCAGTATGGAGTATCCAAGATACTCGTGACGCGTTGGAATTCCTACAATTCCCTTTGGTAATGAAACCTGCGGATAATATGGGTGCTCGCGGAGTTGTAAAAGTAAATAATAGAGAAGAGTTACAGGCTGCATTCAAACATGCAAAGAAGTATTCTCCTACTGGTGAGATGATCCTCGAAGAATATATGCCTGGTCCCGAAGTTTCCGTAGATGCACTCGCATGGGACGGAAAATATATGATCACAGGTCTTGCTGACCGGATCATAGAAAGAGAACCCTATTTTATAGAGATGGGCCATAATATGCCTTCTGCTCTTTCTCCTGAGATCCAAAAAGAAATAGAAGATGTAATGTTCCGTGGAATGCAAGCACTCGGGATCAGAAGAGGCGCAGGTAAAGGGGATATAAAAGTTACTCCTACTGGTGTAAAAGTAGGAGAGATCGCTGCAAGACTTTCCGGCGGTTTCATGTCCGCATTTACTTTTCCGTTATCCAGTGGTATCAATTTAAATAGAGCCGCTATCTTAATCGCTCTCGGCGAAGAACCTGATAATTTAGAGCCATTATTTCATAGAGTATCTATCGAGAGAGCGTTACTTGCACCCAAAGGAAAACTTCTTGCCATCGATGGATTAGAAGAAGCGAAGAAGATCGAAGGTGTGACTGATATTTATCTTCTGCATAAAGTAGGAGATATTATCCCGGAACCAACTAATAATATAGAAAAGACAGGGCATGTGATCATCTCTGCGGAAAATTTAAACCAAGCAGAGAGTGTATTTTCCAAAGTATTAGAAACGATTAAATTCACTTGCGATGAATTATATTCTATTTCTGAAAAAGAAATAGCAGCCAATGCAAGGATTCGTTTCGGAAAAGAGATTTGTTGGGTCTGTAAAGTTTGTGATGGAACAGACTGCGCTTCTGGAGTTCCAGGAATGGGTGGAGTTGGAAGAATGCTCAGCTTCCAAGACAATATCAAAGCATTAGAAGAATATTCTATTCTGCCCAGATATATCCGAGAGAATGTTCAGGCAAGTACTGAGAGCCAATTTTTAGGACAGAAATTATCCACTTCCTTCATGTGCGCGCCCATGACAGGTGCGATCACAAACATGAGTGGAGCCATGGACGAATATACTTTGGCCGCGGTTTTATTGGAAGGGTGCTTGGCATCAGGCAGCTTGGCATGGTTAGGCGATGGAGCAAGCCCCGAAAAATATCTGATCATCTTGGAAGCTCTCAAAAAAGTGGATGGCAAAGGTATTCTTATCTGTAAACCCCGGGAAGACGAGGGACTGATCAAAGAAAGATTCCAAGAAGCGGAAGCACAGGGAGTGATCGCTTTAGGTATGGACATAGACGCGGTAAATTTCAAAACGTTGGTCCAGAAAAAAATCCCATCTGTAACAAGGGGAGTGGATGCTCTTTCTAAAATACGTTCTTATACAAAACTTCCTTTTATTGTAAAAGGAGTAATGAGTCCAGAAGATGCAATCCTTGCAAAAGAAGCAGGCGCGGATGCTATTGTCGTTTCCAATCATGGAGGCAGAGTTTTGGACGATATGCCTGGAACAGCGAGAGTCCTTCCTTTGATCCGTGAGGCATTAGGTCCTGATTTTCCAATCTCCGTGGACGGAGGAGTGAGAAGTGGAGCGGATGTTTTCAAAATGCATGCATTGGGCGCGAATAATGTTCTCATCGGAAGACCGATGGCAATTTCTGCTGTAGGCGGAGGCGTGGCAGGAGTCAGATTTTTAGTGGGTCAGTACACGGAAGGTTTGGCACAGGCAATGAATACTGTGGGAGTTTCTAAAATTTCCGAGATTAGGAAAGAATTTATTTTTAGAAAAAAAGAAGAAACTCCCTCCCAAAATCTTAGTTAGATTTTTCTTTTTGCCAGACTTTTGATACAATTCCATAAAGGTCTCTCGGAGCATCCCCTTAACGTATTAGTAGAATATAATGCAAAAGGAATGACCCGGAAAATTCCGTAGAACCAGTAATTTCCTTTCCCTAAACGAGGGATTCGTTAAACTCGGATTCCTTGTTAAAGGTAAGCGTTCCTTTAGGAGGAAAGTTTGGATAGGACAGTCAAAGAAACAGAGGCTCTGACTAAAATCCTCCAAACATTGTTTGCGAGACTGCCTGTTTCTGTAGAAATAAAGGGCAGATCCTATCCTGCAAAAATTGTAGGGATTAAAGACGGTCTCTATCTTCTGGCTTCTCTCCCTGGAAAAGCGGATGGGGAGAAGACACGGATCTTATTTCTCACTCATAATAATCATTTTTTCCATGGTGTTTTTACTGTTGTCCAAAGAAATGAAGGCAATGGTTTAGAATTACTCAGGATCCAGGCAGTAAAAGTCAGCGAAGCAAAACGTGCCCAAGGCAGGGTGGAATTAGAAGGTGGAGGCGGGGAGCCTATCATTCTCACCAATATTATCAACCAACTTCACTTAAGACGTTCATTAGGTTTTATTGATAAAATAGTAGAGACGATCCTACAGAAACATTCCAAAAAAATGAAGGAAACTTATCCTGATTCTTTGATTTATTTTTCAGATAGAATGGACAACAGACTTAGGATCATGTATAACTTCGAACAGTCTATCTTTGTTACCAATCGTTTGGAAAGAAGTTCAGGTGGCGCCGGGCAAAATTTTGTACCGATCGAAGAATATTTGAAACTTCTGGCATTGAATAAGATAGAATCCAGATTTATCTCTGAAATTTCAGTTTTAATCCGTTATAAAAATTATACTCCACTTGGATATGTACAGGTTCTATCTGATAGGCCATTAGATACGGAAGATTATAATAAGATCACATTGTTTGCTGCTGCTATTTCCAGAGATGTGATTGCTTCTGGATTCTTCCAAGAGTCTAAGGAGAGATGTATAGCTGAAGATATAAGTAGAAGTGGACTCGGATTTTTTCACCCGCAATCCATCTTTTTTTCCAGAAGCTTTGCAGTCGGAGAAATTTTACTCTGCGATATACAAATGAATCAAGAGTTAAAAGGAACTTACAGAGCAGTTATCAGGAACATCACAAATACCGACAAGATGTTCAGAATTGGTTTACAATTCTTTAATTTAAATTCCAGGGAAGAGGAGATTTTAAACCAATTTGTAGATTCCCGACTCGGACCTGGGGAAGGTTCTCAAGCTCCTGAGTCGACTGCCCAAGATTCTGGTCCTCCTCCTGATGAAGGATCTTCTCCGGAAATGGAAACGATTTCGGAGGAAGTTCCCGATATGGGTTTTGAAGGAGAAGAAGAGTCTGTCTAATTCTTCTATACAGGAAGGTCTCAAAACAAAGATCGGAAAAGAAGAGGCGGGAACTCGGCTAGATGTATTTCTTGCCTCTAGATTTACTTACCAATCCAGATCCAATTGGAGAAAAATATTAGAAGAAGGCAAAATACTCGTACAAGGAAAGCCTGCAAAACCTTCTTATTCTGTTAAAGAGGGGGATGAAATACTTTATCTTCCTGGCGAAAGTTTCGAACCTCCTGTTCAGACTGATTTTAAAATTTTATATGAAGATTCACGTTATATAGCAGTAAATAAGCCTGGGGATCTTCCGATCCACAGTGCAGGAAGATATAGAAAAAATAATCTCACAGATTTATTAGAGGAAGATCCTCGTTTCGAAAAAATTTATACAATTCACAGGTTAGACAGAGAAACTTCCGGAGTTGTCGTTTTCGGTAAAGATTCAGAAGCAGCTTCCAAATTGGCTGATCTATTTTCCAAAAGAAAAATAAACAAAACGTATATTTCTTACGTTTGGGGAAATTTTCCGACCCGCTTGAAGGCGAAAGGATTTTTAATATCGGATCCTTCTTCTTTGATCCGTAAAAAAAGAAAATTCGTCTTTGATGATACCTTTCAAAAATTAGAAATTATAGAAGAAGATTCTGAAACCTGCGAAACCAATTTTAGAAAAATTGGAGAAGGTACCTTTCAGGGGATGCACTTTTCTAAAGTGTATTGTTTCCCGAAAACTGGAAGGCTTCACCAAATCAGGGCCACATTATACTCCTTAGGCTTTCCTCTACTCGGAGATAAGATTTATGGAAAGGATGAGAGTGTATTTATAGAATTTATAGAAGGAAAAGATCCGGATCTGATCTCAAGACTAGGAATGGATAGACAGGCTTTACATTCCAGTTCTTTAAAGTTCATCCATCCTTTTACTGGGCTCAAAACCAAGATTAGCGCTAATTTGCCTCAGGATTTTCCGAAATGAACGAAAAGCCAGGATTTTGGATCTCTTTATTTCCTCTTGGATTTTTGATCCTATCTTTGAGTACCGCAGGATATTTATTCGGAAGCGGAATTGCAGAGGGGCCGGCCCAAATTTTGTTATTTAGCGCGGGTGCAATCTCCGCAGGGATTTCCAGGCTCAGAGGAATTTCTTGGGAGAAGATAGAAGATACGGTTTTAGATTCTCTTCGAAACGTTCTTCAACCTATTCTTATTTTACTTTTGATAGGTGCATTGATCGGGATTTGGATCCGTTCCGGGATTGTTCCTGCATTAATAGTGTGGGGACTGGAATTATTAAAGCCGGAGATTTTTTTGCCATCCGCACTTATCTTATCTTCCGTTGTTTCTTTAGCTACAGGAAGTTCTTGGTCCACTGCAGGAACTATCGGTGTCGCGCTGATTGGAGTGGGAGCGGGACTTGGAAAACCTTTGGGGATGGTGGCAGGAGCCGTGGTCTCCGGCGCTTACTTCGGAGACAAACTTTCTCCTTTTTCGGAGACTACTAATCTTGCTTCTTCGATTACTGGAGTTTCACTTTTATCACATATTCGTAATATGGCAAGGACTACATTGCCCGCTTTCGGAATCTGTCTTTTGGCGTTCGGATTTTTGGGTTGGGATGGTGGTCAGGGAGAAACAGAAACTGCAACAGGTCCTGTGATCTCTGCCTTAAAAGCCGAATTCCAGATTTCTTGGGTTCTAATTCTTCCTCCTCTTCTTACATTCTTTCTCATCTATTTTAGGGTTTCCGCAATTCCATCTATCTTTATAGGGATTGTAAGCGGTGGAGTTTGTTTTGTTCTGACCCAGTCCAATATATATGCAAATTCTTTAAATTTCCAGGATGCTGCTTCTTCCGCTTTTAAAAATTTTGTCTCCGCCGCATCCGAAGGAACAAAGATCAAGACTGGACATGTAGTCGTAGATGGATTATTATCTAGGGGCGGAATGTCTTCTATGCTTCCCACTGTTTGGCTGATCATCTCTGCCATGTTTTATGCAGGGATTATGGAAGGCGGAGGAATGACCCAAGTTTTAGCAGAGAAGGTGTTAAACTGGGCGAAGGATAGAGGCTCCTTATTTGCAGCTACAATCTGCACCTGTGTTGGAACCAATCTATTCTGTGCGGACCAATATCTTGCCATTGTAGTTCCTGGCAAAATGTTCAAAGAAGCATATTCCAGAAAGGGATTGGATCCTAGAAATCTTTCACGTTGTTTAGAAGATTCCGGAACAATGACTTCAGCTTTAGTTCCTTGGAATTCATGCGGTTCCTTTATGGCTACTGCACTTGGTGTCCTTACACTTGTGTATCTTCCTTATGCATTCTTAAATTTGCTTTCTCCTTTGTTTTCTTTGGTCACCGGATGGACTGGTTGGGGGCTGGCAGGAAAAGATCCTGAATCTAAAAAAGAATTATCCTAAACTCTTTTTAGCTTTTAAGAGGAAGATGGTTTCTATAACATTTGCTCGATTATAAATCGTAGAAAAATGCTTGTGTCGTCACCACGATATGCGAAAATAATGAAAAAGTGAGCAAAAGCTCACATTTTTAAAAGGCATGTCTCTGGTGAAATTCCGAGACACTTCGAATATGAGGAGAGGAGTTCTGATGCCTAAATTGCATTTTAAAGAAAGGTACATTCCCGTTATTGGATTATTAGTCCTGGGAATTTTGATGGGAGCCTTCGCTTCTTCTTGCAGTGGCAAAGAAGGGGAGACAACAGAAGGTTTTGCCCATGTGGTTATGGTGGATAATGCATTTTCTCCCCCTATGCAAAAGATCCCAGTGGGCGGTCAGATCGAATTTGTAAATTCAGGGGCAAACCCTCATAATGCGATCGCTGTGGATAAGTCTTGGTCTACCGAAAAGAGTTTCGGAAATATCGTGATGCCAAGAGGCGCAAAGGTAAAGATCACTTATCCTAAAGAAGGAGTATTTCCTTATTACTGTAGCTTCCACGCTTCTCCTGATGGAAAAAGTGGGATGGTTGCGGATATTGTAGTTGGAAATGCCGCTTATAATCCTGCTGCAAGAGCGGGTAAGGATTGGAAAGTCGCTGAAAAATTTTCAGGAACAACTCGTAAGGTTCCACAAATGTATCCAACAATCCAAAACGCAGTGGATGCAGCTTCTCCTGGGGATCTGATCCTGATCGACGAAGGTGTATATTACGAAGAAGTGGTAGTAACAACTCCTTCTCTTACCTTAAGAGGAACAGACAGAAATAAAGTTATCTTAGACGGCCAGTTCCAAAGAGCGAACGGTGTGATCGTGGTTGGAGCAAACGGTGTTGCAGTTGAGAATATGACTGCAAGGAACTCTACTCTTAACGGTTTCTTTTGGACTGGTGTAAAAGGATATAGAGGTTCTTATCTTACTGCTTATAATAACGGTGACTATGGTATCTATGCCTTCGATTCAGTGAATGGAGTATTAGAACATTCTTATGCTTCCGGATCTCCCGATGCAGGTATCTATGTAGGCCAATGTTATCCATGTAAAGCGATCCTCTATAATGTTATTTCTGAGAATAGCGCCTTAGGTTATTCAGGAACGAACGCGGGGGGAGAATTATACATCATCAGCTCCATCTGGCGAAATAATATTGTAGGTTTAGGACCGAATTCCTTGGATAGGGAGCTTCTTCCTCCGGAAAGAGAAACCTACATCATAGGAAACCTGATCTATGATAATAATAACCTGACTGCTCCTATCAAACCTTTAGAATATCCTACTTACGGAACAGGGATTTTGATTGCTGGTGGTTTGCATAATGTGATTAAAAATAACGTGGTGATCGGACATGATAACCATGGGATTGCGATCTTTCCGAATCTAGATGAGAATTTCTGGTTCTCTCATAGAAACATTGTGGAAGGAAACATAGTACATTCTTCCGGTTTTGGGGATTTGACGCTTGCTGGACCAATCAGCATCGGAAACTGTTTCTCGAATAATAAATTCCAGACCTCTGTCCCTCCTTTATTAGAAAAAACGAATTCTTGCGGTTCGGGGATAAGATTCCCGATGGGTGGAGAAATTTTCACGGCGTATAATGCACTTTCTTTGATGGTGGATGCTACGCACGGAATTTATCCAAGCGGAGATTGGAAGAACCAGCCGGTTCCTCCTCCTCAAGCTAATATTCCAGGGGGAGTTTCTGCACAGGTAAAACCTGCTATTCATCCTTTCGAAGATTTCGGTTTAGATTTGGATAAGGTAAAACTTCCAGAAGAGGCAGCTAAGATCCTCGCAGAAAGAAAACCTAAGTTCGGAGACGTTCTGGGTGGATTCTCTGTTCCTAAACCTTTGGATATCCAAATTGTGATCTTCCGTTGGTTCGGATATTTGCTTCCACTTCTTCTTTATGTATGCTTGGTCAGCTTAAGTGTTTATGATCTGGTTTCGAAATCAGAGATCAGTCCGAGCAAATACGTTTGGTTGGCATTTGTTTCCTTAGTGCCTTACATCGGAGGTGGAGCTTATCTTCTTTCTGGTAAATCTTCTTATCCAAAATACTTGAGATTCACTTTGGTATTCGCTGGATTCGGAGCTTCTCTTGCCTTCATTCTCTACCTTGGGTTTACCATTGTTGGGAACGTCGGAGCGGGTTGATCTCAGGAACAATACATTAGAATTTTAGAATATATTAAGGAGTTATTTATGGAAACTACTCAATTTTACGATCCCGGATTTTTTACCTTACTTTTCAACTTTTACGGATACTATATTTTCTATATTTTATTCGCTCTTTGGGCTCCTTTAGCCTTGATTGATTTGTCTAAAAGAGAGGATGTAGATCCTAAAAAAGGAAGTTTATGGACTGCGGCTATTATTCTTGTCCCTCTATTCGGGGCGGGAGCTTATCATATAGTCGGTGGTTCTAGAATCCCTACTTGGGCAAAGAACAGTCTTGTGTATGGTGGAATCGGCCTTTTGGTCTTAACACTTCTGATCTCCACAATCGCAAGATTCTAATAAACGGAAAGGTAATATGAATCGGAAGGATTTCCTACGTTGGTTAGGAATAGGCGGTGCCGGACTCGCAGCGGGTACCGGGATCGCCGGGATTACCTCGGGTAAAAAAGAAGATCCACTATGTAGGACCGGGTCTTCTCTTCCGAGTCAGCCTTCTTCGAATCCGAATGTTTCTATCCGACTGCCTGGATCTATAGGTGGGAATTCCTACGGGAGTATGATCCATCCTCCAATGTTCGCGGATGCTGCATTCTTGTCTAGGATGGAATTGAATGCAAGTATCCCGCAAGCCCCTCCTGGTCCTAAATTCCGTTCCGAAGTCAATATTATAGAAATGCCATTGACAGTGGCTCATAATACAGTAGTGGATGCATGGACTTTTGATGGTGTTGTCCCAGGAAAAGTGATCCGTGCTAGACTTGGGCAGGAAATGGAACTACTTTTTAGGAATCATTCCAATCATCCTCACTCAGTTCATTTTCATGGAACCCATGATCCCGGACAAGATGGTTGGGAACCGATCGCACCGGGTGCAGAAAGGATTTATAAGATCACTGCAGGTCCAATCGGATTTCATCCTTATCATTGCCATGTTCCTCCATTAGCGAGTCATATGTCCAAGGGTTTGTATGGAGGATTTATAGTGGATCCTCCAGGCGGGAGACCTCCTGCATTAGAGTTCATGTTGATACTTGCGGGTTGGGATCTGAATGAAACTGGTCGTAATGATATTTATGCATGGAATGGAATAGCTGGATATTATGATCGTTTTCCTATCAAGGTGCCTGTTGGAAAAAAAGTGAGGTTATATATTGCGAATATGACTGAGCATGATCCTATTGCTTCTTTTCATCTTCACTCCCAGACTTTTGATGTGTATAGAACCGGAACTAAACTAATTCCTGATGAACATACGGATGTCATCACCCTTGGCCAAACTGAAAGAGCAATTGTAGAATTTACGCTTACTAAAAGAGGAAGATATATGTTCCATCCTCATCAAACCTATATGGCGGATCGCGGGGCAATGGGCTGGATCGTGGCAGTATGAATTTTTTAAAATCGAATTATAAAAATATAATTTTATCCTTATTGATCCTCGGAGTAGGATTCAGCGTTGGATTTTATATGAAGAAGAAACCTTCTTCTCAATTTGCATCCGAAACTCCTGTTGCAGAATGGAAAACTGCAATCTTGAAAGATACTGAAGGTAAGTCAGTCCACCCTTCGGAATTACCTGGGAATCTGTTCGTCGTTTACTTCGGATTTTCTCATTGTCCCGATATGTGTCCTATGGCATTGAATGATATAGAAAACGCGTTTATATCTTTGAAAGATGATTCCAAAGATATCACTCCTGTGTTTATTACAATTGATCCAGAAAGAGATACGCCTGAAGTATTAAGAAAATATATTTCTCATTTTCCTGGAAAAGAACTCGTAGCTTTAACTGGTGGAAAGGATCAGATCGGCGAATTGCAGAAAGGATTTGGAGTATTCTCTCAACAGACCCAACTGCCTAAAGGTAATGGAGAATACGGAATGGATCACACTTTATTTATTTATCTTGTAGATAGAACAGGAAATATCTTGAGTGCATATCCGACCGGGATTAAGGGAGAAGAATTAGCAAAAGAAATTAGAGAATTATTATAAATTGCTTGGTTTCTTTATATATCAAAATGTCTCTGTGATCTCTGCGCAAATCAATCATTCTTTATCATAAAAAGCGAATACAACGGCAAGAACCACCAAAAGGAAACTAACTGCGTGATTCCATTTCATTTTTTCCTTTAATACCAAAATTGCAAATCCCACAAAAATAGTGATCGTGATCACTTCCTGTAAAATTTTTAGTTGGAAACCGCTTAGCCCGTCTTCTGCATAACCGATCCGATTAGCAGGAACCATTAGGCAATATTCTAAAAATGCAATTCCCCAGGAGATCAGGATCGTTTTCCAAATAGGAAAGTCCTTAAAGAACTTTAAATGACCGTACCAGGCAAAGGTCATGAACAAATTGGAAAGAGTAAGTAATAGAAAAGTCCTCATAAATCCAGGAAATCCGAACGGAAGAATTGAGGCAAAAAAAAACCGGGTTGAACACCCGGTTTATCAAGTAAGGATTTGCTGAAAAACAATTAGTTAGTTTTGACCTCTATCTTTTTGCTCAAAGGTTTTTTTCTTGGTAGTCTCAGCTCTAGAACCCCGTTTTTAAGAACTGCAGAAATTTTATCTTCGTCCACAGGTTCGGATACAAGGAAGGTCCTTTTATAATCTCCAGTTCCATATTCCGAATATCTTAGGTTTCCTTTCTGGTCGGATACACTTGTTTTCGCAGAGATCCTAAGTTCGTCTTTTTCCAGAGAAATTTCAAGATCGGATTCTTTTACGCCAGGAAGATCTAGAACAAGAAGATGTTCTTCTTCATTAGAATACAGATCTGTCGAAGGAGTGTAGACCGGTTTTGGCCTCTGAGTCTTCTCTTGCCCTGTTGCTACTTTATCTTCTGTTTTTAGTAATTCTGATACGCTCATTTTTTTCTCCTTATGCCTTTGCTTCTATGCGGATCTTTCTTGGCTTTTCGCTCTCGAGAATCGGAAGCGCCAAAGTTAAAACTCCCTCTTTTACGGATGCTTCTACTTTTTCCGAATCTACAGCTACAGGTAGTTCTAATCTACGTTGGAATTTTCCTCTCGCTCTTTCTATTCTGCGAGGTTTGTCTTGTGTGTATTCCTTCCATTCACCTGAGATGGTGAGAAGGTTATGCGCCACTGTGATATCTAGATCTTCTGGGGAAAGACCCGGAACTTCCGCAGTTACAGTGATTTTGTCTTGGTCAGTATAAACATTTAGCGCAGGATATACCTGTCCGCCTTCCCAGACTGGATCGAACAAATTATGGAATCTATTTTGAATTCTTCTTACTTCGCTAAAAAAATTGGGATTTCTCATTATTAGCCTCCTGGCTTATTTAGCACTTTAATGCTTAGAGTGCTAAATTTAAAAAAAGGTTCCACCTATTTTTATAAAAATTAGCACTTTTTTTTATGGAGTGCTAATGAGTAGAAGTGCCTAGATTGTTTCGGGATCCAGCCAATCCTGGCCTAAAACAGGCTTTAGAGAGGAAAAAAGAAGATATTCCTTTTCTGGTTCAGCAAGAAGATTAGCCGAAATTTTGGACTTCTTAGGTGAATTTTCAAACCGGAAAGGCGAAATTTTAAACGAGGGACCCAATCTGAAAAAGAATAGAATACTTTTGATCCGTTGCAAAGACGAAGCGGGACTAATCCATCGGATCACAGGATTTTTAGCAAATATCGGCGCCAATATTGTCGGGAACCAGGAATTCGTGGAGCCATTGGAGAAGGTATTCTTTATGAGAACGGAATACTCTCTTGAGAACAATTCAAAAGAAGAAGGTCTCGTCACTGAACTCGCAAAAATCCTACCGAAAGATGCGGAGCTTACTCTATCTAACCCAAGGCTTCCTAAGGTCGTTTTACTCGCTACAAAAGAGCCACATTGTTTAGGAGATATTCTTCTTCGCTGGAGGTATGGAGAATTGCCTATGGAACTTTTGGGAGTAGTTTCCAATCATGAAGTTTTAGGAGATCTGGTTAGAGATTTTAAACTTCCTTTTCATTATATTTCGAGCGAAGGGCTGACTAGGGAAGAGCATGAAAACCAATTGGATTCTTATTTGAAGAGGCTCCACCCGGATTGGATCGTTCTTGCTAAATATATGAGAATACTCACTTCAGAATTCGTAAAAAAATGGGAAAATCGTATATTAAATATACATCATTCGTTTTTGCCTGCTTTTGTGGGAGCAAAACCGTATGAACAAGCATATAAACGTGGGGTTAAGATCATAGGTGGAACAGCTCATATAGTGACTGAAAATTTGGACGAGGGGCCGATCTTAGTCCAAGACGTTTGCCATGTCGATCATGGTTATTCCCCAGAACGTTTGGTTTTATTCGGAAGAGATCTTGAGAAGGTTGTTTTGTCCAGGGCTCTCCGCCTACTTTTGGAAGATAGAGTGATGATCTTTCAAAACAGAACTATTATTTTTGAATGATATGTCCGGTTTACATTATTTGTTGCGAATCTTCAATATTAGGTTTTTAGAACATACATGAAATTAAAATACATCGGTTTTATTCTTTCCATATTCGTTGCATGTGTACCTTTAATATTTTCCTTTTATGGTTATGTTCCGGCTTCTGTCGGGGGAATGTTTTTTATTTTTCTGATCTCCGCTGGATTATGGATTTTTGAAATTATTCCTGGTCATGCAACTTCTATCTTGATCATATTTTCTGAGATCATTCTCTTTTCAAATCCAGGTAAATGGGAATTTTTAAAACAATATGCCGGCCCTGGAAAACCTAGTCCCCCTGCAGTATTTTTGGCATCGCTCGCTGATTCTGCTGTAGTATTGTTCTTGGGAAGTTTTGCATTGGCCAAGTCTTGCGTAAAAGTAGGAGTGGATCGTTGGTTGGCGAATCGAGTTCTTCCATATTTCGGAACTTCTCCTAAATATGTTTTACTCGGACTTATGTGCATTACTGCAACCATCTCTCTTTGGATGAGTAATACTGCAACAGCCTCTTTGATGATAGCATTGGTATTTCCTTTGCTCATGGTTTTAGATAAGGATGAAAAATTTAGAAAAGCAGTCCTAATTGGAATTCCATTTGCTGCGAATTTGGGAGGGATTGGAACTCCAATTGGTTCTCCTCCGAACGTGATTGCATTTGCAAATTTGAAAAACCAGGGATATGGAGATTTTATTTCTTTCGGAACTTGGATGCTTGTTGCGGTTCCACTCTTGATCATTCTGCTTATTGCAGCTTGGTTTTGGCTTTTGCGTGCATTCCCTGCGAGTGAAGGTTTAGCTCTTTCCCTTCGTTATGAAACTATCTCCGAAGAAGGCTCGGAAAAAAGATTAAGATTTGTTTTGTTTGGATTTTTGATTACTGTAATTCTGTGGTTAAGCGAATCGTTTCATGGAATTCCTGCCGGAGTTGTGGCTCTATTTCCTCTACTTCTATTTACCGCTTTTGGAATATTAGAGTCCAATGATTTACGTTCTTTGGAATGGGATGTTTTGATCTTAGTTGCAGGTGGAATTGCTCTCGGAACAGGCATAGAAAAGAGCGGGGCAGGGATCTGGTTCGGTGAATTGATCGGTAAACAAGCAGGTCCAGGAGAAAGTCTTTGGGTACTCGGGATCTTCTTCTCGATTGGACTTTTTCTTTCTACATTCTTATCCAATACTGCGACTGCAAATCTTCTGGTTCCTTTGGCACTTCCTGTGGCTACCCTTTTACTTCCAGGAAATGAGTCCTACGCAATACAATTGGTTTTAGGATCTGCGTTAGGAGCTTCTTTGGCAATGTCTTTGCCTGTGTCCACCCCTCCGAATGCAGTAGCCTATGCTGTGGGAGGCTTTGAGATCAAGGATATGGCAAAAGTCGGTGTGAGGATCGGGCTCTTGGGATTAGTTTTAGTTCTTTTTGGATTTTTACTTTTTAAATAATAGGTTCTTAAATTCATCCGTGAAACGTTCCTAATATGGAATGAATGATAAAAAACAAGGAATGAATCCGTCTTACGTTAGGCGAAAAGGATTCGAAAATTTAATGAAGCGAATGTTACTTAAGGCATGAGCTTCAGCATCAGAAGATTTAATATTTCCATTCTATTTTCGTTTATTCTTATTCTTTCTTGTTCTTCTCCAGACCAATCCGTTCCGGAAGCATTCGCTTTGGTCTTTGGAGGTAGCGCAGTGAATAATGCTCCTTCTCCTTCTGAACCTAAGAAACCTTGGCCTAAATTTTTAGGTGTTTTCGGTAAGATGACATTCGCAAGCGGAGCGAGTGTAGATCCAGACGGAAATATAATAGCTACTGGTTTTACGGAAGGGGATTTGGGCGGGCAACCTATGCTTGGCAAATTAGATTCTTATATTACTAAATACGATGAAGATGGTAATAAACTTTGGATCAGACATTTGGGTGGAGGTCCTAAAGATTTCTCTAAAGGAAGTACCTATGGTCTTGGAATAACATCCGACAAGGATGGGAATGTTTTAAGTACTGGAATGACTGTCGTAGAAAAGTTAGATGGGCAAAACAAAATTGGATACCAAGACGCTTATTTATCAAAATATGATAAAGATGGAAATAAAAAATGGACCAAGATGATTGGTGGAGGAAGTAACACTGATTTTCATTTTGGAACTTCTGCAGGAAGAGGTATTACTTCAGATCAGTTCGGGAATATTTATGTTAATGGGACCACGAATGCAGATACATTCTTTGGTGAAACAAATCCAGCCGGGCAGAACGGTTATTTTATGGTTAAATACGATCCGGATGGAAACCAACTATGGGCGAGGATGGCGCGCAATACGAATCCGAATAATCTGGAATCGATTGCTGGTGACCTAACAATTGATTCGAATGGAGAAATTTATTTTGTAGGAGCTGCTCAGGGTGGTTTTGACGATCAAGCCCCGATCGGGATCGAGGATGCTCTTCTGATTAAATATGATTCGGATGGAAATAAGGTTTGGGTTCGGACATTGGGTGTTCTTGATCAAGTTTCCATTGCTAATGATATTGGCATAGATCCGGATCGAAATGTTTATATAGTTGGAACTACATCTGGAGAGCTGGATGGCCAAACACCGATCGGAACAACTGATACTTTTATCGTAAAATATGATAAAGATGGAAACAAATTGTGGACTAGGCTTATCGGAAATCCAGACTATTCTGATTTTTTCAGGTCAGAAACACAAGGTTTCGGAATTACTGTGGATCCAAATGGGAATTCATATATTGCCGGAACGATCTCTGCGGTAAAAATTCTTTTTACTAATTCGATCAATAGTGCCTTCGCAGCAAAATTCGATACTGATGGGAATTTAGTGTGGTCGAATTTGAAATATATGGAAGAGGTCACGAAATGTGAGGTCCATGCCCAAGATGTTGTCTTAGGTCTGAACGATTCCTTTTTTGTGGTCGGTTACACTTCCTGTCTTTTGAGTATAATTGATCCTGCTAAAGGTATCAATAGCCTATTTATTTCTAAAGAAATGATGGGGAGTTCAGTTAAATAGCAAAATACCAAGGTATTTCTTTAGCTTCGAGCCTTTAAGGATACCTTGAAAGTTTCGTTTCTTTCTGTATTATTTATTTCCTAATTCGAAACCGATTCTAAACTGTCCGGATAGATGCGGTTTTTTCGAAAACACTTCATTTTCTCTATTGCGGTCCTTATATGTTTTCCGTTTTTACTCGCGCTAACTTGCGCCGGAATCCCGGAAAATTCTTCTAACTCCGAGAAGCCTAGTGAACCACAAACAAGTATCGTAGATAAGATCGAAACCCAAATAGAAAAGTTATTTGGAAAAGAAGACGATCCGGAAGTGGTAAAAGTTCTCCTCGGAGGGGACGTTATGTTTAATTGGGGGATCCGGGACACAATCAAGTCCAAAGGAGAATTGGCCCCAGTCAAAGGATTAAAATCAGTTTTTGAAAGCGCAGACCTACGAATTTTAAATTTAGAAACTCCTGTAGTATCCGAAAAAAGTTGGGACCATGGCAAAGCATATGTATTCCAAGCAAAGGAATCTGATCTAGATAGTATGAGCTTTTTAGGTGTGGATCTTGTTTCTCTCGGAAACAATCATGCCATGGATCATGGCCCGGAAGGATTAGGAGAGACTCTTAGGTTTTTAGAAAATAGGAATATTGCTTCTATAGGTGCAGGGAAAAATTTGGATTTCGCCTTTCGTCCTTGGATATGGGAAGGGAAGGATACTTATCTTAGAGTTTATTCTGCCACAAACGTAGCCGAAGGTAGATCTCATTACGCAGGACAAACTCCAGGTGTCATGCCTTTAGATCCGGAACTAATCGTGAAAAAGTTCCAAATGGAAAAAATCCAACTAAATTCATCTAGATTTTCTAAAAGAGATAAAAAAACTAAAGCAGTATCTGCTGGAAAACAATTCAGGATACTTTCCCTTCATTGGGGAGTAGAATATTCTCCATTTCCAACAATCGAACAAAGAAAGATCGCAAGAACTTTGGCTGATGGTGGATTAGATATTATAGTAGGGCACCATCCTCATATTCCCCAAGGGATCGAGAAGATAGGAAATACGATCGTATTTTATTCTTTGGGAAATTTAATTTTCGGAAGTAGAAATGCCTACTTAAATCATAATTTAATTGTAATACTGCATATTAAAAAAAGCAAATTGATCAATATAGAGCTTGTACCTATTTTTGGAAAATTTCAAAACGAAGATCATTTGGTAAGACCACTTGAAGGAAAGGAAGCAGAGAATTTTTTAAAAGAGGTTGCAGTACTTTCCCAAGACTTAGGCACAAAAGTTAGGATCGAAGGCGACAGAGCTTGGGTGGAGCTAGATTAAGCGGTATAAGTCCAATTTTCTATTTTTAATCCGGGGATTTTTTGGAAATGCCTTTCGTTATTCGTAACTAAGGTATAATTCAGATACAATGCTGTGGATCCAATGAGCAGATCAAAGTCTTCCACAATATTTCCTTTTTTCTGTTGAGTGGCTTTGAGCTCTCCAAACGTTTCCATAATTCCTTCGGTCAATTCTATCACTGGAAAAAGTTCGGCAATTCTTCGGACAGTTGCCAGATTTCTTTCCTTATAAGAAGATTTCTGAGCTCCATAGATCAATTCTCCATATGTGATTACGGAAACTGATTTGATCGAGTTCTTACGGTCCAAAAAATTTTGCCGAACAATTGGATCTTCCTTTAAGCTATAGATGATAATATCAGTATCAATCAAATAGCTCATCTACATCCTTTCCTAATGTGTTCTTAGTTCGAGAGGAACGTATGTCCTTTACGATCTTGTCTGGACTTCTGTCATCTACCCAGGAGCCTGATAATTCTAAGAAACCTAAGGTCTTACGTTCGGATTCTTTATTGTCGTGTGCTAGATAGTTCTCAATTAGAAGAACTACTTCTTGGCTTACGGATCTGTGTTCCATTTCGGCCCTCCTTTTTAATGCTTCGTAGAGTCTGTCGTCTATATCCCTGACCTGTAAGTTTGCCATATTCTGAACCTTTCAGAATATGGTAGGCATATTTCATGAAATTAAAAGCAAAATTCATGAAAAGGGAGGGCATAGGACAGAAAAGACATTCCAGCGCATTTTAGGAGAGTCAAAGAATGGATCTTGAAAATTGGAATTAGAAATGAAGAACACCTTTGGAATATTGATTCTAATTACGCCTTAGAAGCTTTTTAGAAGCTTTTTAGAAGCTAAGACGCCCAAATCTATTCCACTTGACCCCTTGCCCCTAAAGCCGAAAATAGGACAAAATTCGGTTCTTCTGCTCGCCGCATTTGCGCAGACGGGCATTTTCCCATAGGAGAAACTTTTGAGAAACTACGAGATTACTACAATCACGCGTTCAACCGCGAAGGAAGTAGCTAAAACTGAGGTCCTTGAGATCTTCAAAAAGCATTCCATCAACGTGACCGCAGAAGAAGATTGGGGTCAAAAGAAACTTTGGCATCCAATCCAACACCAAGACTACGGAATATTCACACACTTCAAAGTGAATGCAGAACAATCCGCCTTAGAAAAGGTAGAGCGTGACTTTGGTCTGAACCAAAATTTACTTCGCTCTATGATCGTCCGCCTCAATGGCTAACGATATCAATCGGGTGACCCTTGTTGGGCGCCTGACCCGTGATCCGGAATTTAAAACCGTAAACGGGACTTCTCTTGTGAATTTTTCCTTAGCTAACGGTCGCACTTATGTTACCGGCGGAGAGAAAAAAGAGGAAACTCATTTTTTCGACTGCGAGGCTTGGGGAAAAGGCGCGGATATCATCCAGCAATACTGCAAGAAAGGCAAACAACTCGTGATCGAGGGACGCCTTAAGCAGGACACCTGGGAAACCATGGAAGGCAAGAAGGCCTCCCGCATTCGTATCGTTGTGGAAAATTTCCAGATGATAGGTGGTGCAAGGGAGAATGGAAGCGGAGAGTACGGCTCTTCCGCAAGCAGCGGATCTTCTTCTTATTCATCTGCACAAGATGATATGGGAAGTTCTGCGATGGACGACGATATACCTTTTTAAAGAGGACAAAACTCATGTCAGATAACGAAGTACAAGAAGAAACAAAGCAGGAAATGACTGCTGAGGGCATGCCTTTAGATCAAGACGGAGGACGCCCCCCTAAAAAACAAAACAAGTATAAGAAGAAAGTTTGCCGTTTTACTGCAGACCCTGAACTTGCTAAACAAATTAATTATAAGAACACCGAACTTTTAGAAAGATTTATCACTAACCGTGGTAAGATCATTCCAAGAAGAATTACCGGAACTTCTGCAAAGTATCAAAGGATTCTTGCAAGAGAGATCCGCAAAGCTCGTAGCATCGGTCTTCTACCGTTCAAAGTAAACTAAGGAGAAACTAATGAGAGTAATATTACAAAAAGATGTTTCTAACTTAGGAGACGCTGGGGACGTTAAGGAAGTAGCGGATGGTTTCGCTCGTAATTTTCTTTTCCCTCAAAGACTTGCTGTAAGAGCTTCTGAAGGTAAGACCAAAATGGCTCTTCACCAAAAGAAACTTGCAGATCTTAAAAAAGAAAAACGCAAGAAAGATATGGAATCTGTATCTTCTGGATTGAACGGAAAAGAATTCGAAATTTCTGTTAAAACCGGAGGCGGGGATAAACTTTTTGGAGCGGTAACTCCTGCCGATGTAGCAGCCTTATTGAAAACTGCAGGATTTGAAGTTGATAAACGTAAAATCGAGTTTTCAGAGCCTATCCGCAATCTAGGTTCCTATAAATTAAAAGTGCGTCTTGCAGAAGGTATCCTCCCGACTATCACAGTTCATGTGAAGAAAGAGGAAGTCGTTTCTACCGAAGCGTAAGCCGGAGCAAAAATGCAGGCCGACTCCTTGTTTGAATTGGAATCCGAGAAATCTTTTCTCGGATTTCTGCTTCTTAAAGGAGCGGATAATCTAATCGATATTCCCCTCGTTCCTGAGGATTTTTACCAAGATACAAACAGAAGAATTTACAAGGCAATCCTGGACCTTGTGGACAAAAGGATCGCAGTAGATCCGGTCTCCGTCCTAAACTTCTTAAAAGAAAATTCATTACTCAAAGATCCAGAAAGAGAATACGAATATATTTATTCTCTCTACAAGGATTCCGTAGTTTCCCATCCATTGGGTTATTATGCGGAAAGGATCAAACGTCTTTCCGAAAGAAGAAAATATTCTAAATTATTAATGAACGCCCTGGAGTTGATCCAGAAAGAACCGGGCGAAAACGAATCAGTATTCAATCAAATTGAACAAAGTCTTACGGATGTTTCTAGATCTGCGGATGTAAAAGGACTTCTTCCTGTTGCCGGGGATAAGGCAGCTCTCTCTGAATATATTAAAGAGATCATGGAGAGTAGAGGCCAGATCAAAGGTCTTAGAACTAATTTTACTCAGTTCGATGAGATGACTTCAGGCTTAAAAGAATACGAGATGATGGTCTTGGCGGCGAGACCTGGTAATGGTAAGACCACTTTAGCTTTGAATATTGCTTCCAACGTGGCACTGATCCATAACCGACCGGTAGTGATCTTCTCGTTGGAGATGAGTAGAATGGAACTTCTACTCAAGCTTGTATGCTCTTATGCTCAGGTGGAATCCAATAAATTAAAACGTTCCGAAGTGACTAAGTCGGATGCGCCCAAGCTGATTGATGCAATCATTAAGGTAACTTCTTCTCCCATTTATATTGATGATTCCGGTGCACTAAGTGTGGACGATTTTAAGGGAAGGGTTCGTAAACTTCTCACGAATGAAACTCTTGGACTCATTATTGTGGACTATCTCCAGCTCATGAACGATCCCAAAAACAGGGATGGTGGAAGGCAACAAGAGGTTTCTTCGATTTCCAGAGCGCTCAAGCAAATGGCCAAAGAGGCGAGATGTCCTGTGATAGCACTTTCTCAGATGAACCGTTCCATTGAGCAAAGGTCCAAGGACCAAAGACCTCAACTTGCAGACTTAAGGGAGTCGGGTGCGATCGAGCAGGACGCGGACATTGTTACATTCATTTATCGTGGAGAGAAGGGAAAGGACGAAGAGGAAGATCCTAGAATGAAAGGAATGGCGGAGATCATCATCGCCAAAAACAGGTCTGGACCAACCGGTTCTTTTCCACTTGCCTTCCGACCTGAACTTTCCAGATTTGATAACGTGTAGTCCCCGGCAGGGCCGGAAATTACTGGACCGTCTTTATTAATCGAAATGCGGCTCGGTGTGTTTGCTCCGAAAATATTCGGAACGAGTTATTATATTATATAATAAGGAAATGGAATTTCTTTGGAAGATTGGATTTTAGAAGGTTATAAATCAAGAGCCTGGGCAGGAGAAGTTTCCGAAGCCCAAGAAGGAAAAACTCTCACTCTATTCGGTTGGTCTTTCCGATTCCGGGACCAAGGCGGAGTCATCTTTGTGGATCTTCGTGATAGAACAGGGATCTTGCAAGTAGTACTACGTAAAGAAATCCTGGGAGAAAACTTTGCTGCGGCAGAAAAGATCCGCTCCGAGTATGTGATAGCGGTCCAGGGAAAACTTAAAAAAAGGGATGCAGAAAGTATCAATCCCAAGATGAAAACTGGGACGATTGAACTTGTTGTAGACCAACTCATCATTCTGAACTCTGCAAAAACTCCTCCATTCTCCCTGGATGAATTTGAAGAGATTTCTGAAGAAAACAGGCTCAAATACAGGTACCTGGATTTCAGAAGAGACGAGCTCAAGAACAGAATGATAAAACGTCATGAGTTCGTATTCGCAATTCGTAATTATCTAAATTCTCGTAAGTTCGTAGAGATTGAAACTCCGATCCTGAACAAGTCCACTCCAGAAGGAGCACGTGACTTTTTGGTACCTTCTCGCTTAAATCCGAATTCATTTTATGCTCTTCCTCAATCTCCTCAGATCTTTAAACAGATCCTGATGGTAGGCGGTATGGAGAGATATTTCCAAATCGTAAAATGTTTCAGAGATGAGGACTTAAGGGCAGACAGACAACCTGAGTTCACTCAGCTTGATATGGAATTCTCATTTGTTTCCCAAGAAGAGATCCTTTCCGAGATCGAAGGACTATTCTCCAAGATTATGAAGGATGTGTTCTCTTTAGATTTCAAGGGTCCATTCTCCAGAATGCCTTATAAACAAGCCATGGAAGAATACGGTTCCGATAAACCGGACCTTCGTTTCGGAATGAAACTGGTAGATGTTTCGGAAATCGTAAAAGATTCAGATTTCCAAGTATTTGCAGGTGCGGTTGCAAGCGGCGGAGTAGTAAAAGCGGTTTGTGTTCCTGGCGGTTCTGTGATTTCCAGAAAAGAGATCGAAGATCTGACTGCTTGGTTGAACAGAGATTATAAAGCAAAAGGCCTTGCCTACATGAAACACGGGGCAGAAGGATTGGAATCTACTATTACAAAAAGATTCACTCCAGAAGCTCTTTCTAAAATTGCAAACTCAGTCGGCTCAAAAGAAGGAGACATGGTCTTTTTCGGAGCGGATGAAAGAGAAATCGTAAACCATTCTCTAGGCGCTCTGCGTCTGAAACTTTCGGAAAGATTTGACAAACCTGCAGAAGGAAGCTTTCATATTTCCTGGATCGTGGACTTTCCGATGTTCGAGTGGAACAAGGACAGCAAACGCTGGGATTCCTTGCACCATCCGTTCACTTCTCCTGGAGATTCCAGTTTGGAAATTTTCTCTTCCGAGGAAAGACTCCAAAAAGAAGCGGGAAATGCACTCGCGAAAGCCTATGATCTGGTGCTAAATGGTGTGGAGATCGGTGGAGGTTCCATTCGTATCCATTCCAAAGATGTGCAGACTCGGGTCTTCTCCACTTTGGGGATCGGACCAGAGGAAGCTAAAGAAAAATTCGGCTTCTTATTGGAGGCCTTGGAATATGGGGCACCTCCTCATGGAGGGATTGCATTCGGTATCGATAGGATCATGATGCTCTTGACTGGCGGAAAATCCATCCGAGATGTGATCGCTTTCCCTAAAACGCAGAAAGGTGTTTGTTTGATGAGCGAATGTCCGTCTGAAGTGGAAGAGAAACAGCTCCAAGAATTGAAGCTTAGGTTGATAAAGGTTTAATCGTATCAGGAAAGAACAATTTACTTTCGAAAACCAAGACCTGTATCGTAAGATCTGCGGGATCAACGATACAGGTGTCAAAAATTTGGAAAAACAATTGGAGATCGATCTAATCCCGAGAGGGAACGGTTTCCAGGTGGAAGGAGTTCCTACAAAGGTAGAATTCGCCTTAGATTTTTTCAGATTATTGGAAACCAATTATCGGGACAGGCCGGACCGTGATTTTACGGACCAATTCGATTTCGGTTATCTTCTTAAACAAGCCACTCGGGAAAAGAAGAAGGAAGAGCGTAAGTCTGACGATGAGCCCTTCAAACCTAACGAAAAAATTCTCACTACATACAAGGGAAAACATCTCTATTCCAGGACTAAAAACCAGGAAAAGTATATTCAATCTTTCTTGAATAATCTGATCACTTTCGGGATTGGTCCTGCGGGAACCGGAAAAACATTCCTGTCAGTTGCAATGGCTTGTAGATTTTTGCAGAATGGGATCGTGGATAAGATCGTTTTGACAAGACCTGCGGTAGAAGCAGGAGAAAATCTTGGATTTTTGCCAGGTGACTTAAATCAAAAAGTGGATCCGTACCTTCGTCCAGTATATGACGCTTTGAACGAATGTATCGGTTTCGAAAAGACCCAAGAATATATTGCACTTACTAAAATTGAGATCGCACCCGTTGCATTCATGAGAGGTAGGACTCTTTCCAAAAGTTTTATCATTTTGGACGAGGCTCAAAACTGTACTCTTGCTCAGCTTAAGATGATTATGACCCGTTTGGGGCGTAATTCCAGGATGTGTATCTCTGGGGACGTGACCCAAGTCGACTTAGAACATGGTAGATCCGGATTCGATCGTGTGGTAAACTTGTTCAGACAGACCGAAGGAATTGGACAGGTATTTTTCGGAAAAGAAGATATCACTAGACATCCTTTGGTAGAAACCATCGTGAGGAAGTTCGAGGAATTGTAATGTTTCCTTTGGGATCACTTTTAGAAAGAGGGATGGCTTGGATCACGGACACTTTGACCAAGATCCGTCCAATTTCTTTCGTCCGAAAATTCCAGGTAATCCTCACTGCGATCACTTTGATCATTGTGACTTGGATGCTCGCGATCCCATTTTTTGGTCAGGACAAAATTAATCTTTCTCAAGACGGTCCTTATTCCGAAGGCAAGAATGCTTTGGATAAAGTTGTCTCCACAAAAGATATTGTTTACGAAGACGAAGAAAAAACAAAGGCCAAAAAATTAAAGGCCTTCCAATCTGCTCCGAATTTTTTTGATAGAGATTATAGAGTTCTAATAGAAGTCATTCGCCCTGCTATCCAAGAGGATATGGAGAGATACAGGGAACCAAAGCCAACTGGAGAAGTGAAAACCTCTGCAGAGTTGTTGGCAGTCGTCCCAAGATGGAAGAATAGATCCAAAGAAGAGTTGGATCTATTACTTAAAACTCCCGGAAAATCTAGAGTTAGAGATCTAGTCCAACAATACAGTAATTTAGTTTTTTCGAATTTTTGTATTTTAAGGGATCAACCAGGCGATTATTCCGCGATTCGTGCTGCAGAAGCAAGAATCCGGAATTCTGGAGCGAGTGGAAACAAAGAGCAGATCTCGTCTGTCGAAGGTGCGCTTGTAATCCCTCGTATGTATCTATACAGGGATAGTGCAACCATTGATACCCTGAACCGTTTAGCTGCTGAGAAGTTACAAGCCACAGATCCCCAACTTCTTTCTATTATCCAAAAACTTGCACTCACTTATGTGTATTCTAATCCAGCTTGTACTTATAATGCCGAAGAAACCAAAAATCAAAAACAAGCCGTTGTGGATAGGACGGAGCCTGTAAGCAGCAGAATCAATGCTGGCGAAACCATAGTGAAAGCGGGGGAGACAATCACTCCTGATATCTATCAGAAATTGCTAATAGTAAATAGATATGCAACTCGTGCAAATGTTGCCTCTATAGCATCTATTCTTTTGATCCAATCTATTTTTGTAATTATAGTATATGCGTTCTTAAAAAAATATAATCCGAAACGTCTGAACGATGTTTCGAGTAACGTGATTGTGTTCACTTTGATCTGGTCTTTGGTGTTATGGGCTTACTTGGCATCCAAGGCATTTTTCAGTTTTGAAAATAGTTACGATTCTGTATTTTACTTCGCACTTGTGATTCCGACAGGGATGGTTTGTCTAATTCTCTCCATGATCTATGACGAGCAATTGTCGATCGCAATAGGGTTTTTCCTTTCCTTCTTTGTGTTTGCCGCTTCAAGATACAATCCTACTTCTTTCATTTTAGCTTTTGTGATGACCGTAGTCGCGGCTACTTACGGTAGAAAAATGAGAAAGAGGATCGATTTTATCAAGGCCGGGTTCTATATGGCCTTGGTCCAAATGTTGATCTCTTCTTCAGGATATTTGTTTGATTCCCGAAATTATTGGGTAGCAGTTCCTTCCGGTTCTCATTTGAGGGACCTTTGGGAATCGAATATATTCAAATTGTATTTATTATGTTTAGTGAATGGCTTTGTTTGTTCCACTTTAACTCAGTTACTTCTTCCTATCTATGAGTATGTGTTCAATATTCCTACCAGATTTAAGCTGTTGGAACTTGCTGATACCGGTCACCCGTTGTTGCAGGATTTGTTAACCAAAGCACCTTCTACTTATACCCATACTTTTTTGGTGGCTGCTATGTCTGAAAGGGCCGCCCAGAATTTGGAACTTGATTGGCTTTTAACAAGAGTGGGTGTGTATTTTCATGATATTGGTAAGATCCCTAACGCTGGATTCTTCGTTGAGAACCAACATTTGATCCCTAAAAAGGAAAATATAGATAAGAATAATCCTGCGAAAGCTGCAAAGATAGTGATCGATCATGTCTTAGACGGAATAGAGATGGCGAAGAAGGCGAGACTTCCTAGAGAAGTGATCGATTTTATTCCGGAACATCATGGAACTTCTACTATGGCGTTCTTCTATCATAAAGCTCTTGCGGAACTTTCTCCTTCTCAGAAGAAAAAACTGAAAAAAGCAGACTTCCAATATCCGGGCCCTAAGCCGCAAAGAAAAGAAACCGCGATCGTGATGATTGCTGATAGCTTGGAAGCGGCAAGTAGATCTTTGGAAGAAGTAACTCCTGAATCATTGGATGCTCTGATCACAAAGATCGTGAACGGAAAATTGGCAGAAAACCAATTGGACGAATGTGGGCTTACTTTAGGAGATCTAGAAGTTGTAAAATATTCTTTCAAAGAAGTTCTTCTTTCAAGTCTTCACTCTAGACCCAAATATCCTAAACCTGAGGATACTAAGGCCTTAGAGGAGAAGAACAAAAATATCCTGGGGAAACACGCCCCTAAGAGTCACTGAACTTGTTCGAATTTTCTTCGGATTTCGATCCGAATTCTCTTCCTTCTTGGTTATCTGAATCTGCTCTTGAGTCTCGTTGGGAAATTTTAAGTGCATTCTCTTTTCCTAATATTACTACACATATCTCTTTGGTTCTGACCGATGATGAATCGATTCAGGAATTGAATCGGGTTCGCAGAGGGAAAAACTATGCAACTGATGTTCTTTCCTTTCCTTTAAGTTTTGATCTAACTCCTTGGGAACTTCCCCCGAACAAAAAAGAAAATTTCGGGCCAATCTTGAGTTTAGGAGAGATAGTGATTTCTTGGGACACATGCATGGCTCAAGCAAAGAACATAGGTCATAGTGAAGAGGATGAATTTTTCAGATTATTCGTTCACGGTTTTTTACATTTAATCGGCTATGATCATGAACGGGGAGAAGAAGACGAGGCTCTAATGAAGGAAAAGGAGGATCTATGCCTGGATCTAATCCTGGGGCCTTAAAAAAGACTACAGGAATCGTGATGGAAAGTCGCATCCTTCCGGAAGGAGATGCATTCCTTCGCCTTCTGCCAGAAGAAGGAGAAGTGGGAAGTTTCCGAGTCAAAGGGATCAAAAAAAGTAAAACAAGACCTATCGCTGCGGTAGAACCTGGATCTCTTACTGTATTAGATTATTATTTCACGCAAGGTCGAGAGACGTTTAACGTAAAAGAGATTGGGCTAATCAGAAGATTCGATAAGGCAAAGACAGGATATTCAGGCACCGTTTTGGTTTCTTATCTGGTGGAACTTGTTTCTTCCTTCTTAACGGAAGGAGGTTCTCATCCAATGGAATATAAACTTCTTCTCGGGGCTTTAAAGGAACTGGATGAGGATGGTTATAAACCTGTATTCTTGCCTTTTTTCAAACTGAAATTATTATATGTGGGCGGCTTCTTAGCGAAGGAGATGGAATGCGCAAGCTGTGGAAAAAATCTCTCGGAGATCCAGTCTTGTAGTTTGGACGAAACCCATTTTGAGATAGTCTGTGGAGATTGTGGAAATCCTAAACCGGACAAGTATGGGCTTGCATTATTCGTCCAAGATTGTCTGGCATTGAGATACAGAGACTTGAAAGACAAAAAGATTTCCCTTGAACTCCTGAAGGAGGCGGATAGCTTAAGCAACCGAGCCTTAAAACCTCTTCTTGGAAGAAGACTTAAATCTGAAGCTATGTTGTACGATTCCTTGGGGGAAAATCTTGGACAAACTTTTTAAAACGGCATTTTTACTCATCTATACCGTCGGGCTAATTTTTCTCATCATTCTTCAGGAAAGATGGGGGAAGAAGGATGTCCCACCTCGTCCAGTAATGGCCGAGGCCGGTAGAAATTGCCAATATCTTGAATGTATCTTCAGGGAGAAAAATCTGGTTCTCGGGGCCCTGGATAAAAGCTGGAAACTGATCGGAAGCAAAAGGTTGTTTCCGGATTGGGATGATAATTCCCCTAAAAAATAGGACATTACAAAAGATAGAATGAAAGAAACGGAAACTCTTAAACAACTAGTTTTAGAAGCTTTAAAGGAAGGAGTAAAACTTTATTGTGAAAAAGAAGCGCCTAACGTTTCTTTTGGGGACCTCAGGATCCGGATAGAATATTCCAGAGAAGAATCCTTTGGAGATTATTCCACTTCTTTCGCTCTGGAAAATTCAAAACTGCTTGGCAAAAAACCTTTAGACTCTGCCGCTCTTCTTGTAGGTTATCTGCAAGCAAAGTCTGATCTATTCGAGAAAGTAGATTTTACTCCTCCAGGTTTTGTGAACTTCAGGATCTCTCCATCTTTCTTGATCCGTTTCTTAGAAAATACGATCCAGAAAAAAGACATTTTTCCTAAATTAGAAAATCCTAAAAAAGTAAATTTAGAATTCGTAAGCGCGAATCCTACAGGACCATTAAATATTGTTTCCGCAAGAGCTGCTGCAACTGGCGAAGCATTTGCAAATCTTCTTAAGGCAGTCGGTCACTCAGTAGATAAAGAATTTTATGTAAACGATTATGGAAACCAGGTGTTTTTACTAGGTGTGTCCACTATGGTGCGTATTAGAGAAGCTCTGGGAGAACCTTCTTCTATCCAAGAGAATGCAGAAGACGGAAGAACCATTGAGGAGCTACTTTCTAATAATGTGATCCCTGCAGAAGGTTATAGAGGGGATTACCTTAATATCATCGCAAAACAATTATTAGAAAATCCGAATACTGAAAAAGAGATTAAGGCTCACATAGATAAAAAGGAATATTCAGCGCTCGCAGAAAAATGTTCCCGTTGGACAGTCGAATCTAACTTGATCTGGCAGAAAAAAGATCTAGATCTATTCGGGGTAGGTTTCGATAGATTTTTTTCTGAAACTACACTCCATGAGTCTGGGAAAGTTTTGGGAGTTCTTGAGAGCCTAAAAAAATCCGGCAAAGTATTTGAGGAAGAAGGAAAGCAGGTCTTTAAATCAGAAGGCTATGGAGACGATAAAAATCGCGTGGTGGTAAGGGACGACGGACGTCCTACATACCTTCTCGCGGACATAGCATATCATAATGACAAAATTTCCAGAGGATATGAGAAGATCATTGATATCTGGGGTCCTGATCATCACGGATATATAGCAAGACTTGCAGGTGCAGTTCAAGCATTAGGTTATCCTAAAGAAAATTTCCAAGTGATTATCGCTCAACAGGTCAACCTTCTTATGGCTGGGCAGAAGATGAAGATGAGTAAACGTGCAGGAGAATTCCAGACAATGGAAGATCTTCTGGGCTATTTAGGGAAACATGCAAAGGACGTGGCTCGTTATTTCTTCACGATGAGGTCTTTGGATTCTCCTCTGGACTTTGACCTCGATCTTGCAAAAGATGAGTCTGATAAGAACCCTGTATTCTATTTACAATATGCTCATGCGAGGGTTTGTTCTATCTTTAGAGAAGTAGGGACGAACTCGGATGCAAACGCATTAGAAAATCTTGAAATGACCGAAGAGAGAAAAAGACTTCTTTTCTGGATCTCTCGTTTCCCGGAAGAAGTGTTAGATGCTGCTGCAACCTTAGAGCCGCATAGGATCGCAAATTATCTGCAAAATCTTGCAAGAGCATTCACTCAATTCTATATAACAAAGAATAATAGACTAAAAGATGCAGATGAGTCTACAAGATTGGGACTCGCAAGAATTTGCCAATCTGTCCGTGTCGTACTTGCAGAAGGTTTAGCTCTACTTGGAGTTTCTGCTCCGGAGAGACTGGAGAAAGAAGATTGAATCCTCCTAGAGTCACAGTCATTTCCACAGGTTCAGAGCTTACAGCGGGAAGAAGCCAAGACACAAATTCTTCATGGATAGCAAATGAACTTTTTGGATTAGGATATTCTACTGAAAAGTTCCTAGTATTGCCAGATGATCCTAAGCTGATCACCGATGAACTAAAAAATTTAGCTTCTGGAGCGTCTAAAGAAAATCCAGTTCTTCTTGTGATGACCGGTGGTCTCGGACCTACTGAAGATGATTATACATTAGAAGTAGTATGCGATCTTACTTCTTCTCAACCTGTCTTAAATGAAAAGGCACATGATAGGCTACAAACGTTGTACAGACTCCGAGGAAAAGGATTCCAAGAGGCTCTAACCACTGCATTAAGACAGGTTTCTATTCCATCTAATTCAACCGTTTTGAATAACTCTGTAGGAATTGCTCCGGGGTTTTGGTCGGAACTCCAACCAGGAGCTTACTTGGCGTGTATGCCTGGAGTTCCTTCTGAGATGGTGACAATGTTTAAAGAGGAATTGGTTCCACTTATCCAAAAAC
This sequence comes from Leptospira venezuelensis, assembly GCF_002150035.1. Taxonomy (NCBI): domain Bacteria; kingdom Pseudomonadati; phylum Spirochaetota; class Leptospiria; order Leptospirales; family Leptospiraceae; genus Leptospira; species Leptospira venezuelensis. The sequence goes on along the minus strand of NZ_NETS01000008.1, from coordinate 305,770 downwards.
AATTCCATTCTGGAGAACTATACTCAGATTTTCTGTTTATCTGGGGTATGAGCGAGTCTTTATTCCAACAGGAATTTATAATAGATATCGAACCTTTGAAAAGTGGAAAAGCTGTCTGGGGTGTAGCCGCGAAAAAAGGATTTATCCGGGTCACCTATCAATCCGAAAACAAAAGTTTAGTGGAAGAACTGATCCAAAGGACCAAAGAGAAATATCGCGGACTTTGTACAGGGGACTTATTCGAAGAATTTCCTAAACTTCTATCAGAAAGAAAGCTCACTATCGGAACGATAGAAAGTTGCACGGGCGGACTTGCTGCTAAAATACTTACGGATCGTGCTGGCTCTTCGGATTATTTCTTAGGTTCCGTGGTCAGCTATTCTAATCTGATCAAGGAAAATGTAGTTGGGGTTAAAAAAGAAACCCTCGAAGCTCACGGTGCAGTGAGTGAAGAAACAGCGATAGAAATGGCAGATAATGGAGCAAGGTTACTTGGAACGGATCTTTCAATTAGTATTACTGGGATTGCCGGTCCTGGTGGTGGAACTCCTACAAAAAAAGTTGGAACAGTATTTATAGGAACCCATATCAAGGGCGAAAAAACAGAAGTGAAGGAACTCTTTCTACCTTTTAAGAGGGAGCTTTTTAGAGAAGTGGTGGCTGCTACTTCTCTTTATCTAATGTACAATCGATTGAGGAAACTTGTATGATCTCCAGGATTCTGGCCCTAAGTTTAGTATTCTTTTTAGGATTTTATTATTTTTTAGGAAATCCATATGAGTCGGCAAGAACCGTACAAAAAACTTGGTATTGGAATAAAGAATCAAAGTTAGCAAGTTTTCCAGATCCTCGTAGTGATTTTGATCCGGAAAGAATTATCAACGGATATAAAACTAAAACTTCTTATATTCGAATTCCTTGGGGAGAATCTATTCCAACAGACGATTCTCTCAGAATAGAATATCCGCTAAGAGCCAAAGGATATTTAGCTTATAAAAAAATAGGAAGTTCTGTAGAATTTTTTTCAGAAGCAGGAGAACTTCTTTGGACCAAAGATTACAAAAGTTATCCTCGTATTCATCCAGATGGAAATCTTGTATTGTTTTTATCCGGAGATAATAACCAAGTTTTAGTTTCTGATATTAACGGTAATTCTTTGGGTGCGAAAAAATTAGACGGAAGATTTTTAACGGACATCTCATTTGCTCCTAAAGGAATTTCTAATGGAGAAACTGCAGTCCTGTTTTCAGGTGGGGAATTATTCCTTTTAGATGGTAAAGGAGAAAAACTTTTCGAAGCTATATTAGGGGAGAAGGAACCTGTATTTGCAAAAAGCCTTTCTGTTTCGGCAAATGGGCAGAAGATCGCAGTTCATTTTCTAAAAAACAATCGAGACTTTATCCGAGTATATGATAGAGATGGATCCGAATCAGAAGAGTGGAATCTTGGTAGAGTGATCCCATATAAAGTAAATCTTGCTGTTTCAGATAAAGGCGGAGTGCTTGTAGGTTTCTCCGATAAATTGACCTTATATTCTAAATCAGGAAAAGTACTCTTCGAAAAAAATCGAAACAAGGCACAGTCAGTTTACCAAACAGTATTTCATTCCGGATCATGGTTTGCAGGAGAATGGGAAGGAAATTTATTCTTCTTAGATGAAGAAGGTTACATTCTTAAAGAAGAAAAGATCCGCTCCGGAGAAAAACCATTTCGCTTTTATTCGTCTGGTCGCAAAGGAGAAGCTTTCTTGGAAGGCGGATCCGATATCGTTCTTTATCGAGAATTGGTGAGATAGGTTTTAGAGACGCAGCGTTATTGGCACGCAGAGGCGCCAAGTCGCAGAGAGTTGAGTTTGTAGGAATTCCAACATCGTTTACAATTATGAATCTGTGTTTATAACGTTTCTGTAGGAGGTTCCTACAACATTGTTAGAAACTGAAAAAATGAATTACTTTATAGAAAAACCTTACTGCTTGAAAAACTCCACGTCTCAGCGGCTCTGTGTGAGAAAATCTCAGCGACTCTTCTTCCTCTGCGCCTCAAACTTCGTAAATGGATAAAGATTTATAACCTTTATTCGTTTGTTTATCCAATAGTGCGATGATCTCAGTCCGTGTGTCCTTCTCAATATTAAAGATCAACTGATCCGAGATCTCTCTACAAATATACAAACCACGACCATGCGAATCCGCAAGACCCGCAGGCAAACCACTAGGGCTGTCCACAGTGATATGTCTGTCCAAACGTTTTAAAATTTCCTTTTTATTCAAAGAACCGAAATGATCTCGGACTACTACAATATAAGAATTCTCCGCGATTCCATAACCTATTTCGAAATAATCCGTTTCTGCGAGTTGTATATGCTCCAATGGAACCAAAAGATCTCGCGAAGGGAGCTCATATTGGTATTTGGAATTCCCCTTAGAGTCTCTTGGTGCGCGGATCATCGCATTAGAAGTCAGTTCTTCTAGGATTTGCTGGACTGCATTAGGGGCGCCTTTTTCGATCAGGAATTTACCAACACGATTACAGATATAATTGCGGTCCTTGTCGGAACTGATCTTACGGAATACGATCCCGTTTTCCGGCGGAACTAAAAAATCTTCATCTATGTTTCCTTCTATAATCTTAAAATCCGGGCCGAAATACTTTTCTACTCCGAAGATATCTTTCTGCAAAAGTTTTTTGACCATCACAGTGATCAGATTAATGTCCAAGAAGGAATATTTAGGAATGATATTCCAAATATCGTGTTGATAAGCGAAATTGATATAATCATTAATATTATAAGCGGTCATCAAGGAATATTGGACAGAAGGATATTCCTTTTGGATTGTCTTGATCAGATCTAATCCTGACTTTCCTGGCATACGAATATCAGTGATGACCAGATCAATATGTTCATTAGAAAGAATTTTGACTGCCTCATCGTAATTTTCCGCATCGAAAACTTCGTAATCTCGGACCAGGATATCTTTAACCGCTTCCCGGATGGAATGTATATCTTCTACTACTAAGATACGATGTTTGGACAATTTAGTTTCCTTTGGGCTGTACTAATGGAAGAGAAATTTTAAATCTGGTCCTTCTATCATAAGAGCGAACAGTTAATTCTCCGGAATGTTCTCTTACGATTGAGTGGCAGATAGAAAGTCCGAGACCAGTCCCGATCCCTGACTTGTTTTTAGAGAAGAACGGGGAGAAAATTTTATCCAGCATATCTTCTGGAATTCCTCCGGCCGTGTCCTCCACAAAAATATGCATCATATTACGAGTACGTCTGACTTCTACTTTGATCTTACCTTCTCCATAATCGTAAGCTTGTAGAGAGTTTTTGAATAGATTGATGAACAATCTCTCCATCTTGACCGGATTGAATTGGAAGGTCATACCAGGTTCGCTTAAAATTTCCCATTCAGTATTTTTAGAAAGAACAGGATAAACCCAAGTCACAGAATCCTTTGCTTTCATTATGGTTTCATGAATATCTGCGGTAGTAGTAACTAACTTATCCGGTTTAGCAAAACTGATCACATCTAAAACGATCATTGCAGCGCGTGTAAGATCTTCTTTGATCATCTCCAATCTTTTACGGAAAAAAGCCGGATCCATGCTGGATAAATTATTCATCAAGTTTTGCAGAGTAAGACTCATACCTGTGAGTGGGTTATTCAACTCATGAGCAACACCAGAGATAAAAATACCAAGAGAAGCAAGGTTACGTATTCTAAGGTTTTCTTCTTCTTTTTCTTTGATACGAGTGATATTGCTGATTTTCTCCACTATGGAGACAATACTCCCGTCCTTACGAATTGGGAAAAAATCTAAGTATAATGTTTCCTTTTGGTCATTGGCTACGTGAAAAATTTCGCGTCCAACTTCTCCCTTACCTTCGAATTGTGCGTCAAAGTCAGGTTCGTTTTCATGATGATCCTTCATCGGACAGTAAGGACAGACTGCAGAACGGTTGTAGAGAATTTCGTAACATTTTCTGCCGAGGATAGAAGGGAAGTCGGGCTCACTCGAAAATTCAAGAGTGGCCTTGTTTACACGACGGACCCTGAAGCCCGAGTCTATTAAAACTAAGGGCTCTGTGATTCCGTCTAGAATTGCTTGGAGTTCCTCCGCTCTTTCGTGGAGGTTTTCCATTAGGGATGACATCCGGATCAATATTCTAGGGATTCTTTATAACTTTGCAGTAATTTTTTTTGATTTCTGGAAGAATGTTGAGACTGCATTTCCTGAAGTCTTAGAACGTGCACAAAAAAATCCTCGATCAGCTTTAAGTAAAATTCTTTCTTAAACTCGGACCTATCCCGGTTTACCCCCTCATCAGGTAGGTAATTCAGAGGATATTCTGCCTCTTTTCCGTTCTTATCCGCATAGATGACCAGATCATCCACGTTATTATCCAAAGGGGTAGTGTCCGTCATGCGGATCATGATCGTATCTTCTGCAGAATAATTCGCAGTTTTAATTTCTGAAACCACCTTAGAAAGAGTGGAACCGTTAAATTCCAGAAGAATGGACTTTTCTTCTGCTCTTTCTATCCCGCCAGGAGTAGTAGACTGGGTCACAGAGAACTTAGTAATCTTCACACCTTTACGGTTTGGAAAATTTCCCACCCAAGTTACCAAGGTCCCGATCGGTAGAGCTTCCATTCTTTCAAATTTTAAAAGTTCTCTCGCAACACTTAGGCTTTCATAAGCGCGCAAGATCCTTTGGTTCAACATTTGGGTAGAAGAAGCAGTTCCGCTCTGGGATTTTGTCGCATCTTGGTTCTGAGCGATGGAAGGAATTAAGGAAAGGAGAAGAAGGAGCGAAATGAAGACGGCTCTCAGAACCGTCTTCGGAAAGAGATAAAAATTAAGGTTTAGGTTGCGCTGGAGCTGGAGTGTTAGGTGCGGTAGTAGGCGCGGATTCTTGGGCATTTGTCCCTCCTTGGTTGCCCTGGGCCTCTTCCGCAACAGGTGGAGGAAGGATCTCAGGCGTTGGAGTGGTATTGTATCCGCTAGTCTTCGCAAAAAGGAAAGAAAGAATCAATGACAGTGCCAAAAAAGTGAGTCCAGCAACTCTGGTTGCTTTAGTTAAAACATCCGCAGTAGAGGAACCGAAAACAGATTGGCTTGCTCCTCCACCAAGAACTCCACCCATTCCTCCTTTGCCTGTTTGGATCATGACAAGAAGGATCAAAAATAGACTGACGAAAACGAAAAGAACAAGGATGGTTCCGGTGATAAAGCCCATGAGTCGAATTCCTAAAGGTAAAAAGGTATGTTTTTTGGCGAAATAATCCGCTTTAAATCCAAACTACCGCCAAGCCCTAGGCTGACAAGCCGTTTCGGGGTTTCCAAAGCGGACTCTATGACGGTAGTAATAAATTAGAATAAAGCTAAGAAACTTTCCAGCTTTTGGCTGGCCCCACCTACGAGCCCACCATCTATGTCCGCTTGGGATAGTAGTTCCTTCACGTTATCGGCTTTTACTGAACCGCCATAAAGGATAGGCATAACATCAGAGATTGTTTTTCCATTTTGGAATAATCCGGAAATCTCTTTTCTGATAAATGCATGAGCTTCTTGTGCTTGAGCAGGAGTCGCTACTTTGCCGGTTCCGATCGCCCAAACAGGTTCGTAAGCCACCCAAATACGAGAGAATTGATCACTTTCGATTGAACCTAAACCTTCTTGGATCTGTTTTTGAAGGACCTCAAAGGTTTTGCCAGATTCTCTTTCTGCCAAAGTTTCTCCTACACAATACACAGCGGTGAAACCATGTTTGGTAAGGTAAGAGATCTTTTGATTGCAGAATACGCTTGTTTCACCCAAGAATTGTCTTCTTTCAGAGTGCCCAACAAGTGCAAATTTTATCCCTAATTCTGAAAGTTGGTCTGGACCTGTTTCTCCAGTCATAGCAGTAAGAGGAGCAGGGTAGATATTCTGTGCTCCTGCTGCAATTTTCGAATTTTCTAATATTCGAGCAACTGCAGCAAGATGAATAGAAGAAGGAAATACAACCGCCTTTTTATTATCTGGGAGAGAAGAAGACTTTTCCTTTAGGCCGCTTGCGAGTGCCAATGCTTCCTTTTCGGAAAGATTCATTTTCCAGTTACCAGCGATAATTTTAGGGCGCATATATATTTCCTTTAATTCTTTAGATTATTGTTTTAGAAGAGCAACAACTCCAGGGAGTTTTTTACCTTCTAAAAATTCTAAGGAGGCTCCTCCTCCAGTAGAAACGTGAGTGATCTTATCTTCGACTTTCGCCTTATTGATCGCAGCGATGGAATCTCCTCCACCTACGACAGTTCTGGCCTTAGACTTAGAAACCGCTTTTGCGATTGCCATAGTTCCAGGTGCGAATTTATCGAATTCAAAAACTCCCATTGGTCCATTCCAAACGATGGTTGCCGCATTCTTAATTACTTTTTCGTAATTTGCAATCGTCTTAGGACCGATATCCATTCCCATCCAACCGTCCAAAATCCCCATTTTGTCTACGGTTTTGGTCTTTGCGTTCGCATCAAATTTATCAGCGATCACGTGATCCACAGGAAGTTGAAAATCTACACCTGCGACTCCGGCTCTTTCAATCAGTTGGAAAGCTTCTACTTCGAAATCTTTTTCAACTAATGAATTTCCGACTGGAATGGCCCTGGATTTCAGGAATGTGTAAGCCATTCCTCCGCCGATCAAAATATGATCTACTTTTTCGATCAGGTTTTTAATCACACTGATCTTAGAAGAAACCTTGGAACCTCCGATGATTGCTACGAAAGGTTTTGCGGGGCGGGAAAGAAGGGAAGAAAGTTCGGTGATCTCTTTATACATCAACAAACCTGCAAAAGAAGGCAGAAGATGGGCAATTCCTTCCGTAGAAGCGTGGGCTCTATGAGCTGCACCGAATGCGTCGTTTACATAAACATCAGCAAGAGCAGCTAAACTTTTGGAAAAAGCAGCATTATTCTCTTCTTCTTCTTTATGGAAACGTAAATTTTCAAGGACCAGGATCTCGCCGTCTTTAAGTTCCTTGGAAAGTTTTACGACATTTTCTCCGATCACGTCTTTGGAGAATATTACGGAAGTTTTAACTAAACCTTTAAAAACTTCGTAAACTGGTTCCATAGAGTATTGAGGATCCGGTTTACCTTTAGGCCGACCAAGGTGGCTTGCGATCACCACCCTAGCACCTTTTTTTACCAAAAGTTCAATTGTAGGAAGAGTCTTTTCAATTCGAGTCTTGTCGGTAACTTTTCCGTTATCCAGAGGGACGTTAAAATCGACCCTCAGAAAAACTCGTTTCCCCTTGACGTCCTCGTTTTCGAGTCTAGGTAACTGGGGTATTTGCATTTATTAACCTTTTTTAGCCATGTAACGGATTAGGTCTAGAACTCTGTTAGAGTAACCCATCTCGTTATCATACCAGGAAACCAATTTAAAAAATCTGGAATTCAACTCGATACAAGCGTCCGCATCGAAGATAGAAGATAGGGTAGAACTTAAGAAGTCGTTAGAAACAACCATCTCATCGGTGTATCCTAAAATTCCTTTCATTGCACCTTCAGAAGCTTCTTTCATTTTTGCAGAAATTTCTTTTAAGCTGGTTTCTTTAGTAGTTCTAACAGTTAAGTCCACAACAGAAACGTCTGGAGTTGGAACTCTGAAAGACATACCAGTAAGCTTTCCATTTACTTCAGGAATACAAAGACCAACCGCTTTAGCAGCACCTGTAGAAGCCGGGATGATATTTTGCATTGCGCCTCTTCCACCTCTCCAGTCTTTTTTAGAAGGACCGTCAACAGTAGGTTGAGTTGCAGTAGTAGCGTGGATAGTGGTCATTAGACCTTCTTCAATCCCGAAATTGTCTAGAACTACTTTAGTGATTGGAGCCAAACAGTTAGTAGTGCAGGAAGCGTTGGAAACAACATGATCCTTGCTTGGATCGTATTTCTCGTTATTTACTCCCATTACAAAAGTAGGGATGTCTTTGTCTTTTGCAGGAGCGGAGATCACTACTTTTTTAGCGCCTGCTTTGATATGTTTTTCAGCGCCGACTCTGTCAGTGAATAGACCAGTAGATTCGATCACATAGTCCACTTTTAGATCTTTCCAAGGGAGTTTTTCTGGATCTCTTTCGGATACACAAAGAACTTTTTTGCCATCTACGATCAATGCATCGTCAGTATGAGAAACGGTTCCGTTAAAACGTCCATGAGTAGAATCGTATTTTAAAAGATATCCCAGGTTGTCTGGGGTTACTAGGTCGTTAATTGCTACAAATTCAATATTTGGGTCTTTGATCCCGGAACGGAATACCAAGCGACCGATTCGGCCAAAACCGTTAATAGCGATTCTTGTCATTTTCTTCCCTTTATTTCCTTAATGTTATTTGATAAAACGAGGAGCTGTAAGCTCTCAAATACATGTTTTTATAACAAAACCATCCTGAAAATCCGTTTTTTGGTGAATTTTGTAACGGATTCTAGGGTTGATTTACAGGACTTTGCCTAGGATCTTTTCAAAAGGTAAGGGGCCGAAATCTCTGGAATCCACGCAGTCATCTCGGTTATCGCATAGTAAAAAGTAATTTCGATCTTCTATAGTAAGGTTAGAAAGATTGTCCCGGTTAGAGTATGTTTCTGAGAAAGCTGGTCTAACATCCTTGAATTGTAAGGAGAAGTCTGATTTTTCCTGAGCCTCAGAGATACCGTTTCTATAAAGAATCTTATCCTTGATAGAGATCTGGTCTCCTGATTTTCCCATAATACGTACAAGCGCTACTTTTCCTTTTTGGGTAGGATGTTCGACTAGGACCACATCACCTAAAAACAAGGATGAATCCCGAACAAATCGGGAGATATAAATTCTCTTTCCCTTTGGGAGAGCTGGAGACATTTCTTCCGTTTCTGGGACAAACGGAAAAATAAACCAGATCCGAATAATAGCCGCCAAGGTAAAACCGGCTACTAGAGAGATCGAAATTATCTGAGCGAATTTCTTTCGGTCAAATTTTTTTTCCTTCTCTCCGAACTCTTTTTTCAATGAGAACATTATAAGCTAAGGTATGAATGGATAGAAAATGGGCAAAGTAGATTTTATTCAAAAAAAAGTTGAAATATAAGATTTTCGAGGGTTATATATTCCGATTCGAAAATAAAGGATATACTTTTCCTTGGATAAAATTGGCAGAAAAAATCTAATTTCAAAACTTCAGTTTTTATTTCCACTTAGCTGTATTATATTCACAGCATTATTCATATTCAAGATAGATGCAAATTCAGTTTTAGTTTCAGATAACCAAAACAAAATCGTCCAGGCACAGGCATTCGTAGATTCAGGATTCAAAAGCCAATACTTCAGCTGCAAAATTTTAGAAGATTTAGGCGGATGCAATTTTTTTCCAAGTTGGCAGGTGCATCGAGAAAACGGGATTTCCGGTCCATTCCCTGTAGCATTCTCTCTATTTGCTTCTTTGTTTGGTCTATTAGGAGATTATAGTTTTCTATTTTATGTTTCTATTTTGTTCTTTTGGATCGGAGTATTTTTCTTAAAATTCGAATTAAATTTGAGGTGGGCTTCCGTTCTTTTTTTAAGCATTGGGCCTACTTTTTTTCATTCTGCATTATTTCCTGATTATTCCATTACATTTCTTCTAACCTGTGTTGGTCTTACGTTTTACGCCTGCCCTGTAAAGAATAGGCCGCTCGGAATTTTTATAGGTTTTTTTGTTGGACTCGGATTTTTCTTCCGACCAGAAAATGCAATTTTGTATTTCTTATTGGGCGTACTTCATCTATTCGAATTCATTTATAAAGGAAGAGCGGAAGTTTCTGTAAGAGATAAGGACAGACTGGTTCTACTCATTGGAACAGGTATCGGGATCATATTTTACGGAATTCTAAATTATTATCTGTACGGTTCTGCTTTGGGAACAAGAATAGAAACCAATGCGAAAATAGGCTGGGATACAGGATTTGAAAAATACTTTTCTCTACTCATTTTCGGACATGGAAGGATTGGATTTTTGTATTTCTGCCCTTGGGTATTACTTTGGTTGGTCTACTTTCTTATTCGCTGGAAAGAACTCGAAAAATATGAAAGAAAACTTTCCCTTTCAGTTTTAATTTCCCTCTTTTTGGGTGCTTATCTTGCTCCAAACGATTCTAATATAGATTGGGGAACTAGATATTTATCTTGGCTGATGGTCCCGGTTGTTGTTTTATTTTTCTCAAAAAAGAATTCAGAGAGAATTCCAAAGATTGTTTGGGTTTTGACATACATATTATTTTTAGTGACCTTATACTTCTCTAAGATCTACTTTTTAACTCAGGAAAAACTTTCCAAAGAATATGTGAAATACAACGAATTCTTATTGGATTCGAATCCGGATATTTACATTACAACTGACCCAAGCATATCTGCGTTATTTGGTCAGGAAATTTTACGTAAAAAAGTAATGAGGATAGGAACTCTAAAAGATATACCAAAATTAACTAGAATTCTTTCTTCTAAAAGAGGATCTATTGCCTTAGTGCGTTATGAACCTATCACATTATCTATTCTGAAAAGTGTAGGAAAAAACAAATCTGAAAAATTAGGTACCGAAATGGAAGATTGGTTTTTAAGATCAGGATGGAACAAGACCTCAAAACAATCTTTAGAAAAGATAGAAATTCTAAAATTTGTGCGAAATTAAATTTCGATACGTGAGCGACCTAGTTAAAGAAAGCATCCATATTTTGGACTTGTGTCGCTCAAGGAATGTTGTAAGATTGAACTGCGATTGAGGGAAAAACAATGCAAGAAGTACATCTAGCCGGAAATATATTAGAATATATGGGTAAACGTCCTATCTTTAAAGACGGAGTGTTCCTAGCTCCAGGTTCTTTAGTAGTAGGGGACGTCGTAATAGGAAAAGATTCTTCAATCTGGTTCCAAACTTTGATACGTGGAGATGTGAATTATATTCGTATCGGGGACAATGTAAATATACAAGATATGACAGTAGTTCATGTTTCCAGAAACACTCATCCAGTGGAAATAGGGGATAATGTATCTGTAGGTCACAGAGCTGTTCTTCATGGATGCAAACTTAAAAATAATTCGTTCGTAGGAATGGGAGCAATTATCATGGATGGGGTTGAGTTAGGAGAATACTCTTTTGTAGCCGCGGGTGCCATGATAACTCCGGGCAAAATTATTCCACCAGGCGTAATGGTAATGGGATCTCCTGGAAAGATCATTAGAGACATCACGGAAGAAGAAAGGAATTTGATCGAGAGAACCGCTGCAAATTACGTTAGCTATAAGAATAATTATTTGGATGATTTCTCCTATAGGATCAGCATAGTTTAATTTTCTAAAAATTTCCTATACGTTTAGGGAATATGCTGAATACTTTACTATGTGAGCGAAGCAAAAGTTCCAGGAGTATATCTAAGAGGGACAGGGGTCATAGGCTGGCCTCTGGCTTCTTTGTTATTATTATTAAAGAATAAATTTGGCGGATTCCAAGTATTTGTGGAGCCCTACAAATTACAAAAATCCGAAATACCTCAGATACTTTCCCTGCTTGAAAAAGGTGGGATCATAGTAGACGACGGTGCGAATAGGGTCAGGGACTTTTTTCCAGAATGGATCTCCAAGCAAGATGCATTGTCCCAATGCCAGGTGGTTTGCGATTCTTCTCCTCCCGGAGTTGCGGACAAAAGAAAATCGGAATACTCAGAACAGATCTACGATCTGATCAAAATTTTCATCGCTCAGGGAAGTGAACATTCTTTCGGACCTCAATTTATATATCCGGAAAGCGCTCCTCTCTTAGAAAAAAATCCACCTAAGTTTATACATGTGTCTACATGTAACACTCATACATTAGCTGGAATACTCAGGCCCTTCTATTCAGAAAAACCGCAAGAACTTGCAAGTATCATCGAAGAAGCCGATTTTTTCGTGATTAGACGGGATGCGGACATGGCCAAAAATGATCCTCACGTAACTGGGCCTTTGCTTGTTCTTCCTGAATCAGAAACGGGAACCCACCACGGAAGATTATTGAACGAGGTATATAACGATTTAGGTTTTAAGATCAAATTGGGATCTTCTTCCGTAACGATTAACTCACCTTATATGCACCTGATCCGTTTTCATCTCCGCTTAAAAAGAGAAATTACTAAAGAATGGCTCGTTTCAAAGATTAATAATGATCCATTCTTAAGTATCACAGAACTTGTTTCTACGAACTCAATTTTCTCTTCAGGAAGAGATCGCGGATTATACGGCAGGATTTTTTCTCATGCTGTATTCCCGCTTTCTGCCTTGGAAGTGAATGGAAAAGAAGTGCGAGGATATGCAGCCACACCTGGTGATTCTAATGTGCATATTTCTAGTATTTATGCGGTTTATAAAGGATTAGGACTTTCTTGGGGACCGGAAACAGAAGCCTTTTTAGCCGGAATTGTCTTGAAAGAAGTTTAGATCTTCTTAGAAATATCCAGACAGTTTCGATCTTTTTTCATTGATCGCATTTGATATATTGAAAAAGATGTTTAATATATTGACAAGTTCACAAAAATTCAGCTCCAGAGGTAGGAATTCCTAATGAAAGCAAATAATATCTTAGAGACGATCGGTAATACTCCCCACGTAAAAATCAACCGACTCTTTGGATCTAAATACAATGTATATTCTAAATTAGAGCGTAGCAATCCAGGCGGTTCTATCAAGGATCGTATCGCGCTTTCTATGATCGAGGACGCTGAAAAAAGCGGAAAACTCACTAAGGATACAGTAATCATCGAGCCAACTTCCGGAAACACTGGAATCGGTTTGGCACTTGTTGCGGCAGTTAAAGGATACCGTTTAATCCTGGTTATGCCTGAGTCTATGAGTGTGGAAAGAAGAAGAATTATGGCTGCTTACGGCGCAGAATTCGACCTAACTCCTCGTGAAAAAGGAATGCCTGGCGCAATCGAAAGAGCAAAACAACTGGTCTCTGAAAATCCAAAAGCTTGGATGCCTCAACAGTTCGAGAACGAAGCAAATATTAAAGTTCATATTGAAACAACTGCTGCAGAGATCCTGAAAGATTTTCCTAACGGAGTGGATGCTCTGATCACAGGAGTAGGAACAGGCGGACATATCACTGGAGTTGCAAAGGTTTTAAAGGAGAAGTTCCCTAAAACTAAAGTATTCGCAGTTGAGCCGGAAGCTTCCCCTGTAATTTCCGGAGGAAAACCTGGACCACACCCCATCCAAGGAATTGGAGCTGGATTCATTCCTAAAAACTTACACACCGATCTACTAGACGGAGTTATCCAAGTTTCTAAGGACGAGGCTTTCGAATATGCACTTCGTGCAGCAAAAGAAGAAGGTATTTTCTTAGGGGTATCTTCCGGTGCAGCTCTTGCAGCGGTTGCTAAAAAACTTCCTGAGCTTCCGGAAGGAGCTACAGTTCTTACTTTCAATTACGACACTGGCGAAAGATATCTTTCTATCGAAGGACTTTTCCCAGTTCCGTCTAACGGCTAAGAATAGACCACAATCTTTCCTATCTAAAATCCCGGCGGTAACGTCGGGATTTTTTTGTATTTTCCCAAAGATACATTTCGCAAGGGAGCAAACGGAGAAGCTGGCGAGTAAATATGATGTAGGAGTTCCTACATCATTTCTAAAAAATAATCTGGTTGTAAGAAATCACTTTTTATGATAACTCCATCGGGGTACCACCGCACCGGCCCCCACCCTAAGCGGGCGGGGAAACTTTAACTTACGTAGGAATTCCTACAACTCCACCCTCTGTGGCTCCGCGACTCTGCGTGCTAAAACCCTTTTGTTTGAAATAAAAGCATTATAATAAAAGACTTGCGTTTCAAATTTAACCGAACATCTGTGCGAAAAAGAGATAAATCAAAAGTTCGGTATCAAAGGAAAAAATAAACAGATGTTCAACCGTTTGAAAATATTAAAACAAATTAATGAATTAGATGCGGAGAAGGATGCGCAAAAGATCGTATTCCTTTCGGGAAGTTATGATTTTCCTCAGGATGTGGAAATTTCACTCGCAATATCTTTCTTCAGGACATTTGCAATTCCCTCTATTTCAAAAATATTGAATACAACCAAACGATTCGAATCTGCAGGACAAAAAAGATATGACGATACCGCGCTTATCCTCGCAGAATTTATAGAGAACGGACTGGACAGCGAAAGAGGAAGAGAAGCCATTAGAAGACTGAACCAGATCCACAAAGAATATGATATCAAGAACGAAGACTTTCTTTATACACTTACAACTTTTATATTCGAGCCGGATCGATGGAACCAAAAGTTCGGCTGGAGAAAGAGTACCGAAAAGGAAAGACTCGCCAATTTCTATCTCTGGAAACGGATCGGAAAAATGATGAATATCAAAAATATTCCGGAAACCTACGAAGAAATGCTGGAGTTCAATTTACGTTTCGAAAAGGAAAAATTTCGCCGCACTGCTGACTCCGAACAAGTAGCACGTGCTACCATGAAGATCGCTTCTGCCAGAATTCCTAAAATCCCTGGTCTGGAATATTTAGTATATCATGCAGTATATTCACTTATGGATAAACCTCTTAGAGAGGCTATGGGATTTCCGAAAGCTAATCCGATTATTGCAGCTCTGACCTACGCAGTCTTAAAATTTAGGGCATTTGCCTTGAGATATTTTTGGCCGCCTCGGAAAACTCCCTATTACGTAACCAAAAGAAATAACCCTACTTATCCGAACGGATATTTGATTGAAGAGTTAGGACCTCATTAGAAAAATACGGAAGGGCCGGATTTCCGGCCTGATCCCCAATGTCCGTCTTAATAATTGTAGAGTCTCCTACCAAAGTCAAAACTATCTCTTCCTATTTAGGAAAAGAATATAAGGTGCTCGCCACCTTCGGACATATTTTAGATCTTCCCCCAGATCGGATCGGGATCAAAATTGAAAAAGATTTTGAACCCGAATATGTTCCTCTTAAAGGAAAAAAGAAAGTCTTATCTTCTATTTTAAAGGAAGCGAAGTCTCATTCTTCTATACTCATCGCAACTGACCCAGACAGGGAAGGTGAATTTATAGGTTATATTCTGGCTCAAAAATTAGGGAAGAAGGCTAATATCTCCCGAATTCGATTCCAAGAAATCCAAAAGGACAAAATTTTACAGGCTATCGCAGAACCGGACAAGATCGATCTGGATCTGGTAGATTCTCAAAAGGCCAGAAGGATCTTAGATAGACTGATCGGATATAAGGTAAGTCCATTTCTATGGAGAGCGGTAAATGGAGAAGGTCTTTCCGCAGGAAGAGTGCAGTCGGTTGCATTAAAATGGATCTGCGAAAGAGAAGAGGAAATTCGAAGTTTTATCCCGGTTACTACATGGATAGTTTCTGCGACTGTGTTTTATGGAACTGGAGAAAACGAAAGGATCCTTTTTTATCCTCAAAAAGACAACTTCTTAACTCAAAGAGAAGCATCCGAATTCCTGGATTCTATATTAAAAAAATCAAAAGTATTAAAGATTGCAGAAAGAAAAGAAAAACTGGGGGAAACTTTGCCTCCACCACCTTTCACTACTGCAACTTTGCAGCAGGAAGCATTTAGGATCTTAAAATTTTCTGCATCCAAAACGATGAAGCTTGCTCAGGAACTATATGAGGGAACTGATCTGGGAAAAGGAAAATCCCAAGGATTGATCACTTATATGAGGACTGATTCGGTCCGGATTGGAGAAGCCGCGATTGATTCTATCCGTCGAAAGATCGCTTCAAAATTCGGGAATGAATTTGTATCAGATAAGGCCCAAACCTACAGAGTCAAAAAGACAAAAGGAAAATCACAGGATGCTCATGAAGCGATCCGTCCTGTGGATGTGTTTTTGGAGCCGTCCTTCATATTCGAAGTCGCCGATCGTCATTTAAGTAAGGATTCCAAAAAACTATATGAACTGATCTGGAAACGTACAATTGCTTCTCAAATGAAACCTGAAACTTGGAAAAGATTGGAGTTTCTGGCCAATGGAGGAGAGGAAGTTTGGAAAGGAGAGAAACTTTTTACTATAGATCCTGGTTATAAAAAGATCTATAATGTAAGCGCAGACATTTTTCCTACATGGAAAAAAGGAGAAATATTAACTCCAGATCCTTGGGAAATCCAAGAAAAAACTACAGAACCTACTCCTAGATACACAGAAGCAAGTCTTGTCTCCAAATTAGAAAAAGAAGGAATAGGCAGACCTTCTACCTTCGCTTCTATCCTGGAAACATTATACAAAAGAAAATATGTATATTCAGAAAAAGGAAAATTATACGCCGAGAGCTTAGGAGAAAGGGTAAACGCATTTTTACAGGCTGCATTTGCCGATTTATTCAGAGAAAAGTTCACTTCCGAAATGGAACAAAAATTGGATTCTATCGCTTCGGGAGAAGAAAATAGGTCCAAGGTTCTTTCCGAATTTTACTCTGTTTTAGATTCTCAATTAAAGAAAACGAATATAGCTGCTATTAGTAAGCAGTTAAAGGAAAAACCAAAAGCCCCGAAATACGGATTTTGTCCTGTATGCAAAGAAGGGGAGAGAGTAAAAAAGAAATCTTCCAAAAAGAAAGAATATTATATCTGCTCCCGCTTTCCTGCCTGCGACTACGCGGAGTATCTATAATTATTTTCTCTCAGTTACTGCGACCCAGGTGCCATTCCGATTTTCTGCCTCTACTTTGCGATCATATAGATCCGAAAGTCTTGCAGAAGTGAATGCCTCCTTGATCTCGCCTGAGAATAAAATTTTGCCCGATTTCAGAAGAGCTGCGTGTTCGTAAAATGGAGGGATCTCGTCGATCCTATGCGTGATATAAATAGAAGTGAAACTTCTATTCTTCTTATATTCATCTAAGAAATCTATGAATTCCTCTCTCGCTGTTAGATCCAATCCGGAGCAAGGCTCATCTAAGATCACAAATTCAGGAGAAGTGCACATTGCTCTTAAGAAAAGGATTTTCTTCTTCTCGCCAGAAGATAGAGTTCGGAATAATTGGTTTCTTTTAGCATCGAAACCGTTCTCTTCTAAAATCCGCTCTGCTTCTTTTTCTTCCCAAGCATTTGATTCTCTATAAAAACCTATGGTATGAAAAAAACCTGTAAGGAGTACATCGTAAACTGTAAGACTTTTTTGAAGTGCACTTTCTTGCTGAGAAGAATCCAAGATTCCAATCTTATTACGTAGGATCTGTAGCGGAGTTTCTCCGAAGGTTTCTCCGAAAAGATTGATCCTACCTGCAGTAGGCCAAACGGAACCATAGATCAAATTTACAAGTGTTGTCTTACCGGCCCCATTGCGGCCTAAAAGCACCCAATGTTCCCCAGAATTGATCTGGAAATCGATTCCATCTAGAATGGGAGTTCCAGATCTATAAAACTTAATTCCGTGTAAATTAAGCAGATTATTGGATTCAGTTTTCTTCATTCGCGATCTCGTAGGCCTTTGCTAATTTTTCGCAGGTCTCTTCGAATTTTGCCTTATCATCTAACTGGAATTTTTTTAGTATACTCGAGTCAGCTGCATAGTAGCTGGTCTTCTTATCCAGATAATCACACATCATATTTGCTACGTATACAGAATCAACTAAATCCGTATAAATCGTGTTAGTCGCCATGAATGCTCTATGATGAAATTCGATCATATGTACTAGGTCTGGAGGAAAATCCCATTTTCTGGCAAGCATTGCCCCTAAAGTGGGATGAGAAATACCTGTGGAAATTTCTTCTAAGATTGTGGAATTGGATAGGTCCCTATGCTTTTGGTAAGATGCCAAACGTTTGAATAATGTAGGGTCCAATGAAAGCAATATGAATTTTCCCAAATCATGGAGTAAGGCGCCTACTGCAGCGATATCGGAAAGTTTTCCAAGTCCCGCTCTTTGAGAAACCTGCCTAGCGAAAAAACTCGCCAGGTTGGAATGATTCCATACTTCTTGAAGTTTGGAATATCTTCCTTCCATGATCTTTCGTACGCCTGATACATACAAAAGATTTCGGACGTTCTTCAGTCCCACAACCTTAACAGCTTGGACGATGGTATTTACTTTATTCCTACTCGCGAAACCTGCTGAGTTAGAAAGTTTAAGAAGATCCGCACTGATTGCAGGATTTCTTTCTATCTCGTTTGCGATTACACCTAAATCCGAGTCAGGATTATTACAAAGATTTATGATCCTTGTAAGAGTATGAGGAAGTGGGGGAAGGCCTTCTACTTCTGTAAGGATTCTGTCCTTGAGTTTGGTAGCAACTTCCAAAGGAACGATTTGTTTAGGGATCACTAAGGTTGCTCTGGTGATCTTTCCGTCGGTCTCTATCTTAAATTTATCAGAACCGATACCGGAGTTTTTTAGTAATAACTGTATGAGTACAAGTCCAAGGCCTGCACTTTCTTGGCTGTCCGCCATAGAAAGAAATGCATCGGATAGATCATTGAACTTACTTGCGGATTCTAATCTTGCTTTGATCCTTTCGGACTCTTGGGGAAGAAGTGCCGAATCATTCTCGATCAAGAAGATCAAATTCTGGTTCATGATCTTTGCACGAAGACGAACAGATAAATTGGAACCTTTGAGTACTTTTTCCTGTTCATCCCATTTATGAATGATCTCTTCTAAAAAACGTTTCATCCCTTTATTATAATGAGATGCTTCGTTGATGTTTAACCCTTCGGTTAGGAAAAAAAGCCTCTTCGCATTGGCCTTATTCGCATTCATCAGAAGTTCTTTCAGAATGGTGGAAACCACTTCCGTAAGAAATAATCTGTCCAGATTTCCTAAAACCTGAAGTAGCAGAAGGTAAATCTGCTGGTGGTCCTCGTCTGAAATAAATCGATATTCCAGTTCGATATCTTTCCCAGAGACTAGGGTTTCCGTGAGTTCTGTAGGATTTAGCATTCCCTCAAATTTGGGTCTAAACTCCCTTGTCGCAAGAAAAAAAATGCGCTCCATTCTTCGGATTGGGCACCTGTTTGTCCGGGGAAAACCTAAAATATCATATGGGGGCCGGAAATGGAGAAGGAGCCAAAAAATTCAGAACAAGGATCCGAAAAAATCGGCGAGGATTTGCAGGAAGAACTCAGATTTTTTCTGGAAAATCGATTGGATGGACTTTTGGACGAGGCGGAGAAGTTCAGACAGACCAAACAATCTTTCAGAAAGACCAGGTCTAAGTTTTTGAGAAAGGAGTCCAATCCTGAAAAAAACCAGGGATTTTTGACTTTTCTCTATTCCATTTCGAACCAGCGAGAGGAGAATAGAGAGGAGCCAGAGTCTAAAGTATCAGGGGATGAGTCTTAGAATTAGGGCAACCCTAGATTATTTTCTCATTAGCTAAATAAAGATGGACATTTGGATGGAAAGAATCATGGTAGAGGCGAATGGATAGCAACTTCTTCTTCGAAGAGGCTCCTGAGGACTCGGAGAGTCGAGATATCTTAGATATCATGGACTCCTACCGTTACATGAATTCCTCTTACTTTTTCGATTTTATATCGGATGGAAGATGGGATCATGGAAAAGGTTGGGTGGAAAAAAACATCGACCGAGGACTTTGGACCACAAGATTCGTTCCGGGCAGTATAGATCGTTACCGTCGACCACAATCCGGTCAAAATCCCTAAGCACAAAAAAAGGACCCACACTTTTGGGTCCTTTTTTATTATATGGATACAAGTGTCACTCTTGAGGGGGCGGGAATCGGTTCTCCCTCTTTTCTCAATCCATCTAAATGAAACTCAATTGCTTCTTTGATTAGTTTTGTAACTTCTTCTTCTGTTTTCCCGACTGCAACGCAACCAGGTAGATCCGGAACATAGGCTCCGAAACTTGTAGGGCCTTTTTCTATAATAACTGGATATTCCATAAATGATTACTTTAGACCTGATTGTTTCAAGATACTATTCAAAGTTCCAGGAGGAATATCCGCATTTGGTTTACCGGCTACAGTTACTCTTCCGGGTTTCTGAGGATGTTTAAATTGTTTATGGCTTCCAGTTTGGTTTACCAAATACCAACCATCCGCTCTCTAGGATTCTGATTATTTCCTTTATTTTCATAATCTCAAATCATTTTTACAAGTATTTGTCTTAGATGGATCTTTTTCTTTTGATAGTTTTGCTGAGCGATTCTGCCCAACTTCATATTTTGCCCTTATATTTGTAAATTAAATGAGCTGAAACTATGCGGAAAGTTGATTCCAATAAAAAAGGACCCTTTCGGATCCTTCTTTCATACTGAGGTTGGTTAATAAGGGATAAGTCTTAGTTCACCAATTTCAACCCATTGATATCTATGATCTTACGATAGACTAGTTTGTTCTTCTCTTTTTGAGGGTTGAAGATCAGAACCACAACCTTATTAAAAGTAAAATATCCAGGACGATACTCTGTGTAGTGGTGTGAGAAGATCGTGGATTTGTACTTAGCATTGTATACGGTATAAGTGTGTTTGCTTAAAGTGTCATGTTTCTGTTTTTGTAGATCCTCAGCTGTTTGAGGAACGAAGTTGCTGATCAGAACTTTGTCTTTTGCAGGACCTTCTTCTCCGTAAAGAACGATAGGAAGAGCATCTTTAGGGTTATTAGTAAGATAATGAACTAGAGTGTCTAGATTCGGATTAGGGAATTTTACTTTTTCTCCTCTCGCGATCTTTTCGTCGTAGCTCTTCTTCACTTCACCGTATTTTTTCTCGCCCCAAACATTTTTGCTGTCTAGCTTTACTGGAACCAGGTTCTGGAAGTTAACTACCTTAGTCTGTTCTTCTACGTCATACTGTCTCCATTTAGGGAATGGAACCAGTTCTCTGCGATCGTCCACTTTAGAAAGAGGAGTTTCGTTTACCGCTAAAATATAAATGGAGAAGTTTGCAGCGTCGAAGTCTCTGTTTTCGAGCTCTACCATTACGTCCATGAACTCGCCTTTTCCGTTATCTGCATGTCTACGGAAGAAGGAAACTTCTTTGACTAAGAGTCTATCGTCGTAATACGCGAGCGGATAAAATTCCACTCCTTCGGAACCTTTACTTTCCTTCTCTGCATTGTTTTGGCCGGAAACGCCATTTCCCAAAATTAAGAATAATAGGATAAAAGAAAATTTTGCGACGGATTTCATGCGATTTATTGTCCCAGTACGGTTCTTCATATTGAATATCGACTTCTAAGCCCCGAAACTTAGCCGTTCCTTCTCCTTTTTCCTTAAAAAAATGAGAAGAATTCCGTTTAGGGCGGAAAACGGATCGATTCTATCCGGGTTATAGATTTAGTCCAGCGGATTTAAAGCCTAAGGATTTAGGCTTTTTTGATATGGTTTTTGTCGTCTACGAGAACGACTTGGGGTTTATAACCTTTTGGCAGGTCTTTTTCTTCCAGGGAGCCATAGGAGATAATTATTACCTTGTCTCCTTTCATTCCGAGACGGGCAGCAGCTCCGTTTAAGCAGATCTCTCCAGAACCTCTTTTGCCTTCGATCAGATATGTCTCGAATCTGGATCCATTGTTTACATTCACAACGGAAACTTTTTCATAAGGAAACATTCCAGCGGCATCTACCAAATCCATATCTACCGTCAGGCTTCCCTCATAATTGAGGTCAGCATCGGTTACCGTGGCTCTATGGATTTTACCTTTACAAACAGTGATGAGCATTCGTGTTTACTCGCTAAAAAGTACCTTAAATATTTTGCCTGAGATATTCAAAAGCGTTTTTCTCTTAAAGAAATGGATTTTAGTGTTAATAGTTTCTTTGCTAAACTTAATTTCCGAGAAAAGAGGAGTGATCACGTAATTTTCATATAAATTCGGATACACTCTATTTTCGTCGTAAACACTTCCTTTGAAATTTTCCAGGACCTTGCGAAGGATTCTTTTTTCCTGACGATTCAGGTCAATTTCGTCCTCATGTTCAGTTCCTACCCAAGTTAACAGATAACCAGAGATCCCGGTCTCAGTCAATTTTGGGGTCACATCTATTAGACTATTTTCTTTCAGGTGAAGAAGTGCCTGATTCAGTTCCATCGGATAAGGAGAATCTTCCAAATGGATGTATTTTTGCTGAGTAATTACTTTGGCGTATTTCTGAAAGAATACTCCGTCAGAAAGATAGACCAGTTTTGCAAGTTCCTGACGGTTTCTTCCTCGCGGAGATCTTTGGAGTATAAAGGAGATGACTTCGAGCAGCTTTTCCATAAATAATACGAGTGTGCAGGCTTTTTCCCTGAAAAATCCCCTTCCTTACGAAGATTACGTCCGCTTCCAGGAAAAGTCCCGGGAAAATCGAAGGGAATCGATTCTATTTTTGGAACACCCTCTTACGATAACCGGGGGGATCAATTATAATATCGACAATCTTCTCCGAAATGAGGACTTCCTTTCCGAACATGGAATCTCTCTCCAATACATAAAAAGAGGAGGGGATTATACCGCTCATGAGCCCGGACAGATCGTTACCTATATACATTTGGACTTAAAAAATAGAGAAATTTCCATCTCAGAATTTTTGGATCAAGTCCTTGAATCTGCAATTTATTCCACAAAGAAAGTTTGGGACTTGGATCTTGTAAAAAATCCGAATGCTCCAGGGCTTTATCTTTCCACTTCTCCCAATCGTAAAATTCTTTCCATGGGAGTTTTGTTCAAGTCCTGGTTTACTAGTTACGGGATCGCTATAAATGTTTCTAATGATTTTTCAGCCTTCCAGTGCATTCATCCTTGCGGGCAGGACTGGAAATCGATGATCTCTATCTCCCAACTGGGACTTTCTAGTGGAAAAGATAAGAAGAAGGAATGGATCCAAGCTTTTCAGTCCAAATTTCTGGAAAATTTAAAGCCGATTCGAGACAAGATCAGCACCGAAAATTGATTTTTATTCTTTAGAAAAAAGCCGAAATCGGCCGATTTTTAAAAGAAGAGAGGTTCTCAGGTGCAAATTTTCAAACATATATTATTTTTCATTTTAGCACTATTAATTTGCGAAGGGATTGCTGCCGGAGCCTCTGCATGGTCCTTCTTGGAATCTTCTCTTGCATCCTTTGAGCAGATCAAAAATCTTTCTGACCAAAGAGCAAGAGATACAATTGGAGCTATCTCTAAGTCCAGCGAAGGGAAATTAAGCAAAGATAGATTGGAAGATCTGAATTTTGCATTCACGAGACTTGTTAAAGTGACTTCAGGAGATAAAGAAGGATTTATCATTTCGGAGATCAGTATGACAGATGACTCTGGAGTAGTTCTTGCATCATCTAACGAAGACTACGTGTCCGAACCAAGAGCTAAAAGAAAGCCTGAACCTAAGTTTTTATCTACAAACTACACTGCTGCTCATCATTTGAGGAAATGGCAAATTGGAACTCCAATCTTATTGGGAGACAAGAATACATTCCAGAATGATAAACTGATGCAGATCGTTTCTCCTTATTTCCCTGAAATTTCTGTACCAAGTGTTCTTCTTTCTATGGCAGTGTATCATCCTGAGAAATTGGAACGAGTAGCTTCTCTTCATATGAAATATGAAAGAGGGAATTTTGCACATTTTGTAAAAATCCAGACAGAACTATTTTGGTGGATTCTGCAGAATAACGCTATTATCGCTCTTATCTGCGCTCTTATATTAGGATTTGCTCATTTGCTCGTTAAAAGTGTTCGCACATCTTTTACTCAAGATGGAAAATATATTGCGGATCCTTCTTCTCCTCCTTTATGGGAGAAGGTTGACTTTGCACAAACCCAAGGACCTATTCGTTGGAGAGAAAATGCACCTCCTTCTTACCAACAGCCTGCACCTGCAAGTATAGAGAGAAATATTCCTGTATCGCCTGTGGCTTCTTCTCCCGCACAAGCAGTCAATCGAGAGAAAGCGGAAATTATAGACGCTATTTATCTAGGATAAACTTTTTTGGAAATTCATACTACAAAACTAGGGCATATATTGAAGGTAACTCCGAAAGGGGTTCTTGATTCCTATTCCGCATTCGACCTAGTACGATTTATTAAAACTCGCTGGGAAGAAGGGGAAAGACTTGTATTAGTCAATTCTCGCTTTGTGGAATATATAGAAGAGGATGGTATTTCTGCGCTTGTAGAATTAAAAAACTTCTTCGAAAAGTTCGGCGGCAATATTGCATTCAGCGATTGGAATGAAGAAGGTTTACTGGTTTTAGGATTATTCGGTTTGAATAAGAGTTCTAACTTTTTTACTCATGAAAAAGAAGCAGAAGTATGGCTTTCTTCTTTGAAGATCGAGGATAGAAGGACTCTCGCTGAAAAATCGGAAAATATTTCTTCTCTTAGACAAACAAAACCGATCCAGTTTTATTCTAGTCCTTCTTCTTCCTTAACTAAATCGGACGTGTATGTTCCTGAGATCAGCACTGTTCCAATCCCCGGACAAGAACCAGTGGAGAAGACTAAAATTGGAAAAGATCTGGATCATTCTTTGGAGCAAGCTCGTAATATCCAAGAAAGAGTCTTATATTGTGAATCTTGTAGAGCAAGGCTTAGGATCAAGACCTTAGGTCGTCACCAATGTCCTAATTGTGGAATTCAGTTTGACGTGAGTCGCACCGGTGGAGTTCGCTACTTGGAGAAACTATTAGGTTAGTTTCAGTTCGCCGGAAACACCGACCACGTAGGATCTCTTGTCCCAAGCAGCCAGAAGAAGTTTCGCTCTTTCTTTTTACACACTCATTTCCAGAATTTTAGGGGTGTTCCGAGACCATTTTATGGCCGTGTCTTTCGGGACAGGAACAGTCGCCTCCGCATTTTCTGTAGCATATAGATTACCGAATATGTTCCGAAATTTACTCGCGGAAGGAACTCTTTCCCAATCCTTCATGCCATTATATTCGGATGCGGAGAAGGATGGAGTAATTGCAGCTCGAAAGATGAGCGGAGCTGTATTAAGTTTTCTTTTCGTAATCCTTCTAAGTTTTGTAGTAATCGTTTTTACATTTTCTCCTTTTGCTCTTCCGATCCTCGTTGGTGGAACTGCAGAATATTCTGGGCTTGTAGTAGAACTTACCTATATTCTATTTTTCTTAATTGTCACGGCAAGTTTGTCTTCGATCTATATGGCGATCTCTAACGTCAAAAATAGATTTTTTGTTCCTTCTCTTTCTCCTATCATCCTGAACCTAAGTTACCTTACTATATTTCTGGGAATTTTCCCTTTTGTAGATTGGGAACTTCTGACCAAGGTTAGGGTTCTTTGTTTCGGAATTGTGGGGGGAGGAATTATCCAGTTGGGTGTCCAGGCATGGTATGTTTCTAAAAATGGAGAAGGCCCAATATTCTCCTGGAATTATAAACATCCTGCTATTTCAAAAATATTTAAATTAATGTTACCTGCTGCGGTCGGAGGAGGTTTTTACCAACTCGGCCTTTTAGTGGATATATTTTTAGCAAACTATGTGCAAAATACGAATCCTGGTTTAGGTGCAGTTGTTAGTTTGGATTATGCGCAAAGATTAGTACAACTCCCGACCGGAATTATAGGTGTTGCGCTTGCTACTACAACTTTGCCTGCGTTACTTTCATCCTTAAAGCAGGATAAACATTCTGAAGTTCCTAAAGAAATGTTAGGAGTATTAGGATTTGCAGGATTTCTAACTGCACCAGCAGCTCTAGGCATTGGTATCTTGGCGGGTCCAATCTTGGATTCCATTTATTACGGCGGAAGATGGGATCATATTGCTACTGAAACTACTATCTTACCGTTGGTATTTTATTCTGTTGCTGTCCCATTCTATAGCATGAATAAGGTTTTGATCTCTACTTATTACGCATTCCAAGATACAAAAACTCCTTTGAGAGTACAAGCATTCACCTTTGCTCTGAACTTGACATTGAATTTTTCTTTGATCCTTTTCCTAAAACATTCAGCAATTGCTTTGTCTTCTGCTGTATCAACCGTGGTGACATGGACCTTGCTCTCTAATTATTTAAAAAAGCACGATGTCGCTTTTCCCTGGAAGGGTTTTCTATTAAAAATTGCAAAATTGGTCCTGCCACTTTTAGCGATGGCGGCATTTTTATTTTTCTACAGGGAAATGATCCATCCTGAAGCCTTAGGGTTCCTCTCCGAAAAAGGTTTAAGTTATGCGAATTCTTCCAGGATTTCTCTTTGCGCAGCTGTCCTCCCCGGTATGGCAATTTTTTTCCTAGTCAGTCTGTTTTTAGGTATAGAAGAGATAAGGTTAATAGCTGGAAAAATATTTCGTAAGAAGTAATTTTGCCCGGAAGATCCGCGGTGAAAATTCAGGTCAGGGTAAAACCGAATTCTAAAAAGCCGTCTTTGATTAAGTCAGAGGATGGTGTTTGGATCGTTGCAGTAAAGGAGCCTGCTACCGAAGGTAAGGCGAATGATGCAGTGGTTAGAGCCGTCGCAGAAGAATTGGGCCTGGCTCCTTCTAAGGTCAAAATCCTCAGGGGAGAAAAGAGTAAATTAAAACTTTTGGAAGTTTATGATTAGGAATTTTTTCAAAAATTTTCTTCCCAAAATCGGAAGCGCCATTTTCTCTTTTACGGTCCTTCTTGTCTGTTTTTCTTCCGATGTCCAAGCAACTGATTATTTCGACACTCTCACTTCTGAAAAAAAACCTATATTAGGAAGTGATAAAGAAGATAAATATAGATTTAGGCTACCTCCTTTTGCCAGTGAAGAATATTGGGGACCACATTATTCCTTAAATATACTTGTACTTTATACCCGCACGAATTACCCTAAGTTTACTCAGACCAGTTTTTTCCCGCTTATTGATCATTTGTCTGCTAAGGAGAATGAGTCCTTTAGATCTTATTTTTTTCCGCTGTATTATGCCCAGCGCATCCAGAACCCTCAATCAGATTCCGGTGTAAACTTTTCCTTATTCCACTATAACTCTTACGAATCCAGAGGAGAAAAATTTTCGGAAAGTTGGGTATCTTTTCCGTCCTTTCTTCCTTTGTTTGGAAGAAGTAAAACAATTGAAAGTGGTAAGGAAGAATCATTTTATTTTGCGGTTCCATTCTTATTTTTTAGGAATAGAACAAATGGAGACGATTGGAATCATTTTATGATCTTCCATTGGGGAGAAGATAAGGAATCTTCTTATGGTTCCATTCTTCCTTTGGTATACTGGGGCTCCGGTAAAAGAAAATTCAATTTCACTTTTTTTCCTATATTCTTCTATAATACATTATATAATTCTTATTCTGATAAAGAAGATTTTAATTTTACCATCTTCCCTTTATTCTCTTATAATTCCTGGAATTCTGGCCAGGAAGGATCTTTTTTTACTCCGCTTTTTGGACAAACATGGAAGGAAACCCCTCAATTGGGAGGAGGTGGAAAAGAAGAGACAAAATTTTCCTATTACTTAGCCTTCTTCTTGGATCGAAATTATCATAATGGTGAATTGCAAAATTATACTGCGAATATCCCGATCGTTTTTAATAGAAAATGGGAAAAGGGAGGGAAGTCCGATACAAATGTATTATTGATCAGTGGTTGGAATTCCAACGAGAAGGGAGATTATTCTTCTTCTTATTTATTTCCTCTGATGTTCCATAAGAAAAATGAATATCTTTATTTATTCCCGGCCTATTTTGATAATGGAACGGAAAAATTCGGTTTATTACCACTTCCTTTCTATTATAGCAGGACCGCAACAGATCTAGATCTTTATGCTTTAAATTTTTATTATACGAAAAATTGGAACGGGTCTTCTAAATTTTTATTTTTTCCGCTCTATTTTCATTCCTTTAAACCTGATGAATCAAAAGTAATCACTCCGATTTCTTATTATTCTTCGGATGCATCTGGATATAGAATCCTATTTCCGCTTTTTTATAGAAATAAGGAAAAGGAAGCCTCACAGAATTATTTTATCAATACCTACCTTTCTTGGGATGAACAAGGAAAATTTCAGCGAGGATCTTTCTTCCCTTTTTGGTACTATAAGTCAGATGAATATTTTCATTTTATTCCATTATGGGCCAAAGGAAACCAAACTGGCAACGAATACACTTGGATCATTCCATTGTTCACTTATTGGAATAAAACAAGAACTTGGGTAGGCCCATTTTATTCCAGGAAGAGTGAGGTTGGTGATCAGTACCAAAGATGGGTTTTATTTCCGTTTTGGTATTTCTATCGGGATTCTTGGGCCGGATATAAATCTGAAAGTTATACTCTACTTCCAATCTTTCAATGGAACGAGACTTCTGATTATAAGGAACTCATTACTCCATTATCTTACTCTAAGGAGTATAAGACAAAGTTTGAAAAATACTCATTGGTCACTTTGTATGAAAGATATGATACGGACCAAGAATCAAGAAGAAGGATTTACCCATTCTATTTTTCAAATAGCACAAATGAATATTCTTATTGGAATGTTCTCGGTCTTGTGGGCAGAGGATTTGACAAGGCGGGGGATGCAAAATATACCTACGCGTTTCCGTTCTATTTTTATAAACGGGATAGCTTTCGTTTAGTTCTGCCTTTCTATTTCCGCTTTGGAAAAGATTATGATATTTATACACATTTTGGTCTTTTTCATTATTGGAACCGTTCAGAAGATAAAAATAATACTTGGATCTGGCCTCTATTATGGTTTTCGAATGTAGATAAGGTTCGTAAGGAGGAATTCTCAACTTGGTTCCCTCTCTATTGGAATTGGAGTAATTCCCGAAGTAAGGGAGATATGTTCCTTCCTCTCTGGTTAAACTATTATGAGGCTGATAAAACTTTAGAGTTGAAATTAGCTTATTCTTCTTCTAAAACTTTGGGAAGTTTTTCTGGCACTGCCGGAGTTGGTTCTACTGAAAAAGATTATTATCTGGATGCGGATGTTTCTTTATTCTATAGTTTATTTAGCATTTCTACAAGAACTTCAGTAAACAAAGAAGAATTACAATTTTGGAAGGAAAATCACCCTAGTGAATTATCCTCTTCCAATTTGCCTGTTGAGAATATTTCTGCTAAAAATTCTCAAGATGAAAAAGAAGGTCTGGGGCAGTATAATAGATTAACTCGAGAGAAAGTTCGTTCTTTCTGGGGAGTTAGCGCTCTATTCGGGATTTTCAGTTATGAGAGAGGAGACGATAGACGTCATTTTAGGCTTTTACCTTTAAGTTGGTTTTCTTGGTCTGAAAAAACTTCAGATAAAGTTTATGCCGCTCCTTTATTCTTTTGGAGTAGGATCGGAGACGAATCCTATTTTGTTCTTTTTCCATTTTATGGAAGGCAAGACCAAAAGGAAAATTTCCAAGAGTCCTATCTTCTTTTCGGTTTCCTAAGAGGAAAACAAGGAGAAGTGAGGGATTATTCGGTTCTTTGGCCAATCACACGTTTTTATTATTCTCCGGATTCTTGGGGATTTAGGATTTTCCCGTTAGTCGCTCATGACCAATCTAAGGATCATTCTCGCACAATTTCTCCTTTGTATTATAGAAAAAGGGTCGTAGAGGGAAATATTACCACCAGATCTTTTCATTCTTTACTTTTGCCTTTATTCCACTCTGGCTCTGAGTCAAGTCAAGATCAGGATCTATTCCAAGAGAAATCCTATAGTTTATTAATTCCTTTTTATTTGAGTTATGGTTCTAAACTTAAGGTCTCGTCTGAAGAAGCTTATGTTTCCAATTTTTATACTTTATTATCCGCTTATTCCAGTAAGAGGGAATTGAACGGAGAAGAATCCTCTTCTTTACTCACTCCATTTTATTATTATTCAAGATCTAAGAAAGCCACTGAAACTCAGGAACAAACCACTAAGGTAGACTTTTTGTTTTTCCCTACGATCTACTATAAACGAAACTCGACGGAAAATACACTTTTTATATTAGGATATTATAACGAATCTTCTCCGTCCGTTTCTAAAGGGAACTTTTTGGGGCTCGTTTCTTCATCTAAAGAAAAAAGTGGAGAAAGAACTTCGAGTCGCTTTCATATATTTCCTTTTTATTTTTCGGGTTCGGAGAAGGAAGGGGATAATATCGTAGAGAGTTATACAACTGTTCCAATTCTTTACTACGGTTATAAAAAGGGGAATGGTTCCGGATGGAATGTTTTAGGCTTATTAAACGGTTCAGGTTCCGATCAAGAGAGTTCATTTGCGATCTATCCTTTTTATTCTAATAAGGAAAGGAATGTCCCGAATCTTTTTAAAGAAAGGGTTACCTGGGGAATTTTATTTTATTCCGATAGAACTGAATTCCAAGAAGGAAGTTGGAATTCCTTCAATGCGAATCCAATTGGGATTTTTTCGACTTCCGGAAGTAAAACTCTGGAAACTAGTTCTTCTTTTTACTTTCTACCTATCCCTCTTTTATTCACATATTCCGAAAAGCAGAACATGGAATATCGTGAATATTTCAAGAGAGACGTAACATTCTTAAAACTGATCGATTATTCTAAATACGAATCCGTTTCATCTAAGGAAGGAAGTACCGATAAGGTTGTAGATCAGTGGAGGGATTTTAATGCATTCTTCCTTTTTTCAAATACATTGCATACTGTTAAGGATCTTAAAAAAGAAGAAACGACTAGTATATATTTCAAATCGTATCTTTTTCCTATATATAGATTTGAATCGGAGAATGATCCGTTTAAAAAAGAAAAACATTTAAACTTTTTGTTAATTACTGATTATAAATCCGGAAATTCGGGTTTAGAAAGATTAGTAATCGGTCCCGCTTTTTATTTGGACAATCCGGAACGTACTGCTTATGGTTTGGCTCCTCTTGCATTTTATAGGAAAAGTAAAGAATCTAGGTTCTGGTTTGCATTAGGATTTTATAATTATAAGGACAGTGAGTGGGATCGGTGGGGGTTTGCAGGGATTTTTGATACTAACTACGAATCTTACCAAAAAAGGAGAAATTTAAATTTATTCTTAGGTTTGATCCATACTGAATCGGAAGAACAAAGAACAAGATTCGCGGTTTTAGGAGGATTGATCTTCGGCCTTGAAAGACGTCCTGATTACTCGGATACAAATTTCCTTTGGATGCGTCTGAAATCCACTCCTGGAGAAACTCTGGCTAATTTCCTTCCTGTGTATTATTATCATTCGGATGCTGCAGGAACTGCGTCATTAATACCTCCAGTCCTGGGATATTTCTCTTCAGAAAAAGACGGAAGATTCGATATGCTTGGTTTAGGATTATTATATTATAGAAATCAAAAAATTTCCAAAGAAGAAGATCTGATGCTTGTGGGTCCCGGATTATTCTATTACAGACAATATGGAAATAATATGAACGGGTTACATGCGATGGGAATTTTAGCAATTCCTGGAATGGGAGGCCTTCTCTGGGATTGGGAATATGAAACCAAGACTAAATATAGCAAATATTCTATTCTGAATTTATTATATAGTCACACGATCACAAAAGACGGGAACGAGATAGATAGGGTTCTCGGGATCAAATTATAATAAAAAAGCCGAGGTGCAAAACCCCGGCTTTTTAACTTTTCCGAAAGGAAGAGCAGGCAATTACATCATGCCGCCCATTCCTCCCATACCGCCCATTCCACCCATAGGAGGCATTGCGCCTTCTTTTTCAGGTTTGTCGGTGATTGTAACTTCTGTAGTTAGGATCATGGAACCGATAGAAGCAGCATTTTGAAGAGCGGAACGAACCACTTTTGCAGGGTCAACAACTCCCGCTTGTAGTAGGTCTTCCCACACCATAGTAAGTGCGTTAAAACCTTCGTTTCCTTTTTTAGCTTTTGCTTGCTCTACGATCACGGATCCTTCCAGACCAGCGTTAGAAGTGATCATACGAATAGGTTCTTCTAAAGCACGGAAGATAATTTTTGCTCCGGTAGCTTCGTCTCCATCGAGTTTCAGCCCGCCTACGGCTTCTTGTGCTTTTAAAAGAGTAAGTCCACCACCAGGAACGATACCTTCTTCTACCGCAGCGCGAGTAGCGGAAAGTGCATCTTCCACACGGGTTTTCTTTTCTTTCATTTCTACTTCAGTAGCAGCACCAACATGAATTACTGCGACTCCACCAGCAAGTTTTGCTAGAC
Organism: Leptospira venezuelensis; assembly: GCF_002150035.1. NCBI lineage: Bacteria > Pseudomonadati > Spirochaetota > Leptospiria > Leptospirales > Leptospiraceae > Leptospira > Leptospira venezuelensis. The sequence continues at coordinate 273,713 of NZ_NETS01000008.1, read as the reverse complement.
GTTCTTGTAATTTTTCACGATCGTACTCGGAAGTAGTATCTTCGATCTGTTTTTTGATCTGACCTACGCGGCCTTGGATATCTTTAGAAGCACCTTGTCCTTCGATGATGGTGGTGTTTTCTTTATCCACAGTAACTTTTTTAGCACGTCCAAGTTGTTGAACTGTTGCGTTTTCCAGTTTCATTCCGAGGTCTTCGGAAATCACTTGGCCACCAGTAAGGATCGCGATATCTTCTAACATCGCTTTACGACGATCTCCGAATCCAGGAGCCTTAACAGCTACGCAAGAGATAGTTTTACGAAGAGTGTTTACTACGATAGTAGCTAATGCTTCTCCTTCTACTTCTTCTGCGATGATCACTAAAGGTCTTCCTGCTTGAGCAACTTTTTCCAATACAGGAAGAAGGTCTCTCATAGAGGAGATCTTTTTGTCATAGATCAGGATATAAGGATCGCTTAAAGTTGCGATCATTGCTTCAGGATCAGTTACCATGTAAGGAGAAACGTATCCTCTGTCGAATTGCATACCTTCTACCACGTCTAAAGTGGTTTCGATAGATTTAGCTTCTTCAACAGTGATAACGCCGTCTTTTCCAACTTTATCCATTGCGTCTGCGATAAGATTTCCGATCTCTTTATCGTTGTTCGCAGAAATAGTTGCAACGTTAGCGATGTCTTTTTTGTTTTCGATCTTTACGGAACGTTTTTTGATACTTTCAACAGCTGCAGTAACCGCTTTATCGATCCCGTGTTTCAGGGCCATAGGGTTTGCACCGGCAGTAACGTTTTTCAATCCTTCATTGATGATGGATTGAGCGAGAATTGTAGCAGTAGTAGTTCCATCTCCAGCAACGTCATTTGTCTTTGTGGAAACTTCTTTTACCATTTGAGCGCCCATATTCTCAAGAGCATCTTCTAATTCGATCTCTTTCGCTACGGTAACTCCGTCCTTAGTGATTGTAGGGGAACCGAATTTTTTATCGATTACCACGTTTCTTCCCTTAGGACCTAAGGTAACTTTCACTGCATTAGCGAGTTTATTAACGCCTTCTAAAAGTTTGCGTCTCGCTGTTTCATTATATTCAATAACTTTTGCCATTATTCTTCCCTCGGCCGATTACTTTTTCACGATGGCAAGGATATCGCTTTCGCGGATGATTAAGTATTCTTTGCCGTCAGATTTAATTTCAGTCCCGGAATATTTGCCGTATAGAACGACATCACCTGGTTTAACTTCTAAAGGAACAAGCTTCCCGTCTTCATAACGTCCGCTTCCTACCTCTACAACTTTTCCCTCTTGCGGTTTTTCTTTCGCAGTATCAGGAACGAAGATGCTGCCGATTTTTTCTTCGGCGTCTTGTTTAGGTTCAACCAGAACACGGTCGCCCAGTGGTTTAATCGCCATGACTTTCTCCTTTCAGTCTCTTTAGCACTTGTAATAAATGAGTGCTTGAATATAAATTCCAGGAAATCCGAAACAGGGGTGGGAGGTCAAGCACTTTAGCCGATAGAGTGCTAAAATATTGCGTAAATTCCTTCTAAACCCTCAAATTTTTCATTTCCCGTTTTTTGAAAAGAGAAGTCTAAGGAAGAATCTTGTTATCAGAAAGAAACTTAATCAGGGTAAGAGAAGGGAATAAAAAGCCCGTCTTAGAAGATGGAGAGTATATTCTCTATTGGATCCGAGCCAATCGAAGATTAGCTTGGAACCATTGCCTGGACTATTCCATTCATCTTGCTAAAAAATTTAAAAAACCATTAGTCATCTTTGAATCTGTAATGATGGATTTTGGATGGAGTTCTCCTAGACTCCAACAATTTCTTTTAGAAGGAATTTGTGATACTGCAGAAGATGCGGAACAACGAGGGTTTACATATTGGTCTTTTGTGGAAACAAAAGACCATTCACTTTCCGAGATCATTCCGAGTATTTTAAAGAAAGCTTCTGTTGTAATTACGGACGATTTTCCTTGTTTTTTTCTTCCCGAACATGCTGAGAAGGTTTCCGAGACGCTCGATTGTAAACTTCTGCTCGTAGATTCTAACTCTATCACTCCATTAGCTTCTTACGAAAAATCATTTGGGTATGCTCGTGTTTTGAGACCTAAACTTCATGATAAATTTGCGGAATCTTACGTTCATAGATCTAATCCTAAACCGAATCCAAAAGGGATTCCAAACTCTGATCTTTTAAAAAAACCGAAATTTCTATTTTCGGGAAACAAAGAGGACATTTCTTCCCATCTGAAAAAAATGAATTCTCAATTCCAGAATGTTCTTCCTGTCCCTGGTAAGACTGGGGGAAGAAAAGAAGGACTGAAACTTCTCAAAAAATTCCTAAAAGAAGGGCTTCCATTTTATTCCGAAGAAAGAAGTGAACCGAGGCCTCCTGAAAGAATGAAAGCTTCTTCTCTTTCTCCTTATTTACATTTCGGAATGATCTCTATAGATGAGATCGTAACTGCGGTTTTGAGTTCTGATCCTAAAATAGATTGGAGTCCCGATATATTGAATCACTCTTATAGAGGAAAGAATGAGGGGTTCTTTCATCCAAATCCAAATATAAATTCTTTTTTAGATGAACTTCTCACATGGAGAGAGCTGGGTTATCTTTTGTTTTATAAGGAGCCTAGTTTTAGGAAGGATCTTTCCATTCTTCCGAATTGGGCTAAACTTTCTTTAGATGCCCATAGAGGCGATAAGAGAGAATATACATATTCTAAAGAACAATTTGAAAACGCGATGACTCATGATCCTATTTGGAATGTAGCTCAGAAAGAATTAGTTCTTACAGGCACCATTCAAAATTATCTAAGAATGTTATGGGGCAAAAAAGTAATAGAATGGTCCTCTTCACCCGAGGAAGCATTTCGTATATTAGAAGATTTGAATCATAAATATGCGTATGATGGGCGTGATCCGAATTCTTATACAGGTATTCTTTGGTGTTTTGGGGCATTCGATCGGCCTTGGTCTCCCGAAAGAGCGGTGCTTGGAAATATCCGTTATATGTCCTCCGACTCTACTTCTAAAAAATTCAAAATAAAGCCTTATCTGGAGTATATCCAATCTCTGGAAGGATTGTCGGAACCCCAACTTTTTAAATAACGAACGTTATTATATATGGAAGAGAAGTTGTTGCGGATTCTTTTTCCCTCGCGTATCATGTAGTTCCGGAGGGACAAAGATGACTGAAAACAAAAAATACGAAACCCTACAGGAATTCTGGCCATTTTACTTGAGAGAACATTCGAATAAAATGAACCGGATATTCCATTTTATCGGAACCACTTGTGCTCTTGTGTTTATCGTTTCTGCAATCTTCTATCTAAACGCTTGGTACTTACTGGGAGCATTGTTTAGCGGGTACTTTTTCGCATGGATCGGGCATTTCTTCTTAGAAAAAAACCGTCCTGCCACATTTATATACCCGTTCAAATCTTTCGTAAGCGATTGGAGAATGTATTTTTGCACGATTACTGGACAGCTTGGTAAGGAATTACAAAAAGCAGGAGTGAAGTAAATTATTTACAATGCGAAGTCGCAGGACAGGAATTTTCGCGTTACCTGCGATTTCGTGACTATTACCCTATTTGAGGGATATTTACCTGTTACTGAAGCGATGCAAATGCAGTTCGCTTATTAAGTAACGTTATAAATTATTGTCGGCTTACGTTTTTTTCTTTCTCAATAAATAATCAATCAATACATATGCTCATTCTTAGAACGAAGAGAGGTTCTCTCATTGGATCCCGTTCTTCCAGCCGCCAAAGAATTAGCAAAGAATGTAGATACGTTATGGGTGATTTTCGCCTCCGCACTTGTCTTTTTTATGCAAGCCGGTTTTCTACTTTTAGAATCCGGGTTAGTAAGATCTAAAAACTCGATCAACGTCGCGATCAAAAACCTACTCGATTATGTTGTAGGAACTATTTGTTTCTTTTTGATCGGCTACGGTTTAATGTATGGGACTAGTTTTAATGGTTGGTTCGGTAAAGATCTATTTCTTTTAGAAGGTCTTAGCACAGGCAAAGAATTTGCCTTCTTCCTTTTTCAAGTTACATTTATGGGAACCGCTGCAACTATCGTGTCCGGTGCAGTTGCCGAACGGATACGATTCCAGGCATATTTGGTTTGTTCTCTTTTTGTTTCTTTATTTATATATCCTGTTTTCGGTCACTGGGCTTGGGGCGGAGGCTGGTTGAGTCGATCCGGTTTCCATGATTTTGCTGGAAGTTCAGTCGTACATTCTGTAGGAGCCTGGGTATCTCTTGCGGGGGTGATTGTTCTCGGTCCTAGAAAGGATCGTTTTGATTTGGATGGAAAACCTCGAGAGTTATACGGTCATAATCTCCCTTTTTCTGTTTTAGGAACCTTTATCTTATGGTTCGGCTGGTTCGGATTTAATGGTGGAAGTACACTTTCTTTAACTGACGCTGTCCCCAAAATTATCGTGAATACTAGTTTGGCTGCTTGCGCAGGATGTAGTGCGGCAATCATATTTGATTATATTACTAAAGGTGTTCCTCATGTAGGAGGAGCGATTAACGGAGTTCTCGCAGGACTAGTCGCAATCACTGCAGGTTGTGATGTTATGAGTCCTGCTTCTTCTTTAATTATTGGATTGATTGCAGGTATACTTGCAGAAGTTGCCGTCTGGATCATGGAGAATATTTTAAAATTAGACGATGTGGTCAGTGCGTTTCCAGTGCATGGAGTAGGGGGAATTTGGGGTACCTTGGCTGTGGGTTTATTTGCACAAGAAGAATCACTGCGTAGTTGGAATCAGTGGCAGGCTCAACTAACAGGTGTGGCCGTTTGCGCTGTTTGGTCTTTTAGTATGGGACTTATTCTATTTTTTCTTATGAAGTTTACCATATCGATCCGTGTATCTTCGGAAGAAGAAGATAGAGGCCTAAATGAATCCGAGCACGGAGCTAAAACTGTATGGTTAGATTTAATGAACGCAATGAAATACGTTGCAGATTCCAAAGATCTAAGGAAAAGGATAGATGTAGATCCTGGAGTAGAATCCGGTGCCGTTGCAGAATTATTCAATCGTTTACTTTTGAGTTTAACTCAAATTATCGGAGTTGTAAAAGAAAACTCTGATAAGATCGAAAACGAATCCGGGCATTTAGAAACTTCTACCATTGCTATTACAAAAGAAATCGAAAATCAAAAAGAAAAAACAACCCTAATAAGGGAAACCTCAGACTTATTGGAAACTTCTTTAAAGGCAGTACTCGATCTGGTGAGAGAAGAAAGAAGAAGATCATCCGAAATGAGAAGAATGTCGGAGGAAATGTCCCAAGGAATGAAGGAACTCCAAACTGATATTTTAGCATCAGATCAAATCAGCGACTCTATACAGTCCATTGCATTTACTGGAGAGAAAAGATTAGAGAAGACCGTTAAAAGTATGCAAGGTCTGAATGGTTCCGCTAAAAAAGTAGAGGAGCTTGTGGGAATTCTTCAGAAAATAGCGGAACAACTCGGAATGTTATCTATCAACGCGTCAATTGAGTCTGCAAGAGGTGGAGATAAAGGATTTGCAGTGGTAGCACAGCAGATTTCGGTTCTTTCTGAGAAAACTGCTTCAAATGCAAAGCAGGCAAATATGTATTTGAGAGAGATCTGGGAAACCGTAGATGGATCTTTACAATCCTTGGCCGAAACCGTGGATTCATTTAAGTCGATCTTGGTTAAAATCCCGGAGCTTTCCAAAACTATGAAAGGGGCTTTCGACTCGGTTCGAGATTATTCTTCCAGATCAGATGATTTAGAAACCTCTATCCAAGGAGTTGCTAATATGAGCGAATCCGTTGCCGCAGATATGGAGAAACGTTATTCTGAATTAAACCGAATGAGAGATTTTTTCTGTGAAATAGAAGAGGGTGCAGTTCGGATCGGATCGCTATTAGAAGACTTGCAGAAGATGAGTCTTATGCTGAGCGGTCAAACGATCCGAATGCATCGAGTAGTGGATATTTTTAGAATAGAACCTACAACCGGTTAAATTTTTTAAGCTCCAACTGCAACCACAGTCACCGGTTTTTCTTTTCCTTTTACTTGTACTGGCGGAAGTGTTTCTCCTCTGAAATTTGCACCTGCTAGTTTCCAGGTTTCTTCTGAGACTAACAGTTCTTTACCAAAGTTTTTAGTAAGTGATTCAATTCTGGAAGCAGTGTTTACTGCATCTCCTATCACTGTGAATTCCGCTCTTCTGCTAGTTTCAATATTTCCGGAGAAAACTTCTCCCGTATGGATACCTATTCCAATACTAACTGGCTCTAATCCTTTGGATTCTCTTGCCTTATTGAATTCTCCTAATCTTTCCAACATTTTCTGACCGCATTGCAACGCTCTAATTGCATCTGATGCAGGATCATCAGAAGGATAAGGAGTTCCAAATGTGGCCATGACAGCATCGCCTATATACTTGTCTAAGGTTCCGCCGAATTCGAAAACACAATCAGTTAATGTTTCTCTAATGGAAGACAGGAATCTACTCAGTTCCAATGGGTCCATGTTTTCTGAAAGTGCAGTGAAGTTTCGGATATCAGTGAATAGTATGGTTGCAGTTTGTCTTCGTCCTTCCAATACATCCGGGTTAGTCATCATTTCTTCTACCATTCCTGGTGAGAAGTAGCGAGATAGCAGAGATCTTTGTGCTTCTCCTTCGCCTATTCGCCTGATCATGATCAAAGTTCTTAATATTCCAAAAGAAAAGAAAAATGCGAGTATTAGATAAACCATGGGTCTTCCGAATAGCGCGTCTGTGACTAAGACATTCGGTCCCATTACATAATCTCCCCAATCCTTTGCGAACACCATCTTATCGTATATTAACGCGTAAGAGAATATTCCGAAATAAACTAGATAGAATAGGATTACGCTTAAGACGACATATCTTAATCTGAATTGGATCAATGAAAACGCAAGAGGGAAGAATAGAAAATTCATGATTGGATTCTTAATCGCAAATCCTAGATCAAAGGAATTTTGATGAAGAGTATAATACAATAATAAGGAACTGATGACAAAAAAGTCAGAGACCAATGCCAAATAAGAAAAACCTTTGATTGCCCAATGTGTGCAAGTGCGTATCACATATGTATGCCCAATCGTAACTACGGTGAAAATTGCAAATGCAATCCCGTTTACGATCGCATCTCCGCTTTTCCAGTTCAAAGCTAATTGAGCAGCAAAAAATATTAAAAGCAGATATCGGAAGGCGTTGGATACATAGGCACCTATGATCTCTTCATTTTCTAGAACTTTACGGACCGAATCGTCCATTTTGTTTCGGTCGGTAATTTCTAAGATATTACAAAGAAACTTAGGTAGATAATCTTTGATAGGCATAGCTTCCTAAAATACTCCTTTCCATTTTTGCTTCAATCGTTTCTTATTGTTTTCGACTGACTCGGATAACAAAAGGAATGTTATAATTCCGATATAAATATCAGAATCGTTGGAACTTTTATATAAAACCAAGATCGATCAGCCTTGGAAAGAACAGGATGGAAAAATGAACCATAGAGTTGCTATCATTGCAGGCGGCACCGGGCTTGTGGGCGGAGAACTTGTGCAGGAATTATTAATAGATCCGTCTTGGGATAAGGTTTATCTTTTGGTCCGAAAACCATTGGAATGGACTCATTCCAAATTAGAATTGATCCTTACCGATTGGGAAAAGTTCCCCGAGTTTCCGCAAGGTATTACAGATGCATTTTGCACTTTAGGGACTACGATTGGCAAAGCAGGCTCAAGAGAGAATTTTAAAAAGGTAGATCTTGAATATCCTATCAGCTTTGCTAAAGTTGCAAAAGAGAAGGGAGTAAAATCTTTCTTTATAGTGACAGCACTAGGAGCAGATCCGAATTCTTTCGTATTTTATAATCAGGTAAAAGGAGAAGTAGAGGAAGAAATTTCAAAACTTGGTTTTGAGACTTTTGGGATTTTTAGACCTTCTCTTTTGGAAGGAGATAGAAAAGAATTTAGGTTAGGGGAGAAGATCGGGGCTAAACTTGCATTTTTGATCAATCCTTTACTCTTGGGTCCTTTGAAAAAGTATAGATCTATTCATGCCAAGACAGTTGCCAAGTCTATGTTGAACTTAGCTTGGTCCGGAAAAACTGGTAAACGGATTGTAGAATCGGATAAAATTGCGGTTTTAGGATCTCCTTCTGCAAGAGCGAATCTCGAAAATTTAATATAACTTACGATTAGGATTTTCCGTTCAAACTTTTTAAAATTTGAACGGCACTTTCATTTTGTGGATCTAATTCGAGGCTTAGTTTTGCAAAGTTAATTGCTTTCTCGGATCTCCCTAATTTTAAATTTAAGTCTGCTATATGTGCTAAATTTGCAGGGATCCCCGGATTCCGAAGTTGGATCCTTTCTGCAAGTTCTAAGGAACGATTGAAGTTCCCGATTTTTTTGAAACAGAAGGAAGCAGTATAGATCATGTCTGTATCGCCCGGATTTTCCTCTACATAGGAATCCATAAGAGAACAAACTTCTTGGTGATTTCCATTTCTATAATGCAGCCTGATCAAATCTCTCTTTAATATTTGGTTTTTCGGTGATAGGTTTAGCGCTTCTTCAATTGCAAGAATTGCTTCCGTAATGTTTTTATTTTTTAAGAATTCTTTCGCTTTTTTGCTTAGATTTTGAACTTCTTTCCCTGGTTTCGTTCTGTTTGAGGATTTGCCGGGATCATATTCAATTCGCAGAAGTGAAAGATCATCCGTAATCCTTCCTTTAGCTTCCAAGTTTGTTAAAATTGTTTGAAGATTACCCTCAGAAGATTCTACTATTTTCATAAATAGGGACTCATCCTCATTCATTGTTTTTTCTCCAGACTTAGTAGGGATCTCTAGATCATCTCTTCCGTCAGATCCGATAACTAGAATATCGGCCGGTTGGAGTCTGAAAATTTTTACGCTTAAACTTCCTTCCATACCAGGAGTCCCTAATTTTCTGTATTGTAAACTTTCTTCTAAAAAGGAGGCTTTTCCATCTCTGTATAGAACGGACCAAGGATGCTCTGCATTAATATAGTATAATATGCCTGCCTGTTCATCTAAAACGCCCAAAACCATGGAGACTAACATGCTTCCATCGAAGCCCTGGAATAATTTATGCAATTCTGTAAATGCATTCTTTATCCATTTTTCAGCGTATAGTGAGTAGGTATTTTCATTTGTAAGTGTTCTTTGTAGAATAGAGTGGAATGCAGCTCCTAATACAAGAACACCTCCTGCTCCTTGTAATGATTTTCCCATAGCGTCCGCATTCAAAAATACTGTGTATTCCTTTCCTCTTAAAAGGATTTCTTGTGCGATACAAATATCTCCGCCTATCTCGCTTTCTTTACCCTTAAATACGAAGTTCTTCTTCTGCTTAATTAAAAAATCAACTTTTGCCTTTCTTCCAGTCGTTCGATTGATCCCAAGGGGTTTTATCAAAAGAGAAGTAAGAAAATAGTCTCCATCCTGTTGTTTTTTAAGTTCTTCTACAGTTCGTAATGTTTCTCTAAGCTCCGAAGTTTTTTCTTCGACTAAAGATTGAAGATGTTCTCTGATCCTTCCTATTTCTCCTGTCGCTTTTGCAAAGTCTCTTGCAAATCCTAAAAATTCTCGGTCATTCGAAACCAGGGGCAATTTTCCTGGACCACCTGCAGCCAGATCATTCGCAGATTTTCCGATTTGCTCTAGGGTAGTCGAAATGGATTGGAAGTATAATATAATGAGTATGGTAGCAGCAAAGAAGGTGAGCCCGATGAAAATGACGATCTCTAAATAAGAATTTGGCCTTAGTCCTACATAAACTGCTAATATGCTTAAAGAAAGTAATACCAAGGAAAGTAGAAATCCAAACTTTCCTTTTAAGCCCAAAAATCCGGCTGGAAAATTAGAAGAGTAGGATCTACTCAACAAGACTTTCTTTAACATTACCCTTTTGGGACCCGTGATATAATCCGTGATAATATAACTAAAGCCGCAATAAACGAAAATAGCTGCCGACCAGCCTAAAAAAATATACCAAAGTTCTTTAAGCTCATAATTAAATATTAAATAGGCTACCACATTAACTGAAAAAACAAAACATCCATAACCGAATGCGGTGATCATATTATGAGTAGGTAATTTAATTAGATCGGATAGTATTAGATCCAATTCTTCCGAGCCTAGTCTTCGTATGGAAGAATTATGATCCAAGGCTTTATTAATTCTTCTGATATGAGTTTCAATTCCAGAAAACCCAAATCGGGCTAAGAACCCATATTGGATACTATGTAAGATTGTAACTAAGATTGTTGCTAAAAAAAAGGAGAGAATGATCGGATAATGTGTTTTTACAGAAAACATCGGGATGGTTGCCTGACCAAAAAAATAGGCATACATTGCCCCGAACCATCCGCCGGTTAAAGAAAACGCAACTATGGAGAATGTGTATGAAACTTTTCTATGAATAGTTTCGAAGATATGATAAAAATTCCTTTGTATCATTTTAAGTATCCTGGAGCAAACCCGGATTCAATGCATAACATTTATGAATATGCCGTAACGATTGTTCAAAAGATATTTTGAAAGGAAAGATATTTTTTGAATCGTTTGGATAAGGATTGAATAAATAATTTATTATTTTCCTGACATTGTTCGTTATAAACCTTTCGATTAATTGATTTTGTTTTGTGAACAGATGTTTACAAAAGCCTGGATGTAAGTATTTTTGTTTCCTAAATAGTCGGATTAAATTAATTTCTACAGGATCTAAATAGGAAGGGAAGATGGATATAAAAGGAAAACGTGTCGTGATAACTGGGGCTGCATCCGGAATTGGGAAGGAAACTTTACTTAAACTTCTTAAATTCGATGGTGTTAAAATTTTAGCAGTGGATCTGGATCCTTCTCGCTTAGAAGTATCGGACGAGAGGGTGAAAAAATTTAAATGTGATGTTTCCTCTTCTGAAAACGTAGATAAAATTTTTAAGGAAGCAGAAAAGGTTTTGGGCGGTATTGATATCTTCTATGCAAATGCAGGTTTTGCATACTATGAAGAGATTAAGAAGCCAGATTGGAAACGTATTGAAAAAATTTTTCAGACAAATGTTTTCTCCGCTATCTACGGCTTGCAAAAAGTTCAGTCAGAATATTCTAACCCGGTCTATTATATCATCACCGCTTCTGCTATGAGCTTTCTGTCTATCCCAGGTTATGCATTGTATTCTGCAACCAAAGCGGCGGTGCATTCTTTTGCGGAAGCATTTCAGTTTGAACTAAAAAAACCTCATCGGTTGATGATTGTTTATCCAATCGCTACTCGAACAAATTTTTTCGATGCAGCTGGTAAGAAGGTTCCGGTGCCTTTTCCTTCTCAAACCCCGAAACAGGTCGCTTCGGCGGTTATATCTGGGATTCGCTGGAATAAAAAGAGAGTATTACCTTCGAGGATATTTGCTTTGATGATGTTCGCGGATAGATTCCTTATCTATCCACTGCGTATGTATCAAATCATCGAAAATTGGAAACGGAGAAAAGCCCTAAACTAGGGCCAGGCTCTTCTTATTTTGGATGCGGATTTTATTATATTCTAATAAAGCTGAGCTATCTAGGTTATAAAAGTGTACTAGCGTAGCTCTTTCCTTTTTAGGATCTCCATCCAGCTTTTTTAGGCTTCTTTCTAAAATCACGCCGATTATGACTCTGGTTGCAGATTCTACCAGCTCGAATGCGACTTCGTCCTTGGATGTTCCGTTTTCTAATGAAGAATATATAGAATGGGACTCTTCCAGTGTTTTGCGATTGTCTGAAAGCTCTCTAGAAGGTGAGAAGTTTGACATTTCTTCATCCAAATATTGTCTTAAGATCCCTTTGGATCCGAGTCCGGTGACAATTCCTCCAATGGCTGCTACGACCTGCAATTGTGTGGTTCCTTCGTAGATATTTGTGATCCTTACATCTCTATAGATTCTAGAAATATCATAGTCGTATGTATAACCTGCTCCTCCATGAATCTGCAGTGCATCGAATGCTATCTTATTTGCCTGTTCTGTAATATAATACTTAGATAATGGAGTAAATAGGTTTGCGAGTTTTTCCCATTTTTTGATTGATTCGTCCTTTTTGATTTCTCTTTCGTCTACTCCGGACTCTTTCATTTTTTCCGACTTCCAATGATATAGGTCTATTGATCTGGAAGCTTCCTGTAAAATGGAACGCATTGCGAGAATCTCTCTGTCCATTAGATCCAACATTTTTTTCACTGCTGGGATATTCTTGATCTTCTTGCCGAATTGTTCCCTTTCATCAGCGTATTTTATAGCTTCATAATATGCGGCAGCTCCGATTCCCATTGCCTGTCCTGCGATGGAAAGTCTTGCTCCGTTCATCATTGCCATGGAATATTTTACAAGGCCGTAACCTTCTTCTCCGATTAATATACCTGGAGTATTTTCATAAACTACCTCGCAGGTGGGAGAGCAATGTAACCCCATTTTTTTCTCTATGCCTGCGATTTCCACATCTTCACTTTTAACAATAAAGAATGAGAGTCCTCTTGCGCCACTTGTTGGACTTCCGGTTCTTGCTAATGTAAGGATGATGGACGGTTTATCATCAAAACCACAGCCATGAGTGATAAATCGTTTGGCTCCTGTAATTCTCCAGACTCCATCCTCTCCTTTGATTGCTTTTGTTTGTAAATTCGGGAGATCTGATCCATAATTCGGTTCTGTGAGTGCCATTGCACCGCAGAGTTCTCCAGCTACCATTTTTGGTACGTAAGTTTGTACCATTTCATCTGAACCAAATCTCTCAATGGTTTCCGCAAGATTCATACATCCTAAAGCGATCGCAACAGATCCATCTGCTCTGGAAAACATTTCCATAAGCATTGCTTGCACGGTGCAAGGTAGTCCAAGTCCGCCGTGTTTACGTCCGATAGAGTAGGGAAGAATTCCGGCTTCTTTGACCAGATGGACTGCGTTTATCATTTCTTTAGGGAATTTAACTTTACCTTTTTCGTATATTAAACCTTCTGCATCCATTTTCTGTGCAAATGGAGCTATTTCTTTTCCTGCGATCTCTCCTGCCGATTCCAATACGGATCTATAAAATTCAATGGCTTCTTCTTTACTTCCTGGAGCTAATGCCAGTTCTTCTTTGCCGGTTTTTTCATATTCTTTTTTGTCGGAAAATCCTTGTTCGAAAGCATTTACCACTTCTTCCCAGTCTATTAAGGATTCGAAATATTGTTTAAGGTCTTCATTCTCTAAGAAATAATTATTTTCAAGCATGGATATTCTCCGAATATAAAATATATAAATGAACTTATGTTCAATTTGATTGCGTTTCTTAAGGAAGCGTTAATTTATGATTTATATCTGGAAAGGTAAAAAAGAGGAGAATGGATACTTTTTTGAAACTGAACAGTATTAGGTTTTTCGCAAAGAAGCTACAGAGTAGGAAAGAGGTATTTTCACACAGAGCCGCAAAGTCGCAGAGAGGGTTTGGATAATGGTTTATGATGTTTAGAGGATTTAGTTAATTTAAGGATTGGGTCAAAAAATTGAACATTGAGCATTTGGAAAAAGAAAATAAACTCCGCGCCACTGCGCCTTCGCGTGAGAAATTGCATATAGAAGATGGCATAAAAAAGCCGCCGGTTTGACCCGACGGCTTTCGGCTTTAAGCAAAGCGGGAAAAAAGAAGGATTACTTCTTGTCTCCAGCAACTGCAGCTTTCAATTTTTCTTCTGCATCAACAGCTAATTTTTGCAATTCAGCTGGGTTTGCGTGAAGAATAGGAGAAAGACCTGGAACACCTGGAGGGCCAAGAACTCCAACAGTAGCTACGAAAGAACCTTTAACTTCGCCTACTTTGTAAGTAGTGAAGGTAATTCTGTATAAACCGCGAACTAAAAGTTTTTTAGTGTCGATGTTTTTAAGTTCATCTAAGCTTTTTGGAATATTAGGAATTTGGATACGAAGTAAAGAGTTATACTTGTTGTGACGCTCTTCAGTGTAAGTATCGTCTCCATCGTCATTGTCGCCAAGACTTTGAAGTGCTTTTCCTTTAGCTGCTCCTTCGATTTGGTTCGGCATAATAGCTGCTAAGCGCTCTACGCGAATCCAAGTATCGAACCAGTTTGGCATGCTTTTTTCTTCAGGAGTTGCAGCTTTGAAAGCCTCGCTCACGAAGTCGCCGCTAGATGGCTCACCAATTTCTCCGGTAGGGGAAATTAGACGAACACCTAATTCAACGATAGCTGCTGGAACCCAAATATAAAGGAAATATGATTTCTTTCCGTTTACTACTGCGTCAGCGGCTTGTCCTGGTTTGATGTATCCCCAATAGTTCACAGTTTCAGAATAAGGTGCGAAAAGCTTCTTAACTCCTACTCCTGGAATGTCTTGTTCACCGACCGAGAAATTACTTTGTAGGCCGGGAAGTCCACCGATACATGCAGCAAAGCTGACCATTATAGCGGTGGAGATTATAAGGATCGAAGATTTTTTCATTCGAGAGATCTCCTTGGTATGGATTGCTCAAGATAGAGAAGAGATTCCTTTTTGTAAATCTAATTAATAAATTTTTGTTTCCTACACCTCTTTTGCGGTGCAAAATTTTTACAAAGTGGTAATTTACGTCTCACCGGGGATCATATAACAAGTTCCATTTGAAGAGTAAAAAAATTTCCAGGTCTCTTAACAGAAACGTTTTGAATGAGGGGATGATGGATAGGTGGTTTAGTTTAGTTTTTGAAAAGCCAGGACCAAAACCATTCCCAAAGATCCAATAACCAGGCAAACAATCTACCAAGGATCCCTGTATGGGAATATCTTCTTAATAGCTTTTGAGCCCTTTCTTGTTCTTCTGGGGTAAACGGTAGCCGCACATTGTTTTCTTCGGCTTCGATCAAAACTCTTTCTTTTTTACTTCGTACATCTACGATTCTGACATCAACATATTCCCAGCCCAGAAGTTTTACACATTCCAGGCGTCTTTCGCCAGAGACTAATTTATTGTCCAGGTCGATAATGATCGGATGCAAAAGCCCTAAGTTTTGTATGGAAGATTTGAGACCATGTAAGTCACCTAAATCTTTACGAATGCGGTTCTTTACCTTAATATCGGAGACCCGAATTTTCATCTAAGAAATGCTTTTTTCACCGTATAAATCCTACAAACCAATTTCATAAGTTTTGACTAAATTTCCTTAGGAACCCTTCTGGGACCGGAAAAGGTTGGGGCGGATTCACTTGACAGTGACGACTTACATAGGTTTATAGTTTTAGGCGGGGAAGATTCTCCCCTTCGAAATAATTTTAACAGGAATTACAATCGAATGTCCCTTCAAGACTTCATCTTTACCTCGGAATCCGTATCGGAAGGACACCCGGACAAGGTTTGCGACCAAATTTCCGACGCAATTCTGGACGCTTATTTAGCTCAGGATCCTAAATCCAGGGTAGCTTGCGAAACTTTAGTGACTACAAACCTAGTGGTAGTTGCGGGGGAAGTAACTAGTAAGGGCAAAATAGACTCGGTAGAGATCGCAAGGAATGTAATCAAGGATATCGGATACAACGATGTTTCTTTAGGTTTTGACGCTGAGTTCGCTGTAGTTTCTTCACATATTCATGCCCAAAGTCCTGACATTTCTCAAGGTGTTACTGAGGGAGAAGGTCTGTTTAAGGAACAAGGTGCGGGTGACCAAGGTTTGATGTTTGGGTTCGCTATCGATGAAACTCCTGAACTTATGCCTATGCCGATCTATTACTCTCACGAGTTAGTTAGACATTTGTCCGGATTACGTCATAACGGTAAATTAAAATGGTTACGTCCGGATGCTAAGTCTCAGGTAACTGTAGAATATAAAAACGGAAAACCTACTCGTATAGATACAGTTGTAATTTCTACACAACATTCTCCTGATGTTTCTCACAAACAAATTGAGGAATCTGTAATTGAAGAATGTATTAAAAAAGTTATTCCTGCGAACTTCTTAAAAGATACGAAATATTTTATCAACCCAACAGGTCAGTTCATCATCGGTGGACCACACGGGGATACTGGTCTGACAGGACGTAAGATCATCGTGGATACATACGGTGGTTACGGAAGACATGGTGGTGGAGCATTCTCCGGAAAAGATCCATCTAAAGTGGACCGCTCCGCTGCTTACATGGGTAGATATATCGCGAAAAACGTGGTAGCTGCAGGTCTTGCTTCTCAGTGCGAGGTGCAATTGGCTTATGCGATCGGTGTTGCTGAGCCAGTTTCGGTTCACGTAGATACTTTCGGAACTGGCAAATTTTCCGAAGAAGAAATCGTAAAAAGAATTAAAGCAAACTTCAAACTAACTCCAAGAGGGATTACTGAATCCTTACAATTATTGGAGAAGGGAAGAAAATACAGGGAAACCGCTGCTTACGGGCATTTCGGAAGAAGTGGAGAGACGTTTACCTGGGAAAGAACTGATAAAGCAGGAGCATTGAAAGGTTAATGGGAGCAGTATCCGCATCTAGCGCAGATCAAAAAGCAACCAGAGACGGTTACGGAGACGCATTGCACGAATTGGGTGCAAGCCGTTCCGATATCGTAGTACTAGACGCGGATCTTTCCGGTTCTACTAAAACCAACAAATTCGCAAAAGCATTTCCAGATCGTTTTTTCAACGTAGGAGTTGCGGAGCAGAATTTAGTTGGTCATGCAGCCGGACTTGCTCTTGCAGGTTATGTTCCATTTGCTTCTTCTTTCGCGATGTTTTTATCCGGAAGAGCCTGGGAAGTGGTGCGTAATAGCATTGTTTATCCTTTCTTAAATGTAAAATTAGTAGCTTCTCATGGTGGAATTACAGTGGGTGAGGACGGAGCTTCTCACCAATGTATCGAAGATTTTGCCACAATGAGAGCCATTCCTGAAATGGTAGTGATCTGTCCTTCCGATTATAACGAAACTAAACAGATCATCCATGCAATTGCAGATTATAAAGGACCGGTTTACGTAAGAGTAGGCCGTCCTAATCTTCCTTTGATCGAAAGAGAAAATTATAAATTCGAGATCGGAAAAGCGGAAGTGATGAGAGAAGGTAAAGATGTTCTTATCATTGCAAACGGTGTTTTGGTAAACGAAGCGATGATAGCTGTTAAAGAACTGGAAGCAGAGGGCATCCAGGCTACTCTTTTGAACATGGCTACCATCAAGCCGATCGATAAAGAAGCTATATTAAAATATGCTAAACTTTGTGGTGCAGTTGTCACTTGCGAAGAGCATAATGTGATTGGAGGATTAGGTTCTGCAGTCAGCGAATTTTTATCCGAAGAACACCCAGTAAGAGTTCTTAAATTAGGAATGAAGGACAGCTTCGGCAAATCCGGCACTTGGTCTGGACTTCTGGATTATTTCGGGCTCAGGTCTAAAAACATAGTGGAACTTGCAAAAAAAGCAGTCCAATCCAAATAACAAATAACCCGGTGTTGAACGCCGGGTGTAAGTTTTTCGTGCCATGCCTAACTCACCCTCGATAGAAGAAATCACCACAGAAGATCCGGTGCAAATCGGCGGACCCTGGAGAGTGGTTTTATGGGATGATAACGAACACACTTACGAATATGTGATCATGATGCTCATGGACATTTGTAAGATGACTCCGGAGCAAGCGTTTAGTCACGCTGTAGAAGTAGATGCCCAGAAAAAGACAGTGGTGTTTGCAGGCGAACTAGAACACGCAGAACATATCCAAGACTTAATCCTGAATTACGGACCAGATCCTTTACTACCAGCCTCAAAAGGCTCTATGAGCGCCACTTTAGAAGGGTGAGACATAGCCCACGCGAAGTCGCTAAGACTCAAAAGAGACGCAGTTTTTTAGGCACGTTGAGACGCGAAGACGCAGAGAGTTTTTAGTTTTACTAATTCCTATAAACCTCTGCGACTCTGTGCCTCCGCGTGAGTCATTACTACACCGCGTCTCTAATATCTCTGCGGCTTTTACTTCTTCTTAACTAAAATCTTTCTTTCGATTTCGAAAATTTTCTCAGGAAGTTTTTCTTTCCCGTGTTTTTTCTTATCGTTCTCTTTTAAGAATAGATCCGCTCCGAATTTTTCGAAAGCATCATTTGCTTTGATGTTTTTCAGACCGATGAACTGAAGATGAACTTCTCCTGCAGGGATTCCGAATTCGGTTCCTCTATCTGTTACAGAAAGAACTCTAGTGATCGCAGTCACAGTGTCTCCGCTGAAGGAAGGTTGAGTATGATATCCTTCGGTGAATCCAAGGTCCCAAATTACATTTTCAGTTACATCTCTGGAAGAAAGTCCGCATAACCATGCGAATACGAGTCCACCATAAACGACAGGCTCTCCACCCATTGGTCCGGAGATTCCAGAAGAGTAAAGTTTATCGTAATGAAGTGGATGAGTGTTTCCAACTCTGTAAGTCCAAGGGAAATGTTCGTCAGTGATTGTTCTTCCGTTTTGGTGGATATAGATCTGACCAGCTGCAAAATTTTCGAAATAAGTATCTGTCCAGGTAGCAGTTTCGAAACCTTTTGGAAATTTTAGCTCAGGAAGTTCGATCACTGGACTATCTGTCTCAGGGAAGAACGCATCTTTGATCACTGGTTTCGGAGTTCCTTTCGGTTTTCCATTAGAGTGATAGATCATGATCTTTCTTTCGTATTGAAGAACTAATTCTTTGTTTTGGTTCAAACAGATTGTACGAACATGAACGATACCTGGTTTATCTGCTCCCTTATCATCAATTTTGTTAATTTTGGTTTTAGCGGAAAGTGTATCTCCTGGATATACAGGTTTCAAGAATTGAACGTCATAGTATCCAAGGTTTGCGAGTGCTTTTTCAGAATCGTTTTGAACTCCCAAAGAAAGTGCTATGTTGAACACCATCAAAGGAGAAACCAATAGATCCTTAAATCCGTGAGCTTGTGCGTAAGGAGCGGAAAGATAAAGTGGATTTGCTTCCATAAATGTGGTAGCAAACTCTTGTGCAAAAGAACGATCGATTGTCAGTTCTCTTGGATGTTCGAAAATTGCACCTTCCGTAAATTCTTCCAGATATCTACCGTAAATGCCCCGTTTTACGGTTCCGGTTTCCACCGGAGTTTTAGGACCTAGTTCCGCGAAGGGGGAAGTAGGGATTTTAGCCATAGTGAGAACTCCTGCTTCGTTTTAAGTTTCTTCCAGGATTTTGAGATCCTCCGCTCGGAAAAGGCTTTTTCCTATCAATAAGTCCCGAAATACCCGTCTAGTTGGCTTCTGGATCCGAAACGAAACTCGGAAATTTGGATCTCTTGTTTCGTGAGCTCTGGATTATTGTCCTTCTCCCCAAACATATGATTCCAAGTGTTTACATAAAGAATCGGCAATGAGTTTCGATTTTCCAAAAGTGTAGAAGAAAGTATTCTATCCTTGTGAACGACTGGGTCTTCTTGGAAAATCTGCTCTCCTGAATAAACATTCTTCAGTTCCAATTGAAAAGTTTTGGCATCAGGTTCCAGTCTGACTATAAATGATTCAATGTCGTAGGTCCTACCATAACGGATCCTTCTGTAAATCCTGTAAAAAAAATCCTTCCAAGTGCTTGGATGGATCTCATCTCTGAAAACCAGGCTAATCTCCCATTCAAATCCAATAGGAGTGATATTTGCCTTACAATAGATCCCTACCAGATCATTCCCCGTCTGTACATCTATCTCAGGCTGTGATAAAACGAATAGATCCAACTTGGGACAGATGCCTTCCATAGTTTGGAATACGGGCAAGGGGGGACTCGAGCAGCTCAAATAAAGAAAGAATAGAGGTATAAGAAGATAAGATTTCATGAGAGGGCCGGAATGGAGGAATTCGAATCAGTTTTTCAATCTTGTCAAGATGGAAAATAGGTGCTTTTCCATTCGGGAAGAGAAAGTCTGGAATCGATGAGTTCCTCAGTTCTATTCAAAGAATTTCCCCAAATTGCACTTTCTGCTCAAAAAGAGAAGGTGAGAGAAAAGATACAAAACACTAAGAAGGTTTTGGAAGAAGTTTTACAGAAGAAAGACGTAAATTACGAGTCCATAATACGTCCCCTAAATAATTCAATGGAAGAATTGCAGGAAGAGTTCACTGTACTTTCCCACCTAAATAGTGTTAAGAATAGTGAAGAAACCCAAGAACATTATACCGAAATCCTTCCAGAGATCACAGAATTTTATACTGAGCTCGGTCAAAACGAAGAATTATTCAAATTATACTCTCAAATTTATGCCAATGAGAAGTTGAGCTTAGACAGGCCTAAAAACAAAGTTTTAGAAGACGCAATCTTACAATTCAAACTAGGTGGAGTTGGACTTCCCGAAGATAAAAAAAATCGTCTACAAGAAATACAACTTAGGCTGTCGGATCTTTCTAATCAATTTTCTCAAAATCTTTTAGACTCTACAAATTCTTTCGAAATGAAAATCGAATCGGAAGAAGATGTAAAAGAAATCCCCGAATCAGACAAGGCATTATACAAAAACGAAGACGGGACTTATACATTCACTCTTCAATTTCCGAGTTATAATTGTTATATGACTTACGGAAGTAATCGTTCCAAAAGAGAAGAATTATATAAAGCATATGTAACTCGTGCCCCCGGGAACGGAAAAATATTAGAAGAGATCCTGGCTCTAAGAGATGAGTCTGCAAAATTACTCGGATATAAAAATTACGCAGAATCTTCTTTGGCCACTAAGGTAGCAGATTCTCCAGAGCAGGTATTGGACTTCCTACAGAAAATTGGAAAACTTGCAAAACCTGTAGCGGAGAAGGAAATCTCTGCACTCAAAAAGTTTGCGGAAACAATTGGCATTCCAGACTTCCAAGCATTTGACAGCGCTTATGTTTCGGAGAAGTTAAAGAAGAAGGACTATGATTTTGATGAAGAACTAACTCGTCCTTATTTCGAAAAGAATACTGTGGTAAAAGGAACCTTCTCCTTTTTGGAAAAACTCTTAGGATTAAAATTCGAAAAAACGAATGCTCCCATTTGGGATCCTAAAACAGAAGTTTATCATGTGAAAAACGGCTCGGAAATTATTGCAAGACTCTATCTGGACCTGGAATCTAGAAAAGACAAACAGGGCGGCGCCTGGATGAATCATTGGGAAACTAGAAATAGACTTTCCGGTAAAACGATCCTGCCTTCTGCATTCGTGGTTTGTAATTTTCCTCCTTCTAAGGATTCTGCTCCTTCTCTCTTAAATCATTCGGATGTAGTTACATTTTTCCATGAGATGGGACATGCACTCCATCATCTATGCGCAAAAATAGAAGAACCTCCTGTGAGCGGAATCAACGGAGTAGAATGGGACGCAGTGGAATTTCCTTCACAGTTTTTGGAAAATTTTGCTTATGAACCGGAAGTCTTAGACTTCTTCGCTTTCCATTATGAAACAGGAAAACCAATCCCTAAGGAACTCGCTCGAAAGTTAAAGGATACTAAAAACTTTTTGGCTGCAATGGGAGTAGTTCGACAGCTAGAATTCGGGATTTTTGATATAAGGATCCATCTGCAGAAATATTCGGAAGGGGAAGTGCAGAATATTCTGGATACCGTTCGAAAAGAAGTCAGCGTTCTTTTTCCTCCTGGATATAACAAGTTCCAGAACGGATTTGGGCATATTTTCTCAGGAGGATACGCAGCAGGATATTATAGCTATAAATGGGCGGAACTATTAGCAGCGGATGCTTTTTTTGCATTTAGATCCAAGGGAATTTTTGATGCTGATCTTGCTCTAAAATATAGAACCGAGGTTTTGGAAAAAGGAGGCTCCGAAAACGCGATGGTGCTATTTAAACGTTTTCTGGGAAGAGATCCTGAGCCAGATGCTTTATTAAAACTCTATGATTTAGTGGCCTGAAAAACTTTAAGAAAGTTTTTTGCGGAAGCTTTGAAGCAATTGTTCCGTACCTGAAAGTAGCAATTCTACTTGGTCGGAATCGATATTATAGACCACATTCGTCTTTAAAGAATCTTTAAAGGCGTTTGCATCTATCGTTTTCTGATCGTAACTATCCTTTAAAAAATTGTACCATCCGGCTAGGATCACTTTTAAGTGAGGAAGTTCTTTGATAGGGACCGAAATGACTTTCTCTGCTTCCATAAAGACCACCAGCAAGTTAATTTGCGAACCGAACCAGTCAACCAGATTTTTTGTAACTAGGTTTGATCCGAATTTTTCTCAAGGAAAAACGCGGCGCACAAAAGTCTGAGATTTAGATCCGCTCTATTTGCGGAGTCTTTTTAAAGCTTTCATCACGACTGACTTAGGCTTGTCCACTTTAGCTGCATTTGGATTTTGCATCATCATATCCAGATATGCTTGTAATCCTGGAATTTCGAAAAGTGGATTCGGAGAGATCCAATCTGCGATATGATCGTTTATGATCTGAAAGGTGGCAAACGCAGAACAGTCTGCTGCAGTGAATTTTTTCCCTGCTATATAAGGAGAAAATTTTGCCACTCTGGAAAGCGCTCTTGCTCCCTTTTGAATGGAGAGTCTGGTGAGTTCCACAGTTTCAGGTGAGATTGTTTTTCCTTCTACAATTGATTCATACAATCTGCGGGCTGGAATATCTATATAATTTTCTATGAATGATATAATCGTTCTAACTTCGGCTGCTTCGAATGGATCCGCCGGGATTAAACGTTTAGTATTAGGATAGGCATCATCCAAAAATTCCAGAATTGCTTGGGACTCCACCAGATACTTTCCATCTACTTCTAAGTAGGGGATTTTTCCCATTGGGCTTTTTTGTAGGAACTCCTCGTCTTGAGAGAAAGGAGTGCGGATTTCTTCGAACTCCAAACCTTTTTCCAAAAGTGCCAATTTGACCTTATTCGTATAATTGCTGATCGGGTAACCGTGTAGTTTTATCATAAGCGACAAGAGTATGCGCTATTACTGCGCTTAAGGTAAAGCTTTTTTCAATTTCTACTTTCCTGAAAGGAAATCCAAATCTAAAATTGGCAGCGAAAAAACAGATACACTCTTTCAATAAGGAATCTTATCAATCATGAAAAAAACAGCATTAATTACCGGAGCAAGCGTGGGCATCGGTTATGAAATTTCGAAATTAGCCGCTAAAGATGGTTACGATCTAATACTCGTAGCAAGAAATCTCAAAACCCTAAACTCAGTAAAAAAGGAAATGGAAAGTTTAGGCGCGAATGTAGAAATCCTTTCCGCAGATTTATCCGATCCAAAGTCTCCCAAAAAGATTTACGACTTCGCCAAAAAGAAAAAAGCGATCGTAGATCTTTTAGTAAATAATGCAGGCTTTGGGACAAACGGAAAATTCCATTCTTTGGATTTGAAAGAAGAATTGGATCTCATCCAAGTCAATGTGACTTCGCTTGTGGAATTAACTCATCTGTTCTTAAAGGACATGAGAGAAAGACATTCAGGAAAAATTTTAAATGTGGCTTCTACTGCTGCCTTCCAGCCTGGACCTATGATGACGAATTATTATGCATCCAAAGCTTACGTTCTATTTTTCTCAGAAGGACTTGCGGAAGAAGTTCGTAAAGACGGGATCAATGTTACCTGTCTTTGTCCAGGTCCAACTAAAACTGAATTTTTCAAAAGAGCAGAAATGGACAAGTCTGCGATCTTAAATAGTAGTCTTGTTCCGAAAGCAGATGCGGCTTATGTTGCCAAGGTCGGTTACCAGGGTGTGAAGGCAGGTAAGGCTGTTGTGATCTCCGGAGTGGCAAACAAGGTAATGGCACAATCTATCAGGATCAGCCCTAGGTTCCTCGTCCGTAAATTAGCAAAATTCTTAAATACAGTAAATTAAAGAGAAGAGTGTGGGATATGCAAGAAACGATTTTGGACAAGGCGGTTCCTTTTTTCCTGGGACTGGCCGTGATAGAATTTATTTGGGGAAGAAAAAAATCAGTTTATAGATGGAATGATTCTGTTTCTGATCTGGCAACTGGAATTTTATACTCTTTTACCGGAGTCATAATCACTTTAGGGGCCATTCTTCTATATGATAAAATTAGAATATACTATTCAGTCCAAACTCTTTTCAATCTAGGCGAATTTCCATCTTCTTCTCCGCTGATAAGAACTGCGGAGGGTTGGCAATTTAACCTAGAATCGTTTCTTGCATGGACATTCGTCTTGCTTGCAGTAGATTTTATTTATTATTGGTTTCATAGGGCAACTCATGAGATCCATTTTTTGTGGGCCTGTCATGTTACCCATCATTCCAGCGAAGAATTTAATCTAACTGTGGCACTTCGCCAATCCATGTTCCAAAGGATTTTTGAATATGCTTTCAATCTTCCTTTGGCTTTGCTCGGAATTCCTTGGTGGATGTTCTTTATTTGTCATGGGATTTTGAAGATTTATCAATTCTGGGTCCATACTCGATTGATCGGTAAGCTGGGCTGGATGGAAAAAGTGCTTTTAACTCCTTCTCACCATAGAGTCCATCATGGGCGTGATCCTGAATATTTAGATAAGAATCACGGAGGTATACTCATACTCTGGGATCGTTGGTTTGGAACATACGCGGAAGAGAAGAAGGAGCCGATCTACGGATTAACGGAACCTCTTCCTACATTCAATCCTATCTGGGCAAATTTGCATGTGTACATTTCTCTTTGGAATTTAGTGAAGGTTACTCCTAACTGGAAAGATAAACTTCTTCTTCTAATCAAAAAGCCTGACTGGAGACCAGATTCACTTGGAGGAGAGAAGAAGGTCCCTGAAATAAACAGGACCACTTATACAAAATTCGATCCGATCATTTCTAATTCCAGAAAAGTATATGGAGTTTTGCAGTTTATTCTTCTTGCTGGACTTTCCGTATATCTATTGAAGCTTATAAAATTGGGAAAGATGTCTTTGGTTTTATATTCAGTCTTTGGAGTTTGGTTTTTCTTTGCATTTTTAAGTTTAGGCCTTGTATGGAACGGAAGAACTAAAATGGAAAAATGGGAAGTTCTGAAGTTCGTATTGTTAGGTGTTCTAGTTTGGAATCTAAAATAAGATTTTAGATCGCTTCCTTTAGTTCGTGTAACAAACAATCGATTTATTCTATTAGGCGAAGTGAAAAGCTTCGCTTGATCTATCCATACCTTATTCTAAAGATTGCCTAGGAATCAATATCCGAATTTGAAAAAGAATATCATTGGGAGGCAAGCTTGAATTCACCGCTTCAATTCGAATTACCAGAGGAATTACAACAACTCAGAGATCTGGTCAGGGACGTAGTCAGGAAAGAAGTCGTTCCGAACAGAATGCATTACGACGAAAATAACGAGTATCCGAAAGCTATTTTACAAAAATTTAAAGAAGCAGGATTATACCAGGCGTTGTTCGATGAGGAACATGGCGGGCTAGGTTATGGAATGATGGGAGGTATCGTCCTCGCAGAGGAAGTTTCTTGGGGATGTTTAGGAGTCAACACTGCTTTCACTTCTACAAAACTAGGAGCTTTGCCAATCGATGTGGGCGGAACCAAGGCTCAAAAAGACAAATGGCTTCCACTTCTTGCTTCTGGAGAAAAGACTGCTGCATTCGGTTTGTCAGAACCAGGAGCAGGTTCAGATGTTCCAGCAATGGCGACTACTGCTGTGAAAAAAGGGGACCGTTATGTTTTAAACGGAACCAAACAATGGATCAGTAGTGCTGGTCAGGCCGATATCTATACTGTATTTGCTATGACTGATAAAGACAGGGGCCCAAGAGGGATTTCTTGTTTTATCATAGAAAAAGGAACGAAAGGATTTTCCTTCGGAAAAAAAGAAGATAAATTAGGGATCAGATGTTCTGAAACAAGACAGCTTATTATGGAAGACTGCGAGATCCCTGAAGAAAATCTTTTGGGTGGAAAAGAGAATATGGGATTCTTACATGCTTTTAAGACACTCATTCTCTCTAGACCTGCAGTTGCTGCGGGAGCGGTTGGTTTAATGCAAGGTGCATTTGATGCAGCAATTGAATATGCAAGAGAAAGAGAGCAGTTTGGAACTACAATAGCTTCTTTCCAAGCAATCCAACACATGCTTGCTGATATGGCTATCAAGATCGAAGGTTCCAGACTTTTGACTTACAAAGCAGGGGTGTATGCAGAGACTTTCCACAAAGACGCTGCAAAATTTTCTGCAATGGCAAAATGTTACGCCTCTGATTCTTCTGTACAAGTTGCTTCGGATGCGGTGCAAATTTTCGGCGGATACGGATACACCAAAGAATATCCTGTAGAAAAATTTTATAGGGACGCTAAAATCCTACAGATCTATGAAGGCACAAGCCAGATCCAGAGGAACGAAATAGCCGCAGGATTGATCAAAGACGCGGCATCCAAAAGTAAAAAAGGCTAAAATCCTCTTTTAGTCTCCGGAAGGAGAATTTTGACTTGCTTGCCGATCAGGTACGGGCAAACTTTTCCCTCCGGTTTTTTAGAAAGAGTGAAAGGGTTTTTGTACATCCAGAATTTTTCGACTTGGAGAATTTTTCGTAAACTCTCGTTCATTTTTTTTACTCTGTCTATTTGTAGTCCCATTTTTGCATTCGATCCTTCTTCTCTTCCTTACGATGGGATTTCTTTGGTCCCACATGCGGAGGTCTGGGCGGATGAAGAGGGGGATACTAATTTCGAAAAAATGCAAAAGAAGGAATTTTATCCACTTTCTTCTGCAAGTTTAGGATATTCAGACCAAGCTCATTGGTTCAAGATTCCTCTTGAAAACAAATCTTCTCATTCAGTTTCCTGGATTTTGGAAATCCATTATAGCCAATTGGACAAGGCAGAGCTATATCTGGCTTCCAAAGGAGACAAGGTTTTGTTTCGAGGTGGGGACAGAATTCCTTTCAGCGAAAGACCTATCCAGTATAGATTCCCAAGTTTTCCCTTAGAGTTAAAAGCAGGGGAAAAGGACACAGTTTATCTAAGGATCCAGACTAAAAGTTCCGTGAATTTTGCTGCGTTTGCCTATAAGTCAGAAGACTTTTTTTCCAATATAAGCAATGAGCAGATATTACTTGGGATCTATTTCGGATCTCTTTTGGTAATGGCTTTATACAATTTGTTTTTGTTCTTATCTACAAAGGAAAAAACGTACTTAGCATTCTTTGGTTATGTTGGTGCAGGAGTTCTCGCCCAATGGTCACTTCATGGATATTCTTTTCAATTTTTCTGGCCAAATTCTGTGGTTTGGGCAAGTCATATCATCACTTCTTTTACATTTTTAGTTTCCGGGACCACTGCGGACTTTATTCGTTTTTATTTCGATGCTCCTAATAATTATTCGAATTCCAATAAGATCTTAAAAGGAATATCGATTTTATCTTATGTGTTAGTGGTGGTTGGATATTTTTTTCCATTCGGATTTGCATTAGCTCTTTATGTGTTTCTGTCTACGATCACATTGGTCGCGATCTTATATCTGGGCTTCCAGGGATTTTCCAGAAATTTAAGACCTGCACTTTTCTTTTTGGGGGCTTGGCTTGCTTTAGTTACCGGAGCATTCGTATTTGTTTTAAGATTCTCGGGAATCATTCCTCATACAATCTCTTTGGCTTATTGGGGAGTAGAGATCGGGACAGCAATGCATATTCTTCTTTTGGCATTAGCCTTAGCGGATAGAG
Organism: Leptospira venezuelensis; assembly: GCF_002150035.1. Lineage (NCBI taxonomy): Bacteria > Pseudomonadati > Spirochaetota > Leptospiria > Leptospirales > Leptospiraceae > Leptospira > Leptospira venezuelensis. Next base: position 246,049 of record NZ_NETS01000008.1, on the reverse strand, counting down.
TGAATGATCTTTCTAAAAATCTTTCTTCTAAGGTAGAAGATCTCAATGAGGCGAAACAAGCAATCGAACAATCCGAGCTTCGTTTTAGGAATTTATTTGAAGGAGCAGAAGAACTTCTTCTTACATTGGACCAAGAAGGAAATATTAAGGACGCAAACCGTACTCTTTCAAGACTCACAGGTCATAAACCCGCTGAAGTAGAAGGTAAAAATTTCTTAGATCTGATCTATACTCTGGATACTCAAGAAGGTTATATCGTACTTCTTCTTGCAAAAGAAAAATTAGAAGAACATTTGAGAACAAGAAAGACAGTCGAATTCCATTCAGAGTTCAAACAGAAATATGTAATGGAGCCTAAACCGGTAAAGATTCGTCTTCAATCTTTCGAGAGTGAGGCTGGAAGAAAAGTATTAGGTAAAGTTTCTGAGATTTCGGAAGACATTCTTTCTCGATTCCTAATCTCTGAAAGTATGCATTTTACTGTGAATAATTATCTTAGAAATGCTGATATATTAAGTAGGCAACTTACATCTAATTTAAGTCAATTTGCAGGTTCCGAAGTGATCACTGCAATTCGAACCTGTCTTAGAGAAGTTTTGATCAACGCGATTGAACATGGAAACTTGGGGATTAGCTTTGATGAAAAAACGGATGCAATGAAGTCCGGAAATTATATGGAGTTCATCCAAAAAAGGCAAAGAGAGGCATTTTACGGGGCGAGGAACGTAAAAGTGGCTTATTCCCTGAATTCTAAACGAATCGGATTCGAGATAGAGGATGAGGGAGACGGTTTCGATTTTAAGAAGATGTTAAATTTGGACGGAGAAAAACTGAATGAGGAAAGTTATACTCATGGCCGCGGGATTATGATGACTCGAAAAGTTTTCGACGTGGTTAAGTTTAATGATAAAGGAAATAAAGTCCTTCTGATCAAATATCTCCAAAAACCTCTCAAATACAAAAGAGAACCCAGTTCTTTAGATATTGATTAATATTTACGAACTTATAGAATTCCATCCAATTTTACGGTTGATCTGATCCGAGATCCGGTTAAATCATTGGTTCGAATTAGAGCCAGTCGCCAAGAGGTTTAACCATTCTTATGAAACATTTATATTTGATTGTATTTCTTTTGATCCCGATGCAGTTATTTTCTTGGGATTTAGAGAAGGAGAAAAACGGGATCACTGTTCATACCAGAGAAGTGGAAGGTTCCGAATTAAAGGAATTCCGTGGTAAAACAAAATTGAAAGCGGATCTTAATACCGTTGTTTCTTTAATAGAAGACAATCCGAATTACGTGACTTGGTTCAAAGATTGTAAGCACGCGGAAGCAGTAAAAGTTTTGAACCCGAGAGAAAAGTATATTTATATCCAAAATGGTGCACCTTGGCCAGTAAATGATAGAGACTTTGTGGTCCATACGGTTTTTAGTCAGGACAAAACTACTGGAACTGTGACCTATACGATTCGATCTATTCCAAATATAGTTCCGGAGAAAAAAGGACTCGTGAGAGGAACGCTCAAAGGTTTTTGGAAATTGGTACCTGCTGGGGATGAAATAGAGGTTACCTACCAGATTTTAAGCGACCCAGGTGGAAGTATCCCAAGCTCTATCGCAAATTTTGTAGTGGTCGATATTCCTTACGAAACATTAAGGAAAATGAAGGAGAAGGTGACCGAATCTAAATATATCAATTCTCCTAAACATCCTGATTTGATCCTTCCCGTTTCTAAGTGAGTATTAGGATTTTATAATTTATAATTCACACCGAAAAACAGTCCGCCATATGCGGACTGCATATCCAACTTTCTGGAATATTGATTGGATAATAATATATTGTCTTGGTTTGCAGATTCGGTTAGAGGTGTAAGTCTTCCGTCCTGTCTTACATAGAAGGAAGCAGCATCTCCGTTAAAGGAACCATCAAAGGAAGTAATATTAATCCAAGCCAAATAGGTTCCGAAACTTAAGCTGACCCTTTCATTGATTGGATGGATTAAGGAACCTTCTAATCTGAACTCTAACCCGCTTCCTCGCATATTTCCATTTTGCTGGAAATAATCTTTTCCGTCTGTGGCGTAACCTTTTGTTATCCACAATGCTCTTGTGATCCCGAGACCGAGCCCGGTTTCCCAACGAAAATACCTGTTTAGTCTACCTTCTTGCCAGACCATTCCTAGAAGATAAAAACTTTCCATTTGGAAATCTAGTTTAGTATAAAATGGTTCAGAGGTTAGATTCGTGAGATAAAATGGATCGAAATATCTATATCCGCCTATCATTCCGATCTTAAAGTTTTCACTTAGCCTGGTTCTTGCTAAAAATTCTCCTTGGATACTTCCTCTTGTGTTCTCCTGCTTTGTTTGGCTTGCAACGAGAGGGTTTAGATTCGAGCTAAAACCATTTAAATTCTGATCGAATCTGTTCGGTCCTCTCATTCCAAAGCCGAATCTGGCTCCGAATTCCCAGGTATCAGGAGTTTCAGAAGTCCTGTTTTCAGCCATTTCCTTCAGTTTAGGTGTGGTTGTGACGTTTTCTTCTGCACCTAAAGAGATCATTCCGAATAGGATACCGGTTAGGATGATAGAATAGAAACTTACTCTTCTTCCTTTGAGAGGCGACCGCTTTTTAAAAAGGAGTGGTTTTGGGACTGGACGCGTGAAAACTGTGTTGGAGCCCGGCATGCTAGCAGAATTTTCCGGGCCTAGAATTGTAAAAGCCTTTATTTTAAGGAAAGATTGATTGGGATGCTGACTACTAAACTATTTCCGTTTCTGGATTTGGATCTTCTAAAACCATATTTTTACTTTTTAGTTTTTATAGGGTTGTACCTTACCTTCCGTTTGAAGTTTCCTCAAGTCCGGTTCCTATTTTTAGCGTTTAAAATTTTTTCCGGGAACATGGACTATAAAGGTTCCCGAGGACGTTTGGTACATTCTCAAGCATTCTACGCCGGAACAGGCTCCTCTTTACTTCCTGGAGCTGTTCTTGGATCTGCACTTGCGTTGGTATTAGCTGGTCCAGGAGTTCTAATTTGGATCTGGCTTTCTAGTTTTCTGATCATGCCGCTTCGTTTTGTTTCTTCTACACTTGCGATCCGATTCAGGATCAAGTTGGAAAGCGGAAGATATCTTTCAGGTCCAATGTATTTTATAGAAAAAGCGCTTAGAGCTAGATGGCTTGCTATTGCTTTTTCTTTGGCATGTTTATTAACCGTACTTTCTATGGGAAGTGCGATGCCTATTCTAGGAGCTTCCTTCCTAGCGCAAAATGGACTGGATATCCAGGGGATGACTGTTCCGTTTTTAGTCTCTATCATTGTAGTATTCGTAGTATTAGGTGGGATCAGAAGGATCGGAAGAGTTTCTTCTTATATTGCTCCAATAGGTCTAATTTTATTTTTCTTAAGTTATGTTCTTTTATTTAGAGATCATTTAGGGAATTTTTATGGATTTCTTGAAGCAGTCTTTAATGAAGCAATGCAACCATTCTCCTTGCTGCTTGGAGGAGGATTTTCTCTCGCAAGGATTTTTAGCACTGGAACGGGAATGTTCTTCTTATCCACGGAAACCGGAATAGGAAAGAGTGCGGGAGTAGCCGGGGTGGTGCGCACTGATTCCGCTGCAAAACAGGGAATCGTGAGCATGCTTGCTACATTCTTCGAAGGATTTGTGATCTCCACTTTAGTGATCTATGCATTATTCTCTTTCGGAGTTAAGGACCTTGAGTCGGTCAAAAATTTCTTATCGGTATTAATAAACGGTCCTACGGATCCCGCAAGACTCGCTTTGATTGCTTCCTTCTTGTTATTCTCTATCGTTGCTATCTCCGGCTGGTTCTATACCGGAGAACAAAATGCTAGATATATCTTCGGAGAAAAATTCGCAAACGCGTATCGTATCTTATTCGTAGCTTCTTTACTTGGTTCCGCATATGCTTATGTTCAATATGGAGAAGAATTCTTATTACAAGTATTCGGTATCGGTTATGGGCTTGCACTTATTACTGCGGTTCCTGTGCTCATCAGCTTAGTTCTTTTAGCTAAAGTTGCTCAAGCAGAACTCAGAAAATTCTTAGAGGGTGGGGCACATTACGAAATCTTTAAGGATTTTTACCTTCTTCTTCTTTCCATCCTTCCTAAAAATCTTGTGTCTTTGCTATTCGGTATTTTAGCTTCTTTGAGGCTGCCTAGATTTATAATGATCCCGATCTTAAAGGCATTTGCAAAAGCTTATAAGATCAATTTGAATGAAGCCGAATTGGAGATCCAAGAGTATAATTCTTTAAACCAGTTTTTCACCAGGGCATTAAAAGCAGAAGCGAGGATTATTGATTCTGCGGAGAATGCACTTGTTTCTCCTGTGGATGCTAAGATCACGGGTTTTGGAGATATCGATGATCAAGTAATTATACAAGCGAAAGGTGTGGATTATAACCTGAAGGAATTGATCGGAGGAGATAAGTATCTTTCTAAATTCCAAAATGGAAAATATATTACATTCTACCTTTCTCCCCAGGATTATCATAGGATACATTCTCCTGCATATGGAAGAATATTAGGATATTATTATGAACCTGGAAAACTGTTCCCAGTAAATGAATTGGCGGTTTTCGGGATCAGGGGACTTTTTCCTAAGAATGAAAGATTGATCACATTCTTACAGACCGAATACGGACTTGTGGCAGTGATCAAAGTTGGAGCTTCTAACGTTGGTCGTATACGCGTTACTTACGATAAGAAGATCATCACGAATACTCTTATCAGAACAACCAAAGAAGAAGATTATAAAGATGTTTCTATCATGATCGAGAAAGGTGCGGAACTAGGCAGATTCGAAATGGGTTCCACTGTGATCCTGATCTTAGAAAGAGATACTTTCGATTTTACTGAACTTCCTCTGAACGAAAAGGTCACTTACGGGACCACAATAGGAACTTTCAGAAAACAGGTTTTAAAACTTCCTAGATAATATGAGTCTTAGTTTAAAAGCGACTACCCCAGAAAACATAGAATTCGATGAGAATATTCTAAAAATAGAATGGAAAGACGGAGTTATCTCCGAATTTCCTCTATTAGAACTCAGGAAAAGATGCCCTTGCGTTGTTTGCAAAGGTGGCCACGGGGGAAAAGTAGGAGCAACTACAGGCGGGATCAAAGACGCCAAATTATTGTCTTTTTCCAAAGTAGGAAGATACGCTATCAATCTGGTTTGGGGAGATTATCATAATACAGGCATTTACAGCTTCGATTCTCTCAGATTATATGCTCAGGGGGAACCTGGGGATCTAGGAATTCCTTGATTCAGTCTCAAAACCCTCTTTCAAACTAAAATATGCTCTTTTCGAAACCGAAATTAATAAAAGGCATCATGGAGAGAGACAAAAGGGTGATCTTAAAATATTTACATCGGATCCTTTTTGTTTTTCTGATATTCTCTGCATTTGTCTCCCTCTCTCCGGAAAAGAAGAAGGAGCCGAATTCTCCTCTCAATCTTACCATTCCTTTCGATTGGTTTCCAATGGAACCTTTTGCAGGAGGGATTTTTGCAGCAAAAGATTATAATGAATCCGCAAGTGTACTCATCACACGAAAAGAATTAACTGAAAGTATAGATCACGGTGCATTCAATCAAGACTTCCAGATAGGGATCATAGATTCTATTAAAAAAGGAAATGGCAGAATTATTGAATTCGGGGAATTGGAAGTAGCAAGTCGTCCAGCTTTCCGAGTTTATTATAAGGATAAGGGAAGTAATCTTCATATTCTGCACATCACTCTGTTTAAGGAAAATGTAATGTACGGTATCATGTTCTTTTGCCTGGGAGAAGATCCCGGCCGAAGATATGATGTGCAAAAAATGGTGAAGAAAGCCTATTTTAGAGTAGATACCTGAGAATTTAGCAACGGTCCCTAATACCAATTTTAATCAAACACTGTGTAAAAACATTTTATAAGCAGGATTATCTGTTTCTTCTTCGTAAGGATAACCTAGGCTTTTGAGTCTCTCCCTAAAACCTTCTCTATCGGAGTAAGGAACTTGAAATCCCACTAATACCCGCCCATAGTCAGCTCCATGATTTCTATAGTGGAATAATGTAATATTCCAATTAGTTCCGACAGACTCTAAAAATTTTAATAATGCACCCGGACGTTCCGGGAATTCACATCTTAGAATGATCTCGTCTTTTAGTTCCGAGACTCTTCCTCCTACCATGTATCTTATATGGATCTTCGCGGTTTCATTCGTGCTAATGTCCAATACCTCATAACCTAATGATTCTAATTCGGAAATTACCTTTTCTTTTTCAGAAGAAACTTTCAGTTTTAAACCGACGAACACATGCGCCTGTTTATCTGTGGCATATCTATAATTGAATTCAGTGATGATCTTATTTCCCAAGGTCTGGACAAATTTTAGATAACTTCCTGGTTTTTCCGGAATGGTAACTCCGAGTAGAATTTCCCTGGATTCTCCGATCTCAGCTCTTTCTGCCACATGTCTGAGCCTATCAAAATTCATATTGGCGCCACTATTGATAGCGATAAGTGCACCTTTTCGATTTGGGTTTTGATTTGCGTAAGATTTTAAACCTGCGAGAGATAACGCGCCTGCTGGTTCCGCAATAACCCTCATGTCTTCGAATATATCTTTAACGGCAGCACAGATCTCGTCTGTGTTAGCTACTAAAACGTTGTCCAAGAGTTCTTTACAAATCTTGAATGTTTCTTCACCTGCCTGTCTGACTGCAACCCCGTCTGCAAATAGCCCAACTCTTTCTAAGATTACTCTTTTGCCAGCGGAGATTGCTTCTTTCATGGAGGCTGCGTCGGAAGGTTCTACTCCTATTACTTTGATCTCAGGTCTTAAAAATTTAATATAAGAAGCAACACCTGCGGCCAAACCACCTCCGCCGATTGGAATAAAAACGGCTTCGATAGGATTAGGATACTGCTGTAATATTTCTAAACCAACTGTGCCTTGTCCTGCAATCACTTCCGGATCGTCATAAGGATGAATAAATTTTAGTCCCTTCTCCTTTTCTAATTTTCTAGCGTGGGAGTATGCTTCATCAAAAGTATCTCCATGTAGAACGATCTCTGCACCGAAATATTGGACTGCTTCTATTTTGATGGATGGGGTAGTGATAGGCATTACGATGATTGCCTTGATCCCTAATTTTTGGGCAGAGAGTGCAACTCCTTGTGCATGATTTCCTGCCGATGCACAGATCACTCCGGATCTTTTTTCTTCTGAGGAAAGTCTGGAAATTAGATTATATGCTCCCCGGATCTTAAAGGAGAAGATTGGTTGTAAGTCCTCCCTTTTTAATAGAACCGAAGAATTTAATCTTTGGCTCATTCGGATCATTGAGTCCAAGGGAGTATGGACTGCGACGTCGTACACTCTCGCATCTAAAATTTTGCGGATATAATCTATCACTAAAGAATTCCCTAAGAGTAAAAACAGCTCTTAGGGATAGAATTTAATCTACTCGGATTTACTTCCAAAGATTTTTTGATCAAATGAGAATCTTCCGGCACCTACTTTCAAAAATATCAGAGAGATCGTAAAAAACTCCTACCGTCCTATGATCTCCCTCCGGTCAGATTACTGAAAAAATCTCCCAAATTTTAATAATGCACAGTCATCAAGATCCTTGTATCCTACGGAGAAGTTCCGCTAATCTTTCCAAGGCTTCTTCCCAAAATCCGCTTATCTCTTGTTTTTTTTCCGGAACGGAAAATAGAGCTGTGAAAAAGATTTTTTTCTTACGAAAAACATCACTCTCTATTATTTTGCTGCGGATTTCTTTGTTCTCAGAAGGTTTATGAAAATAGTGGGAGTAGCCTCCCACTTTTGAGTCCATATTAAGCTCCGGCTCTTTTCCTTTTTTGGAAAGGAAAAATGATGATCCAAAAACTTAGTATCTGCAACGGATTTACTTTCATATTCTGTTTCCTTAATATTTATTTTGTTTTTTCCCATCCAGGGTAATTAAGCGAAAATTGCTGTGAGTTTATCGAGGGTTTGGTTCCAACCTTCTTCCATTCCTTCCACTGCAGGATAGAGTTCTGGATCCACCTTGATAGGAAGTGCACGAACTTGGAGTTCGGTTTGAGAACCTTTGTCTGCAAAAAGAATAGTGATCTGGATTTCAGCTGCTGGCTTTTTCCCATCCATCTCGAATGCGATATAAGAGGAGAATACAATCTTTTCTAGAGTAATGATCTCCTTATACGTACCATTCATCGGATTGATCCCACCTTCCGGATCTTTCATATGGATGAGTATCTCACCACCAGGACGAAGATCTAATTGGCAGAGAGGAGCAGTAAATCCATGAGGGCCCCACCATTGAGATACCATATTAGGGTCTGTCCAAGCCTTCCAAACCCGATCTCTTGGCGCATTGAGAGTCCTAGTTAATACCATCTCTTTAAATTCAGGTTGTTTGATTTCGTTCACAAACTTCTTCTCCGCTTTTTAAAAAATTATTATATTTGATAATACTTTGGAATCGTTCCGAATTATTTTAATTCTTTCCCAAGAAATTTTCTAGGCGGCCTAGAGTTTGTCTAAGTCCTTCCAACGCGTAATCTGCGACTTTTTTGATATTTTCTTCGCTCGCGAATCTGGATCTCATGGTAAGTTTGGTTTTGGAACCTTCTTCTTCGAAAAATACAGTCACATGGAATTGTTTTGGATTTGAATCATCCCCATGATCGTAGACTAGTTTTTCAGGTTGGACTACTTCTATGAATTCGACACGGTTCGGGTAGTCAATTCCATCTGGACCGTGCATTGTGAATCTCCAGACTCCTCCTGGCTTCACGCTCATTTCATGAATGGTATTCGTAAAACCGTTTGGTCCCCACCAGATCGCTACTTGTTTTGGGTCTGTCCAAGCACTCCAAACTAATTCTCTTGGGGCATCAAAAGTTTTAACCCCTATGATTTCTTTTCCAACGACTGAAACTTCTGCCTTCATTCTATTTTCCTTATATAAATATTATCTTGCTGCTTTTTCTAATTCTGCTGTTTCTACAGTCGTTTCCCGCGCTTTTCTATCCTTTAAGATGAAGAAGATCGCAAATGCCAATGCAACCGAGATCCCTACATTCAAAAAAGAAATAAAATGTAATGAGTCGGTGAATGCTCCTTGGGCGGTGCTGAGGAGTATTTGTCTACTTGGTTCCGGGAGTTCTTTTGCTAACGCTACTGCAGAAGCTAAAGTATTATGAGAACTTTCCAATTGTTCAGGAGTAAGCCCAGGAAGATTAATTGAATTGATCCTGGATTTGAAGATCGCTACACCTATACTTCCGAGTACAGCAATTCCTAAAACTCCACCGAACTCAGCTGCCGTCTCAGAAATAGAAGCTGCGGCTCCAGCTCTTTCCGGCGGCGCAGAACCTACAATGATATCTGTTCCTAAGATCACAACTGTGCAAATCCCGAAGGACATGATTATAGATCCTGATATTATCATCCATATTCCGTTCTCAGTATTGATCAGAGCATAAAGGAGCATGCCGATTGCAAGTAAGATCAAACCGCCTAACATCGCGTATAATGGTCGCATGCTACGAGCTATAATAGGAATTGTAAGAGAACCGATCACATTACCCGCTGCTCCAGGCAAAGTCCAAAGCCCTGCCTCCAGAGGAGAAAGACCTAAAACCAATTGTAAATATTGAGAAATAAATAGAAAGGCCCCTAATCCTACAAAGATGGTCATTGTATTCCCAATAACTGCCGCACTGAAAGCAGGAAGTTTGAATAACTGAAGATCTATCATTGGATCAGCCAGAGTGGTTTGCCTTTTGATAAAGATGGCTCCGACGAAAAGTCCAGCAAGTATCGTGAGAATAGAAACGAGTCCCCAGCCGTTCTCCGCTATCTGTTTCAATCCATAGATGATGGAAAGAACAGATACTAAGGATAGAACTGCACTAGGCAGGTCCATCTTGCCAGCATTAGGGTCTTTGAATTCAGGAAGAAGTTTAGGTCCGACAATTAGGAGAACGATCATAATTGGAACGCTCATCAAAAAAACAGAACCCCACCAGAAATATTCCAATAAGACACCGCCCACGAGAGGACCGATTGCTCCTCCTAAAGAAAAGCTCATCCCCCAGATGCCTATCGCAAAAGTCCGTTCTTCCGGATCCAAAAACATATTACGAATTAATGATAAGGTAGAAGGAGCCAAGGTTGCTGCTGTGATCCCTAAGATCGCGCGAGTTAAGATCAAAATTTCTGAACTAGGAGAGAATGCAGCAAGAACGGATGCCACTCCGAACGCTGCCGCTCCATAGAGAAGAAGTTTACGGCGCCCAATCCTATCTCCCAGATTTCCCATGATCACAAGAAATCCAGCGACTAAGAATCCATAGATATCCATGATCCATAATTGTTGAGAAGGGGTAGGGTTTAGATCCGCAGTCAATTGAGGAGCCGCAAGATAAAGAACCGTTAAATCCATCGCATATAGCAGGCAGGGTAGTGCGATTACCGCTAAGCCTATCCACTCTTTTTTCGTGGCTTTTGGAGTGATTTCAGTTTTAATTTCAGACATTCTGAATGTACCTTTTTATATAATTCTAATATAGCACCGGGACAAATTCCCGAAAGATCGTCTATTTTTCCGACTCTTTTTCTTTAGCTTGGAGTTGTTGTAAATACGCATCGAGACGATCCAAACTTTCTTCCCAGAAATGGCGGTAATGATCTAACCAACCGGAAGCTTCTTTTAATCCATCCGGCCGAATCTTACAGGGTCTCCATTGGGCCTCTCTTCCCCTTTCAATCAGCCCAGCCTTTTCTAAAACCTTGAGGTGTTTAGAAATCCCAGGCAGGCTCATATTAAAAGGCTCTGCCAGTTCCTTTACTGTCGCCTCTCCTGAGACCAAATACAGAAGGATCTCTCTCCTTGTTGGGTCCGCCAAGGCAGCGAAAGTATTGCTTAATCGGTCAGATTGTGTCTCGTATTTAACCATCTAGTTAATTTACCAATTGGTAAAATACGAGACTTCCAATCGCTCGTCAAGCCCAATTTACGTAAAAATTAGGCCTCGGGGGTCGCTCTAGGTAGGTTTACTAAAAGGAAATTCGAACAAGGCGCAGGAAGATTACAGGGTTAATGAGGAATATAGAGACCTGATTTCTTTTTTAGGAAAATATACTTGTTTTTAGTCCTGAATGGGGGTTTTATCTAGTAGTTCCCCGGCCTTTTCCCACCGATTTTCTGAGCAAGAAAAAAAAGGGTCGACAAATTTCTTTTTATTATGTCTCCTAATCCAAAACTAAGAGAGAGTGCCTTATAATGGGTGAAGGATCCCTTTCCCAGGAAGAAATAGACGCCTTATTAGCGGGCGCAAACGATTCATTTGATCCAGGCAGCAGCATGGCTGCCGGAGGCGGGTCCAAAGAAGCTGCCGGTCTTTCTCCGGTAGATAGGGACCTTCTGTCCGATTTTCTTTCTCATTGTTTTATGACTGCTGGAAATACCTTAGCAGCTATTCTTTCCAAAACTTCTAACTTTATGAACCCAACTTCCGAAGCAAAGTCTCGGAAGGATGTAGAAGCAGAACTTAAATCTAACACGTTTTTATTATATTCTACCTATTCAGGAAATCTGAATGGAAGAGTCGTGCTTGCTATGGGAGCTGATAATGCTGCTCGTATTGCAAACATGATGATGGGTGGTTTCGATTCGGGTGGTCTTGACGAAGGCCAACTCCAAACTCTAAGAGATAGTTTAACTCCTATTATGGGGGCACTTCAATCTCAGATCGCTGCTAAGACTGGTGGTGGAGTAAATGGTTCTCCTGCGGAAACTAGACATGTAACTTCCCCTGCAGCATTAGTGCTTCCGGAGGGTGACCCGCTTGTGCGGACCTTCTTCAATTTAGCGATCGAAGGCCTTCCTTCATTTAGAATTCAGTTCCTTCTTTCTTTATCTATGGCGAATGATATTCTCTCTCTTTCCAAAAGGTCCGGAGGAGGAGGGGGAGGCGATTATGGTGGCGGTGGCTACCAAGGCGGAATGGGCGGTGGTGGAATTTCCCAAGTAGGAATGAAGGGAGTTTCTTTCCCGAATCTTGCTACTGCAAGCGGAGCCCAAGGTACTCCGAATTTAAATCTTCTCATGGACGTTCAGATGTCCGTGACTGTGGAGCTCGGAAGAACCAAGATGTATATTAAAGATATCTTAGGTTTGGGAGAAGGTTCAATCATTGAGTTGGACAAGCTTGCTGGTGAGCCAGTGGACCTTTTGGTAAACGGTAAGTTGATTGCGAAGGGAGAGGTCGTGGTCATCGACGAAAACTTCGGTGTGCGTGTAACGGATATCGTAAGTCCGGCCGATAGGATCAAGCCGGAGTCGGGAGGCGGATGAGCCGAATTTTTCAAACGATCCATTCGTTTTTTTTAGGATTCGGCTCCCTCGCTTTGGCGTTCGGAGTCTTTTGTATTTTATCGGGTATTGCCGGAGGATTATATTCTCAAGGTTCCGAAAGAGAACAAATGGACGAAGTTCTCAAAAAAGAGTTAGGCACCGCTGATAAAAAAGCGCCTGAGTCTTCGGCACCATCTACTCCTAAGCAAGAGGAGAAAAAGGAAGCCCCAACTGAGTCAGCACCGAATCCTGTGGAAGAAAGATATAAGCCTGTTTCAGATGGGCCAAGTCTTGCCGGGATATTATTTAGGATTGTTTCTGTATTAGGAATTCTTTGTGGAGCCGCATATTGGGTTTTAAGAACTCTCGCTAAATCCAGAGAAGGTTCTCTTCCTGTTCGAGGAGAAATGAATCTTCTCGGAAGTTTGAACCTGGGCACGAATAAACAGTTACAGATTGTAGAAGTAACAGGGCAAATTTTTGTGTTAGGTGTGGCGGATAACGGTATTAATTTAATTTCCGAAATTACGGATACGGAGACTAAGGCAAAGCTCCGGAGAATGAGAGACGAATTTAAACCTCCGGAAGGTGGTTTTTTGGTCACCGCTTTGGAGCAATTAAAGGATTTGAATATTCGTCTGACCGGGAAATCGGAAGATGAAGAACAAACTCTCAGACAAACTCCTGGCGAGAGAAAAGAAAAACAGAGAAAACTCAAAGAGAAGTTAGACGAAATTAAGAAGGAAAGGAATAATCTGGAGAACGGATTATTCGATTTGAACTAGGGGGAAAAGTGGGAGAGGGGTTCGCTACAAAGGCTGGGAAAAAGTTTTCTGAAGGTATGAGACATAAATCGATTATGTGGAAGATACTTTCGGGAGTTCTTCTATTTGCCGTTTTGATGATTGCGATCCCTGAAGATACTTTTGCACAAGCAAATGCCCCTCGGATCCCAATTCCAAATCTGAATATTAATGTAAACGAAGCAAAAGGTCCGAGAGAGACAAGTCTTTCTTTGATGATCTTGTTCTTGGTCACGATCCTTTCTTTGGCTCCTGCCATCGTGATGTCCCTGACTTCTTTTACTAAGATAGTGATTGTTCTGGATTTTGTAAGAAGAGCGCTTTCTATCCAAAACCTTCCACCTAACCAGGTAATGGTGGGGCTTGCTCTATTTATGACATTCTTCATTATGGCACCTACCTTGAATATTGTGTACGAGAAGGGTTTAAATCCGTACATGGAAGGTAAAATAGATACCAACGAATTTTTTGATAAATCCATGGTCCCACTCAGAGAATTTATGATGAGACAGATAGGGACAAGTGGTGCCAAGGATGTGGCTCTATTTTTAAAGATTGGAAAAGTAGAGAATGTAGAATCCTTCGACGATGTTCCGAATTACGTTCTTATTCCTGCGTTTATGCTTTCGGAGATAAAGAAGGCATTCTGGATCGGTATAATTATATTTATTCCTTTTATCGTTGTGGATCTTGTGGTTGCGTCCGCGCTTCTTTCCATGGGTTTAAATATGCTTCCTCCTGTGATGGTGAGCTTACCGTTTAAATTGATCTTATTCGTTCTTGTGGATGGTTGGAATTTAATCGTCTACGAGCTCGTAAGGAGTTATAAATGACGGAAGTAGACGCAATTACTTTGATCAGAGATGCACTATTTGTGACTCTTAAACTTTCTGCCCCCATTCTGCTGACTGCAATGGTGGTAGGATTGATTATTGGTATTTTACAAACCACAACTTCTATCCAAGAGCCTACGATCGCTTTTGTTCCTAAGTTATTATCTATTTTTGCAGTGATCGTGATCTTTGCTGGGTGGATGCTCCAAACGATGACGGATTATACCAGGGATCTTTTCCTGATGATAGAGAAGTTTTAGATTAAAAAAATGGAATACTTTATAGGAAATTTCCAAGTGTTTCTTTTGATCCTGGCAAGGATCGTGGGGCTTCTGTCTGTGGCTCCTGTGTTTTCTTTTGCCTCTATCACTTTTGCTCAAAGAATGACTCTTGGTTTTCTAATCGCTGTAATTTTATTTCCTGTAAGTGCATCCTTCGTTCCTCCAATCCCGGGCAATATGGCTGACTACGGTTTAGTTGTGATGGCCGAGGTGCTTATCGGGATTCTCATGGGATTTTTGGTAAGTTTGGTTTTCTCCTCTTTCCAAATGGCCGGAGAATTTTTTAACGTTCAACTTGGTTTCGGTTATGCCGAGATCTTGGATCCGATTTCTCAAACCAGTCTTCCAGTAATCAGTACTCTTAAGAATATGTTGGGTATGCTTCTGTTTCTCTCACTGGGAGCTTATCGTTTTTTATTCGAAAGTTTGGTATATTCATTCGAGAAGGTGCAAGTTTTGAAACTTGTTCCTGAGATCCAAGACGGTCTTTATAAGGCTATGGAAGAAGCAGTTGGTGCGATGTTCCTAGTCGCATTCAAAATTTCTCTTCCGATACTTGGGGTTTTATTCTTAGTTACTGTTTCAGAAGCTTTGATGGGAAAAGCTGCTCCTCAGTTGAATATTCTTCAGCTTAGCTTTCCGATCAAGATTGCGATTGGCCTTGTAGTTATGATTCTGATTGTTCCTTTTTTGATCACTCAGATGGACAATGCATTCCAACTTTCCTTCGAGAAGATGAACTTAATGCTGAAAGGATGGCCAAACTAATGGGATTCCTTTCTAAAAAAATGTGGGAGTTCCTGCACGATGGGAATCTGCGCATGTTGGAGATTCTAGATAGGATGAAGACCGCCTTGTTGGAATTCCAACAAGGGACTCAACAGACGCAGCCAATTCCAGCTACTGTTCCTTTTCGCATCGATCTTCAATTATTCGCAGCGGAAGACGAGGGACGTACACAACCTGCCAGCGAAAGAAGAAGAAGGGAAGAAAGAGAAAAAGGAAATGTCCCTAAAAGTCCTGAAGTCGCATCGGCGATTGTTCTATTAGCGGGTATTGTTCTAATGTATCTCATGGGAGAATATTTTTTCATGAGATCCTATTATCTTTTGAGAAAATATTTCTTCGGAATACGCTCTGCGAATGTGATTAGCTCCGAAGCAATGAGTGAACTTTTGAATAATGCTCTTGTGGATATTACGCAACTTCTTCTTCCTTTGATGGGAATTACAGTGGTTGCTGCGATTGTGGGGAACGTAGTCCAAACAGGCTTTTTATTCGCGCCTAGAGCTCTAGCATTCAATTTCGGAAGGATACGCCCTAATTTCAAAAAGGTACTTCCGAATCGTCAGACGTTATTCGGTTTAGCAAAATCATTAGTTAAAGTGGCTGTAATCGCTTGGGTTTCCTATTTTGTAATAGAGAAGGACTTCTTCAAGATCCTAATGCTTGGAAACATGGGCCTTGAAGAATCGGTAGCTTTAATTACTTTCACTGCATTCAAAATTTTCATAGTAGTGGGGATACTATTACTCGCGATCAGCGTCGGAGATTATTTCTTCCAAAAATATGAATACGAAGAAGCACTTAAAATGACTCCTTCCGAATCTAAAAGAGAAATGAAGGAACAAGACGGGGACCCTTCTTTACAAGCAAGAAGAAGACAAATGGCCAGAGATCAGATCAAAAAGAGTAAGATGCTGGCAGAAGTTCCTAAAGCAGATGTTGTAATTACAAACCCGACCCACTTTGCAGTGGCATTAGAATATAAACCGAGCAAACACAGGGCACCTGTTGTGATCGCTAAGGGTGTGGACGATTTCGCATTACGTATTATCCGGGTGGCAAAAGCGAACGATATCGCAACAGTCGAAGACCGCCCAATGGCAAGAACACTTTACGATGAGGTGGAAATTGGTCAGGAAGTTCCTGCCAAATTCTATACAGCTCTCAGTGTGATCTTTACGAAACTCGAATCTTTCCGGAAAGCGTTCCGAAACGCTTCTTAAACCTAGGAGAATATTATGGATAAGAAATGGTATACACAATCCGACTTCATCCTGGGTGCGGGAGCAGTTGCTATCGTTGGAATGTTAGTCGTTCCACTTCCGGGCTTTATTTTAGATATTCTGATTTTATTCAGTTTGGCATTAAGTTTGCTCATTGTTATGACTTCTTTATCAATTAAAGAACCATCTGAGTTTTCTATTTTTCCAAGCCTATTATTGATTACTACGATCTATCGATTGGCACTGAACGTTTCTACGACCAGGCAAATTTTGTCGAAAGGTCCTGCGGTAAATAGCGCAATCATTGATGCATTTGGATCCTTTATAGTAGGAAGTGAGTCCGGTTTAAGTAAGTATGTAGTTGGATTTATTATCTTCTTAATCTTAGTGATTGTTCAGGTGCTTGTGATCACTAAAGGTGCGACTCGTATCTCGGAAGTGGCAGCAAGGTTCACGTTAGATGCATTGCCTGGTAAACAGATGGCAATCGATATGGAACTTTCCACGGGAAATATAAATGAAGCGGAAGCTCGTAAAAGAAGGAAGAAGATAGAAGCAGAAGTGGACTTTTACGGTTCCATGGATGGAGCGAGTAAATTCGTACAAGGGGACGTGAGAGCAGGATTGATTATCACTGCAATCAATCTGATTGGTGGAGTGATAATCGGTGCAAGTATCCGTGGAGAATCATTTATTTCCGCGGTCGAAACTTATGGAAAATTCACTATTGGTGATGGACTTGTTTCCCAGATCCCGGCACTTCTCACAACTGTTGCTACAGGTATTATTGTTACTCGTTCCGGCTCTGAATCGGATCTTGCAAAACAATTTAAAACTCAGCTATTTGCAAACTCAAAGGTTTTATATGTAGTCGCGGCTTCTATGGGACTCGGTGCATTTATCCCAGGCCTGCCTTTTATTCCAATGGTACTTCTTTCAGGTGGACTTGCATATCTTGCTTACTCACTTGAGAGAACTGTTCAAGAGCAACTTGAGGTTTTGGAGAAAAAGGAAAAAGAAGCGGTTGGAGATCGCAAACCTCGAGACTATTACGACGAACTTAGGATTGAACCTATCGAGATCGAATTTGGATATCATTTGGTGCCATTGGTGGACGCTACTCAAGGCGGAACATTGATGGACCAAATTTCCAATTTAAGAGGGAAGTTTGCACGTGAAAGTGGGATCGTTATTCCTCCAATCCGTATATTAGATAATTTGGAAATACCTCCTGATCAATTCACGATCAAGATTAACGGAGTAGAAGTCGGCTCCAGCACAATTCGCCCTGAAAAACTAATGGCAATGCCTTCTGCAGAAAGCCAGGATCTTTCTTCTATCGAAGGAGAATCTTTCATGGAACCTGCCTATGGAAGAACTGCAAAATGGATCTCTGCGGATTCGAAAGGAGATGCTGAGTCTAAAGGTTTTATCGTGGTAGATTCTTCTACAGTTATCATTACATATTTGAGAGAATTGCTTGCAACTCATGCCTCCAGTTTGCTTGGAAGAGAAGAAGTCAAAAAACTTCTGGATCATTACAGATCTCAGTATCCAACACTTATCCAGGAATTGGAAGCCGACAAGCCTGGAAATTTGGGAATGCTCCAACAAGTCCTTCAAAATCTTCTCCGGGAAGGTTTGGGAATTCGCAATCTTGTTCCAATTCTGGAAACAGTTGTAAACAAGATGAGCAAGTATCCGAATCCGTACGTTCTTACAGAATTCGTAAGACAATCTATCTCCAACACGATCGTAAAA
Organism: Leptospira venezuelensis; assembly: GCF_002150035.1. Lineage (NCBI taxonomy): Bacteria > Pseudomonadati > Spirochaetota > Leptospiria > Leptospirales > Leptospiraceae > Leptospira > Leptospira venezuelensis. Next base: position 227,956 of record NZ_NETS01000008.1, on the reverse strand, counting down.
GATTATATGGTGGATGGAAAACTACAAGTCATAGTGGTAGAAGGTCGGGTGCTCGACAGATTGAACAAATCTCTCGCGCAAGATCGTTTGGAAGGAAGAGATATTTTGGTCCTTCCTCCGGATTTCCAAAGAAGACTTTTGGAATCTGTGGCTGATATGAATCGTAGGGTACAGGAAGGAAGAGGATTCCCGATCTACGTGGTGAATAGAGAAGTGAGAATGCCTTTTGCTTATTTTTTAGCGAAAGAATTCCCGCCTAGGAACTTTGCGGTTCTCGCATTAGAAGAAGTACATTCTTCTGTTCCGACAGTAATCGCAGGTGAGCTAAGGATTGCTCAAGCCCAGGCAGCAGAACCAGCAGAAGTGGTTTAAGAAAACGTAATATTTTAATCGAAAAAACAGGAGGATAACATGGATTTCGCAAAGATAAGGGGCAAGGATCTACAGGACTGCCTAATGCAGATGAAGATGAAATACGGCCCAGAAGCCCATGTCATCGAACATAGAATTCTTACCGAAGGTGGGGTTTTTGGAACGGGACTTATGGCTCGCAAAGTCGTGGAGATCCAAGTTGGCATTCCGGAAAAGGCAAGTTCGAGAGAGAAGGTAGAGAAAAAACTCCAAGATCTAAAAGAACTTCTAAAACAAAAGTCCACTCTTGGTTCTGAAAAAAGAAGAAGTCTGGAAGAATTGCCTAGCTGGGAAGAAAGAACTTCTCGCCCGAGCAGAGCTTCTTCTTTGCCAAAAGAATTGATAGAAGTTACTTCGGAGGCAATAGAATCCGAAGAAAATCTTGGACTTTCTTTTTCCAAAGAATTCGAGCCTAAAATTTCCAGATCTGTTCGTAAGGAGCAAGACTCCAATATCCTTAAAATGAGGGATAAGCTCGTTAAAGAAGGAATGAGCGAGGCATACGCGGAAGAAATTATTTCCCAAGCGGAGCAAAGACTATCTCCTTTGGATCGATCTCGTACAGTTGCAGTTCAGGAAAAGATTGTAGAAGTTCTTTCCGAACGAGTGCAGGTGGAGCCTGATATTTTTAAGGGTACAAGAAGAGGACAAAGGAAAGTAGTCTTCTTTGTAGGACCTACAGGCAGCGGAAAAACTACTAGCATCGCAAAACTAGCCGCTAAGTATCATCTTCATATGGGGAAATCAGTATCTCTTTACACGACTGACAACTACAGGATTGCGGCAATCGAGCAGTTAAAACGCTACGCTGATACCATGGAAATGCCTTTTTATGCGGTAAAAGATCTGAAACGTTTTCAGGAGACCCTGGCAAGAGACGGGTCGGAACTTATCCTGATAGATACTGCGGGTTATAGCCATCGCAATGTGGACCAGCTTAGCAAAATGTACGGATACCTTTCCGCTTTCGGAGAAAGAGACAACGTTGAAAATATCCTTGTATTATCCGCCACATCTTCGTATCATCACACCCACTCCGTAATGAAAGCCTACGAGCCCCTTGGGTTCCGTAGAATTTTATTAACTAAACTGGACGAAGCGGAATTTTTGGGTGGATTTCTGGAACTAGCCGATACACTTAATAAGGGTTTTACCCATTTAAGTGTTGGCCAAGAAGTTCCCTTCGATATGATCCCAGCGGAAAAACACCAACTCGCTGAATGCGCAGTAAATCCGGAAAAACTCATCGAAATCCGTGGAGAAGTATTCTCCGCTTAAGGTTTCGATAAACCTAAGTCCCAGAGAAAGAGGTTAGGATGGACCAAGCGACTCAGTTGCGGAAACTTACCGAGGGTAATACGAGTTTAAAACTCGTGTCTTCAACCAAACCTATGACTAAGATTATAGCGATCGCTTCCGGAAAGGGTGGGGTCGGTAAAAGTACTATTTCCGTAAACCTTGCTATCTCTATGGCTAAGGCAGGACAGAAAGTCCTCGTATTTGACGGAGACCTAGGACTTGCTAACGTGAATGTGATCTTAGGGATCATCCCTAAATACAATTTGTATCACGTAGTCAAGGGACATAAAAGTTTAAAGGATATCATCATCCAAGCTCCCGAGGGAGTGGACATTATTGCGGGCGCAAGTGGTTATTCTCAGCTTGCAAACCTGAACGATACCCAAAGAAATAATTTGATCAAAGGATTTGCTGATCTGGATTCCTATGATTATATGATCATAGATACTGGAGCAGGGATCAGTTCTAATGTGATTGGACTCACTCTTCCTGCGGATGATGTGATCGTAGTTACTACGCCTGAACCTACTGCAATTACTGATTCTTATGGACTCATCAAAGCGATTGTTTCCCAAAGCAGAGACAAAAATCTTAAGATGGTCGTGAACCGTGTACGTTCTGCGATCGAAGGTAAAAAGGTTGCTGATCGTGTAATTGATATTTCCGGTCAGTTCTTAGAAGTCAGAGTAGAAAATTTAGGATTTATCTTCCAAGATGACGAGGTAGAAAAAAGTATCCGGGAACAAAAACCGTATATCATCCATTCACCTAAGAGTAAAGCAGCAGCTTGCTTGAATCGGATTACATATTCTCTACTGAACCAAGAGATGGATAGCTCTGACGATTCCGGCATCACAGGATTTTTCAAAAAATTCTTCAATTTCGTGGATGTTAGAGAAAAACAACAGAGCGAGGAAGAGTGAACCTCCAAATTGGTTTCCTCGCTTTTTTCTCCTTTTTAGGACTCATCATAAGTCTGGTCTGTGGCATCATGGTCGGAAATTACTTTGGCCATATCGCATTCATCACCTTTTTATCCACGGTCGGTATGGCTGTTTTCGGATTCGGGGTTTATTCCGTTTTAGCTTCCAAAGTCCCAGAGTTTTTAGAACTTTTGAGTAATTTCACCGGTGCCCATTCCGGTGGAGACGAGGATGGGCTCGACGGAGAGGGACGCCATTCTCATTCAGGGCATGGAGATCTAGATACTTCCACCCCTCATTTTGATTCTCCAGGTAGCGCCGACGAAATGAGAGCAGCTGCGAGCGGGATTCCACGCAAAAAAGCGGATAAATTTGGAGATCATATAATCGTAGAAAATATCGCGATTAAAAATGAGCCTAAATTGATGGCGGAAGCAATCCGCACAATGTTAGCCAAAGACGACGGAAGCCAGGACAAATAGTAAAAATCTTTCCGACCGAATTCTTGGTTCGTCGGAACTCCAACACCGAGATTTCCATCCAACGAGTATCAAATTCCGCGAATATAGGAACTCCGACTGCGCGATTTCTGCCTAAATCCGCTCAGAATCCCAATGAGACAAAAAACTGCTTGATTTCCCTTTTTTGAGTCAAAAAATGCTATTGCAAATCGGTTTGGTCCACGACACTCTTAAGCAGAGGACCAGCCCATTCCGTTGTTATGTCCAAACTTTTCGAAAAATACAATAATACGGATGAAACCGAACTTTGGAAGTCTTATAGGGCAACCAAAGACCAAAATATTCGCAGTTATCTTGTAGAAAAATATTCTCCTCTAGTCAAACACGTGGCTGGTCGTATTGCGATCGGTATGCCTCAGAACGTTGAGTTCGATGATCTAGTTTCGTATGGTGTGTTTGGTCTTCTCGATGCGATCGAAAAATTCGATCCAGATAGACAGATCAAATTTAAAACCTATGCAATGACTCGTATCAGAGGTTCTATCTTTGACGAACTTCGTTCCATCGACTGGATCCCTCGTTCTATTCGCCAAAAAGCGAAACAGTTGGAGCAGATTATTGGAATGCTCGAGAACAAAGAGGGCGCTCATGTAGAAGATGAGGCGATCGCAAAAGAAATGGGAATCTCCGTCGAGGAGTTCAACTCACTTCTTACTAAGATCAGCGGCACGTCACTCGTCTCTTTAAATGATATTTGGTTTCTTGGTGATGAGAATGATGAGGTTTCTTTCATGGAGACATTAGAATCTCCGATGAACATGAACCCTGACACCATCATCGAAAAAGAAGAGATCAAAAATGTGATCGTGGAAGCGATCAAAACACTACCAGACAAAGAAAAAAAAGTAATCGTTCTTTATTATTACGAAGATCTAACTTTAAAAGAGATCGGAGAAGTATTGGAAGTAACCGAATCCAGGATTTCCCAACTTCATACGAGAGCTGTAGCAAGACTTCGTAGTAAATTAGGAAAGGTTAAATCAGTTATTAGTAAAAAATAATATGGGGGAATGTTTTCCCCCTGGCCTGAGCCAAGGTCTCAGGCCACCCCCTTCTCCGGGGAATCCGATCTTCAAAACCCCGGACCGAATTTCATTGGAGGAGCATCAGCTTTGAGTCTTACATCCTTTCTAAAAGACCAATCAAAAGAATTAGATAAGCTCCAACATGAGCAGGTAGAAGTTATAGCTCCTACATTGGAGAAATGTTTGCAGATGGCCGCATCCCATCTCAAAAGAAAATCACACGAGTTGGATTATATAGTAATCAAACGTGGAAAGAAAAAATTTTTCGGTTCGGAACCTTGGCATATCAGAGCATCTGTTCTTCCTGAGGATACATTCTTAGATGAACTATCAGAGCTGGACAAAAAATTAACTGGTGGATCAGGCAAACTTGTCTCCAAAGATCTGAAGGAATTCCTACAACCTAAGGATAGAGACGGAAGAGCAGTCGTCCAGATTTTCAGAAACGGAACTTATCTCACAATCTATCCACCTTCCGGCGAAGGAAAAGCAATCGAACTTTCAGAAGTTTCTCGCAGACTTTCCGTTCGAGGAATTAATGAAGTAGATGATAACCAAATCCGTAAGATCGTAAAAGAGACTAAGGGTGAACCAATCTATATTTCCAATATGAAACCAAGGCAGGGTGCCGAAGGTAAAATGGTATTGGATATTGCTCCTGATAAAATGAAAGCAAAGATCACTTTTATCCCTCCGAAACCTGGTGGAAGAGATTTAGAAGTAAAAGATGTAGTCAATTACCTCAAAAACGCAGGTATCAAATACGGAGTTAAAGAAGAAGAGATCCAAAAAAGGTTAGAGGACGAATTCTATAACCAACCTTTCACTGCGGCGGAAGGAGATCCTCCTGTTAACGGAAAAAATGCACAGGTCATCTTCCATGTTCGTATCAGCAAGAAGGTCGTCTTCAGAGAGGATGAATCCGGAAAAGTAGATTATAAAGACATGGATCTGATCGAGAACGTTGTGGTAGGACAACTTCTGGCAGAAAAAATCCCTGCAGAAAGAGGGAAATACGGCCGCACATTATTCAATGAACTTCTACCTGCCAAAGACGGATTAGATACAGAGCTCAAACAAGGAAAGGGAACCATCCTTTCCGAAGACAGAACCAAACTCACTGCCGAGGTAAATGGACAAGTTGTCTATGCAAGTGGTAGGCTTTCAGTTGAAACAGTTTACAGAGTCAATGGTGATGTAGGAATTAAAACTGGTAATGTTACATTCTTAGGTTCTGTGATCATTACTGGAAACGTAGAAGATAACTACTCAGTTAAAGCAGCTGGAAATATAGAGATCTACGGTACTGTCCAAAAAGCAAATGTGGAAGCGGACGGAGATATTATTATTCGCCAAGGGGTTTCCGGAAGAGATGAGGCTCGTATCGAGTCTACTGGCGGAAACGTAATCGCTAAGTTTATCCAGAACGCAACTGTAGTTACAGAAAAAGATGTCGTGGTCCAAGAAGGAATTCTACACTGCTTTGTGAGTGCAGGTGGAAAGGTAATCTCCAACGGTAAGAGGGGACAGATTGTAGGAGGTACGATTCGTGCTTCTGATACGATTGCAGCTAAGGTCATCGGATCTTCTGCCAACCCAGCAACTGAACTTATAGTAGGAACAGATCCTAAGGTATTAAAACAGATCTCCGAATACGAAGAGAAATTGGCCGAAAACCAAGATAAATTCGAACAGATCTCCAAAAGTCTTAAGACTCTCAAGGCAAGAAAGGAGAATGACCCAGCTTCCTTTACCCAAGACCATGAGCAGCAATTGATTAAAACAAGCAAGGCCACAGAAAAGCTGGAGGTCCGGGTCCGCGAATACGAAAACGAGATCCAGAACCTCAAGGCATATATAGAAGAAAGAGCCGCAAATGGTAAAATCAGTGTCGAAAAGACCCTATTCGGTGGTGTTACCATCAAGATCAAGAGTGCTGACTTTAAGACCCGTAACGAGATCAAACATAAGACCTTCGTGGAAGAGAACGGGGTAATCCGACAATTGCCGTACCAAGATCCTGAACCGGATAAAAAAGACTGGAGAAAAAACAGATCTAGAGGAAAATAAAGGATATGAGGCTGAACGAACCTCTTTCCGGATACGGCGCTGCGAACGATCTAGTCCGAAGGACTATGGTGGAGAACCCACATACTCTTTCTAACGTTATCGCTCAGAATGAAAAATCGATCCGAGAGTATTCTATAGATAAAAAGTATGCGGTGCAGATGTACACCGAAACTTTTTCATTATCTCCTGAATATAGAGAAAGACTTCGTAACTCATACACCCAAAGGATCGGAGAAATAGAAAAGGAAATCCGTTCTTATAAAGGGCCAAAACCCGAGGGTGGAAAGGAGAGAATTTTCTCCTATGATAAGAGCGGTAGGAAAACCGAAATACGGACACCTACTCGTTCCACAGTGGACTATATAGCTTAATAAAACCGTGCCGGCTTTCCGAGGGATGTTGTTGGAAATATTCTCGAAAAGGACGCTTGTGCGATGGAATTATTCACAGTCCTATTCTTAAACATTATTATAGCCATAGGCTTGTACGTTGGTGTGTCCGCTCAGGTGACGAAGAGGATCCGTTCTCATATGATCCGTCGTATCAACGAAGAGATTCGAACTCTAGTAGATGAGATCCAAACAGAAACCGAAAGCCAAATCGAACTTTTAAACTCAAAGATCCAAGCTTATAAAATTTTGGTCCAACGTTCCGATTCTTTGGAGGATAAATACAAAACCATTCTCCAAAAACTGGAATCACTTCCGGATAGAGTATTTTCTAACGAAGCTAAAAAATCGGAAAAACAGAATGTTTCTCCTGAACCAATCTTGGAATTCGAGACGGTAGAAGAAGAATTAGAATCGAGTGTTCCTTCTATCCTTACTCACCAAGAAGAGGTTCAAATTTCCGATGAGGAAAAATTTAAAAATGAATATCTGACCCTCATTCGTGAAAAACAAAAAGAACTTAAAACTAGCCCGGCGGAATCATTAGAGAATAGAAAACAAGAACTTGCTGCAAAAGCAGGTGAAGGTGTAGGAAGACTCTATAAACAGAATCTGAGAGAAAATTATTCTCCAGAAAATCCTAAACCGTTCTTGGATCCGGAAAGAAAAAATCTCAAAAAAGAAACTGCTTCCTCTCCGGAAGAAGAATCCGGGACTTTGGGAATTCTGAAAAACTTCGGTAAAACGATTAAGAATGTAATGGGCTGGAAAGATTCTCAGGAATTGATGTCTGAAATTTCTCCTAGCAGAACTCCTCAGCCTATGTATAATCCAAGTTCTACATTTGATATTTCTTTGGATGGAGATCCATTCGAAGAAAACAAAATTGAATTTCCGGAAGATATTAGCGGAGGTTCTTTAAAAGCAGAACCTGATTATACTCCTGAAGTTGATCCTAAAAAAACGAGTTCTAAGTCCAAAAGAACGGACAATAAAATTCCTGTGGAAGAGAACTTCGGAAAAATTCTGGAAAGAAAAATTGCTGGTTACGTTCCTCAAAAGCAGGATTCCGTAAAAATTTCTTCTGAAACGGCGCTAAAAGACCTGGGAGAAGGGGCGAGTAAAATTGAGAAGGTAGTTTTCCTCTTGAAAAAAGGATACTCTCATGAGGAAATCTCAGAAGCCTTGGATCTCGCCACCGGTGAGGTGGACATTATCGAAAGATTTAGGTTGGAGAGAAATAGGAGGACCTAATGTCCCAATTTAGCGTCTTGAACGTAGGTTTTGGAAATATAGTCATGGTTTCCAAGATCGTGGGTATCATTCATTCGGATTCAGCATCTGCAAAGAGGATCCGAAACGAAGCCAAAAGTAATAACAGTTTGGTAGACGCGACCCAAGGAAAAAAGACCAGGTCCATTATAATTACTGACTCCAATCATTTGATCCTTTCCAACTTAAGAGTAGAAGCCCTCACAAGAAGGATAGAAAGCAGGGATAATTCTATTGCAGAAGAAGAGGAAGAAAAGGACTGAAATCTCCCAAGCTTATTGTTCTGTCCTCCGTTGCTGGAGGAGGCAAATCTACACTTATTCAAATGATCCGAGCCAAACATTCTGATTTGGCTTTTTCAGTTTCTTGTACGACTAGAGCTCCGCGTCCAGGTGACAAAGAGGGCGTAACGTATTTTTTCTTAAGCAAAGAAGAATTTGAAGCAGGAATCGATAAGGGTGAATTTTTAGAATGGGCCAAGGTCCATGATAATTATTACGGAACTCCACTAAAGTTCGTGAACGGGTGTATGTCCTCTGGTAAATCTGTCATCATGGATCTGGACGTACAAGGTGCGGCTCAGCTAAAGCGAAAGCTGGGGGAAAAAGTAATCACTATCTTCATACTGCCTCCCAATGAGGAAGAATGGGAAAAAAGACTGCGCGGAAGAGGAACCGATTCCGAAGAAAGTATCTTAAAACGTATCAAGAACGGAAAAGAAGAGCTGGCTCATAAAGACGAGTTCGATCACACTATAGTGAATGATCAATTGGAACACGCAGTTTCTCGCTTAGAAGAAATTTTATTTTAGAGTTTCCGCAAAATTAGGAAACCTAATCCGTTCTCTAATGTCTTATTTTGAGCCAAGGATGAGCTAATATGAAACTCTTACGTGCTTTCATTTCTATTTCAGTATTCTCAATTTTTAGTTTTCAATGTATATATCTTATAAAACCCAGAAAGGATTTTGAAGAGAGTAAAAATTTAATAGCACCTGATTATTCTAAATCAGAATTTTGGGCTGCGCTTCCGGATAAAAAAGATAACGCAGATCTTGTTCCTGAAAATTCAGGTTTTAAAGATAATCAGTCACTGGCAGAGGCGGATACTTTTTATATTCATCCAACTACATTACTTCTTCGGCCAAAATATTGGAATGGGGATCTAAAGGATGAAAGTTTAAACGAAAGAACCGATAAACATCCAGTCAAGACCCAAGCAAGTGCTTTCAATGAATGTTGTAAGGTATATGCTCCAAGATATAGACAGGCTGCATTTTTTGTTTTTACGAAAGATGTTCCGGAAGGGGAGACCGCTTTAGATTTTGCATATCAAGATGTGAAAGCTTCCTTTTTATACTATATGAAACATTGGAATAAGGGCCGTCCATATATCATTGCGTCTCATAGCCAAGGCACTAGACATTCTGTTCGTTTGCTTAAAGAAGTGATCTCTGTGAATCCGGAATATAAGAAAAATCTTGTGGTGGGTTATTCGATCGGATTCCCGTTTAAACAAGAAGAGGCAGGTCTACCTGTATGTTCCAGTCCGAAAGATACAGGATGTGTTGTCGGCTGGAACTCTTATATATGGGGAAATTCTCCAGGAAGATTATTGGACAGATATGGAAAAGACACTGTTTGTGTGAATCCTCTCAGTTGGAAGCATGATGAAGAAGTTTCTCCAAAGTCTGAAAATTTAGGTAGTGTGAATCGAAGTTTTGATCAACTGATCCCCGGTATTGCGGATGCAAAATGTAATTCAGGTGTTTTATGGATCCACGAACCTGAGATTAGTCGGACCCCGAACTTAGGAAAAGACGGGAATTTACATACTGGTGATTTTCATTTCTTTTATGCGAATATTAGAAAAAACGCAAAAGAAAGATTGGAGTCTTTTAAGGCGCAGACTGTTAAAAAAGGTAGAGAGTAAATTATCACGCAGAGCCACTGAGAACGCAGAGGTGTAATTATAGAATATGAATAGATATATCTTTTACTTCTCGGCGAATTTGTGCTAGGCGCGAAATATTAATTCGTACAGTAAGTTTGTTCTATGACGATAGAAGGCATATCCGTTCTCTTTCCGTCCAGCTCTAACTTCTTGTTTTTTAAATAGAATCCACAAACTTCTACATAAGAACCAACGGAGACTCTGTTCATTAAACTGTAATCGTCGGAATCTAAGACCACTGGTTTTCCTGAAAAATGAACTACAAATCGGATAGAATTTCCTTTATATAATACATGGGTTACAGTTCCAGCAACTCGTACAGTTTCTCCAACCGCTTTGCCCGGATTATTGACTAACTCTTCTCCGGAAACATACTTAGGCTTTGCAGGAGCAGAAGCTTTTTTGCTCTTAGAATAAATTGCTCCTGTAGAAATTGCTAATATTGAAAAAAATAGGATCGTTTTCTTTTTCATAAATTTAAAGTTCTTCTGACTCAGAATTGGATTCAGGAGCCTTGATCACATCGGATCTGGACAACCATTTATTCGTAATATTCGCCCTACGCTCTGCTGGGAATAAGGTGAGAAGGTAAGTAGTGATTGTTTGCCTACCATCCTGTTCTGCGTCCTTGTCCATTTGGATGAATACGTCTATGATATCTTTGTCCGGCCAGTTGGTAAGCATCTGCACTGCATTATCAGGTGGCATATTCGCTACCTTCTCCGCCATAACCTTAACCAATTTGCCTCTGCTATTCTTTTCAGATTCAGAAGATTTTAGTTCATTCTCCTTGGAAGTAAGACCTCGTTTGAGTTCCTCGATTTTCTCGAGTTCCGCTTCCAGGCGTTCTTTTTCTTTTTTGAGTTCTTCTTCTTTTTGAGAGATTTCGTCCCTGTCCTTGGCGAGTCTTTCCATCTCTTTACGGAATTCTAACTTTTCTAATTCAGAAGGAGATTCAGAGTCCGCATTTACTAAGCCAGGTTCTGTTCTTAAGAAAGGAAAAATTTCAGTAGCGTCTATGATCTGAAAATAATGAAACGCGAAAAATCCGATCATTACTAAGAAGAAGATCAGAAGTACTAAATAGACTGCTCTTGCTTTGTCGGTTAAACTTGCCACTTTTTATACCCGGATGTCCAGCCTGGAGCCTGAAATTCTTTTTTCCAATTCTCCTGCCTTATTTTCCAAATGAGAAATTTTATCTTGGAGATTTGCCATACTCCCGATTAAAGGATCGGAAGAATTTACGGTTTTACGTACTTCTAAAAAGGGGAGGTCACTTTTTATAACGCTCGTAAAGTTTTCTGAGCTCAGAAAGTCCCGCATCTTCTGTACCGGTGCGCTCGACGCCTCCCGTATCATAGGTAAATACTTTCGGATCCCGTTTAGATCTATCATACCCATAAATTTCCTCCCTCTGTTTCCTGTAAAGATCTGCTAAAAATTGCTCTTCTGCCTGGATTCTTTCCGCCTTTCTATAAGAGTGCATATACTCCTTGAAGCGGTTTTCCTTTAGAAGTTCCAGTACCTTCTTCTCTTTTCTTGCCGCTGAGACTTCCGTTCTTTTTTTCTCAACCGACTCATCGAAAGAACGTATCTCATTTTCTAACTCAGTGTTCCTGGTCAGAAGTTGTCTCATATACGTTTGCAAATAAGAATATTCTCTTAGGTCTGTATTTCCTGATAATGTGGTAGAAGATAAGGAATGTATCCTTGCTTCATTAGAGTCTATTTCCGATTGCCGTTGGTTGACTTCTGCCACGAGTTCGGAAAGTTCTTTGAGTTTTTGGTCTTCTTTGATTTTTTTTAAACGAAGCACTGGTTCGAGTCTGAATTGGAATCTTTTCATAGATTAAAATTCCTCTTCTTCTCTTTCTTCTTTTAAAATATCTCTTAGACCGCTAACTGTCTGAGGGAAAAGACTCCTTTCCATAAGTCTTTGTTTTAGATAAGAATCTATATTATCTTTTTTGCGAATAGCAAGATCCACTTTGGGATCAGACCCTCTTACATACGCATTCAGAAGTATCAATTCTTCCACAGAATTATAAGTAGAGATCAGTTCTCGGATCATCCCAGCTCGCATGAACTGATCTTCATCTGTTATTGATTGCATAACCCTGGAAAGAGAAGCAGGGATATCAATTGCTGGGTAGTGGTTTCTTTCTGCGAGTTTACGTGAAAGAATGATGTGACCATCTATATAACCTCGAACAGCATCCGCAATAGGATCTTCCATCTCGTCAGTGTCTGTCAGAATTGTATAAAACCCAGTGATACTTCCTCCTGATTTGGAAGTTCCGGAACGTTCTACAAGTTTTGCTAATTTAGTAAAAACAGATGAACTAAAACCTCTTGTGATAGGTGGCTCATGATTGGAGACTGAGATCTCACGGTTTGCATGCGCAAACCTGGTCAAGGAATCCATCATCAAGTTTACATGTAATCCTTGTTCTCTGAAATATTCGGCAACTGAGGTGGCGAGTAATGCGCAGTTTACCTGTTCCATCTTGGGCGCATCGGAAGTTGCTGCAAATACCACAGATTTTGCGAGACCTTCTTTTCCTAAGTCTCTTTCTAAGAATTCGTTTACTTCTCTGCCTCGTTCTCCAACGAGTGCGATCACGTTCACATCTGCATTAGTAAACCTTGCGATCATACCGAGTAAGCTTGATTTTCCTACGCCAGATCCAGAGAAGATCCCTAATCTTTGTCCTCTACCTACGGTCAGAATTCCATCTATCGCTCTTACACCTGTAAGAAGAATGTCCCGGATCACTGGTCGATCCAGAGGATTGATACTTTCTCCTTCGGGAGACTTTTCTTCCGAAGTGATGATGAGTCCTTTTTTGTCGATTGGACGTCCTACACCGTTTAATACTCGGCCGAGTAGTTCTCTTCCAACTGGAACATTCAAACTTCTTCCCGAAGAAAATACGAATGCGTCTGGATACACACCTTCTACAGGACCTAAAGGCATTAGTGTATATACATGATTTTCGAAACCTACGATCTCACATTGCAGGTAACCTTCTGTTCCCGCTTTTTGTACTTCCATGATCTCTCCGATTTTGGAGTCAGGAGGTCCTTCTGAATAGATTACGTTTCCGGAGACTCGAACGACTCTTCCGGATTTGCGAATGGTTTCTGTGCGGTCCAAGATCAGGAAATACTTGGAGATGACGTCTACCTTTTCGTGAAACTTCTTCTCTATCATGATCTTAGGCTCGAAAGATTGAGGATACTGTCCCCGGGATTTTGCCCGGAGTCAAGTGATAATGAGAATATAACGGAATTATGTCACTTATGAGATTAAAGCAAAGCATGTCGAAGTGCCTACAAAGAAAACCCCCCTGACCCGACCGCCTGTGAGGGCGGCCGGGTAGGAGACTAAGTTTGGACGTGAATGTTGTATTAGATCGGCTCCGCATTTCGAATTGCTTCTTCGATTTCTTTGAGCTGGGTGGAGATCCTTGCATCGATTGCTCCAACATCTGTTTCGATGATGACCCCGCCTCTGTCGACGCGAGAGTCTTCGTAGATATTGACCTTGCGAAGGGACTCCATAAGTTTGATAAGTTCGTCTTTGTGAGCGGTGGTGATCTCTAAGTCTGCAAAGTTGACTCGGATATCCACACGGTCCCTGTCCTTAATACGTTTCAAGGCTTCTCTAATATTATTGAGTACGATTTCTTTACGTTCGATGATCTCGTCTTTGATGATCTTACGAGCGATGATAAGGATCATCTCCACCATCTGCTTTTCGGATGCCTGGATAAGTTCTGCACGGATATCGATGGCTTTACCTACGATTGTTCCGAGACGGTCGATTAGACGTCGGACTTCCCCTTGGCCTTTTCTGAAACCTACTTCTCGTCCAGCTTCGAATCCTTTTAAGTAAGCCTCATGTTCGATCTCAGCCGTTTTCATCTCGGCTTCTTTGATCATTCTTTCGGCTTCCATCTTGGCTCTTTCCAAGATCTGTTCCGCTTTGGCTTTGCCGGAATCCTCTTCGAGTTTGATCTTCTCTTTAGAATCCTGGATCATTTGGAAGGCTTTTTTACGACCTTCTTCCTCGATTTCCTCCGACTTACGGCGGGAGTCCTCGAGCATTGTTTTGATATTTTCTTCCGTTTCTTCTTTGTAACGGTTAAGCTCCGCCTCGATCTCTTCAATAGAAGGACCTTGGTATTGCTCGATAATATTTCCTTCTTGGTCGACCTCGAACTCTTCGGCGTCTTCGTCCCTATGAAATTTTTTATATTTGTCCGGAATTTGCAGCTCTACCTGATCCTGCATGTCCGCGATCTGGATAGGTTTGAAGACTAGTTTTGCCATATTAGTTCTTTCTCCGGAACTTGATTCTTCCTGATTCTACGGATTCCTTAAAAATTTCAAGTAGTCCGTTCTGGGCGGTTTCAATCTCTGCAAGAGAAACGGGGCCCATGGAATCTTCTTCCAATCGGATGGAGTAGGCAAGAGATGGGTCCAACCTTTCCAATAAAACCTGCTTCGTTTCCGGTTCCGTGCCCTTAAAGGCAGTTGCGGTTACGATTGGATGGAGTTCCGACATAAACTTGTTTAGGGCTTCTCGGCTCAGATCCATCAGGTCTTCCATTCGGAAGAAATGCTTATTTATATTTTCGGCAAACGACTGGCTCTTTTCGCGTATCCTTGCGAATAATTTCTGAGAATCTTGGGGGTCCAATTTACCTAAAAGTTCTGCGGCTCTTTTGCCACCCTTGTCCCTGGTAGGAACTCCAGATTGAGGGGATTTTAGAACTTCTTTCTTGAAGCGTAAAAACCTCTCCAAAGAGTCCAAAAGTCCAGCAGAGGAAAGATCCAAATTCCGGATGGATAGTAGGATCTCCTCCTGGGTTTCCTCCGGAAATTCTTCCAATACCCTGGCAGAAGTATCCGGATCCGCGTAGCAGAAGATAAGCGCGATTCTGTCTGCTGACTCTCCCGCTACGATTTTGGAAAGTTCTTCCTTGGTATAGGATTTGAGTTCTTCGGACCATTCCGGTTCGGAAACCAAATCTTCTTTCAGAATAGTTTCGAGTTCTTGGATAAGAGCCAAGGTGTCTCGATCGATTCCTTCTTTTGGGACTGTGGATAGTCCTTCTAAGAAGGAGCCTAAAAGTTCTCTTTCTTGTTTTGCTTCTATCTTGCCGGACTTGTGAAAACTTTCTAAAAGTTTCGACGTGTCCTGAGGGCCAAGATGGCGAAACACTTCCGGGGGAAGATGCTCCCCCAGGATTCGGAGGAGCTGTCCCGCCCGGTTTCTTTTTCCGGACAGGATACTCATTAGGTTGCTTCCTCTTCAGATAACCAGGTGCGGAGAAGTTGTGCCACTTCTTCCGGTTTTTCCCTGGCGAGATTGATCGCGTTTTCGAGAAGTTCTCTTCTGAGTTTTTCGTCCAGAGAGAGTTCGACTTCTGCACTTCCGTCGTCCATGACTCGAAGTGCTGCTTCTCTCATCATCTGCTGCATTGCTGCGAGTTCTTCTTCGCGGAGTCTGCGGCGTCTTGCGATTTCTTTTTTGATCGCTCTGTAGATGAGGATAGTGAGTATTAAGAATAATACAATGACTAAGGATGCGATGACCATTTGTCGAATTGCTTTCTGTTTTCTTAATTCTTCGTCTTCTGCAGCGAACTGAGCTGTGCGATCTTTTGCAATGCTGATTACGGAGATTTGGTCTCCTCTTGCTTTGTCTATCCCTACTGCTGCTTCTAAGTTTTTACGAACAGTTCTAATATCTTCGTCGGAAACAGGGATATAAGTCCTATCGTATCCTGTTCCGTCTGCGTTTTCCTTTTTAGTCCACTGGCCGTCTACAACCACGGAGAGATTCACTTTTTCGATCTTCCAAGGTTGTTTTTGTACTTCGCTTACTCTTCTGTTGAATTCGAAGTTATTGATATTTTCAGTTTTCTTATAATCTGCTTTTTGATAGTCGGTATCTTTATAACCAGGAGGAAGGTTAGGCTCAGTTCCCGCAGGTCCATCTGGAGTGAAACCTCTTCCTGTGAATTGTTCGCTGGTTTCTTTGGAAGAAACTTTTAAGCTATAACCGTCTACGATCTTTAACTCGGAATAAGGAGTATTTGGATCATCGGGTCTTTCGATTACTGGGGAGACTTGGTTGTCTTTATAAGATTCCTTGTCCCAGTTTAACATGTACTCAAAACGAGTAATGTCTACTCTGTCTTCTCCGCCTAAGAACCAACGAAGAGTGTTTCTTACGTCGATTAATCTTTGGATCCTTTGTTCTTCTTGGATCCGTAATTTCTCTTGGACAACTCTAAGTTCTAATCTTTCTTTTTCCAGGTCTTCTTCGAAGTCAGAGATGATCTTGCCGTCCGCATCAGCGACTACTACGTTTTCCGGTTTGAGTTTAGGCACCGCTCTGGAAACCAAGTTTACGATACCTTTTACTTCTTTTTTGGAAATCCCTTCGACTCCAGGAATAAAATGTAAAATGACCGAAGCTTTTACTGGGGAAGCATTCGAGTTGAACAGTTCATCTTCCGGTATTGCGATGTTCACGAATGCTTTGTCTACAGGTCTTAAAGTCATCAAGGATTGCTCGATGGCTCCTTTTAGGGCCCTATATTTTTTGATGTCCTTATCAAACTGGGTCTCTGTGAATTTCTCCACATTGAATAGTTCCCAGCCTTGCACACCTGCAGGGATCAGGTTCTCTTGGGCAAGTTTAGTGATAATTTCTTGTCTTTGTTCCGGATCCACACTCACGATACTGGTGTCCCCAGTGCTATACGAATAGCCCATGGAGTCCAATTTCTTGGTGACCTCAGCGAAATCCTTCGCAGTAAGGTTTTGGAAGAGAATAACCTTATTCTTTTGAGAGGAAACGGTTGTCAGAAGCCCTAAGGCAACGACCACAGTGATCGCCACTCCACCTAAAATCAGTTTCTTTGTAGTATCTAAAGAGTTGAAGAACTCCTTGATATTGTTCAGAATCTTTTGCAATTGCTCGGGCATTTTCCTTCACCACCGGACAAGATAGGGGACATAATAGATTTTCGGAAACAAAGTACAATCCCTTTTTAAAAAAACTTTAGAATTTTTTTATTTTCTCACGATTTTTTATATTAACTCTTTTGGAAACTGCCTCGAAGCAAAAAATAAATCTTGTTGTACATAATTACTATATCAATGTTTAGTGTAATTGTTGCCGCTTCCGATTTTCACTCAGAAATTGTCTAGGAATTAAAACATTTTGAACATGAAACTCACTCAAGAACATTCAAATTTTATAAATCTAGAGGAAGCAAAACGTTTAGAAGAATATTTTAAAACTTTAATATCAGCGGAGAAGGTTTCGAAGATCCATGAAGTTGCTTCTTTTCGTACAAAGTACTTAACAATTGTAATGGAGGATATATTCCAACCTTATAATGCTAGCGCTCCCGTACGAACTTCTGAATGTTTAGGCCTAACCGAGATCCATGTTGTCGAAAATAGAAACTCTTATAAACCGAATGAAGGTATCTCTCTAGGCGCTCAAAAATGGATCCAGATTCATAAATACCAAAAACCTAATTATGATAATACTAGACAATGTATAAGCGGTTTAAGGGAGAAGGGATACAGGATCGTGGCAACTTCTCCTCATATAGTAGAAAATTCTTACGAACTAGATACTTTACCATTGGATAAACCTAGCGCAATATTATTCGGATCGGAAGAAAAAGGATTATCTTCTTATTCTATGGGAGAAGCAGACATGTTCCTAAAACTTCCCATGTACGGTTTTACAGAAAGTTATAATATTTCAGTAACTGTGGCGATTGTACTCTCTCATTTAGCTTTTAGGCTCAGAAAAGAAGTCCCAAATTGGGCTTTAACGGATGAAGAGCGGGTGCATATCCGAAATTCGTATTATAAAAAATGCCTTCATAATGGAAATCTTGTTGAATCAGATCTATTGCAACGGATCAGATCCGAAGCAGCAAGGGTCCAATAAATCAATCTTTCGGCCAAAAAGTAGGGTAGGATGGAACAATTCAGCAGTGTTTCTAAATTTGTTAAAAAGTTTTCTCTCGTATTTGCGGGGATTTTCGCATTTTTATTTATAATCAGGCTTATCTACAGTTATGCAGTCGGTCCAGAAACAAATATTGTAAACCAAGAACAAGGTTCCTCTATCAACTTCGATTATGGACGTAAGAACTATGCATCTGAAAAGTTCTATGCTTCCCAAGATAAGGCTCCAATTTCTGCTTCTTCCCAAAAATATGAGAAGGTAGCTGCGGTTTCTTCCAGAACTTCTGAGTTTGATGAAAATGAAAAGAAAACCCGTAAGATGGTAGAAGACGCGAAAGGTGTGATCCAATACGAACAAAGGTCAGGGTTAGCTGGTAAAAGAACTTTGCAATTAGGAATCGGTGTGAATCCAGATAAGTTCGATTCTATGGTGGAATCCATTCAGACGATCGGAACCATCGATTCCATCTCCGTGAATAAGACAGATAAAACAAACGAATACAAAAATATCACAGCGACTAGAATCTCCTTAGAGAAATCCAAAGCAGGACTCTTGAGTTTAAAAGGAAGAAACGGTAAAATAGAAGAATTGATCTCTCTAGAAAAAGAAATTTTAGAGATAGAAGGTAAGATCCAAGACTTAGGAGTGAAGTTAGGTGAATTCGATCAGGAGAATGAATTTTGTACGATCAAATTTACCTTAAAAGAAACAGGTGCAGTCGCTGGAGGATTTATTACTTTTTTAAAGAAGTGTAAAATATCCTTAGAGTGGACTATCAAATACGGATTATTATTCTCTTTCCTCTACGCTTTCGCAGCAGTAGGCGGATGGATCACTTGGTTTTTCGGAACAAAAATATTAGGTTATTTGAGAACGAAGGGTATGTTGTAAAATTTGATAAGGTCCATTGATTCTATGAATTATTATAAAAGTTTTTATCTTATTTTAATTAGTATAATTCTTGTGACCTTGTCAATCCATCTTAATGCACAAAGTTCAAGCAAATGTTACTCTGTACGTGATAATGATTTAAAGAATATGTGTTTGGCTCAAGCCGAAGAAAGTTCGAGTTATTGCTCTCGTATTCGTAATGATGATCAGAAAAATTTGTGCAGGGCTCGGGTTGAGAAAAGTTCAAGCTATTGCAGTCGTATTCGAGATAATGATATGAAGAATGAATGTTTAGGCTTAGTTGGGACAAACGCAAGCAAATGTTACTCTATACGTGATAATGATACAAAGAACATGTGTTTAGCTCAAACCGAAGAGAGTTCGAGTCATTGTTCTCGCATTCACAATGAAGATGAGAAAAACCTGTGCAGGGCTCGGGTCGAAAAACGTTCAAATTATTGCTATCGTATTCGTGATAACAATATGAAGAATAAATGTATCGCCGAGCTTCGGTGATAATAAGCGGATCAGCCGGTTTACCGGAATTCGTGTCTTCACCTCTCCGTGCGAAATGAGCTTTAATTCAAATTCGATTTAGAGAAGAAAAACTGAAGTAACTTCCTGATCTGGTTGGTAGGAACTCCTGCACCTAAATATTCTCCGTCTACCCAGATCTCAAAATGCAAATGGATGTTTTCATCGTTTCCTTTTGCTTCTCCCATCAGACCTGAATTTCCTACGTTACCGATCTCTTCTCCGGATTTTACTTTTGCACCAGGTTTGATCCATCTTTTGATCGAAGAAAGATGATTGAAAGAGGTCATGACCCCATTCCCGTGATCGATCCAAACCTGTCTGCCCCCAAAATCTTTCTCCACATAAGTAACTCCGTTTTTCTGGGCTAATGCAGAATATTTTTGGAATTCAGAAAGTGTCATGGGAGAATAATCCAGATCCGCGCGTATGATCGTTCCGTCCGCCGGGGAAACCAATACATCCTCGAAGGTCAGACGCCTAGGTGGTCCTATCTTCTCTCGTTTATAATAAATATCTAATCCTTTGTGGATTCCGTTCCTATATTCTCTGGGTGCTCCCGGAAGCTGGTAATCTTTTTCAGGAAGAAGTCCATCCGGAACCGGATATTGATATCCGGTAAATCGGCTGGATACGGAGTTTAAGACTGTTCCATTTAATAAGATCTTAAATTCGCCGATTACAATACTCTTTTCTTCTTTTTTAGGAAAATATAATCTTAGAATGGATGCATCGATTGGAGGAATATTGTGATGATTGACTAAATCTACTTTATCATTTCTAAAAATAGTTTTCCAGTTTTCTTGGTGAAGGACTTGTATCTCGTATTCCTCAGTTGCCCTTTTGCCTCGAAACATAGGAACTAGTACTTCTACTGAATTGATCAGTCTTTTAGAACCGAAATCTACTATGATCCACTCCGGTTTATTCTCTCCGGAAGAATACCAATAAGATTTAGGATTTGAATCGAATAGATTGAATGCACCGTATTCTTCATCGTAAGAAGAGGATACCGAATAAGAAAAGGGCGCCACTGTGACTTTTCCGAAATCCAAAAAATCTACTTCGGAACCAAGAGACCCATAGGACTTGGGAGCTGCAGATATACCGAAAGAAAGCGCTGTAAATAAAAGACAGATTTTTCGGATCATATTAAGCTGAGAAAGATTCTCCTGGTTTCGGTCCTTTACCTTCTTTGACGATGGAATTTGCCTCATCTAACTTCCATGAATCAAAATATCTTTTATCTTCTTGGCTCAGGTCCGGGCGAAGTGAGATAGGATTTCCATTTCGATCAGAGTAAATTCCTCTTCTTCCAAAAAATCTTCCACCTGCTTCCTGAGGTTGTACTACCTTCTTCTTTTCTCCTCTCATTTGAAATGCAAGTTTTGCATTTTCTACATAGGATTTGAGCTCAGAAGGATCTACGGAGATTGTATGATCTGGACCGGGAAGTGTTTTATCTAAAGTAAAATGTTTTTCTAAAACACATGCACCGAGAGAAACTGCCAATGCTCCTGCGAGGCTTCCGGCAGTATGGTCTGAAAAACCTAGAGGACCATTGAAGATATTTTTATAATATTCCAAGGTTTGTAAATTTGCATTTTCAGGAGGAGTAGGGTAAAGCGAAACACAATGGAATAACACAAGATCTTTAACTTTTTCGGATTCCAAATATTCTAACGCGCGAATGACTTCAAAACCTTCTGCGGCTCCGGTGGATAAAAATAAAGGTAGTCCAGTGCTTGCGCATTTTTGAAGAAGTTGTTTGTTCACAATATCTCCGCTCGCGATCTTAAGAGCTTTCACTCCTAAGTTCACTAAAAGGTCGACACTTCCTGTATCCAAAGGAGTAGAGAAAAAGAAGAGGCCTTCTTCTTTTGCAGTTTTTTGGAATTCAATATGTAGTTTCTCGGAAAGTTCGTAAGTCTGGAAAATATCCACCAGGACTTTTGCCTTTGGATTTTTAATGTCTAAAAAATTTTCAGTCGTATAGCTTTGGAATTTTACTGCGTTCGCTCCCGCTTGCTTCGCAGCCTGTATCGTTTTCTTTCCTAATTCCAGATCTGCATTATGGTTCAATCCGATCTCAGCAATTATAAAGGGAGAAGAATCCGGACCGATCTCCCATTTTTCTTCCAAACGAAAACTTTTCGAAAAAGACATTCTTTCTCCTGAAATAAAAGGGTGATACCCTTAAGACTAGGATCGGTAAACCCGGCCGGAAAGGGAAGGATTTCTCTCGGAATTCATGTTGGGTGAGAAGGCAAGAAATTAAAAAGGAAATATTTGTAGGAGCTCCTACAAACCGTCTTTATGAAAATTGATGGAAAAATTTCCGATTTTAGGAGATGGGTTGCGAAGGTACCACCGCACCGGCCCCCACCCAGGAAGGGTGGGGAGATCTTTCGCCAAACCTTATTTCTCTGGGAAGATCCGATTTGTATTCAGAAGCTCATAACTTAGGTTTAAAAACGCTTTTGCCTTTCGTTCATATTCATCGCAGGTTTCCTTCATAGAAACACACTTGGATTTGTTTATATTCCAAGGCATTGGATAAGCCTCTCTGAGTTCACCTTCTGTGGATCTATAAAGAGCATATTCGTTCTCAATCCAACCAATCACACTGGAAAACGCAAAATAAGAACCGTTGTCTTGGGGCACTGGCGAATTAGAAAGTAGATCCTTACCAAAGGAAGAAAATTTTACTTTCTTGCCAACAAGTCCTAAGATAGTTGGGATCACATCTAATTGAGACGAAAGTTTAGGATCCAATCCTGACTTAACATATTTAGGAGAATAGATTAAAAGTGGAATATTACGATCTTCGAATGGATTTAAATCTCGATGGTGTGTATGATCTGCTACAAATATAAAGATAGTGTTTTGGAAATAGGGGGACTTCTTCGCCTTCTCCATAAATTTCCCTATAGACTCGTCCGAATACGCATAGGTATTGAAATAATCAGAATCCTTCATGGTTTCCGGAAAAGGATTTTGTCCTGTTTCTGGAACTTGATAAGGATAATGAGTGGTTAGAGTTAAGCTGACTACTGCAAAAGGTTGTTTCGCTTTTGAGATGGTTTCATGCAGTTCTTCTAATACATCTCCGTCATAAAATCCCCAGGCACCTGATTTATATTTTCCCGTTTTTTCGATTTCTTCTTTTCCTATGATTGTATCGAAACCCCAATGAGGAAAAAGAAAACTCATATTATCAAATCCTACATCGCCTCCGTGCACGAAATATGTAGAATATCCTAGGGTTTTTAGTATAGATCCGAGGCCTCCAAAATTTCCTAAAACCTGATGCGTTCGTACTACTGTGATGCCTGGACGATCCGGAATACCTGTAAGAACAGACATGAGTCCATTTACTGTCCTTCCTCCGGTTGCAAAAAATCTAGAAAAATATCTGCCCTCTTTTGCTAGAGAATTAAAATTAGGAGCAAGTTCTTTTCCCCCAACGATACCATCTCCGTTCGGCTTCAGAAATTTCCCTGTCCAGCTTTCCAATAGAATGAGAACTATATTTGGAGGAGTATCCTTTCTGGTTTCTGAGGTTTCTCTTAAAATTGGATATTCGGGATCTATAAATTTTGCACCTGGATAATCGATTTCTTGCTGTACGATCCGAATTGATTCCTCTTTAGACATTTGCAGTTCAGGAAGAATTGATTTGGATTTTAGATCCATAATCGTTGTGAATACTCCGTTTAAGGGGAGTTGGTTTAAGAAAGGATTTTCAGAATGGATTGCCTCTGTGGATCGTAAAGGCCTGGCTTGTAGACCTCCTCGAAAAAGAAAAAGTAATAAGATAATAGCGATCGGGATCTGTACTAATTCTTTGTTCCTATTTTCAGGTGAGTATTGGTAGCCATTATGCTTTATAAAAAGGTAAATTAACGCAGGAAGTCCTGTGAATATCCCGATCAATCCCAAAACTACTGTTAATGTATCGTTCTTAATTCCGGCTTCTATCAATATCAGTAGATCTTTTCCTAAGAAAACAAATCCTTCGTAACCCAGATGTTTGTCCGCTTCTCCGAAATAGATGGTGTCACCGATCAAATGACCAGTCATCCATAAGAATAATGGAATTGGTAGGATTCCCCAAATGTATCTGTAGACTGTCCAACGGTTTGGATAATGAAAAGAAGATAAGATCCAAGATAATCCGACAACTATGGAGATCACACATAGATCGAAACGTACTCCAATCAAAAAGGAAATAATCACTTCGCTAATCGGGGAATTACCCAATTTCGACAAATAGATAAACAGCAGAGCAAATCTAAAAATGATTAGAAGGACAAAAAAACAAAAAGAGTAAAATATAATTATCTTAAGGTTTGCAGGCAGTCTTTTAATCATGATCAATTCCAGCCTAAAAATTTAGAAAAATGGAAAACTAAAAATGAGGAAGTATATGCAAGAACTGTCATATATGTGAACATAAAGAATGGCCAGAAAAGAGAGTTTGTCTCTTTTTTTACTACCGCAAGAGTAGACATACATTGGCAGGCAAATGCAAAAAATACGAGTAAACTTAACGCACTTGCAATGGTCCAAACCGGTTTTCCAGTTTCCGGATCTTTATCCTTTCTAAGCGCTGACCTTAGATTTTCATCTTCCGAATCTTCTCCCTGGACTCCATATACGATGGACAATGTGGATACCATTACTTCTCTCGCTGCGAATGAAGTAATGATCCCAAGCCCCATCTTCCAGCCGAAACCGATCGGTTGTAAGACTGGTTCCATCATTTTTCCCATTCTTCCCGCATAGGATTCTGAGATTTGTAAGGACTTGGCTTGTGCAGGATTTAAGTCTTCGTTTTTAGGGCCTTCTACCCTTGGATAATTTGCTAGGAACCAAAGTATGATAGAGATGAATAAAATTACTTTCCCTGCGTTTCCTATAAAGGCTCTGATCTTCTTATAAACTGTAAAAAATAAACTTTTGAGAGAAGGCCACTGGTATCTGGGAAGTTCCATTAGAAAATATGCAGGCTCTGATCTAAAAAAAGTTTTTTTGAATAAGAAAGCTGCTCCCATTGAAGCAAACATCCCTAACAGAAAAAGGCCAAATAACGCTAGGACTTTAGGGGAGAAGATCCCGAAAACCGGTTCAGCAGAAAAGACTGTCCCAATTACCAAAATATAAACCGGATATCTGGCAGAGCAGGTGATTAGTGGAGACACTAAGATTGTAGTAAGTCTATCAGATTTATTTTCAATTGTTCTAGTTCCCATGATCGCTGGAACTGCGCATGCTGCACTGGAAAGTAATGGAATAAAGGATTTTCCGGAAAGTCCAAATTTTCCCATGAACCTGTCCATTAGAAACGAAGCTCTTGCGATATACCCGCTTTCTTCCATGATCCCAATGAATAGAAATAATAAGCTGATCTGAGGAATGAATACTAAAACTGCTCCGACTCCTCCTATCATTCCTTCTTGGATGAGAGATCGCACCGGCCCCTCAGGAAGATAATTCCCAGTCCAATCCGCAAGATCTCCAATCCTTGCTTCTATCCAATCCATGGGAACTTCGGACCAGGTAAATAAGAATTGGAAAACAAGTGCCATGATCCCTAAGAAGATTGTAAGTCCCCAGATTGGGTGCAGAAGTATTTTATCAGCAAATCCTAAGATCCCTTTTTCTGCGATTTCTGAACCAGAAACTGCTTTAGATAAAAGTTTTTTGATCCAGATGGATCTTTGGACTAGTTCTTCTCCATAAGAAAATTCTAATTTGGATTTTTCCCATTCAGAACGAATGAATTCACGCGTTTTTTCCGGAAAAAAATTAGAAGAAGGTAGCCCTGTTTGTAAACTTTCTCCACTAAATTCTTTAAAACTATTTTCTAATACGAATCGAACCGAATCCGGATCGTCCACCAAAAGTTTAGAAAGTACTGACTCGATTAAAGCGGTTCGTTTTTTGTCCCAGGAAAAATCCGGGTCTGGGGTTTTATAAGCAGAAGGATCAGTTAAAACATTTTCTAAAACTTCTACACCTTCTCCTGATCTTGGATTTACAAAATAAAAAGGAACTTTGAATGCCTTAGATAAAACTTTAAGATCTAAATGAACTCCCTTTTTTTCTAAGGTATCGTTCATCGTGACTGCGACTATCATTGGGATCTTGAGAGAAGATACCTGCAATAAAAATTGGAGTCCTCTTTCAATTGCAACTGCATCCAATACAAAAATCAATTTGTCTTCTGTTTCTTTTGAGAGCAAGATGCGGGTCGTTACCTGTTTATCTTCGGATTCTCCGCCTAAACTATATGCTCCCGGAAGATCTACTATGTTAACTGTTCTATCTTCTGTATGAAGGATCCCTTCTGCTTTTTCTACGGTGACTCCATGGTAGTTTCCTGTTTTTTGTCTAAGCCCAGTCAATCGATTGAATAATGTAGATTTACCGCAGTTTGGATTTCCAGTCAGTAAGACTCGGAAATTTTCCGTTTTAGATCCTTGAGTTTGTAATTCGGTATTTAATAATTTCATAAACTAATTCAATTCCAAAAGATCCGCTTCTAATTTTCGAATGGCCAATCGGACAAGGCCTAATTTTACGATCATCTTATCTTGGTCTTGGAATTTACGGACCACGGTGATTTTTGTTCCGGGAAGAAATCCCATATCTAAAAGATTTCGGACCAGTCCCGTTTTTCCGGATTCGTTTTTTATTCCGGTGATTTTTCCGGACTCTCCCTCTTCTAATTCGAAAAGTTTGGATTTCATTTTATAAATTTTTCCCTGTCCCGGATCAGATCTAATTCCGGTGCGAAAGATTTGATATATCTGTCAAAGTATAAGATTTGTTTAACGAGAAGCCCGAATTCCTTGGGGATCTTTAATCCGTTTCGATCTGAAATATCTCTGAACTCAAAAAGGATAGTATTCATCTTCTTCTCATCCAAAGCATCCAATTCTCCCATTTGGATATCCAGGACCATCTTACTCATTTGATCAAAAACGGTCTCAAGGTCTTTTGCTAGTTTTTTCTCGTCTACACCTTTGGCGGTTCCATCCATACGAACTAAACCACTCGCAATACGATCCGTTCTGTTCAATGCAAGACCTTCTAAAAAGATCATCAGACCTTCCCAGACCTTAGAGGAAATTCTTCCTACGATCCCGAAATCTATAAAACCTACTGTACCGTCCCTTAAGATCATTAGGTTTCCTGCATGTACATCTGCATGGAAAAAACCCGATTTAGAAAGTGTAGAAAACCAGATCTCAAGCGCGTCTGAAAGTGTCCTGGAGGGATCTTTACTAAATTTTCGTAAAGAAATTTCGTCTGTGATCGGAGCTCCATAAAATTTTTCCATTACCAAAACCTTTTTGGTGCTGAGTTCTCTGTAAATTTTAGGAACTCTTGCTCTTGTTTCTCCAGAAGATAGAAGATATCTTTCGAATTCTTCACAATTGTTTGCTTCTTTTATAAAATCTATTTCCTCTAAGATGGAAGATTGGAACATTCCTACCATTTCAGAAAGTCCTGATTTATTCAGACCAGGCACAAATATTTCGAATAGTTTAGAGGCTAAGAATAGAAGATTTAAATCTGCTCCTAACGCGCTTTCTATATCAGGTCTTTGCACTTTTACTACTACATCCAAACCGTCTTTGGTTACTGCAGAATGGACTTGTGCAATAGATGCTGATGCCATTGGGACTGGATCTATACTTTGGAATAATTTTTGGTAATCTTTACCCAGTTCTTTTTTTAATACTTTTTGGATATCTGAGAAAGGTAGAGGTCGTACGGAATCCAAACATTTTTGCATCTCCGTTACGATCTCCTCCGGGAATAGAGAAGGGGCCGAGGCAATAAATTGGCCTAATTTAATATACGTTGCGCCTAATTCTTCAAACGCTTCTCTCAATCGAACTGGAATATTACGAGATCCACTTCCTCCTGTAGCTAAATCCTTTAAAAGTAGGATGGTTTTGGTGGAAAAAACATAACTACTGGTCACTATACGACTAGCACTGTTTACCCCTTGCAGAAGTTGGTCTAGGAATCCTGGCATTTCAGCTCCAGATTAAGAGAACTTGAAAGGAACACAATCCAAATCAGGGAGAAAAGAACCTAATCAGGATAAAGGAACCTGAAGAAAGGTACTTGGGTCTACCTGATCATCTTCCGTCGAGAAAACCGTATTTTGGTTTACGGGAGCGGCGAGAATTAGAGTATGGCTTTCGAACGAGAATTTCGGTCAGTGGTATGAGCGGCGAATCGGTTTTATTGCAAGAATTAGAAAAACTCGAACTGAATGACCTAAAGAAGACCGCATCTCTCTGGAACATTCCAAAGCTTCCGTTCAAAGAAAAGAATAAGAACGTTAAGTTCCTTTTCGATAGTTTTCTGGATGAGTTTTATCTCAAAGGTGTGCTGGAAAAGCTCACTGTTCTCCAAGTTAATATCTATACTTCTATCTTAAAAAATAAGAATGTTCTTACTCTGGGAGAAATCTCTCGTAAAGTAAACATTCCACCAATCAACGTGGAGATGGAACTTAACCTTCTCCGCAAATACCAGCTCGTATACCAAAGAAAAAACAGAGAAAGACTTACCAATAACCTGGATAAGTATCATGCTTATGACGAGCTGGCTGCACTTGTTTCCTTAGACCAAAACCTGAAAGGGGATAAATACAAGGTCTCTGTCGAAAAACTTCTAGATCGCAAGAAACTGACTGATATTTCCAACGAATGGAAAAAGGCGGTTAAGGCTCCTGCAAAGATAGATAGCATTCGCAAATTTATCACTCACGCGACTTCCGACGAGGCGTATGAGTCAGCTATCGTATCTTTATCCGAATTGGAAAGAGATACTGTAGTCAGGATCTATCTAAGCGGTGGTGCTGCTGACGCAGACGATATCAGAAGTTTTATCGTAATGAGCAGAGGCAAATACGAGACAATCATTCCTGCATTAGTTGAAAAAGGAATGATTGCAGATGTTTGTTTCGTAGAGGAGAAGTTCGTAAGAATTTTTGCTCTTCCTGAAGAACTTTTAAAATACATCCAAAATAATCCGATCCTTCCTTCCGTTAAAAAAGGAACTCGCCAAAGACAAGAAAAACTCGCTACGAACGAGTTGGACTTCTTCTTAAATACAAAGAAGTTACTTTCTTATATTAGCAGAAAGGGCTTGGTTCTGGCCAAATCCGGCAAAGTAAAACAGGCGGATCATAAAAGAACGGAGCAGGAATTATTAAATCCGGACATCAGTATCTTTCCTGAGAAAAGCCAGATCTATCAAATGGAACTTATACTTCCAATTTTGAAACTTCTGAACCTGGCGGATATCAAAGGCGAAAATATCATCTTGAGAGGGGACCTGGATGGTTTCCTGGCAAAGGATATATTTGAGATCATGAAACTCGTCATCCATGAGGTGAACGAAGCTAGAATGAAAAGGGTAAATCCTCCGGAAGTTTTCCAACCTACGGAAATGCCTTTTTACGATAAGATGATCTTGGACAAATGTGTGAACTTGATTATCAAGTCCAAACGTATCCATCTTTCCGTTATTTTCTCTAATATTATCAGGGAACATTTGATCTTCAGTCCTGGTTTCCGCACTAAAAACTTCCAGACTGATCTGGCAGATCTTCGTAAGGAGATCATGAGTGCGATCTTCTATTTGCATTTATTCGGATTATTAGAAGTAGAATACCCGAACCGTTTCCTGACTCTTTCTAAACTTGGAGAATATTTCTTCCAAACTGGAGAGCTTGCAGGAGTTACGGAGAAGGGTGGAATCACTATCAACCCGGACTTCTCCGTGATCGCGTTCCCTGAAAAAGTTTCTATTTACGGAATTCATTTATTAAAAGCGTTCACAGAACTTAAAGACTACGATAGAGTTTATACTTTTGTTCTAACCAAAGAAGCATACCAATTGGGAATTCTTCTCGGATACAAAACGAACGAATTCGTGGACTTCTTAAAAGCATCCAGCAGAGCGGAACTTGCCCAAAACCTTCTATTCTTATTAGAAGATTGGGGTGGAAACCTTCCTGTTGTAGAAGTTGCAGAAGACTGTGTTCTTGTTCGCACAAAAGACCAGAACGTGATGGAACTTCTGCTTGGGCAGATCAAAGGAAAGAAGATCGTTCTGGATGAGATTGGACCAACCGCAGTGCTTGTAGACAAAACCCGCGTCCAAGACGTGATCACAGTCGCAGAAAAACTAAACCTGATCATCAATTTAACTAGATAAGATAACTTAGAGCATTCTCACGCGGAGGCGCAGAGCCGCGGAGTTTTGGAATTTAATAAGTCGTTTTCTTTTTGATTCCTATATCTTTTGTTGTGAGAAAATTCTAAAAAACAGAAAAAACTTAAATCAGTTTCTCTCTGCGTCTTCGCGTCTCTGCGTGCAAAAATCCTTGGGTCTCTTTGCTCTCTGCGGCTTTCAGTCCGGGGTGACTTTGATTTTGGTTTTGAATTCCCATTTGCGGAATGGAGCCAGGGCTTGCAGCCTTTCTTCGCTCACGAAAAAAAGACCTTCCCCAAATTTGACTAATCCACCCTTATAATGGGCGTATTTGGTTTTATGATCGATCAGACCTATTTCCTTTACCTTATTCCAGTCGTCACAGGTTTTCAGGGTGGGAACTCTCCTGAGATACAATTCCTTGATTGAACCGTCCCTAACTGAGTCCCTTAAGATCTTTTCCCATTCCATATAAGCGCAAATTAGAATAAATTCTCTAAAATGCAACTAAGTTTCGAAATCTTATTTATCTCCCTAAAATTCGGGAGAGCATTTTCAAAAATGAAAGTACTCTGCTTGGTTTTTCAGATCCTCAGATAAATGTGCGAGGCCTACAGAACCCGAACTCAATTCCTCTGTAGAAGAAGCGTTAGATTGTGTCAGATCGTTGATACTTGAAATTGTTTTCGAAATTTCTTCGATAGCCAGCTTTTGCTCCTGGATTGCAGTTTGGATACCTTCTGATCTTTCCTTTACTTCCTGGCCTTTTTTGTTCACTACCTTATTTCGGACCAGCTGTTCTCCCATCACGGAAGATACCTCATTCATTCGGATATAGATCGTTTCTATTCTCTGGATAATTCCCCCGATCACACTTACCGTATCCCGGATATTGCTGACTCCGATCCCGATCTCAGTTTCGTTTGCCTGGATGATATTTTCTATTTCCTTCATACTTTCAGACGTTTTGTCCGCGAGTTTTGAGATTTCGTCGGCGACTACTGCAAATCCTTTTCCTGCGGCACCCGCTCTTGCAGCTTCGATAGCTGCGTTCAAAGCTAGAAGATGGATCTGTTCTGAGATTGTTGTGATAATTTCGATCACACCTGTGATCTGGTCGGAACTCTGAGAAATTTTCCTGATACTTTGGTCAGTTAATTCCAGAGATTTTCCGCCTCTTCTCGCCTCGTCTGTAATCTCTTTTACATGAGTGAGAGTGTTTTCCAGGTTTTCAGAAGTTGCTTGGATAGAACTAGAAAATTCTACCATCTCCGAATCCAGAGAGTTCAAAAGACTGACTTGTTCTTTTGTTCTATAAGAGATCGCATCCATTCCTGCGGAGATCTCCTCGATAGATGCCGAAATTTCTTCAGAGGCAGCAGCTTGGCTTTGTGCATTATCAGAGATTGTTTTTAAAGTTCCTGACATTTCTTCGGAAGAATTTGCTAAACTATGAGATGCATCAAAAATTTTATAAAGGACCCCTTTTACTTTGCGATTGAATTCATTAATACTGATCGCCATTTCTCCGATCTCATCTCTGGAAAGAACTGTGAGTTTATGGGTCAGATCTCCCTCAGACATCTTTTCGATCAGGTTTTGGCTATCTCTCAACGGTTTTAAACTTTTGGATAGAATGAAATAAATGATAAATCCGATTATAAACAGCCCACTAAATGAAATCGCTAACATGTAGAAGATAGTGGAGATTGCTTCTTTAGAAACTTCTTCATTTACTATGGTTACGAAAGATCTAAATCCATACTTTTTATTCGTATGGACTAGCATGGATTTATAGGCTCCATCCATCACGTATTTGATCGGGACTCCATCTTGTGCGTTTATGAATGATTTTGCAAAAGGAAGATCTTCCATTTTTTTTAATCTCATATTTTCGCTGTGATGATTTAAGAAGGTCATCTTAGGAGTAAGGAGTCCCGGATAACCCGTTTTTCCTATCTTTATGGATTGAACGATATTATTGGTCAGATCTCCTATCCGAACGGAGAACACAAGAAAGGCCTTGGATCCATCATTTAATTCAAATTCTCTAATATACAAGATGACAGGAGAACCATTTTGAGTAGAATTAGAAGGTTCGCTAAAAAAGAATGCCTTCTCCTTATTTGTATTTCGTATTTCGTCTGCTCCGGGAAGTTGAAATGCGGTAGTTAATGGAACTATAGTACTACTTGCTAAGGTTCCGGTTCCCACAGAATGGGAGAACCAATCTCCAGCTTCTTTCCAAACTGCGATCCCTTCAAATCTTTGGCTGGATCCTAAAAAATTGTTTAGTAAATTCTCCGCTTCTTTCCATTTTTTCTGAGATACTAAACTACCTAAGGTTTTGTTTCGAATAATAAGTTCAGCTTCTTCTTCCGTGTCTTCATAGATACCCTGTGTAAGAAGGTCAAGGGTTTGAGCCACATTCAGCATTTGATTGGTGTAAGCATTTTTTAGAGATTCATAATTGAGTTTGTAAACTACTAGAGAAACTCCGATTGCTAAAACTAGGACGATGGAAAAGAAGATCAATGCTAGGGTTTTAGTCAGATTTAGTTTAACCAAGGATTCTAGAGAAATAGAACCGAATAGGTCCGTTCTTGTTAAATTATCCTTTAACCAATCAGTGATTAGGTAAAAATATACAGCGCTCCAAAGGCCACCGAATACGATCAGTCCCAATAGAATGGAATAATCTGTTTTACTGATAGGTAGAAAAATCCCGAGAGAAACTACGAATATCCCCCCTCCAATCCAGATCCGGACGAGTATATCTACTGCATGAAGAACTGGTAGGCGGAAGACTGCTTTTTGAGCAGCCATGACTGTTTCCCTTGTTACCGCACCTTCTGCAAATTGTTTGGAATATTTTCGTAATGGTTTTATTTTATAAAAAGAAGAAAGTGAACTTGTAACAAGTCCGAGGATAAAGATCACTCCCATTACGACCCAAAGAGAGTTCGCTCCGGTCAGATCCAAGTCCATAAAATGGACCAAAAATACGATCGCGAATGGAGTTCCGATCAGATAACCTAAACCTTCTGTTAAGAACAGAAACCTTGCGGAGAATAAGGAAATTTCCTTGTTTATGTTTTTCATGCGCGATCCTGGTTGATTTTTTTTCGACCTAGTATGATCTAAAAAAGTTTCTTTTAAAAAGCCACTGTGGCGAAACCTAAAATTTAGGAATATAAAATTGATATTTGATTCTTCTGATAAACGGATCGCTGTAGTGGGCGATATACATGGATTCTGGACCTGGGTCGACACAGAATACTTCTCTAAAAGTAATTATGATTCCGTGATATTCACCGGAGATCTTGGAAACAATAGGCCAGGGAATGCAAATAAGATTGCCCAATTGATCTCTAAAGTTCGGAAGCCAAAGTATCTCATTTTAGGAAATCATGATACAACTTCTATTCCTCAATTGCTAATGGAGATTACAAATGCTTCACCTAACATGGGTTACTTAAGTCATACATTTCATCTTCTAAGATACAAAAAGTTAGTTAAGGATCTGGGTGATACTCGTATCTGCCAGTACAATCTTTTCGAGGAAGGAGAAGGTCTTTTTATTTTAGGTGCGAGACCACTTTCAATGGGCGCCCGGTTTAATTTTCAGCTATTTATCAAATCTGTATTTGGAATTTCTTCTTACGAAGAATCTGAAAGAAAATTGAACGAATTGATCCAGGGCATTGACTTCCAAAAACAAGATCTAATCGTTCTTGCGCATAATGGTCCTTCTGGCTTGGGAGACAGAGCATATGATATCTGGGGTTGTGATTTCAAAACCGAAGAAGGGGATTTTGGAGACAAGGATCTCGGAAATTTTGTCCGTAAGATTTCAAACCAAGAAAAAAGACCGAAGGTAGTGATTGCGGGACATATGCACCATTCTTCCAGAAAATTAAGGGTAAAAACTAGAATATGGAAAAGAAAGGAAGAAGGTACACTATACCTAAATCCAGCCAGAGTTCCCCGCATCTTTTCCGACAAGGAAGGGAATATCTGGCACCATCATGTGGAATTGACTAGAAAGGATGGAGTTTGGGATGCGGAGGCGAAATACTTAAAGAATGGAGTAGAGGAAATTTTCTCCCTCCCTGATTTTATAGAGAGGGAGAAAAATCGAATCGAAATAAATGGCTGAATTATTCTGAGAAAGAATCCAGCTTTTGTTTTACTTCTTCGTTTAAAGGCTGCTTTCTGTGGAAGTCGTTTAATAACTTGTGAGCTTCGTCCCGTTTTCCCATATCGGAATAAAGTTCCGAAAGTTCTACAACAGGGCGAGGATCCATCGGGAATTTTTTGTGAAGATCCACATAAATTTCTTCTGCCTTATCTCTTGCACCTTTCATTTTTAATGAAGAAGCTTTTCCAAGAAGCGCAAAATAATCTTCACCTTCAGAAAGAATTCTATTAAAACATTCTAATGCTTTATCGAACTCTCCCATACCTCTTAAACTATCTGCATATCTATTGATGATAAGTTTATTGTCAGGATCGAATTCCAAAATTCTTTCCCAGAATTCGTTTGCTTTGCGAAAATCTTTTTTACCACGATAGGATTCTGCCAAACCATACAATGCAAAGAAATTCCTTGGATCTAGGTCCGCAGCTCTGCGATAATAACGGATCGCCTCATCAAAATCTTTGATCTTACGATAGCTGTTTCCGATCTCAGTTAGGATTTTGATATTGTCCGGTTGGATCACTAAAAGTTTTTCCCACCAGCTGATTGCGTCTTTATATCTTTGGCAGGCGAAGAATAAATGCCCCAAACCTACGATCACATACTGATCCTTAGGATTGATCTGCAATGCCTGCATGTAATATACTTCTGATTCTTTAAAGTTTTTAAGTTTTCTATGAGCGTCCGCAACTCTACTTAAGATGGATGCGTCGGTGATAGTAATATGCCTGTATTCTTCCGCTACTTCGATGACCCGATTGAGTAGGTTCATCTCTCTATAGCAGTTCATAAGTCCCATCAGGGAAAACTTATTGGATGAATCTTCTTTGATACATCTGTTATAAAAATCCAGAGCTTGCCTGAATTCCTTTCGTTTAAAATGAAGGTCTCCCATCCCGACTAAACCATAAGTATTACTCGGTTCTTTAGCCAGAAGTTCCTTCAATTTAGATTCGGCCTTGTCCCATTGTCTGCTATCCAGAAAACGGTATGCTTCTTTTGCTAAACTTTTGATCTGAGCAAAATGTGAATCTTCTTCTTCCTTTCCTGCTTGGGGTTTTTCAATAGGCTCGTTCATAGGACCGAAGTTCCTTTTTAAATTTAGAAAGAAGATCCGGTAGATTCTTCATTCAATTTTTTATTTAATATTACTTTGACGGATGAGTAAAGGTTTTCCTTGGTACTAAATCCGTAAAGAAAATTTGAAATTAGAAAAAAAGCGAGAAATGCCGGTTTGCAGCGCATAAAATAACACGAAAGTTATAGTCCATTCTTCCTTCTTGACAGGGCCCTTACTTCGCATGGAATGGATTCTAACGAGGGAAAGATGCCGAAAACCGAAGCAAAAATCTCCGGTGCCCGTTTGATGGTCGAACTCCTGGAAGAATACGGAGTGGATATCGTCTTCGGATATCCAGGCGGAGCAATTCTGCCATTTTACGACGAATTATATAAAAGTACTAAAATAAAACATATCCTAGTCCGCCATGAACAAGGCGCCATCCATATGGCAGAAGGATATGCACGTTCAACTGGTAAACTTGGAGTCTGTATCGCCACTTCCGGTCCTGGTGCTACAAACCTTGTAACCGGACTTACTGATGCAAAACTAGACTCTGTTCCGATCTTGGCGATCACCGGACAAGTAGCCACCAATGCAATCGGAACGGATGCTTTCCAAGAAGCGGATATTTATGGGATTACAATCCCAATCACGAAGTATAATGCACTTATAAAGTCCGCTGATGATATTGCTCGCCATTTCCAAGAGGCGACCTTAGTCGCTTTAGGTGGAAGACCAGGTCCAGTTCTTTTGGATTTTCCTAAGGATGTACAAACTGAACTTACTTCCGTTCGAAAAGTAGATAAACTTAAAATAGATTCTAGACATTATCAAAAACCTCCGATCGGTGGAGATCTAGATTCATTTGCGGCAGCATTGAATAAAGCAAAACGTCCTCTTCTTTATGTGGGAGGAGGAGCAATCAATGCAAATGCTTCCAAAGAGATCAGGGAGCTCGCGGAGAAGGGAAATATTCCTGTCACCACAACGCTTATGGGAATAGGAGCATTTCCTGGGACTCACCAACTTTCCGTTGGGATGTTAGGAATGCATGGTACAGCTTATGCTAATAAAGCTGTATTAGAATGTGATTATATTCTAAACTTAGGAGCTAGGTTTGATGACCGAGTTGCTAAACCTGGAGAATTTGCGGAGAATGCTGTTCGCGCTCATATAGATATAGATACGGCAGAATTTAATAAAAGAGTTTCCGTAGACTATCTTTTACATGGAGACCTGAAAGAAGTACTAAAGGCACTTATTCCAAAAATAAATAAGGTAGATCGCCCTGATTGGGTTGGATTCTTAGACACATTAAAGAAGAACCATCCATTAGAGTTTGATGATACTACTGATACCATTAAACCTCAGGGTTTCTTGCAGAAATTATACGAAAAAAGTAAGGGGAAGGCAATTGTTTCCACAGATGTGGGACAACACCAGATGTGGGCCGCTCAGTACTATCTTTTTGAAGAAGCAAATCGTTGGCTGACTTCCGGTGGACTTGGCACAATGGGGTATGGTCTTCCTGCAGCAATCGGGGCTAAATTCGGAAACCCTAATAAGACAGTGATCTGCGTTTCTGGAGATGGTTCCATCCAAATGAATATCCAGGAATTAGCTACCATCGCGATGTACAAGAAAGGGGTTAAGATCCTGATCTTTAATAATAATTTCTTAGGAATGGTCCGCCAATGGCAGGAACTATTCTATGAGGAAAGATTCTCCGAATCTGAATGGAATTATAATCCAGATTTCGTAAAATTGGGAGAAGCTTATTCCATAAAAGGATTAAGAATTTCTAATAAATCCGAAATAGACAAAGCATTGGAATTTTTCTTAGAAGACGATGATGCAAGAATACTAGAAGTTATGATCCCTGCGGAAGAAAAAGTATTCCCTATGATCCCTGCGGGCAAATCTCAAAAAGACATGATTGAATTTTCCGACACAGTTCGGGCCGGTAAAAAATGAAACATATACTGAAAATTTTGGTAAACAATCATCCTGGAGTGATGAGCCATGTGTCCGGTCTATTTACCAGAAGAAGTTATAATATAGATTCCATCGCGGTAGGTGTTACCCAGGATTCTGAAATTTCGAATATGGTAATCGTAGTCAAAGGGGATGATTCAGTAGTAGAACAGGTAAAACGCCAACTTCTAAAATTGCCTGATGTGATTGAAGTAGAGGATCTTGCGTATCATGACTGTATTAGCAGGGAGCTAGTACTTGTTGTGGTTAAGGTAGAAGATTCAAATCGTACTGAGATCATTTCTATTTGCGAAGTATTCCAAGCGAAGATTGCGGATCTGACAAAGACCACAATGACCATAGAATTTTCCGGAAATACCAGACAGGTGGAACATTTTATGGAAATGATGCAAAAATATGGGATCCAAGAGATTGCCCGGACAGGCCAGATTGCCTTAAAATACAGATCAAACTGATTATAGGTGAATGGAGCGAATTTATACATCTAAATCTATTGTTACAATATTATTACAATCAGGTTACAAGTAAATTCGACCTCGGAAATTTATTTCCAAGTAAAAACTAACAGATATTCGAAATAAAACGATCTCGGATTGCAGATCGTTTTTCTTTTTTACAAATTCGTATCAGAAAGAATTTTTTTGTTCCATATTTGTGATTTCCCTATTCTAATTCCCTCCTATGAGTATCAGGGCCCGAATTTCATTATATCTATCCTTAGTTTTATTTTTAGGCTTTGCAGTGCTTACTGCGATCAATTCGGTGATCTCTTATCGCAGTTTACATGCGGAAATCGAATCAGGTTCTGCATTAAGTGCAGAAAGATATACTTTTGAGGTGAAAGATTATCTGGATTCCGCTATGGGAATGACCAGAGGTTTCAGAATGCTTCTCATTTTCTCCAATCCTAAAAGAGAAGAAGTTACCAATACTATGTTGGAGATCCTACATCGAAATCCTAAGTGGTTTGGGATGTGGGCCGTATACGAGCCGAATGCTTTTGATACTTTGGATGCCCAATACAAAAATAAGAAAGGGCATGATTCTACAGGAAGATTTGTCACTTATGTTCATTCCGTAAAATCACTTACCGATGCTGTGATAGAACCTTCTACTAATTATGATGCGACTGACGGTAGTGGGGACTTTTATCAAATCCCGAAAAAGACAATGGAGCCTTTTGTTACGGATCCTTATTCTTATTTAGCTGGTGGAAAACAAGTTCAGATGATCTCTCTTTGTGTTCCTGTGAGTAATTCAGGAAAATTTTGGGGAGTACTTGGGATGGATATTACCACTGCTCAATTGCAAGAATCCATGGGGGCTATAAAACCATTCAGAAGTTTAGGATATCTTGCGCTTATTTCTCCTAAGGGAATTTATGCTGCGAATGGTGGAGATCCTAGTCTAGTGGGTAAGACTATTCCTGACGCAGAAGAATTAAAGCTAGTTCAATCTAAATCAGAAGAGCATGAACGTTTTACATATGAGTCTGATGGTCATACACATCATTTCTTTCCTTTTAAGATAGGAAAAGGACAGAAACAATGGATCATGCAGATTAGCATTCCGAATTCTATATTTGTAAAAGAACTATTTAGCGTACTTCTGCAGAATGCAGTTTCTTCTTTACTCATTGTGAGTTTGATCGTAGTAGTTTTGCATTTTATATTCCAGAAATTAATCTCTACAGGATTATTAAAGGCGATTGGATTTTCAGAAGAGATTGCGAAGGGAAATCTACTCGCTTCTTCCGATTACCACCGTAATGACGAGATAGGTGCTCTATTATCAGCAATGAATACAATGAGAGAACATCTATTTGGTGTTGTAAAAGAAATTGGTTCTTCGACAAACAAGTTAGCCGGAACAGCAGAGAAAATGGCTGTTTCTTCTCGGAACTTTTCAGATGTAGCTCAGACACAAGCCTCTGCAGCGGAAGAATGTTCTGCCGCAGTAGAGGAATTGGCTGCTTCTGCTCAAAATGTTGGTAAATCCATGCAGAGAGCAGTTTCCAGCATGAGAGAAATTGACGGAAACGTAATATTATTAAAGGAACAAATTGCAAGTATTAACGCAGAGATGCAAGGCTTGGTAAGTTTGGCTGCCTCTTCTAAAGAAGAAGCTGTTACCGGGGAATCTGCGATGAGCACTTCCAACCGTGCCATGGGAGCTATTGGTGATAGTGCTTCCAGGATCAATGAGATACTTTCTTTGATCACTGAGATTTCTGAAAAAACGAACCTTCTCGCATTAAACGCAGCAATCGAAGCAGCCAGGGCAGGAGAAGCAGGAAAAGGATTTGCCGTGGTCGCAGAAGAGATCGGAAAACTTGCCTCCCAAACTTCCAGTTCTGTTCAGGAGATCGGCGGGCTTGTTAATTCTACCAATAACGCAGTATTGGATGGAAATAATAAGATGGGAGAAGCGTCACAGATACTACAAAGGATTAAAGAAAGGGTAGATGAATTCGATAAATCCGC
Source organism: Leptospira venezuelensis (assembly GCF_002150035.1). Taxonomy (NCBI): domain Bacteria; kingdom Pseudomonadati; phylum Spirochaetota; class Leptospiria; order Leptospirales; family Leptospiraceae; genus Leptospira; species Leptospira venezuelensis. Next base: position 188,664 of record NZ_NETS01000008.1, on the reverse strand, counting down.
GAAGGCAGTTTTGAGTTCTGTTAAAACCCAGGAATCCAATACAAAAGAGATCGCAGAAAGTGCAAATTCTCTCATGACCTTCAGTTTACAGATTGAAGAAGCTGTAACCGAGCAAAGAAGAGCAACGGAGGAAATCACCAAAACCATCGTAAATATCTCAGAAGGTACACAGGAGATTGCGACCGGTGCCGACGATCTCACTACATTCTCCGGAGATATGCATGGACAATCGGAACAATTGTCCAATTTGATCGGAAAATTCAAAGTCAGTTAGAAAGAAAAAGCGTTCCAAAATTTCTTTCCGATTAAAGAATGGAGCCCTTATGAGTATTAGGCTCCGAATTTCTTTATATATTTCCATCGTTTTATTCACTGCCTTTGCTCTGCTTGCGGCTTATAATTCCTATTCTTCTTACCAGAATCTAAGGGAGGAAGTGGAGCAGAGTTCCGATGTTACAGCGGAAAGATGGACCTATGAAATTATGGAAGAGTTGAATACTCTCATGGGTTTGATCCGTGGTTTTCGTTTCCCTTTGATCTATGCTTCTCCTCAGAGAGAACAGGTGATCCAGACATTACAAGAAATTATGAAACGTAACCAAGACTATTTTGGTATGTGGCTTTGTTATGAACCGAATGCGTATGACGGTAAAGATTTATTATACAAAAACAGACCTGGCCACGATGGATCTGGTCGTTTTATTCCATATTTAAACAGAGCTCGTGACAAGGATATAGTAGATCTGGAAGCATTAAGAGATTATAATAATACGGACGGCACCGGAGATTTTTACCAGATCACTAAGAAGACGGATAAACCAACTGTTGTTGGACCTTATTATTATACTGTCAGTGGTAAAAATATCCTGATGATCTCTCTTGTGGTACCTATCAGCGTAGAAGGCCATTTTTATGGCGCAGCAGGTATGGACATTGATCTGAAAAATCTGCAAGAAAGGATCGGGAATAAAAGACCATTTCGAGGTAAAGGCCATATTGCGCTAATTTCCCCTGCAGGTTTATACGCAATCAATGGAGAAAATCATGACTTACTTGGTAAAAAGATTCCAGACGAGAATGAACTTAAACAATATCTAGAAAATGTAAAAGAAGGAAAAAGATTCGTATATGAGTCAAGCGGGAATACAGCTTATTATTTTCCATTTCACATAGGAAAGGATCCTAAATTTTGGACTTTGATGGTGAGTATTCCGAATTCAGTATATTATGAAAATATTGGAGATATTATCCTGAAAGCAGTACTTTCTTCTTTTCTAATACTCGTTGTTGTGTTACTTTCCTTAAATTTAATATTCGAAAGATTGGTAAGTTCCGGCCTTTTGAAGGCGATCGGTTTTTCTGATGAGATCGCAAAAGGAAATCTTACTGTTCAGAATGATTATCCTGTAAAGGATGAGATTGGCACATTATTCATCTCTATGGATCAGATGAGAGAAAATCTTCTAAACGTAGTTAAGGAGATGAGATCTTCTTCTGAAAAATTGAGTTCTAAATCCGAAGAGATGGCTGTTTCATCTAGAAATTTTGCAGATATCGCACAAACCCAGGCTTCCGCTGCTGAGGAATCTTCTGCAGCCGTAGAGGAGCTTGCAGCTTCTGCTCAAAACGTTGGCAAGTCCATGGAAAGAGCAGTGGAAAATACCAGAGAGATCGACGGCAACTCTATGCGATTGAAAGAACAGATCGTTAGTATCAACCAAGAGATGCAGGGTCTAGTCAATCTTGCTGTTGAGTCTAAAAGGCAGGCTGTGACCGGAGAAAATGCGATGTTCGCGTCAACAACTGCAATGGGTGAAATAGGAGAAAGCGCATCTAGAATTACGGAAATCTTATCTATTATCACTGAGATTTCAGAAAAAACGAACCTTCTTGCATTAAACGCCGCGATAGAAGCAGCTAGAGCAGGAGAAGCCGGAAAAGGATTTGCAGTCGTCGCAGAAGAGATAGGAAAACTCGCTTCCCAAACTTCCAGTTCGGTCCAAGAGATCGGAGAACTTGTGGAATCCACAAACGATGCGGTGATGAATGGTAACTCCAAGGTGGAAGAAGCTTCTCAAATATTAAAAAAACTGAAACAAAGCGTGAATGAGTTCGAAATTTCTGCCAATAAGGTACTAGTGTCCGTGAAAGACCAGGAAACGAATACCGGCAGGATCCAAACAAGTTCCAATACTTTAACTTCTTTCAGTATGCAGATTGAAGAAGCTGTCATAGAACAGAAAAACGCCACAAATGAGATCACAAAAACGATTATAAGTATTTCGGAAGGAACGCAAGAAATCGCAGGTGGTGCCGACGATCTTACTACATTCTCTGGCGAAACTCAAATGTTGGCGGAGCAACTTTCCAAACTTATTGAAAAGTTTAAAGTGGATTGATCTCTTCCTGGTCCGCCAGATCTAAAATTTCTGAATCCAAAAATAAAACTGATTTTGGATTCCATTGGAAAATTGTACCATCCAAAATACATTTTCCTTCTGAGGCCTTTTGTTTTAGTTTAGAAAGTACATTCTCCTTCTTATCAGGAAAATAATCTAAAAAATCTTTTAGATCAATCGGAAGAAATATCCTAAAGAGAGAAATTAGAATTTCTTCAAATGGATCGGAAGCCTCATAAGAAAAAGGATTTTTTCCTGTGCCGTTAATATAAGCGGAAGTATTTCTGGGATTTGAATATCTACCTGAAGGTAAAAATCCGTGTGCTCCTGGTCCAATTCCTAAATAATACTCATAAGTCCAATACTTCATATTATGACGAGAGAAAAGTCCAGGTTTGGAATAATTAGAAACTTCGTACTGCTCAAAACCCTTAGACCTCAAAAAATTCGGCAAGTCTTGTAGGATTTTTTCCTGTATTTCTTCAGAAGGAGGAGAAACTGATCCTGCGGAAACCTTTCTACTATATTCGGTACCTTTTTCCACAGTGAGTGCGTAAATGCTGATATGAGAAACTCCTGAGGCTAGAACGGAATTTGCATCTTCATAAAATTCTGCTTCCGTTTGCCCTGGGACCCCGAACATCAGATCCGCACCGTAATTTTTTATTTTACAAGTTTGTAATGCTTCTAATGTCTTTGTATAGGTTTCCGGATCGAAATATCTGTCTAGAAATTTTAGATTTTTGGGTAGGAAGGACTGGATTCCAACATGAACTCTATTTATCCCAGCATCATACAATCCCTGCAGGTATTCCGGAGTTACATCTTCAGGATTACATTCTAAAGTGATCTCAGAATCAGGAGAAAGATTAAGGTTATCTTTTAGGAATTTTATAAAATCTGCGTATCGTTCGTAGGAGGCCTTAGAAGGAGTTCCTCCGCCAAAAAATAAACTATCAAAAATTAGGTCTCGGTAGTTCGGAAAATTTTTGAGTCTTAGTATAACTTCTTCTTTATACTTGGAAAACAAATTTTCTTCGAGGGGAGAAGGTTCGAGTCCGATACCTTCCGAATAAAAATCACAATAGCTACATTTGTGAACGCAGAAAGGATAATGTACATAGATTCCCGGTCTATTTGTTTTGTGTATGACCGGGATCTTGGTTTCCAAATTATTTTGTATTTTTAGTTACCGAGTCTTCTTCCATTTCTGCGGACGCGGAAGATTTCTTAGGATTCGGTTTTAAGATAAGATCCACAAGTGGAATCTCATTCTTTCTATCTAACACAGAATACAATAGTGCCTTTTTGGATTCAGGAGTAGGAGAGAAGGAGAATAATATTTTCAGATTGGAAAAGTCCGGAAGATCTAAGAATGGGGTTCCGTAATGTAAACATACAATCTCTGCTTCCGGAAATTTCTGAGCGAGAGAGCCGGCTAAATCTAATTCAGTTTGAGTGAATGAATTTAGGACCGCACGTTTAACTTCTTTTTTCTCTAATTTTTTACGAAGAGTGGCAAGGTCTGAATTCGAAATAGAACGGGCTTTTAGATCAGAGAGAAATTCTTCTCCCTTTAAATAGAAAACAGTATTTTCGATGGTTGCACTTTCAGGAAGAAAAGTTTTAGGAAAGGAGACAATTGCCTTTCTGCTTACATCTCTATTCAATGTCTCCTGGTAATATTGGGAGAATAAAATTTCTCTATTCTTGTCTTGCTCGGAAAAATGATTTTTTAATATTTCGGGAAGTTCTTTTGGGAATATCGAGCTCGCTCTTCCGTTTTTAGCAAGTTCGCCAAACTCTGAGATGATCCCATATTTTAGTTTATAATAAATTTGTCTTTTGACTGCTTCTTTTAAAAGATCTTTTCCTTCTCTGACTAAGGTTCCTTTTTTGTAAGCCTTTAAGATCTGATCTCTCATAGATTGAGTAGTTGGACCCCAGCTAGTCATTAGGATAATATCTGCACCTGCAATTAAAGCCAATACTCCTGGATCTTCTTTTTGATAATGTTCGTCTATCGCATCCATTTCCATCGCATCAGTGATGATTAATCCTTGGTATTGGAATTCTTTGCGAAGTAGATCTCCTAAAATTTTAGAAGAAAGAGTAGCAGGGAAATTTGGATCAATCTTTGGATACACTATATGTGCGCTCATAATCGCATCTGCACCATTTTGGATTGCAGTTTGGAATGGAATAAGTTCGAAACTTTTAAGCTCTTCCAATGTTTTTTCTATTTTAGGAAGTCCTAAATGACTATCCACATTGGTGTCCCCATGTCCAGGGAAATGTTTGATTACAGGAATGGAGCCGCCAAGTCTTGCTCCTTCTTCAAATGAAACTCCCGCGTTTAATACAGTTTCTAAATTACTTCCTAATGATCTTGTATTGATTACCGGATTAAACGGATTATTATTGATGTCCATATCTGGAGCGAATAAAAAATTCAGTCCAAGTTTTCTTAATTGGTAAGAAGTGACAAAGCCTACTTTTTTTGCCATGTCCTTGTCTTTGGTTTGGCCAAGTGCCATTGCGCCAGGGAATTGAGTGACTCCATCTTTCACTCGGATCACTCTTCCGCCTTCTTGGTCTACTGAGATAAGTAATGGTAATCCAGTATTTTCTAATGCACTTGTCTGAAGATCCTTATTCAAAGATTTGATCTCCGATTTGGAGCCTAGGTTTCTTCCGAATAAGATCACTCCACCAGGTTTGATTGTTTCGATTTCTTTTTTAGCGATTGGATCTAAAACGGTTCCAGGGATCGCAACATGGATGACCTGTCCTACTAATTCTTCTGCATTAAGTTTAGAAGTAATCTCCTCAGCTTGACGAAGCATTCCTTCTTGGATTTCCTGGGCTTGGAGTTCACTTCTAAATTGGCCCAACCAAAAGAATAAGAAAAGTAAGAAAGCGGCGGTAATGCCTGCGACTAGTAACCGTTTGAACATACTTACTAGATCCCAATCGGTTGTGTATTCGTAAAGCAGAACTTAATGCCCAGTTTTTGGGATATTGTTTGGACAAAATGGGTCGGATTGAAGTTAGGAGAAAAAATGAGCCGTTTATCATATTATGGATTTTTTAGTATTTTAGTAATCTTTTGCTTTGTTGCTTCTTGCAATAAAGAAGGTTCCGAACAAGAACCAAAGGTTTCTCCTAAGATGGAAACAAAAACAAACGGCAAGAAGATCCTATTTTTCGGAGACAGTTTGACTGCTGGCTATGGGTTGAATGGGCCAGAAGAATCATTTGCTCATTTGGCATATTTAGAACTTCAAAAAAAATATCCTGATCTAGGATATGTAAATGCAGGTGTGAGCGGAGACACTACCTCAGGCGGGCTTGCAAGACTCGATTGGGTTTTGAATACTAAATATGATGTACTCGTATTGGAATTGGGAGCAAACGATTCTTTGAGAGGGCTGCCTACAAAGATGACGGAAGAGAATCTAACAAGGATCATTCGAGATGCGAGGTCCAAATACCCGTCTATTAAAATTCTATTAATTGGAATGAGAACACTTCCGAATATGGGTCCTCAGTATGCAAAAGAATTTGCGACTCTCTTTCCAAGAGTAGCTAAGAAAGAAAAAACAGAGTTTATGCCATTCTTACTGGAAGGAGTTGCCGGAGATCGTAGATTGAACCAAGACGATGGGATCCATCCAACTGCTGAAGGCCATAAGATACTCTCCAAACACCTGGTTCCTTATTTAAACAAACTATTGAAATAGTTCGATCCTCCAATTATATAAAGTTCGCTAATACTCGTAAATGCTTGCTTTCTGATTTCGGATAGGAGATAACTCCTTCCTGGGACAGGGGCAGGAAATGGTACGCCAACATTATAGATCATGTACACTTTGCGAAGCTATGTGCGGACTCAGACTCGAGATCGAGAACGATGTAGTAGTCGCAGTAAGAGGAGATAAAGACGATAAGTTCAGTAGGGGACATCTTTGCGCCAAAGGGCCGGAACTTAAAAATTTATACGAAGATCCAGACAGACTTAAATTTCCTTTAAAACGTACAGAAAAAGGTTGGGAGAAGGTGAACTGGGTCACGGCTCTCACTGATATCGCTACAAAACTTGTAGCGATCCAAAATAAATACGGAAACGATTCCATTGCAGTATATAGCGGAAATCCAAGTGTTCATAATTATGGTTCCATGTTATTTGGCCAAAGATTTATAGGAAGATTAAGAACGAAAAATAATTATTCTGCAACTTCTGTAGACCAACTTCCTCACCAATTACTTTCTTATTGGATGTTTGGTCATCAACTTCTGGTCCCAATTCCTGATATAGATAGAACCAATTTCTTTTTAATCTTAGGTGGAAACCCATTTGCATCTAATGGAAGTTTAATGACTGTCCCTGATGTAAAAAAGAGACTCAAAGAGATCCAGGAAAGAGGTGGAAAATACGTAGTTATAGATCCAAGAAAAACTGAAACTGCAATCCATGCTGACGAGCATCATTTTATTCTTCCAGGTACGGATGCATTTTTCTTACTTTCTATTATAGATGTATTATTTAAGAAAAACTTAACGAAGACAAATTCTCTAATCAAAGAAGAAGATTTACTAAAATTAAAATCAATCGCTGCAAAGTATCCTGCCGCTGAAACAGAAAAGTTAACCGGGATTTCTGCAGACACGGTAGAGAGAATTGCTCTTGAATTTTCCAAAGCGAATGGCGCAGTATGTTATGGTCGTGTAGGAGTTTCTACACAGGCATTCGGAGCACTTTGCCAATGGTTAATCAATTCTATTAACTGTATTACGGGAAATATGGACTCAGTAGGTGGTGCGATGTTTACACTTCCCGCCGTGGATATGATAGATCCTAAAGGAGTAATGAAAAGTTCCCCTGGTAGTTTTCACACGTACGGTTCAAGAGTTAGAGACTTACCTGAATTTAACGAGGAATTACCAGTTGCTGCACTTGCAGAAGAAATTTTAACACCTGGACAAGGCCAAGTGAAAGCACTTGTTACTTCTGCGGGAAATCCAGTGCTTTCTACTCCGAACGGTTCTCAATTAGAAAAAGCAATTTCTAATCTGGAATTTATGGTAAGCGTGGACTTTTATCTGAATGAAACAACAAAACATGCGCATTATATTCTTCCGCCTAGTTCTGCCTTAGAACATGACCATTATGATTTAGTTTTTAATGTTTTTGCTGTAAGGAACACTGTCAGATATAACCAACCTGCATTCGAGCCGGAAGATGGAATGCTTCACGATTGGGAAATTTTTTCGGATCTAACGAAAAGAATAGAACTTTTAAAGTCCGAAAAGCCTCTACCTAAAGAATTGATCAAAACAAAGATCACACCTTCTGCGATCATTGACCATGCTTTGAAATCAGGACCATATGGAGAAAAATCAGGATCTCCGGTCGGAATGAGTTTGGAACTTTTAAAAAATAGTCCCCATGGTGTAGATCTTGGAGCACTAAAGCCATGTTTTCCGAATAGGCTTTGGACGGAAGATAAGATGATAGCACTTGTTCCTAAGGAAGTAGTTTCCGATTTGGATCGATTAGCCAAATACGGACAAAAACTTCTCGAAGACAAAAAAGAAAATGGATCTTTCTTACTAATAGGCAGAAGACATTTAAGAAATAATAATTCATGGATGCATAATCTTCCAAAACTAATGACCGGAAAAGATAGATGTACACTCATGATCCATCCGGAAGATGCCAACTTACTCGGTATTAAAGAAGAAGAGGAAGTTCTTGTGGAATCCAGAGTAGGTAAGATCGGATTACCGGTAGAAATTACGGATGAGATGATGAGGGGAGTGGTGAGTATCCCTCATGGATTCGGACATGCAAAAGAAGGAGTGTCTTTACAAGTTGCTTCTAAATTTGCTGGATCAAGTATCAACGATCTAACTGACGATCAGGTTTTGGATGAACTTTCTGGAAATGCTGCATTTAGCGGCATTCCAGTTTCGTTGAGTAAAAAATCCGCTTAAGGACCAGCGATCATAGGTAAGCGCGAGTCTATCAGCGGATCTCAGAGAATTCAGTTTTTGTCGTAAGCTTCTTGCAATTTTGATATTTCTATCTTGTGCATTTGCAACATTGCTTGAGTTACTCTCCCGGCCTTCTCTTGGTTTTTATCATATAGATATTTTTCCAAGATAGGCGGAATAATCTGCCAAGATAGACCAAACTTATCTTTTACCCAACCACAAGGTTGTTTACTACCGCCGGCGGAAAGTTTTTCATACAGGTCATCTATCTCTGCCTGGGTTTCTGCACTGATATAGATGGAAAACGCCTCGGTAAATTTAAAATGTGGGCCTCCTGTAAAAGCCAAAAATTTTTGGCCTTCTATCTCAAACTTGGCAGAAGACATATCTCCGCCTAGTTTTGTGAGATTTTCTATTTTCATATTTTTGAATATACTAGAATAGAATTGGAGAGCCTCTTCTAAACCCTTATCGAACATTAAAAATGGAATTGCTTTTTGCATTGTCTTATCCTCTACGTTTTAGGAATATAAATCCACCCAACCAAGAGAGTGGGATTGAAATTACGATGAGTCCTATGGAATACCAAGCAGGTCCCATATCTCCCATTTGGACATGCCCCAAATTACTCGCGATTGTGCCTATAATACCTAATGCGATCACGTGCCTTATTGGACTATGAGGCGATAGTTTAGCAGTGAAAAATCCACCTAAGATGGCAAGAGCTAAACGATAGGAGATCGCTAGAATGAAAAGATTGTCAGACATTCTTTCTCCCATGGGAGGATAACAATTCGTAACATGAAGGATGGCATCTATTATAAGAGCTGGTATAACGTTGATCAAAATACCTGTAAATACTGCTCCGATACTTTTTAAGATCGATTTTGTTTTTGGATCCATTATTATTTTTTCCTTATAAGTTTTGCGAAAGAGTATTCAGTAATGTTTCCAGACGATTATAGCTTTGAGAAGCTCCGCCTTCCATTGGAGATTTTATAACTGTATCTCTACCTTCTTTACTTTCATATAAAACATTGATCGTAATATATGTTCTTCCAGATTTTTCAACAAATGTTGTAGTAAGCAAAGCTTCTCCAGGATACCAAGCTTCATCAAATGATTCGGTCTGAACTAGTTTGTCTGGTCCTGAAATTTCTTTATAAGTTCCTCCGGCTCCCATTGTTGATCCGTCTTTTAGATATTTCCAAACATATCTATACTTTCCGCCAACTTTTAGATCCACTGTACATACATCTAAACTCCAACCGTCTGGACCGTATAACCAGCGTTTGATTAATTCAGGTTTTGTAAAACAGTCGAAAACTAGATCTTTGCCCGCATTAAATTCGCGGGTCATCACAATCTCTCTGTCTCCTTTAGCTTCTACCTTTAAAGTTCCAACAAAGCTACTCATTCTATACTCCTTTTTTTATTCTTACGTTTTCGGGAAGGTTGTTTAGAAAGTTTTAATTCTTCTATAAGTGAATCCAATTGGTTGAATCTTCCTTCCCAGAATTTTCTATAATTTTCTAACCATTCGGTAGCTTCTTCCAATGGTTTGGCTTCTAATTTGCGTAATCTTTTCTGGGCATCCTTGATTCCCGAGATGAGTCCGGCTCTTTCTAAAACTTTTAAATGTTTTGAAATTGCTGGTTGGCTCATGGAAAACGGTTTTGCCAAATCCATTACGGAAACCTCTCCATTCGCTAAACGTGAGAGGATTGCCCGTCTGGTAGGGTCTGAGAGGGCGGCAAATGTAGCGTCCAATCGAGAAGACTGACTAAGTGCATGATTCATACTTTATATAACCATATGGTTATGGAATGGAAATAATCAAGTACTTTTTAGGAAATTATTTTCAGACTAGTTTGTAGTTAAGAATATGACAAAGAGGGATTATGGAGCAGATTAGCGTTCATATTTTAGCATTTAATGAAGTGGAAGTTTTGGATCTCTCAGGTCCTTACGAAGTATTTTCCATCACTGAAAATGAAAATAAGGAGAAATTATTCAAAGTTTCTATAGTTGCTGAAAAGAAGGAACTCCTACATGCAAGGAACCGATTTCCAGTTTTTCCTCATCTTATCTTAGAAGAAGCAGGGATTCCGGATATTTTAATCATCCCCGGGGGATACGGAGCAGAAGAAATCGAGATACATAATAAGAAGTTGATCTCTTGGATTAAAGAGATGGAGCCTAAGGTAAAGATCTTAGCCTCTATCTGCACTGGTGCGTTTTTGCTCGCCGAAGCAGGGATCTTGGACGGAATGGAAGTCACCACTCATTGGATGGACCAAGAAACTCTTTGGAAGAACTATCCTAAAATCAAAAATGTCGCTAACGAAAAATTTATAGATCATGGACATATTTTAACTTCTGGAGGAGTTTCCAGAGGGATCTTGATGTCTTTACATTTGGTCGAAAAATTAGTAGGTAGAAAGATTGCTGAGTTTACCGCAAGAAGAATGGAATTCGACTCGTATCAGTGATTACGCTCTAATAATATTAATTGTTTGGTTTTTTAGTCCAAATCTAGAAATTTTAATTACAGATGATAAGTTTTTGTATAAGCAATACTCTAAAAACAAGGTTTTGTCTTCTGGATATTGCAGTAAGGACGAAATCAAATATACATATTTGGAATATTACCTGGGCTGGAGTACGATAGCCTTGGAAACAATGTCTGGAAAAGTAATTTGGTTCGAATGTTATGGGTGGGACCGGTATGCTTTGGATGAAATCAAGGATAAATTAAAGGATAAGGGAAACGGTTGGTCACTTCGTCTGGCAGGAATATCATTCTCTAGATTTTTTCTCCAATTTGGAATCACTTTTATAATAGTCGGGGTTATTATATATTTCACATTATGGAAATAGAGTTAGAGCCTATCGTTCGTCGTAAAAGTTAGATTTTTAAATAATCTCCTCTAACGCTAAAATTTTTCTCCCACCTTGCAAAGAATATGCAGTGAGCCCTGCTTCCTTTAGGATTTTAGCTGCTTTTTGGGATCGGATACCTGATTCACAAATTGTAATATAGATTTTCTCATTAGAAAAGCTAAGCGCGGTATTTATAGAAAGTTCAGAAAGTGGTGAAAAAATAGAATTACCAATCGGAGTTTCCTTTCTTTCTTCCGATTCTCTTACATCGAGCAAAATATATTTCGGGTCCTTCTTCCATTCTTTCCAATCTTTCAGGTCAATTTCATCTAAGAGAGTTTCTTCCTTTTTGCCTGAACCACATTCTGTGCAATTTGGATCTGCCTCTAAAAAAGTTTCATAAAGAAGTGGGGATTCCCATTCGAGTTGAAATGTGGAGTGAGTAGGGGATTTTTCCGGAAATAATAAATATTGTATTGCGAAGGAAGCTTGGTATAAACCTGCGATTGCAGTTTGGACGCCTAGAACTCCTCCATCTTCGCAGGAAAGAAGTTCAGATCCTTCTAAATTCGGATATAAACATTTATAACAAGGTTTTCCTTTCGGTGAGAAGATCGCGATCTGCGCACTAGTTCTAAAAACGGATGCGGTGACTAGGGGTTTGGAATTTTGGATACAGAATCGATTGATTGTATATTTAGCTTGGATCTGATCTGTACAATCTAATATAATATCCCAATTATTGAATATACTTGGATTTATCCTTTCTGAAAAAAATTCAGTAAATGTTTCTATTTGGATTCCAGGAACTCTTGCCTGTATATATTCTTTTGCGGTATCTGTTTTCTTTCTACCGATGTCAGAAAGAGTAAATGTGGTTTGTCTATGAAGGTTGCTTAATTCTACCGTATCAAAATCCCAAAGACCGATCTTTCCTACTCCTGCCGTTGCTAGATGTAAAGAAGCAGGTGAGCCTAAGCCTCCGAGACCGATCACCAATGCTGATTTTTGGAGAAGCCCAGTTTGGCCCGATTCTCCTAAAAACGGTAGTTTAGTTTGTCTGGAAAAATACTTTTTCTGCTCCGGACTCATCTCAGGAAAGGATCTTATATTTTTGCATACCCGACAAGACTTTTTAATTGGCTTTCATAAGCGTCCGGGTATAGTAAGCTTGGACATCGTGGATGCTTACGGTCGAAAATTCGAAGTGCTTAGAGTGAGTGTTACATCCTCTTGCGGATTCGGCTGTGTATATTGTGCTCCCGGCACTGCGTTAAATGGAGAAGGAGCAAATGGTTCTTTCTTAAGCGCGGAACTTCTTCATAAAAATATACTTCTTCTTTCCCGTAAAATTTCTATCAAAGAGATCCATTTGACAGGTGGAGAGCCGACTCTTCATAAAGATCTTCCGAGTCTTGTTCGAGTTGCTAAAGAACAGAAGATCCCCAATATCGCTCTGACCTCTAACGGTTTTTTTAGAGATGGTTTGATTAAGGATCTGAGGTTGGCAGGGCTTGACAGAATGAATTTCTCCTTGGATTCACTGTCCCAGGAATCCTTTTCTTTGATCTCGGGAAAAAATCTTCCTGTAATTCGTTTATTAAATAGGATAGAAGAAGCCATACAAGAAGGACTGGAAGTAAAATTAAACTGCACTGTATTAAAAGGTTATAATGAAGAACAAATCCGTCCTATTCTTCATTGGGCGGGAGAAAGAAATCTTCCGATCCGCTATTTGGAACTCATGAAGATGGGGCCTCTTCGATCAAAACATTCAGAGTTATTTTTCTCCGCTGCAAAAATAAAAGAAGAGTTGAGTCAGGAATTTGATTTTGAACCTGAGAATACTCCGATTGAATCCACCGCAAAATATTATCACACTTCAGAAAACTATAGATTCGGAATTATTGCAAATCATACGGAACCTTTTTGTGATGGTTGTAATCGTCTTAGGATGGATCATTTGGGTAAAATTTACGGATGTTTAAGTGATTTTCGTTCTTTTCCAGTTTCAGAAGATGAATCAGAGTTAGAGAATTCCTTAGATCTGGCAATGAAAACCAAAAAAACCGAGTTTACCGGAAGTGAACTTTCTATGAAATATATAGGCGGATAGATGGATATTCAACTTTTGTTTTTTGCCGCTATTAAAGATCATTTTCCAGATCTGAAAAAATTAGAAGTTTCAGAAGGAGATTCTATTTTAAGTCTTCGTGAAATTCTCACTCGTAAAAATCCAGGCTCCGAATCCATTCTCAAAGTCAGCAGGTTCGCAGTAAATCAATCCATAGTGGGTGATGATTTTGTTTTGAGAGAAGGTTCAGTCGTTGCAATACTTCCTCCTTCTAGCGGTGGTTGAGATGTCCGTTTTAGAAGCTCATTCTCATATTTCTTCTTCTCCCATTTTTGTATCTTCTCAGTTACCTGATATTCCCGAGATGGGAGGATTTGTAGTATTTTCAGGGATTGTTCGAAATTTAAATGAAGGTAAGAAGGTAACTCATCTAGAATACGAAGCATATGCGCCGATGGCAAACGAGATGATCCGGGCTATTCTCGCAGATGCTTGTAAAAAATGGGACCTTCTTCATGCAAACTGCATACATAGAGTTGGAAAATTAGAAATTTCCGAGATAGCAGTCATTGTTGAGACAGGATCCATGCATAGGGTAGAGGCTTACGAATCCAATCGTTATATAATTGATCGAGTAAAACACGAGGTTCCGATCTGGAAAAAGGAATTTTATTTTGACGGTTCTTCCGAGTGGTCGAAGGGCTGCGTACATGAGAGCCATTGATTCCGTAGGGATATTACTTGCAGGCGGAAAAAGTTCCAGAATGGGAAGGGATAAATCCTTTTTATCTCTCAAAAGCCAAAAATTTTTTCTTATAGAATCTTATAAAAAATTAAAATTCTTATGTAGGAATGTTCGCGTATCTATTCGAGAAGAACAAAGAGAAGAATATTCTAAACATGTGCCTAATGAGTTTTTAGTGTCGGACTCAATTACGGACATGGAAGGTCCGCTACAAGGGATTTTCAGTTCTTTCCTTGATTTCCAAAACGAACCAAAAATTAAAAATTTTTTGATCTTAGCTGTAGATCTTCCTTACATGAGGATCAAAACATTGGCAAGGTTATATTCCGAAAAAGAGATGATCGGTTCAGGGGTTTTTTATCAAACGAAAGAAGGAATCGAACCGTTATGCGGTCTTTATTCTTCCGATTATCTGCGGTTTTTATTCCTCGAATTTGAAAAAGGGGTCTTAAATTCTTTTTCTCCTAAAACTCTAATCGAAAGAGGAAATCCGAGTCTTTTGTCTATTCCGGAAATGGAAAAATCTTCTTTTATTAACCTGAATTCTCCCGAGGATTTAAAGCCTCCAAAGTCATAAGTTTCTGATCAAAAACCGATTTACATGGGGTCCCCGAGAGAAAAAATGGTTCTACCAACCATGCGGGAATAGCTCAGTGGTAGAGCACCTCCTTGCCAAGGAGGGGGTCGCGGGTTCGAATCCCGTTTCCCGCTTACAGAAGGCGTCCTCCGCTTTCTGTCTTCTGAGACCATGGAATTCAAGACAAAGAAAAATCAAAACGCATCCGTAGACCTTAAGTTAACCTTTGATAAGAACGATCTAGAAAAGGCGTTCGAAAAGACTTATAAAGAAAAACAAAAGGATCTCAAGATCCCGGGCTTCCGCCCTGGAAAAGCACCGATCGAAATGGTAAAACGCCATTTGGGAGACTCGGTAGCAAACGACGCAATCAATCTTCTATTATTAGAAACTGTCAGTGACCTTTCCGGGAAACTGGAACACAAGATTGTACGTTTCCCTAAATTTACTGTAGAGGACTATGTTCCCGAAAAAAGTTTAGTGGCAACTGCGGTGTATGATACTGATCCGGAAGTTTCCTTAGGGAAATACAAAAAGATCAAGATCAAACTTCCTGAAGTACAAGTAACAGACGAAGATGTTACGGAAGAGCTCCAGTTCGTTCGCAAACAGCTTGCTAGAAAACTTCTGAGAGAACCGAGCGAAGGAGCCGAGAGCGGCGATATCGTGGATATGGAATTCGAAGTGAAGGAAGAAGGGCAGGAGCCTAAGAACGCAAAAAACGGTTCAAGCGATTATAAATTAGGAGATGGTAATAATCTTCCTGGTTTTGATGATAATCTTTACGGTATCAAAACAGGAGAGACCAAGGACTTTTCTTATACTTACGCGAGCGACTATCCAAGAGAAGATCTGGCTGGCAAGAAGATGGAATTCGCCATGACCTTAAAGGCGATCTATAAAGAAGTTCTTCCTGAATTGGACGATGATCTTGCTAGTGAATATGACGGCTCTTCTTCATTACAAGTTTTGAAAGATAAGGTCAAAACTGATCTACAAAAGAATTATACTGAAGCTGTAAAAAATAAGAAGATGGAAGAGATCTACAAGGAACTGGTTGCAGATTCCAAGTTTATATTCCCTGAGTCCTATCTTACAGAAGAATCTGAGCATGTGTATCAAAATATGATGCAGGATGTTTTAGGAAGAGGCCAAGCTAGAATACCTAAGGAACAGATCCCAAGTATTGAAAAATATGCTGAAATGGTTGGAAAACCTTTGGAAGAAGTAAGGGGTTCCTTCAAAACTATCGCTGAAAATAGACTGAAAGGGTATTTCTCCAGACAGAAACTGGCTTCTACGGAAAATATTGTTTTGACGGACGAGGATTTCGACCGTGAAATCTCCACCCTTGCCTCAAGATATGGTATGTCTGACGCCGATTTTAAAAAAGAATTGGAAAAAGGTAAACTTCTGGAAACTTACCGGGACAATTTTTTAGCAAAAAAGATAGACGATACCCTCTTCCAGCTTGTAGAAAAGAAATACAACGAGAAGATGAGTATCCGTCAGCTAAAGGAATTCCTTTCTAATAAGGAAACTGGAGAAGTATGGCAATAATTCCTACAGTTATAGAGCAAACCGGTCGCGGAGAAATGCGGTATGACGTATTTTCCCGCCTCTTAAAGGATAGAATTATCTTTCTAGGTGACGCAATTTCTGACGATTACGCGAACGTAATCATCGCCCAATTACTGTTCCTAGACGCGGAAAATCCGGACAGGGACATCTATTTATACCTGAATTCTCCCGGTGGATATGTATCTTCTGGGCTTGCCATTTATGACACTATGCAGTATATTAAGGCCGACGTTCGTACACTTTGTATTGGCCAAGCGTCCTCTATGGCTGCTCTTCTTCTGGCAGGCGGGGCAAAGGGCAAAAGATCTGCTCTTCCGCATTCCAGAATTATGATGCATCAGCCGACTGGTGGGGCTACTGGTCAGGCTTCCGATATCGCTATCCAAGCGAAGGAAGTTTTGAAATTAAAGCAGGTGTTAAACGGTTTGTACGCTAAACACACGGGCAAGTCTGTGGAAGAAGTGCAAAAGGATACCGAGAGGGATCTTTACATGACTCCAGAAGAGGCCCAAAAATACGGGATTATCGATTCCGTAATTTCTATAGAGCGTCAAAAGAACTGATAGGGGGATCCCGTGGCAAAAAAACCTACCGGAACCAATAATAAACAAAAATTATTTTGTTCGTTCTGCGGAAAAGAACAAGACTCCGTAAAACGACTGGTTGCTGGTCCAGGTGTATATATTTGCGACGAATGTATCTCTCTTTGTAATGAGATCATTGCAGAAGAGCCTGAGCAGGAAAAAGAACGCACAGAACTTTTGGGAGAAGTCCCTAATCCTGCAGCTATTAAAGCGATCCTAGACCAATACGTAATCGGACAAGACCATGCTAAAAAAGCTTTGTCCGTTGCGGTTTATAATCACTACAAACGAATTTATCTCAAAGACAAAAAAGCGGATATCGAATTAGAAAAATCGAATATTCTTCTGATCGGACCTACGGGTTCCGGAAAAACTTTGTTAGCACAAACACTAGCAAAGATCATTAAGGTTCCGTTTGCGATCGTAGATGCTACCGCACTCACTGAAGCTGGATACGTGGGAGAAGATGTAGAAAACATCATCCTCAAGCTGATCCAAAATGCTGATAATGATATTAAAAAAGCAGAGATCGGTATCATCTACATAGACGAAGTAGATAAGATCGCTCGCAAATCAGACAGCGCATCCATCACGAGAGACGTGAGCGGAGAAGGTGTACAACAAGCTCTTTTAAAAATTATAGAAGGAACAGTTGCAAACGTTCCTCCTCAGGGTGGAAGAAAACATCCGCACCAAGAATATCTACAAGTAGATACTAAAAATATTCTATTTATTCTAGGTGGAGCATTCGTTGACCTGGATAATATTATCAAAACTAGAACCGGTGTAAAAACGATCGGTTTCGGTAGCGATGAAAAAGACGGAAAAATTTTAAGAGACGAAAGCAAAGGTGAAATACTTGCGCGAGTGATCCCTGAAGACTTGATGAAGTTCGGACTTATCCCAGAATTTATTGGCCGTATGCCAGTGATCGCTACTCTGCAAGACTTAAGTGTTGAAATGCTCAAACGTATTTTCAGAGAGCCTAAGAACGCAATCTTACGTCAATACACTAAGATCCTAGAAATGGAAAATGTAAAACTCTCCTTCGAAGAAGCAGCTATAGATAAGATTGCTCAACTTGCGATAGAAAGAGCATCCGGAGCTAGAGGATTACGTGCCATCGTAGAAAATCTAATGCTGGATCTTATGTATGAGATTCCTTCTCGCAAAGACGTAGAAGAAGTTATCATCACAGAAGAGGCAGTAACCGGAACCAAACCTCCGAAACTAATTCTGAAAAAAGAACCGAAAATCGCTTAAGAGACGCAGAGTGAGCAGGGACCGCGGCATTGTTTCTCACGCAGAGACGCAAAGCCGCAGAGTGGAAGTTTAAGGTTTTATAATTTTAAACTTTAGATCCTCGGCGGTCTCCGCTCCTCTGCGTGCCATAATCCCTGCGCCTCTTACAAGCTCTGCGTCTCCTAATTTAGAGTAGCGATATCTATCACAAATCTGTAACGTACATCACTTTTAATCACTCTTTCGTAGGCTTCGTTCACATTTTGAATTGAGATCAGTTCTATATCGCTAGTGATATTGTGTTTACCACAGAAATCTAACATCTCTTGGGTTTCTGCAATTCCACCAATTAAAGATCCTGCCAAACTTTTACGGCCTCCTATTAAAGAGAATGCTCCTATTGGAACTTGCTCTTCTGGAACACCAACTACTACCATAGAACCATCTACTCTCAATAGGCTAAGATACGCGTTCCAGTCTAAAGGCATGGAAACGGTATTGATGATCAGATTAAAACTTCCTCTTAACTTACTGAATGTGCTCTTCTCCGATGTAGCATAGAAATGATCTGCGCCTAAACGTTTAGCATCCGCTTCTTTTTTATGGGATTGGCTAAGCACCGTAACTTCCGCTCCGAGTGCATGAGCGATCTTCACACCCATATGACCAAGTCCACCAAGACCAATGATCGCTACCTTTTTACCAGGACCTGCTTTCCAATGAGCAAGTGGAGAATATAGTGTGATGCCTGCACAAAGTAGGGGAGCTGCAGCATGTAAAGGAAGATTATCAGGAATTCTTAGAACATAATTCTGATCTACTACGATCTTATTTGAATAACCGCCATAGGTAGGGGTTTTTCTGTCTTGTTCTCTTCCATTATAGGTGGCACTCATTCCTGTTTCGCAAAATTGTTCCAGTCCTGCTTTACATTGTTCACATTCTCTGCAAGAGTCTACGAAACAACCTACTCCTACCTTATCTCCTACTTTAAACTTAGTAACTTTGGATCCTATACTTGAAACAATGCCTGTGATCTCGTGTCCGGGAACCATCGGAAATATGGATCCTCCCCATTCATCTCTTGCTTGGTGTATATCCGAATGACAGATACCGCAGTATTTGATATCGATGACAACATCTTCGTCTTTTGCATCTCTTCTATCGAATTGAAAAGGTGCTAAAGGAGCCTTTGAAATAGCTGCAGCATAACCTTTTGTTGGGATCATTTTGTTCCTCGTTTGGTTTGGAATATTGGATGAATTTTAAGCGCTGAGAAATTCTGAATTTTTAAGTCGAAAAAATTTCCCTGATTAGACAGGACTGCATAGGTTTTGTTTTTAATTTTTTCTTCATTCTAAAAAATGAATATTGTCCCGCGGTCGATTTTGGCTCGCACAGAGTTTTGGAGAGGCGCAGTGCACGGTTATCTCACGCAGAGTCGCGGAGCCGCAGAGAGGTTTGTTTAAAAATTGAGAAGTAAAAAATTCTAAAAAACTCTGCGTCTTGGCGTCTCTGCGTGCCAAAAACTCCGTGACTCTTTTACACCCTCTGCGTCTCTAATCTCGGACTCTACCCACAGTCAGAATTGCTGCCTTAGAAAGTCCTTTTTTGCCGGATTCCATTTCTAAAAATCTTCCGAAGTCCAGTGTGAGTTCTCTGGAGTTTTTATATTCTCTGCCAGAACTCCAGTTTTGTAGTTGGATCAAAAGTGGATTTACACCTGCCGAACTAGTAAGTTCAGTCAGTCTATCACTTAAGAAAACCAAATATTCTCCAGGTCTGATCTGAATCTTCTTAACGTCTCTTGCGGAATTTCTGAAATCGTAAAATACCTGTTTAGAGATCGGTAATATATTCGTTTTACCACTTTTATGAACAAGCGCGGGCAGTTTTTGAAATTGCAAGATGCCTGCTTCTCCATTTCTAGTTTCTAAATAGAATAGTGTGAGATTCAGATAAGAGATAGGCGTAGATCGTAGAGCTCTGTCTATTTTATAGAGTAGATCTTCTCCTCTAAGCCCAGTGGTTTCCTGAGCGAGTGAGATCATTCCTTCTATCCTTGCCTTGAGAGAAGATTCAATTGCTCCGTGATTGGGGAAACCTGCTAACACTCCAAAACAACCGTCGGCAGTCGGAATGATATTTGCGTAATCTGATTCTCCAGTATCGGAGGACCGAGGAAAAACGGTGATATCTAGATTTTTGATCTTATGAAGTCTGATTTTATGAAAAAATTTCTGGATCCTATCTGAAAGTTCTCTTTCCTTTTTGTTTAAAGATTCTTGGGATACTGTTTCTTCTTTAGTTTTTTTCTGGTAAAGAGCGATGCGGAAATGTCTAGCAAGTTCTCCTAACTCATCATCTTTTTCAGACTCTCCTGAATCCTCATACACATCCTGGGACCAGTTTTGTAATAGTTGAGAAATAGATTTGAGAGATTTAAAACTTAAATTTAATAGAAAATAGGTGACTATTCCTAGAACAATTGAAAATAAAAGACCGACTCCCAGACGAACCCAAACATATGCCCTTAATTCTTTTCTGATCTCTTCCCCGAAGAGAAAATCGTCCAAAAGTAAATAAGATAAGAATAATACAAAAGACGCGGTAAATGAAGCGAATGCTAATTTATGCTTGGACTGAAGATTTGGAAACAACTCATTTCCTCTCTATAATTGCGATCAATGCCAGAGAGATCGCGAATAAGACCAGCAATGGAACGAATAACATTAACATGGAAATTACGTCTGGTCCGGGAGATAATACTGCTGCAGCGAATGCGATCCCTATGAATGCTTCTCTCCAATGTTTTAGCAAAAAAGAAAGTTTTAATATCCCGACTGCTGCAAGCAATACCATGATCACCGGAAGTTGGAAAGACAATCCGAAGATCAGATGCATATTGAAGAATACGTCATAGTATTCGTCTATAGGAAGTCTGGTTTCTATATCTAAAGGTCGAACAGTGACTAAGAATATTTTTAGGAAACTTTCGAATGCTTGTGCCCAGCAAAGCCAAACTCCTAACCAAAATAGAACTGTGGAAAATGCAATAAGCGCTTTTCCGAGTCTTGCGGTTCTGGGCTCCAATGCGGGAGAAACAAAGCTCCATAAAAAAGCTAACGCGAACGGAAAAGTAATCAAAATAGAGACCATGAATCCAGTTCGTAGATAAACCATGAAAGGAGCCATGAGTTTGATTTGGTAGAATGTAGCTGATTCCCCCAAAATGTTCTTGTACGGTTTAATAACTATCTTATGCAGCTCTTCTCCGAAATACAAAGCAACCACAAAGAAAACAGTAAAGACAAGAATGGAACGGATAAGTACGGAACGTAATTCTTCTAAATGTTCCCCCAGGGTCATAAACTTTTCTCTATCATGAGGAAGACTTTCCTCTGATGCAGAGATTACAGGTTGGGGAATACTAGAAAGGCTCTTTTTTTTAGAAGGCATATCGAAAGGTTGGAATTCCTTCCCGGTTATAAAAGGGCCCGAGGGCCCTAATCATATTTAAGCGGATTTTTTGGATTTTTTAGTGGAAGAAGCAGGAGTCGCTGGTTTTGCTTCTGGTTCCTGGATTTTAGCAGATTCAGATTCTGCATCTCCGGATAGAGATTTCCGGAATTGGCGTATTCCGTCCCCTAAATCCTTTGCTAAAGAGGGAAGTCGCTTGCCCCCGAAAAGCAGGAGAGCTAAACCTAGTATGAAAAAGATTTCCCAAGGGCCTAAATTTAAAAATGCGAGTGGTGCGTACATATACTATCTCCTTAGTTAGGATTTTGCCTCTGTAATATATGTCAAATAGTTAGTAGGAACTAGCCGATAATTCTACTGGGACTTCGGTTCAGATAGAAAGGCAAAAACGGACGAGTTTATGAGAATAGAATCCAGCCCATTAGATTCAATCTCCGTTCCTCTTCCAGTTCGAGAACCGGGCGGAGAGGAAGAAAAAGAAGAAGATCGGAAAAAAGCGGAGAATGCTCCGAATTCCGATTATATGTACGCTCTTTCTGTCGGAAGTCTGATAAATGTGCAGGTGTAATTAATGGCCCTTACCAAGGAACAAAAGCAGGAATTCCAGGAGAAACTGGCGGATTTTCGCGCATTTTTGGAGGATTTGAAGAAGGAAGCAAATCTTCTCAAGGCCCAATCCAGAAAAGATCCTAAAATGGAAGGCTACTTTAATGTGGCTCTTTCCTTAAATTCTATCAAAAACATAAATACCTGCCTTCTAATCAATGAGATCTCCGTAGCGATCTTGGATTTGAAATCGGATACCTACCTCAACCAGGGGAGGAAAGAAATTTATAGTGCGATCTCTTTTATGGAGAAGGTAGTCGGAACCGACTTTGAGTCTGGTTTAGGGGAGAATAAGGACCTTCTTGCTAAAATTATAGAATTTAATCCTCTCCAAAGACTAAATTATGTAAAGGGACTTAAGACCTGCACAACCAATACAATCGAGGCGTTCGGTTCAAACTCAAAGTGGAAATGGAGCTTTCCGGAGATACATTTCAAAATCGCCATACTTAGTAAGAATCTTTTTGACTTCCGGGCTTTTGAGAAGGAAAGAGACTTGGAGAATCCGTTTTACTATCCTAGACAAGAACACTATAATTTAATTCTGGAACTTTGTAACTTCGCGGCCCAGGAATATCGTGCCAAATTCGATTTGTCTACTCAGGACGCAGGGGATTTGAAAAAATCCATATCCCTTTTGGAGGTAAACCGTAAAATCCTGCAAACCACAGGCGAAACGGAGGACCTGGGAAAGACAAAAACCCTGATAGAATCCCTAAAAGAAAAGGTAGAGTCGATAGAAGCTGAGAAGGAAAAGAAGAAAAAGAAGAAATAGACCCGTCCAATTTGTTATAAAGAGTGGGAAAAAAACAGGAGAAAATCTAGCACATGGCATTGACCGAAATAAACGATTCAACTTTCAGTTCCGAGATCAACAAGGGTATGGTTCTAGTAGATTGCTGGGCGGAATGGTGTGGTCCTTGTAGAATGGTTTCCCCGGTTCTGGAAGAGCTTTCGTCCGAGATGAATGATATCTTAAAAATTAAAAAATTAAACGTAGACGACAACCAGGACACGGCGCAAAAATTAAATATCCAATCTTTGCCGACCCTTCTACTTTTCAAAGACGGACAATTGGTGGATAAGATCATAGGAGCTCTTCCTAAGGCGCAAATCAAAAGTTTCATCGAAAGACATAAATAAAAAATTCGATCTCGACTGCGGCGGAATTTTCCATGCTAAAAGAACAAACCAGGGGATACATAGAGCTTCCTAGAGGGGGCTATCTAGTAGAAACAAGTGAGGGCTTCTTTCAAATCGGCTCTCCTCCCGAGACCATCAAAGATACGATGGCTGAAAAAAAGACTCCCCTGGTATTTATACTTCCTAACAAATTCTTTCATGTAGAAAAAGGGATCAGCACTGCAGAGCTTGAATTCCCGATTTACTTTAACTTCTTCTTAAGACAAAAAAAGACCACAATCATCTGTACTGCTGAACAGAAAGATCAGCTCATCACAGTACTTAAAGAATCCTTAATGGGTCCTGAAGAGATCAATTTAGAGTCCGAATATTTGGATGGGGCAGAATCTTTCGGCTTTCCTGATATGAAGGCAGAGATGGCATATTTTAGAGGATATAAGGGGTTAGATGATGTAGTCGACTTCCAAGTATTCGATAAAGATAATATGGTCAACTTAGGAAAGGTTTTGGTCCGTAAACTTCCTTCAGGTGATTTTAGAATTACTGACGGAACTAAAGAGACCGAGATTCCTGGAGAAGTTGGATTTAATATCAAATATGAGATCGGTCATAGACTAAAGGAACCTTTTCAAGCTCCTTTGCTTGGAATTACTTGTCTAGGACCTTCTCATGGATTTGATCCTGAGGATAACACTTCAGGTTTTATTATCTGGTTAAACCACCAAGGTATCATGGTGGATCCGCCTGTGAATTCTACAGAGTGGCTTAGGATGTCCAATGTAAATCCTAAACTGATAAACCACGTGATTCTTACTCACTGCCATGCGGATCATGATGCGGGGACTTTCCAGAAAATTATGGAAGAAACCAAGATCACAATTCATGCAACTGCAACTGTGATGGAAAGTTTCATCCGTAAATACTCAGCTCTTACTAAAATTCCTCGTAAGGAATTATTGGAACTTTTCAATTTCCAGCAAATCATCATAGGAAGGCCTGCGATGATCAACGGTGGAGAATTCAATTTTCATTATGCATTACATTCTATTCCTTCTGTAGGATTCGAGTTTTTCTTCCAAGACCAATCTTTCGTGTATACTTCTGATCATTTAAATGAACCTGACGTTCATGATAAGATGTACGAGAAAGGAGTTCTTCCGGAATCTCGTTGGAAATTTTTAAAAGAATTCCCGTGGGACAGAAGGATTATCTATCATGAGGCGGGAATTCCTCCTCTTCATACAAGAGTTAGTTATTTAGCAAGTTTACCTCCTGAGATCCAGGAAAAAATCACTGTGTATCATATCGCAAGAACGGATATGCCTCCCGGTACTAAACTGAAACTAGCTCGTTTCGGAATAGAGAACACTGTTTATCCTGAAATCACTCCTCCTAAACATATGGAGGCTTATAACCTTCTAGACATCTTAAGCCAAATTGATATTTTCAGCGGTTTCCCAATAGAGAAGGCGAAGGAATTCCTACTGATCGTACGCGACGAAAAATACAAACGTGGTGATCAGATTATCAAGAAGGGAACTCCGGGTGATAAATTTTATATCATCGCTTCCGGAAACGTAAAGTTTGAAGGACTCTTAAGTGAGTCCGATATAGCGCCCATTAAACGATATGGGCAATATGAATATTTTGGAGAAGCTTCTCTGGTTCTAGATCTTCCAAGAGCTGCGGATGTTTTTGCAGAAACTGATGTAGTAGCTCTTACAATAGAGAAGAATAAGTTCTTACAGTTTATTAGAAATACAGACCTAAGACAAAACTTAATACGACTGAACAGCATTCGTGATAGTAACTCTTGGAAAACACTGTTAGATTCGCGTCATTTTAAAGGACTTACCAGCCATCAGGTCACTCAATTAGAAATGATTATGAGGCTTTCTAAGGTGAACAAAGGTTCAGTGCTTATTACGGAAAAAGCGTTTTACCACGAGGCATATATTATTCGTCATGGAAAAGTAAGCGTATATCAACATGGCAAAAAATTGGCCGAGTTGACAGACGGAGATTTCGTTGGTGAGATTTACTCGATATCCAAGAAGCTGGTGTCAAATTACACGTTCCAAGCAGAATCAGAAACGGAATTGTTCTCTATTTCTCAGAACGAACTCATCCAGTACATTAAACGGAATCCCGGCGTTTACATGAGAATGAATACCGTCTACTGACACGGGGGATATAAATGGATAGAGTCCTACAATTTACCGAAGAGCATAACGCCTTTCGGGATATGGCGCGCAAGTTTTTCGAAACAGAAGTTACTCCTCATCATCATGAATGGGAAAAAGTCGGAATGGTTCCGAAAGAACTTTGGAAGAAGGCGGGAGCAAGCGGATTACTTTGTCCAGATGTTCCGGAAGAATATGGTGGATCAGGTGCAGACTTTCTATATAACGTTGTTGTAATAGAAGAATCCTCCAGAGCTGGGAATAGTGGATTCTTTGTATCCCTTCATAACGATGTGATCGCACCTTATATCAGTGCGTATGCAAATGAAGAACAAAAGAAGAGATGGTTGCCTGGTTGTTGCAGCGGGGACAGCATTTTAGCAGTCGCTATGACAGAACCTGGAGCGGGTTCTGATTTAAAAAGCCTTAGAACCAGCGCCGTGGATAAGGGAGACCATTATGTTGTCAATGGTCAGAAAACATTTATTTCCAACGGACAGCTTGCAAATTTAGTAATTACTGCCGTGAAACATGAAAATGGCACGATTTCGCTTGTTATGATAGAAGAGGGGATGAAAGGTTTCGAAAGAGGTCGTAATCTCGAGAAGATCGGGCTAAAGGCTCAGGATACCTCGGAATTATACTTCAACGACGTAGTAGTTCCTAAAGAGAATGTAATCGGAAAAGACGGACAAGGTTTCCGTTATTTGATGATGAAACTCGCGCAAGAGCGTCTCGTATTGGCAATCGCAGCGGTAGAAGCCACTGCACTTGTTCAGAGAATGACTCTAAAATATATTAAAGAGAGGATGGCTTTCGGGAAAAAGATCGGAAGTTTTCAACACATCAAATTTCAAATGGCGGAGATGGCTACGGAACTGGAAATGTGCCGCACCTTCGTCGACAAAGTGGTTTCGGAGCATCTTGCTGGGAAAAAATTAACTGTAGAGGCTTCTATGGCTAAATATTACTCCACTGAGATGCAAAAACGTCATACAGACCTTTGTCTCCAGTTCTTCGGAGGATATGGTTATATGATGGAATACCCGATTGCAAGAGCGTATTTGGATGCAAGGATCCAGACGATCTACGCGGGAACTACTGAAATCATGAAAGAAATTATTGGTGGAAGTTTAGGACTCTGAAATAAACTCGAAATAGCTATCGTCCAAGGGTAAAATGGATCGAATGGCTCCTTTAAAGAGTATAGTTAGGCGGTGTATTCGGTATGCCGCCTTTGTTATTTTAGCTTCTTCTGTATATTTCATCCCAGTTTCTTCTGCAGAGGCTCAGGTTTCCTGCCTTCCTCCTGCATCCGGAAACAATGTCTGTAGTATAATTCCAGCATCCACAGTGTCTCAGTTCAACGGGTTGGAAGAAACCATCCGCAAAGAATATTTGAATGAGCTCACCAAATCAATGGCAGACGCTTCTGTTCTTGCAAATATCAATTCATCAATGATGGGACCAGGGACAGTTAATCGTTTCCAAGTGGGAGCGGGACTTGGAGTTGCTGGAGTCCAAAAAGACGATATCAATATCCAATATGCAGATATTTCTATCCCTAAGTTCCCAAATGTAGGAGCTTCGATTAATCCTGGAGCAATGGTGGGTGTAAACCTTGGATGGTTACTTGGTCAAGGACCTGCGGACCAACCGGAGAAAGACGATAAGAATAAGGATTCCAATCGATCGTTTCTACATAGGATCAATATTTATGCTCACGGTTTCCAAGGTAATATTGCTAACGGAGATATAAAGTCTCTGAGCGATTCTACTTCTAAAGACTTATCCATGTCTGGAAATGTAAACAGTTTCGGAATGACCGTTAGATTCCAAATTGCTAGAGAACGATATACAAAGTTAGATTTTTTCGGCTTTACTGGAGTTAGTTTAGGGATCGGTTTCCATAGAAAATGGGAAGAGATCAATATGAACTATCACCCGAGTGGATCCGATGCAGTTAAGGTTGAGTTTGGTCCTGCCACAGGTAAATGGGATGCGGACGTTAATTTCGCTTATCAATCTAAGGTTCAATCTGTTCCGGTAGATATTAGAACAGGGGTTCGTCTCTTCTATATCTTAACCTTGTTTGCTGGTGCCGGTATTTCCAATAATAGCGGATATACTAAACTGAATTTAGGAGTGAGCGGGCCGCTTTATTTGGCCTTGGATCCTAATGCATCCGGTCTTCCTCCTCAGGTGATCCAGCAGATGAACGGTAATGCAGGTGGAACATTATCCTTAAGGACTAGTGGATCTGCTGATGTTAGAACTCAGATGAACTATTTCGTTGGTGGTTTTGAATTGAACATATTGATGTTCAAGGTATTGGCAGAAGCTATGGCCACTGACGATAAAATCTACTCTGCGAATCTAGGTATTAAGTTCGCTCTTTAAGAATAATAAGCCCGGGGAACTCGGGCTTGTTCATTTCTCCTAATTTTATTATAAGCATATATAAAAAAGGCACGCCTTTTGCAGTATAGTTAGTAGAATGCAAAAGTCCGGGATTCATTGGATAAAATGTCCAGGAATTCAGCATTTAGCATCAAAGGTATCCGATGATCACTACGCCAGGAAAACCTCTACATCTCTCTTGTATCCCTAGGGGCGAGGCCTATGCCCTAAAGGTCAATATTTCCAAAAACGAGATAGGGATCATTTATAGAGTAACAGCAGTGTTATATGTTCATGGTTGGAATATAGAAGAGGCAATTGCCGAAACCTCCATGGACGGTTATATCCAGGACATCTTCATCGTGAAACGTATAGATGGTGCTCCTATGACGGATGAGCACCTGAATGCAATACATGCAGATTTGCATGAGTTGTTTTACGGTGGAATGTCAGTAATGAACTATCTGGCAAATCATCCTGAAAAAATGGAAAGTTTGAGAGCCAAGGTAGAGATTTCTCCTGAAATTTTCCTATTCAATTCAGAGATTAGCGATTCTACAGTAATGGATCTTAGAATGGAAGATAGACCTGGTATCTTATTCGAGATTTCCCAGATCTTATTTTTATTCGGAGTAGATATTCTATCTTTTAAAGCAGTTACTGATTCAGGCCAGGTAAGAGATACATTCTTGCTTAGACTAGAGAATGGGTCTAAGCTGAACGAAAATCTACACTTTAATAGATTGAAGGAAGCATTAAACGCAGTCCTTTGACCCGCGATAATTGTAGCAGCATTTCTTCGTTTTTAATTTTTAGGAGAAGGCTGTTTTACAAACAGAAATAGACCTAAGAAAACAAAACTCAAGATCCCAGATAACAAAAATGAGATCTGAGGTCCTTTTTGAGAATACACTACGCTGAATATAATCGGAGAGATCCCTCTTCCGAAAGATCCTAAACTTCTTAAAATTCCCAAATTTTTCCCTTGCTCACTTGGAGAAGAGAATAGGGATACGATAGAAGATACAGTAGGATTTAAGAATGCACTTCCCATTGCTAAAAATGTCAATGCCACAAATAATAAAAATGTAGATTGTTCGGAAGCAATCACCGATGCGCTTGAAAAATATAAGAAAGAAAATCCTAATATCAAAAATATAGAAGCAAGAAGTCCTACATTCTTTTCAGGAACTTTTCCACTGATCCTGCGGATAATCCCACCTTGCACGAATACTATTATGAGTCCTATATAAACAAAAGTATAACCGATACTTACCGGCTTATATCCTAAGAATTGATCCAGATAAAAATTAAGAGAGAATTCGAATCCAGAAAAGAATAATAGGAAGTATAAATTCAAAAATCCTAAATACATGATCTCTTTGGAGCCTAGATCAAAAACTCCTAAGGCAGGATGTAATCTTCCTTCTGATTTTTTACGCAAGTTATGAGGAAGAGTTTCTCTGAATCTAAAAAGTATTAATAGTAAATTTACGAAAGACGCAGCAGTTGCCATAAGAGCAACAGAAGGAAAGATCGTCATCTTATCCAAAGGTAAAAAAGGAAGAAGGTAAGAAGGATCCGTATGCGCTAAAATTCCACCAATAGAAGGGCCTGCGATAAATCCAAGACCGATCCCAGCACCTATCATTCCCATTCCTTTCGTTCTGTCTTGTTCAGATGTAGAATCTGCCATCGCAGCAGTTGCCACCGAAACATTCCCGCCCATAAGACCTGTGATCAGTCTCGAAAGAACGAATAAGGAAAAACTTCCGGAGAATAACCATACTAGGTATCCCAAAAAGCTACCTGTGCAGGTAAAAACTAAAACAGGTCTACGGCCCGTACTGTCTGAAAGTTTTCCCCAAATAGGAGAGAACAAAAATTGAAGAATTGAATATAAACTTGCTACAATTCCGCCGAAGAGTGCCACGAAAAGTTTCCAGTCGCTTGTTCTTCCGTCCAAAATTCTGGAAGTCCAACCCGCCAAAAGATCCAAAACAGGATCTCCCGCCTGAGCTAAAAAATGATTTAGAGTTTCTGGAAAAATAGGGAAGATGAGGGAAAATCCCATCATGTCAATGAAGACTGTTAGTATTAATATGAAGGATTGTTTCCTCATCATTGGTGGCCTGAATAAGATGAGGCCTAGTATCCGGGACCCGGTTTGTTTGTCCCGAATTTTTCTAAGAGTTAACTTTTATCAAGTTTTCCGAATTTTACTTTTTAGTCAGCTTTTTCAGCTCTTCTAAAGCGGACTTCGCCTTTGTTTTAAATTCTTCCGGAAGAGCCTCGTCGATTTGAACGGAAATCTTTTCGAAATTCTCTTTGAGCTGGTTGATCACTGCCTTGGAACTTTCGTTTGCATTCAGTAGTTTGTCCTGAGCATCACCCACCGTTTTCTGGATTAGGTCCCTAAGTCTATTTGCCTGTTCCGATTGGTTCTGTGCTCCCTTGCTTTTGAGGTCCTGATAGGCATGGTCTAGATCGGAAAGGCTTTGTTTTAGTTTATCTTCTCCGGATTGAAATAGCGCAATTCCGGCGTTTAGGATGTCCATTAGAGATTTTTCCATGATTGTTGCTCCAAGGCGACCAAGGATACAGAAGGAAAGGACTTAGGTCCAGTATGTTCGGGAATAAAATCGGAAATTTTACCGATTTGAAAAGAAATTAGGAGGGATTTTCCAGAAGTTTGCGGATCTGGTCTCTGATCTTTGCAGCTGTCTCGTAGTCCTCTGCTTTTAGAGCGTTGTCTAAAGAGTCTTGTAGGATCTCCAACTGAGACTTAGGAAGCTGAGAAATTTTTTCCTTTCCGATTGTCTCTCCAGGGATCTCGTCGTCTTTCATGACGATCCCAGCTTCTTCGATGACTTTTTTTGCCAGATAAATAGGAGCGTTAGCGCGAAGAGCAAGTGCGATTGAATCACTCGGTCTTGCATCAAGCACGATCAATTCCTCGTCTTTACGCAAAGTGATCTTTGCGTAGAAAGTATTATCTATTATTTCTTCTATTGCGATTTTTACGATCTGCACTCCTAGAGTGGTGAGTAAAATTGTCATCAGATCGTGAGTCATAGGTCTAGGAGGTTTTGTTCCTTCTAAAACCGATGTAATGGAATGTGTTTCTAAAGGACCGATAAAAATCGGAACAACTCTCTGGTCCGAATCGTCTTTTGCCTTCAAAAATACGGCAAAGCCCACATTCGTGAGAGAGATATTATATATGGTCGCTTCCAAAAGATCCATTTCCTAGTATTTGAACCTATCGTTCGTTTCCCGAAATGTCAAGCGTTCTAAACCTGGGGCTCAAGTCGAGTCCAATCCTTTGATCCAGGTGTCAATTTCGGAGCACATTTCCTTCACCACTGGCATATGGAAAACAATACCTAAGTGACCCTGTTCGTAAGAAAGTATCTTATTTTTTTTGTGAGGAAGAGCAGCTAGATCGTTCTCAATTGTTTCGCTCGGAACTACTTTATCCACAGAACCTAAAACTGAAAAAAGTGGGATCTGCAGATTTTTTTGGAGCGCGGTATAATCCAAAGTTCCGTCGTAGGAAAGAAAAGATCGGTCCTGGCTCAATTGAGATCTCAAAAATTGAAGAACTACTTTTGTTGATTCTTCGCAGAAAATATCTTCGATCAGAAAATACCATTCAGGAGGAGAGATCTGTTTGTATCCAACGAAGTCTCTCAGGTTTACAACTTTTGCATGAAGATCAAAAGAAACCGCTCTCAGGGAAGAATGTAGACCTAAAAGAAATTTGAAAAATTTATTAAGATCTACAGTAGGAAGAGTGGTTTGCAGAGAAAATGAAGTCAGGTCAAAGAGAAAATCAGAGATCGTTTTAGAAGGAACCAATTTCAGTCCCATTTTCAGAATGTCTAGACCTGGAATTTGCGCTTGTAGTCTTACGAAATTCGGAGAAGTAATCGAAACAATTCCTGAAATTAATTCTTTAGGATCTATAAGTGGGACAGGGGAGTCTTTTTTTCTTTTTACAATTTCTTCATAGGCGGAGCAGTAGAAGCGAGGGATCATTCCCCCCATACTATGACCGACTACAACAAGCTCTTCGTTTGGAAAATTTTCTTTGATCCAGTTAAGAACTGCCGGAAAATCTTCTTGGATAAAATCATCCACAGTCCAGCCTTCTCGGATTCCAAAGAGTGGAAGGGTCCTTCTGGACCTTCCCCGCATATCCATAGAGAAAACTCTATAACCATGGCGGAGAGATAACTCTCTGGCCACCTTGTCCATTACGGACCTTCTACAAAAGAAGCCAGGAATAAGAAGAAGGTTCTTACCCGTATCATTTCTTTCCTTCGGTTCGAAACGTTTTAAACTAACCGAGTATCCATCTCCAGAAGGGATTAAAAAACTCGCGTCCAAACGGTAAGATCTTTGGTAGGTATGAGAATCGAATACTATGGTTGTGACAGGTTCGTCTTGTCCGAAACCTCTAGTATAGAACAGGTGTTTTGCTCTGGAATGAAGATCCGACTTTTCGATATTCTTACGCGCATAGTAAGGATCTCCCTTTAGACCCATCTCTTTGGAGATCACGAAGTCTACTACGTCGTAAAGACTGTACAATTGCTGACGAACTTCTTCTTCCTGTTCGGGACTCATATTGTCCCTTCGGATCCCCCATAACATCCCGATCGGAGAACCTTTCACAAATAAAGGAATACCCGCCGCGTAGTTCATTGTTTTGGTAAGAAGTTGTTTTAAGTTGGGATGGACTCTTTCATCGTCGAGGCTGTGAAAATAAACTTCCGGTCTTGCTTTCTTTTCCACAGAAAGAATAGCTTCTCTCAAATATCTGGCGGAAAGATTTCCAGGATCTTGGATGGAGATAGGGATTGTATTTCGGATGAAGTCCTCGATACTTTGGAGGCCAATCCTATCAGTCACCTGTTTCATTCTGAAATGGGTGGAAGATGCTACAATCTTCAAATTTTTATCTTGGATCGCTTCGAAGATTGCGTATTGGAATACGGGTTTTCCATTCGGAAGGGTCATAGAGACCATCTTGTTTACGAATGCAGTCCAAACTTTTTGAAGAAACAGGTTTGTACTTTCTGAAAGCGGAAAGATATAAATATCTTCTGCTCCCACCGCATAAGCGCCCCCTTTTCTGCGGGGCTTGGGGTTGACCTTTCGGGCTAGGGTCTGGTCCATAGTTTAAGTTTCCATTTCACCCTGTACCCTGGCAATCTGGAATTCTGGCTTATTTTGGGCCGAAATTTAGAAAAATCGGGAAGAAATTTCTAAGATTTTGCGAACGAAAATTGATCTGAATGTTCTTCTCTACCGCAGAAGCGGATCGAAACTTCTTTCTCTCCATTCAATTTCCATTGGATTTTTCCTTTCAGCTGATCGACTAACATATTCACAAGTTGAAGTCCGAGTCCGGGAGAATAATCTGTGCGAAATCCTTTCGGAAAGGGGACCCCATTGTCTGATACAACTAAGTTCACCCAAGATTCTTCTTTGAAAAGTCGGATAGAAATTTTTCCTTCCTGCTTTTGAGGGAATGCATACTTGAAAATATTGGTGACTAATTCATTCAAGATGAGCCCGAGAGGGATTGCACTTTTTACATCTATCTCTAGACCATTTAGATCAAGTTGCAGAGAGATCTCCTTTGTTTTTTCCCGGAATGCATTTAATAAATGTTCAGTGATTTTTTGGATATAACGATCCAAACGGACAGTATGAGAATTATTAGAAGTAGATAACATCTCATACAAATTGCCGACGGAATGGATACGATTTACTAAATTCTCTAAGGTATTTTCCAACCTAGTATCTGAAGATCTGGACGCTTCTATCTCTACGATAGAACTGATCATACTCATACTATTCTTAACTCTATGTTGGAGTTCCGTATAAAGATATTCTCTTTCGTGAAGATCTTTTGCCAAGGTTTCTAATGCTTCTTTTGCTTCTGTGATATCTACGCAGGAACCGATAAAACCGGCAAAAATCCCCGATTCATTGGTTATAGGAAGACCATTGTCTTGGATCCATCTCCAGTCCCCGTTTTTGTTTTTTAAACGATAGGTCATACTGAAAGCTTCTCTTTCGTCGAAATGGCTGGAATAGATCTGGATACATTCTTCCAAGTCGTTTGGATGAACACCTTCCGCCCAACCATCTCCCATTTCCTGCTCCATACTTCTACCGGTAAAATTCAGCCAGGTTTGGTTGAACCAATTGCATTTTTTGTCCAGACCGGAAAC
This sequence comes from Leptospira venezuelensis, assembly GCF_002150035.1. Lineage (NCBI taxonomy): Bacteria > Pseudomonadati > Spirochaetota > Leptospiria > Leptospirales > Leptospiraceae > Leptospira > Leptospira venezuelensis. The sequence goes on along the minus strand of NZ_NETS01000008.1, from coordinate 154,522 downwards.
CCAAATCATTACTGGAGCCGCATTTGCGACAGATTTAAATCTAGTTTCACTTTCTTTAATATTCTCTAACAAACTGTATTCTTTAGAGATGTCCCTGAAAACTAAAACAGATCCTGCGGTATAACCTTTTTCAGAACGGATCGGAGCAGAACTTTCTGCAACCCTATGTTCCGAACCTGATTTAGAAATGAGTAATGCTTGGTTTTCCAAGCCCATCATTTTTTCCTTAGGGATAAGTACATCTACAGAATTTCTCATCCTTCTTTTGGTTTTCGCGTTTACGATCTTAAAAACCCTTTCGATAGGTTCACCAATTGCGTCCACTCTGGACCAGCCAGTCAAAGTTTCTGCAACATAGTTCATATCTGTAATATTGCCTAATTCGTCAGTAGAGATAACTCCGTCACCGATGGATCTTAATGTAGCTTTAAGAAGTTCTTGGTTTTCTTTTAAGGATTCTTCGCTTCTCTTTAACCGAAGATGAGACTCATAAAGTTTAAAAGCCATTTTGATCGAAGCAATTAGAACAGTTTCTCCTGAATCTTTAACCACATAACCGTAAGAGGTTATTTTTTCCGTTTTTTCAACGATCTCAGGTTCGGTATGACTGGAGAGAAATACAATAGGGATGTCTCTAGTTTTTAGGATACGAACTGCGGCGTCTGTTCCGTCCTCTTCTTTTCCAAGGTCAATATCCATAAGAACTAAATCGATTGTGTAGTCGTTAGTCGCTATTTGAACAGCTTCCTCTGCGGTGTAGGCAGAGATAACTCTGTACCCATTCTTCTTTAATCTTTGGGTTTCAGAAAGTGCAATGATAGCCTCATCTTCCACAAGAAGGATGGTTTTCTTTCTTTCTTCCGGGATGGGGAAGTATTCTCTAAAAATTTTTTCTACGGTCTGGATCATCCCGATTCTCCTAACACAAACTGTGTCAAAGTTTTGACTAATTCAGTAATTATGACACAATTTAAGATATCCCAAATAAGAGAGCAAGCAAAACTGAAAAATTTAGACTCCCTTCTAAAAAGCTCAGACTCTGAAAAACTAATGCAAAAGATGTAATATTAAGAATTCTTAACCTTATTTTGTCTCATTAGAATAGTTTATGTCTTATTCTGTTTAAGCTCGTCGAAGATACTACGCTGTTCTTATCTGCGGCATTAAACATGTGTTATACGTTTCTGTGTTTGGATATTTCAGTTTGGTTTGGGTTAGGATCCAGATTAAAATGGATCTCCTTCCTTCTGTTCTATGCAGAAAGTATCTTTCTATATTTTGGTGCAGATTGGTTTTTGAGAACAAATTTGGACCATGGGGTGGGTGGTTAAAAGCAGGCGGTGCACCTGCGATTCTAAGGGGATCGGACTGCCGCTACAATCCCCAGCGACCCATAGGGGGTGAGGAAACGACCGCGGAAGCGAGTCGGTAGCCGCTAGGCTAAACGAGTGGTTAGATAAAATCAAAACCAATCGTTTAACCGAAAGTTTAGATAGAAATGATTTGATGCACTTGATCTCGCATCCTGCTCGACTTTAGCTCCGCGGCGTCTTTTTCGCGCCTTCGTCCATCCATGGACTCGGCACGCGTTTATTTACGCTCCCTACCTTTGTTGATTCAAATGCAGTTTGTTTGATGTGAGATTTGACTTCGCCTTGCTCAGTCACCCTGTCGGGGATCTCGCTTCCTAAGGGGCGCTCGATAGGGTCGCTATAAATGCTTTCGCTCAAAAGCCTCAAGTCCTTCTGGGACTTTATGTAGATTGTAAGGAATGAATTCTTGGGACCAGAAGGAATTGCACCTGCAACCCGGAGATTCTGAATCTGCTGTATGGGCAAATGAGAAGAAATTTTTGGGCCCAGAAGGACTTGAACCTTCGACCCGCAGATTATGAGTCTGCTGCTCTAACCAACTGAGCTATAGGCCCGGAGGCTCCATTTTTTGAGGACCGCGCCTCCTAGCAAGTCGATTTTACTGTGGGTTCAGATATCGGTTTGGATTTGAAAACCATTCTTTCAGGTCTTGGCGTTCTTTGTAGAAAGCGATATAGAATGTGTAGGCCTTATCTTCTTTTCTGAGTAGGAAGAAATAGAGTTGGAGTGGATTTCCCCCAGAATTGTCTTCTTTAGACCAACGTAGTATCTCCGTCCTATAAATAGTGAATTTTTCAGGAGCACTATCTGGAAAAACAGCTTCTAGGGTCTTGGTTCCAAGAGTTTCTTCTCCTACTCGATCCAGTTTGCGCCAAATTACAAGCCAAGGTCTGTCTTTGAGTGGAACTGCTCTCCACCGTTTTCTGGATTCAGTGCGGACGAGTGCTTTTTCAGGAAAATCGATTTTAATAAAATCCTCTGTGAATGTTTCTCCAGGTTGATAGACTTTTTGGTCCGGATCTAAAGGAACAGAATCTATGGATATATTTGCAAAGATGAATAAGAGCAGAAAGAAGTAGGAAAAGGGGAGTCGGATCAAAAGATAATTTCCTCTAAGATCAATTCTCTGTATTTGACTAGTTGGAATACAGGTATAGATTGTTTTTCCTTTCTGTCGGCTAATGTATCTTCTCCTTTTTTCTTAAATCTTCGAATCGTTTTATTTTCGAATACGAATACTCCTTGGTATTCTCCTGTGACCTCGTAGGGTGCACCTGGCGCCAGCCTAGAAACATATTTTTTTAATCTTCTATCAAATTTATTATCTCTATATTTATAATAAAGAGTATGGCCGTTCCAATCGTAGAATACTACGTAATTTTCCTTTAGACCTTGGTAATATAGTTTGATCGTTTCTGGATAATTCGGAGAAGAATCCGTTAAGGATTCCTTTATATCTAAAGCTCTAGGTTCTTTGAGAGTGATTGTCCCGCGATAGGTGTTTCCTGCAGGTTCCGCATCCAATCTTCTCCCATCCGATGTAGGTATCAAACAAAGGATCGCGGATAGGAGAAGGAATTGTTTCATTAATCGTTTTCCAGATCCTCTGATTCTCCGCCGGAGGGTTTTCCTCCTCCGGAAGAACCACCACTACCTGAACCGGATCCACCGCCACTACCGGAGGAAGATCCGCTACCTTCTCCACTTAATGGAACTGGATTGGAACCATCTCCGCCTCCGCTGCTTGGTCTAGACCTTCTGGAAGAAGAGTTGGATCCGCCGCTGCCAGCCTTTCTGGTGCTAGTATCTTTTGCAGGTTTTGTATCGGGACTTGTAGGAACAAAAGTCGGATCTAGTTTTTTGCGAAGCTGGTCTAATGCATTTTGTGCCGCACGTTTTACTTTTTCACTAGGATCTCTTTGTGCCTTATATTCTAAAATTTCGATCACTGCAGGATCTTCTGTTTCGGCCAAATGTTTGATGGCACGAAGTCGGACCATTGCATCGTCATCTCTTGCGAATGAATATAATTCTTCTATAATTTCCTTATCTCCTAAGGAAACAAGAGCAGTGATTGTATGTATCTTAAGTGCTTGGTAATCTTGGATATCGTTCTTGGATTTTAATGCTCTGATCTTTTCTAATAATTCTCTGAGAGGAGTAATCGCAGCTTCTGATTTGATTTTTCCGAGTGCGTTTACAGAGTAAGCGCGAAGAGTGATCGGCTCTTTTTCGTCTTTTACAGTTGCGATCAGAACATTCTCGATTGAAGACTTTTTTACTTTTCCGAAATAAAGTGCGATTTGAGCTCTCACTTCAGGATCATTAAACTTCTCCTGGAATCTTGCTTCTAATACGGAGAATGGTTCGTTTGCCTGAGGAAATTCAGCCAAGCATTCGATGAGCGCGATTAGAAAATTTGAATTTTTGGTGAAATCCTGGCTTTTGAGCAATTCAGTTAAAACTGGAATTGCAGAATCGAATTTGAGCTTTTTGACTACATAGACTGCTTCTTTCTGCACGTCTTGTTGGTCATGTTTTAATAATGCAATGATCTTATCTTCGAATTGAGTGAGTTTTAGGATTCCTGAAATTCTAAGTGCATAGATCTTCATAGACCAATCCGGATCCTTGGAAAGGATTACTCCGACTTGATCGTATAATTCTCCTGCGTCTTCTTTTGGAAAATCTTCTAATTCTCTAAGAGCGCTTGCTCTTTCTTTTGTGGTTCCGTATTTTAAGATCTTGGAGAGAACTTCTTTCTTTTTGCGGATCTGTTCTTCTGTATATTTAGGCTTAGGTGGAGCTTCTTTAGCGGCCAAGGAACCGAAAGAAAACAAACAAAGTACCAGGGAGAACGAGCAAATGTTTCCTAGGAAAATTTTACCAATACGCTCAGGCAGGTTATTCACCTGTTTGCTGTAGTTTGCGGTTTTCTTCTTCGAGGTCCTTAATTCTTCTGTTAAGCTCATTGACTAAATGTTGATTCTCCAGGTTCTGCCGGAACTTTTCTATCAAAGATCGGATGTCTCTGGTTAGATCCTCTATGTTCCAAGGTTTTTCCACGTATCTGCTCAATCCCCCGAAATTTATCGCGTGGATTGCGGAATCCAGACCGGCTTGACCGGTGAGCAGAATTTTGATCGAATCAGGAGACCGTTTGTGGACCGATTCCAAAAAATCGGCTCCTTTCATCCCGGGCATTACCTGATCCGTAATGATAACTTCGATCACATAACCGGAAGCTTGGATCTCTTCCAATAAGGCAAGTGCCTCTTCCGCGCTTCTTGCGGTTTCGATCTCATGAGTCTTTCCGAACTCGTTATGAAGTTGTTCCTGGAGAGTCTCCAGTACTGACACTTCATCATCGACACAAATAATATAACCTTTATTCATAATCCTAAACCGAAAGGTTGGCCGGTTTCCCGGAACTAGAGAGTTTTGGAGAATTCTCCCGGAATGTCAAGTAGTAGAATCTTCTTCTTATAGGTTCTTCGACTCAAAATTAGGTTCTTGGATCTAAAAGCCTAGTTTCTCTAGGAAGAAGGATCTGGATCTCATTGGGAAGTTCCGAAATTCCGGAACAGAGTTTTCTCCAGTTCTGTCCGGAACCAGGAAAAGAAGAAGGATAACTTTCCAAAGAATTTTCCCATCCAGAGAATATCTCGATCTTAGAGCCGATTTCGGAAAGGATTGGGATAGGACTCCATTTTTGTAATATTTCTAGGACACTCGTTCTTGTTTTCCATCGAGAATCAGGCGTATATCTCGAATTGTATAAGCTTCTTTTACGATCGATGAAAAATCTATCGTATCTTTCGTAACCTGTGGACCTGCAATGGGTTTTTCCTCCTTCTCTTTCGAAACCGAATCCTTTCAATAGAACTGATTCTGCTCCTAGAGATTGAAGTAAGGAAACTGCAAGACCCGCCACGTTTAGAGTGGGATTTTCTAAGATTGGAGCCTTTGGATAAAATTTTGCTCCTAGGATCTGGTCCAATGGGTGAGTAGAAAGATAGATAACCTTTGGATTTTTCAGTTCGAAGATCCTACTAGCTCCGCCAAACCATGTGAAGATCGGAATATTCTCAGGAACTTGTTCCGGAAAATGGTAGAAGGTTCCAAGTCCGCTGTCTATGGAGAGTACAGCATGTGGTTGGATATCATTTTCTAATAAATATCCGAGTGCAGTATCTGAGCTAAGTAAGAAGATTTTTTCTTTATTTTTCCTGATCCAATCAATCTCAGATTCTAAATTTGGCGAAGCTCCTACAAAACATCCAATTTTTCCAGGTTTAGGCGAAAGAGTTTTACCCAGGATTCGATAAGAGTTCGGACTTTCAGACGATTTTTTCAGATGTTTGAAGAAGTTCCTGACCCAGAGTCTTCCGAATTCTTGCTTCGCGAGTTTGTTCTGTGAAACAGATTCTTTTTTTTGAAAGAAGGAGAGGATCTTTTCGCTCAGATCTGGATACCGTCTGGAATAATTCGGGTGAATGAAAATTCGGAGGTTCTTGGTGTTCGCAGCAATCCAGTTGGATCTATCTAGCTTCTCAAACTTTTCCCAACCGTAATAGATAGGAACTCCGCCTAATTTTTCCTTCAGGTCGGGTCCAACTAAGGTTTCTAGTTCGGAGAATGGTTCGAGTAGCAGGATTTTTGTAGTATCTTCGACAGATTTCAAATAAGAAATCACATGATACCCGCAACCAATGCCAATGATCACCAGGAATTCGTCTTTTTGAAGGGGAGAAGGAATAGAAAGGGAGATTCTCTCTCCCTCTTTGATTGGATTTTGTGTGGAATGTAGATGGAAGGAGGAATTTTCCTCCTTCAAATTCAGAGAACCGTCAGATTGCCGGACAAGCTGGAAGATAGATTAATCCTCGTCTTCTTCTTCCTTGTCGTCGTCATCGTCGTCGGAATCATCATCATCTTCTTCGTCTTCATCCTCGTCGTCGTCATCATCTTCCTCTTCGTCGTAGGCTTCTCCCTCTTCACCATCTTCCATGTCCATAAGAGGTTTTGCAGCTTCTTCTGGGATGAAATCTTCTTCCATATCTTCTTCTGCGATAGGAGCTTGAGGAGCTTCGAAAAGTCCGTTGAATTGAGAATAAGTAGCGCCGTTTCCTTGTGCTTCCGCTTCGGTGATGGCTCTTTCTTCTTTAGTTACGTATTTATACTGAACTTCGTCGTTTGCGAGTGCAAACATCGCTTGGACGGCAAGTTTGCGTCCTTTGATTTTCTTAGGTAATTCGAGTCTGTCGATTCTATCCAGGATTTGGAAGCCGGCTACGGCTCTTTCGTACTTGTTTTTTTTGGCCAGTTCAATCAAAGTTACAATATCGAATTCTGAATTCTGGTTCTGGGTCATTTTGTATTCCTGAGAGGGGATAGAGGCCTTTGAAACTACCATCATTCTCAATTTCTCTTCTCTGTCAATCCCTTATATCTTTCGTTTATTCCTTGAATTCTGGGGAGAATCTTCGATTTTGGTAAACGCCCATGGATTCTCAGGCCAACTCCGATTCCAGGCTTAGTTTTCCCTTTTCCAAGGGGATTTTCTTCCGCCTAATCCTTTTATTAATAGCGAGCCTTCTTACAGTTTGTGCTCCGTCAGAACAATCCAATCTAGGTGTTAAAGATTTTGAAGGCATCAGTTTGGAAGGAGAGAATATCCGGATATCGGATATTGATGCTGACCGTATTGCACTTAATGTGTATGGACCGAATTGTCTTCCTTGTGTTAAGGAAATTCCAGTTTTAAATTATCTGAATGCAGAACTGAAAAAAACTCCACATATCAAGTTATATATGATCGTGGATCCGGATATATTTTTTGATAATCCGGAAGCTCTTTCTACCGAACAAAAAATGAAAGAAGCTGCAGTTTTGATGAAAGAAGAAGTTAAAAAATTCGGGATACAACTTCCTGTCATTATTATGAAGCCACCTTTCAAAGTGGATCGTGCGGAAGGACTTGTCACTGGAACTCCGGAAACACTTCTATTCAAAACAAAACCTTTGATCTTATATTATAATTTTATTGGGCCGATCAGCGAAGAGTCTGATCCTAATAAAATCCCTAAAAATATGAAAGTGATCTTCTTCAAAAGAATGGCCGGCCAATCATGAGATGTCTCATCATTCGGTTCAAGGACTGTGAGGGTCCTGGAACTCTATTAGATTCTTTGCAAGCCAGGAATTATCGAATTACCTATCATAATGCGTACGACGAAAGAGTGCATATCGTTCCTGCGGCTCATCAGATGTTTGATCTTGTTGTGTTTTTAGGCGGACCTCAGACGGTTCATGATCCAAAACAGCATAAATTTTTCAAACCTTGGCTGGAACTCGCATCACACTTGGTATCTATGAAAGATAAGAAGGTGATAGGTATCTGTCTAGGTTCCCAGATCTTAGCAACTGTTTTGGGCGCTAAAGTATACGAAGGAGAGAAGGGCCCGGAAGTAGGGTTCTCCGACGTAAAAGTGGTAAATCCTTCTAATCCTGCATTCTCTAAGTTGAATGGTACTTCTTCTTTTCCTGCATTCCATTTGCATGAAGATGTATTCGAGATCCCTAAAGGTGCTGATCATCTGTTACAAGGAAGTTTTTATTCTAACCAGATGTTTGGATATGAAAATCGTGTTTTCGGCATCCAATGTCATCTGGAAGTAACAGAGAATATGTTGGGCGTTTGGAAGAATATACATTCTGAGTTTATTAAAAAAGCAGGATGGATTCCCGGACCCGAAACGGAAGACCTTAGGTCTCAGATGGAAAGAGCCGGTAGAGCGCTCTTTGAAGGAATTTTGGATTTATAATATTTCTATCCAATGTCCCGAATTCCCGGGACTATTATCTATTGAATTGAAACGGTTGATGGTGCATAAATGATTCAGAAATTACTCAGGGTTCTATTCGGAAGTAAATACGAAAGAGACCTCAAAAGACTTACTCCGATTGTAGTCCAGATCAATTCTCTGGAAGAGTCCATGCGCTCTTTAAGCGATTCTGAACTTTCTTCCCAAACTAGAAAGTTTAAAGAAAGACTCGCAAAGGGAGAGACTTTGGATGATATTCTTCCGGAAGCATTTGCTACTGTCAGAGAAGCCGCCCTAAGAAAATTAGGGATGCGCCATTTCGATGTGCAGATGATGGGTGGTATCTCTCTTCATTGGGGAAATATCTCCGAGATGAAGACTGGAGAAGGTAAAACTCTAACTTCTACACTTGCAGTTTATCTAAACGCTTTAGCCGGTAAAGGGGTTCATGTTGTAACAGTGAACGATTACCTGGCAAGAAGGGATGCGAATTGGATGAAACCAATTTACGATTTCTTGGAACTATCAGTTGGTATTATCCAGCATGATATGGACCATGATGATCGTAAAAAAGCATATTCTGCAGACATCACTTACGGAACTAATAACGAATATGGTTTCGATTATTTGAGAGACAATATGGTTTCTCATATCGATCATAAAGTGCAAAGATCACATTATTTTGCGATCGTGGATGAGGTGGACTCGATTTTGATCGATGAAGCAAGAACTCCACTTATCATTTCTGGTCCTTCTGATGAATCCACAGATAAATATACTCGTATAGATAAGATCATTCCTCGCCTCATCGAAGGTGAGGATTACGAGAAGGATGAGAAGGCCAAAAACACTCTCATGACTGAAAAGGGTGTGGCTCATGTAGAAGAGATCTTAGGAATTGAGAACTTATATGCTCCTCAAAACGTAGATTTAGTTCATCACGTTCACCAAGCATTAAAAGCTCATAAAATATTCCAAAGAGACGTGGACTATGTGGTCCAAAATGGAGAAGTGATCATCGTAGATGAGTTTACCGGTCGTTTGATGTCTGGTAGGAGATATTCAGATGGACTTCACCAGGCTTTGGAAGCAAAGGAAGGAGTTCCGATTGCAAGAGAATCCCAAACTCTCGCAAGTATCACTTTCCAAAACTATTTCAGATTATATGAAAAACTTTCTGGTATGACTGGAACTGCAGACACAGAAGCGGAAGAATTTCATAAGATCTATAATCTAGATGTGATCGTAATTCCTCCAAACGTTCCTGTTCAAAGAAAGGATGCAGCTGATAGAGTTTATAGAACTGAAAAAGAAAAATTCACTGCTATCTTAAATGAGATCAAAGATTGTAGAGATAAAAAACAACCTGTTCTTGTAGGTACGATCTCTATCGAAAAATCAGAGGTTCTTGCTCGACTTTTAGCTCAGGCGGGAATTGCACATAACGTTCTAAATGCTAAGTTCCACGAAAAAGAAGCAGAAATTATCGCAAACGCGGGAAAACCTGCGGCGGTTACAATTGCTACTAACATGGCGGGAAGGGGAACTGATATCGTTTTAGGCGGGGCTCAGTTATTTAAAGAAAGCCTCGAGTCTTGGAAGGAATCAGATCCAGTAATCAGTGAATTTAAAGAAGCAGTGGTTCGCGCTGATTTTGAAAGAGCAGAATCCATTTCCCAAAGATTAGATTCTCAAGCAAAAAAATCCAAAGCAAATGAGATCTTAACCAGCGCAAAAATCTGGAGAAAGAACCATGAAGAGGTTCTGGAAGCAGGCGGCCTTCATATTTTGGGAACAGAAAGACATGAGGCGAGAAGGATCGACAATCAGCTCAGAGGTCGTTCCGGTCGTCAAGGGGATCCAGGTTCCAGTAGATTCTATCTTTCCTTACAAGATGATCTGATGAGGATTTTCGGATCCGATAGGATTGCGGGTATTATGGAAAGACTCAAGATGCCCGAGGGACAAGAAATCGAGCATCCAATGGTGTCTAACGCAATTGCTAGGGCCCAAAAAAGGGTAGAAGGTCATAACTTCGATATTCGTAAACACCTATTGGAATATGACGATGTGATGAACCGTCAACGTATTGTTATCTATAAAATGAGAAACGAAGTTCTGGAAGGTGGAGATGTTACCGGTCAGGCAAAAAGTTTCTTAGAAGAAATGATAGAAGCCCAAGTGGTTGCTACCTGTGAAGGCGGAAATCCTAACGGTTGGGAATGGGATGTTTTAAAAGAGTGGTTCGAAGGCCTAGGACTTCCTTGGAAAGTAGATCAGGATGAAATTAAAAAATCCAAAAATCCTCAATTAGCAATTTTTGATTCTCTGAACAATGCTGCTCAAAGTTTTTACCAAGATAAAGCGGATCGTATAGGCGCTGATGTTTGGAAACTTTTGGAAAGAAATATTTTCTTAGATATTCTGGACCATCGCTGGAAAGAACATCTATACTCCATGGACCATCTAAGAGAGGGTATATGGACTGTTGGTTACGGAGAAAAGAATCCTCTAGTAGAATATAAACTGCAAGGTTTCAGATTATTCGACCAAGCAATCGAGAACATGAAGTATGAGATCGTTAGCTTCTTGGTTCGTGTAGAAGTTACCGAAAAAACTCAGTTGCCAGAAGAGAAAAAAGAGTATAAAAAAGTAGGACAAGAACTTACTGGAGGCTTCCAAGAATTGCAGGGAGCTAAACCTAAAAATCCTGCAGCAGAGGCAATGCCGGTTTCTTCCGGAGGCGGGGGATCTGAGAGAAAAACGAGTAGGAGGAAAAGAAAATGAAATTTAAGTTCTTATTTGCTGCTTTTTGTTTACTCTCTATCTCTCAATGTGCTTATTTCTTTCCTGAATCCAATAAGGAATCTAAAAGCCCAAAACGTTTATATTCTGAATGTATGGAAACCTTTGCAGATGACGCAAAGTGTAAGGAATTCGTCCTGAAATCTATTCCGGATGCAGACATAAGTTTACTCGGAAAAGATGCGGATCCTAATGTTGTAGAAGCCGCTTCGAATATTTTTATTCGTACTGAGTTAATCCGTACATTGATGAGTCAAAATAAATTATTTGTAAAAGGGAAACTTGGGGAGCCTGACGAAAAACGAATTGTCAATAGTTGGGCGCCTGGAATGGAAGAATGGCTCTATTACAGGCCAATCTCTAAATATGCGGAAGGGTCAAGGCCAGATAAGGAAATTAAAATTCTATTCTCCAGAGGGGCTGTGCTGAAAGTCACTCATACTCCTCCGGACCCATTGCGTTAATAACGTTTTGGGATAGTTCTTTTATATTAAACGATCTAGTGCTCTTTTCAGTCTAAAAATTCTCGAAATCTTGACGAAATAATCGTCTATATTCTTTTGGCATAATAGTGCGGCGCATACCTTACATTCTGCTGATTTTATTACAGATAGCTCTGGTAGTCTTCTCATCTACTTTGGAATGGGTAGATAGGGACTTAGAAAGCCGCGCCATTTCTTTATCACAAACAAAGAAGAACATTTCCACCGCCCTTGAATCGGATCTTAAGGATTCCGAAGGATTAGTTTACACTCAAGCAAGAGAAAGAGACAGCAGACTTGTTGATTTTATTGCCGATGAGTTAGTTGGCTGTCCTTGGACCCTTCCCACATTCGATTCTAAGATCGTATTTGTAGACGGTCGATACAGATCAAACCGACTTCTCCACTTTTCCCTAACAAATCTCCCTCCACCTAGCCTGGCTTAATCGTAATATATTACTTCGGAACGGTTTTCACGCCATAGGTCTATGATCTTCGTTCCATAGGGGAGTCTTGCATAAGCAAAAGCTATCTTCACGGATAACTTCGTACAAACATGAATAAAAAGATACTAACGTTTCTAATCTTGGTCTGGGCAACAAATCAGACCATATCTCAGCCGGATTCTTCCTCGGGTGGTGCTCCTGGTGGAAATGATCCTTTATATTCTGAAGAAAGGATAGCAGCCGCTTCAGGAGATCAAGAAAGGACACAGGTACGTTTAGAACTTGCTAAGGCAGAAGAATTACTTTGGAAGAATAACCTTCTATTACTTGCTTCCAAATTTAACATAGACGCAAGAAAAGCAGGCATAGAACAAGCTGGCCTCTATGCGAACCCGAATATTTTTATAGATCAAAGTATCTTCGCAGAGCCCACACAACGTTATTTCGACTTTACCAGATCCGGGCAAACTGTTGTCCAAATCCAACAGGTATTCTTGCTTGGAGGTAAGATAGATAAAAGGATCAGAGTTGCTGAGTTAAGTGCTAAAATGAGCGAGCAAGAATTCTATGATCTTGCAAGAGCACTGATTACTAAACTTCGTAGGACCTTCTACTTTATTCATTATTATAGAGATGCGATTGCTTTCTATGACAGAAGTTTGATCGCTCTGGATAAAACAGTTAACTCTGCAGAGCTTGCCTATAAAAGAAGAGCAGTTCTTCAATCGGAAGTTTTACGTTTAAAAGCACTTCTATTTTTCTTAAGAAAAGAAAGAGAGGATCTTAGGATCAAAGTCCTGGAGAAGGAAGCGGACCTAAGAGTTTTACTTAACGAAGACACTTACAAAAGTCAGTCAGTTGCGATCGTTCCTGTTCTGGATTTAGACTTTGTTGAAAAAGCAACCATTGAAGGTTTAAAATTAGATAATATGCTTACTAAGGCCAGGGAATACAGACCCGACCTAAAAAAAGCAGTGCAAGCTTTAAGATACGAAGAAGCGAATCTGGAATTGCAACATGCAAACGCAATTCCTGATCTTGCATTTGGTCCGATGTACAACAGAGGGGGAACGGCCTTCCAGAACTACTGGGGGATTACAGCTCAGTTGAACATTCCGATCTTCGATAGGAACCAGGGTAATATCAAGGCTGCCGAAAAATCCATCCAAGTCCGAAAACAAGAATTGAAAAACTTAATTTTGGAAGTAGAGAACGATGTAAGCGTTGCATTAGCAACTGCGAGAGCAAAAGACGATCTCTATAAAAAATTCAGAAACACATATACTAAGGATTACGCAGATCTCGCGGAGGATATGATCCTTAGTTACGAAAAACGTTATATATCCATTTTAGAATTCGCAGACTTCTTCGAAACATACAGATCCAGTATCGTGGAGATGTTACGCCTCCAAACGGACAGGATGGAAGCAATCGAAGGAGTAAATTACTCGGTCGGAACGGGGCTGATTGTCCCAAGTTACAAGTCCAACGGAGATTCCGGTGCTAAGGAAGGGAGCTCGAAATGATTCCATCATCTAACAAACTTAGAATTATATTAATCGTTCTGGTGGCGGCAATTTCCGTTTCCATCGTTTCTTTCACTTTAAGCAAGGGTGGGAAGAAGAACGCTCCTCGACCTCAAAAAGCGATTGTCCATGATCACGGGGAAAGGATCGAATTTAAAGAAAACAGTCCGGGCCTTGAAATTGTAAAAAGTGCAGAGATAGGTAAACCGGGAGAATTCGTAAATGTAGAAGCTCCTGCAAGATTGATTGCAACTACTTCTCCTTCAGTATCTGATTCAGAGCAGATCGTATTATTTGAATCTGCTGAATTGAATGATCTTTATGTAGGTTATGTTCATGCTAAGAACAGTCTGAACAGATCCCGCAAAAACTTAGATCGTATCAAGGATATGTTCAAACACAGAGTAGCTACTGAGAAAGATTTGATCGAAGCAGAAACTGAAGTAAATAACGATGAGGCAGAATTCGCAGAGTTCGAGGGAAAACTAAGAGCAGTTGGTTTAAATCCTGCATTGATCAAAAAGGCTGCAGGTCAAACTGCTTGGATCATTTCGGACGTTCCCGAATCCCAACTTTCCAGTCTACAAAAAGGAAGAAGAGTGAAAGTTGTATTTAACTCCTTCCCAAACCAAGAATGGAATGGAACAGCAGAAGCACTCGGAGATAACGTAGATCCTTATACACGAACTGTAAAAGTCAGGATCGCGATCAGAAATGAGGGTTATAGATTAAAACCTGGAATGTTCGCAACAGTAAAATTCCCTGAAGAAACAGGGAGCGACTCCGTAGTAATCCCTTTTAACTCAGTTGTTACCGTAGAAGGTAAAAACTATGTATTTGTAGAAGAAACTCCTCACGAATTTTTCAGAAGAGAAGTTGTGCTTGGGATTTCCACCAGAGAAAGAGTCAATGTTCTGGAAGGTTTAACCAAAGGGGACCGAGTGGTTATAGAAGGAGCCATTCTATTGAAAGGACTTAGTTTCGGATTTTAACCTCTATGAAAAGAATACTAAGTTTTATTATTTTAATATTCTTATTTTCTTTTGTTTCATCCGTTTATTCGGAAGAAAAGAAGAAGGAAGATAAGATCGAAAAAACCGAGGATTATTCCCCGGAATGGACTCCCGATGCGGATCGTAAGACCAGATTCGGACAGGAAGAAAAGGATGAACTTACTCAGAAAGCTCTTCCAAAATCCACTAATTTCTTCGTGTACGGAGCGACTGTAGGTTCTCCAGGTAGTATCAATTTTAATTTAGGATACTATTATAAGGATATTGTAATACGCGGGTCGGGAGGCCATTGGGGACCGCATTGGTGGGGATGGCAGGCCGATCTCGGATTTAGTTTTTGGAAAACTTCCGTAATTGCTCACAGTGTTTCTGTGGTATTAGGACAATTTCAAGTGAATCCTTTTGCTCCCGAATTAGGAAGAGGAGGACAGACTTCTTATCCTACTGGTACTGATTTTCCTGGATACCAGCATCGAGATCCTACTTTTGAAGATTTAATCATTCGTTCTTATGTTGCGGAACAAAATCCGAATCTAGCGGCTATTTTGGAATATGATAGCAGGGATAAACAGAAAGTAACTTTAAACCAAAGATATATAGGACTAACTTACGATTTCCTTTTAGGAAATTTCTTCTTACAAGTTGGCGGGGGAGTAGGAAGTGGAGATTATAAAAATCCTCAGCTTCTAATTCAGTTGGGTTACTTGTTTGATACGAGGTCTTACTAATGATTGATAAACTCATCGAATCGGTACTCAAGTATCGAATCCCTACTATTATCACTTCGCTCTTTATCTCGGTTTTAGGCATATGGGCTTGGACAGATATTCGAAAGGAAGCGTATTCGGATATTGCGGATACTCAGGTCCGTTTAATTGCTAAATTTCCTGGTAAAGCTGCTGTGGAAGTGGAAGAAAGGATCACTCTTCCAATCGAAAGGGTTTTAAATGCGATCCCTAAAGTTGCTGTCCGTCGTTCTAGAACGATTAATGGTCTCGTCGTATTCCAATTCGTATTTGAGGACGGAACAGATGATTATTTTGCGAGGATGCGACTTATGGAAAGAGTCGCAGATGCGGATATTCCTGAGGAAGTCCAACCCGCTTTAGGACCGATGAGTTCTCCGGTGGGCGAAATTTTCAGGTACGTAGTGGAGTCATCCGGGAACCATACTCCTATGGAACTCCGAACCATCCAGGATTGGATCGTAATGCCTAAGATGCTTTCTATTCCCGGAATCGCAGATGTGGTGACTTTTGGTGGTTTACCTAAACAATTCCATATAGTAACTTCTCCCGATAAATTAATACGTTATAAACTTACAATAAGTGATGTGATCCAAGCAGTTCAGGAAAATAACCTGAACACAGGAGGAAATCTACTATTGCAAGGAGAGCAAGGATTTCCGATCCGCTCCTTAGGTGCTATTCGAGAAGCCCAGCATATAGAGAACATCGTAGTGAAAACCGTGAATGGAGTCCCTGTTTTTATCAGGGATCTTGCCACAGTTGAAATCTCCCACCCTATACCAAGTGGGGTCCTGGGTTATACTGTTCGAATAGATGATCAAGTCGTGGATGTGGATTCTTCCGTTCAGGGGCTCGTGGCAATGCGCCGCTGGGGTGATCCGAATGAGATGGGTGACAGGATACGTGCCAAGGTAAAAGAGATCAATGAGAACTATCTTCCTGAAGGAGTTCAACTTAGAACCACTTACGACAGAAGTGATCTTGTAAATTATACGTTACGCACTATTGGGAGAACACTCCTGGAAGGTGTGATGGTTGTCAGTTTAGTACTCATCTTCTTTATAGGGAGTGCTAAGGCTTCTTTGGTAGTTGTGGCAACTATTCCATTTGCGCTATTATTCGCGTTCCTTCTCATGAATATGACCGGAATCCCTGCGAGTTTACTTTCCTTAGGAGCCATCGACTTCGGGATCGTAGTGGATGGTGCCGTTATCATGGTAGAAAATATCATCAGAAGATATAGGGACGCCACTCCATCTGACAAAAGCAAAGGTATCATTAAACTGACTGCTGAGTCTGCAGGTGAAGTAGGTACTGAGATCTTATTCTCTATTTTGATCATCATACTTGCTTATTTACCTATCTTCTCTTTCGAAAGGATCGAGGGAAGATTGTTCAAACCGATGGCATTTACTATTTCCTTCGCGATCTTAGGAGCATTGATATTCTCTATGACAGTTGTTCCTGTCATGATGACTTTTATGTTCCGAAATTATTTCGAATCAGAGAAACCTGGACCGATTGCTTGGCATAACCCTTTTTACGGTTGGGTAGAAGAACGTTATAAAAAACTAATAGTCTATCTAGTAGAAAGATCCAAGAAGGTGGTCATTTACACATTCTTAGCGGTTACTTTATTTTTGGGAATAGGCGGATACAAACTCGGAACCGAATTCTTACCAGAAATGGATGAAGGCGGTTTTAACTTAAGGATTTTCTTCCCAGTGGGGATCTCCCTTCCGGAAGCTCGCAAGTTTATGCCTAAAATCCGAGAAACTATCTATAAAAATGAACAAGTCAACGTAGTACTTTCTCAGTTGGGAAGGAACGACGATGGAACAGATCCGCTTCCTCCAAACCGATTAGAAGTATTAGTAAGTTTAAAAGATTACGATGATTGGAAGGAAAGAATTACTAAACAGGAACTTCTTCTCAGAATGAAAAACGACCTGGAAGCAACTCTTCCAGGGGCAAGGATCAGTTTTTCTCAGCCTATCATGGATAACCTATCCGAAGCGATTATGGGAACAATCGCAGACCTTGCTGTTTTCGTTTCTGGACAAGACTTAAAAGTAATGCGTAAGCTTGCAGAAGAGATCCTTGAAATTGTAAAAGACATGCACGGGGCAAGTGAATTTGGGATCGAGCAGGAAGCGGATAGCCCTCAATTGACCGTCCGGATCGACAGGGAAGCAGCAGCTCGTTACGGGATCAATGTAAGCGATATACAACAGATGGTAGAAGCTGCCATTGGAATGCAAAGGATCAGTACTCTATACGAGGGTCCTTCGGATATTCCTCCAAAAACGCCTGCAAGATTCGGGATCGTCGTCAGATTCTCCAAAGATTATAGAGCTTCCAAAAGAGCGATAGAAGCAATGCCAATTATTTCTCCTAAAGGTGAAAGAGTTCCTCTCTCTCAATTGGCAAAGATTACCTTAGAAGACGGACCTACTATGATATTCCGTCAAGAAGGTAGACGGACGATCACAGTTCGTACGAACGTAAGGGGAAGAGACCAGGGTGGATTTGTGAATGAACTTAGGAAGAAGGTCCAGGCAAAGATCAAACTTCCGGAAGGATATGAAGTTCGCTATGGAGGACAATATGAGAACCTGGCTCGGGTGGGTAAAAAGTTAGCCATAGTTATCCCAGTAACTATTGCGATTATCTTTGGAGTATTATTTTTACTTTATAGAAATCTAAAATATGTTTACGTGGCCTTGGCCTGTTTACCTCTTTCCTTGGTAGGAGGAATGTATGCACTTCTACTCAGAGGGTATTATTTTAACGTATCCAGCGGGGTGGGATTTATTTCTCTATTTGGAATTGCTACGATGTCCGGGGTTCTTTTTGTATCTAGAACAAATCATCTTTTAATGGATGAACCTACATTGACTACAAAGGAAGCAGTCACACAAGCTGCAGTGATCCAATTACGACCAATGTTGATGACAATGCTACTTGCTCTTCTCGGATTGATTCCGGCTACCCTGGCATCTGGGGTAGGCTCCGACGTCCAGAGACCATTAGCTACGGTAATCGTTGGAGGATTATTTTCCGCATTATTCCTGGTATTGAGCGTTCTTCCGTCTCTCTATTTAGTTGTAGTAGGAGATAGAAAACATCCTGTAGAAGAGGAATCATTTGCACTTCATCCGGAAGCATATGTTTCCTTATACAATGAAGAGGAAATAGAAGATGCAGCTCCTGTTAATCGAAATGGAAGTAAAAAAGTGAAGAAAAAAGTCACTAAAAAGAAACGATAGTTTGAATCCATAATCGAATTAAAGTTTTAAGAGGCCGCGATTAAACGCGGCCTTTTTATTTTCTGTTCAATCTTTGAAGAATGAAAACTGAATTG
Organism: Leptospira venezuelensis; assembly: GCF_002150035.1. Classification (NCBI taxonomy): domain Bacteria; kingdom Pseudomonadati; phylum Spirochaetota; class Leptospiria; order Leptospirales; family Leptospiraceae; genus Leptospira; species Leptospira venezuelensis. The sequence continues at coordinate 135,937 of NZ_NETS01000008.1, read as the reverse complement.
ACGCATTCTGAATGAACGAATATCTACTCAAGCCTAAATATAAATAGGTGATGACTATGAATTTACCCGAAAAAATTTTGATCCTAACTGGAGTTTTAAATTTAGCTTACGGAAGTTTGACTGGATTCGCATATGCATTCGCGAGAATGAAAGCCGAATTTCCCTCCAGATATTTGCAAGCTGCTCATATTGGGCCTTTAATGCAAGGTGCTATGATCCTTGGATTAGTATTCGCGTTTCAACTCGCTCCACTTTCTGAGACGACTGCTTTAATAGGAGCGATCTCATTTGCAGTTTCTTCTGGATTTATTGCTCTAAAAGATACAGTGGACTGGCTCCAAGGTGTTAAAGATGAATTCAAAGAAAATCCGCCTCTAGGAAAAATTATAGGTGGAATCGGGGTCACAGCAAATTTAGTTGGGATCGCCATTATCGTTTATGGGGTTTTAGTAGCTTAAGAGTAGCCCTGAAATTTTGGAGGAAATTTATATGAGCTTATCTACATAGAAATTTACTTTGAGACGGTTTCCAAAAATTTAATTTTTCCTTAATCAAAAAAATGTCTGTGTCTTCCTTAGATTCGTATATATCAAGCGAATCAACAAGGTAAAGTAAATGTGTAGGTCAGAATTAAAAGGAGAAACAGTAAAGGTCAAATTGTGGACCGATTTAGATAAAGTGGACTCCTCCGCTTTACAACAATTGCGTAATATAGCTTCCCTGCCATGGGTATTTAAACATGTGGCTGTGATGCCTGATGTTCATTACGGAAAAGGTGCTACAGTTGGATCGGTTATCGCGATGAAAGATGCAGTCGCACCTGCGGCGGTTGGTGTTGATATAGGCTGCGGGATGGCGGCAGTTCTTACGAATTTAACGGGGGATGATCTACCAGATTCCCTGAAAGAAATTCGTTCAGAGATTGAAAAGAAGATTCCAGTTGGCTTTGGGATGCATAAACGTCCAGTCGTTGAAAAACTTTTTAAACATGGGGAAACTTACGCATTAGCTAAATCTCTATTTAAACAAGAGTTCGAACATCTTTCGGAGCGTGCAAAACCGCTTTATGAGCGTTCTTTAAGCCAATGTGGAACGTTAGGAGGAGGAAATCATTTTATAGAACTTTGTTTAGATACTGAAAACAGAGTTTGGATGATGCTTCATTCAGGTTCTAGAAATATTGGAAAGGAATTAGCTGAATTTCATATTCATAGAGCGCGTAAACTTGCTCATAAGGAAATTTTGCCAGATCGAGATTTGGCAGTTTTTCTTTCCGGTACGATAGAAATGAAAGAGTATAGGCGGGATTTATTCTGGGCCCAAAGATACGCTTACTTAAATCGCCTAACAATGTTGGAGTTGTATTTTGAAGCTCTAAGGAAATTTTTTCCTCAGGTCCAAGAAGTTTCTAGAGTGATCTGTCACCATAATTACGTTTCTGAAGAAACACATTTTGGAGAGGACATTATTGTCACCAGAAAGGGAGCAATTAGCGCAAAGAAAGGAGAATTTGGTATTATTCCTGGATCTATGGGGTCCCGTTCATTCATCGTAAAAGGATTAGGAAATCCTGATTCTTTTGAATCTGCATCTCACGGAGCAGGGAGAAGAATGAGTAGGGGAGAAGCCAAAAGGAAATTTACCGAATCAGATCTTCTTGAACAAACCAGCGGAGTCGAGTGCAGAAAGGATACCGGTGTTTTGGATGAAATTCCGGGCGCTTATAAGGATATTCACGATGTAATCGATTCCCAAAAGGACTTGGTAGAAGTTGTCTCTGAATTAAGACAGGTTCTTTGTGTAAAAGGTTAATTAGTCCCGAGCTGTCCCAAATAGGACGTAAAAATCGTAAAAATCTATCCAGAGAATCCACAATTTTCTGGATAGATTTTTGGAATTCCGATCTACGAAATATCGAATCACCCGAAGTTTTTTGAACCTTTTTTCGATCTAAAAAACTTAAGAGAGGATCTTGAGATGAGTGAGCACTTAAAGGCAAAATTGAAAAAAGCCGAAGGCGGCTTTTGGAAAAAAACTCTCAGATCCTGTTGGAATGTTCTTCCGCATTCTTTCAGAAGACAATTGGTCGCCATGTCTGGACAATCGGATCTGGACTTCTGAGCAGTAACCCTTCTTCTTTTTTAATCCTTGGTATCAATTCAGTAAGCAAATAAAAAAAGAGCGCCCTTTTGGACGCTCTTTTCTAATGTCTCGTTTTTTAAGTTTGATTAGAACTTAGCAACGATTCCTAAGGTTAGACCTAACTGATCTTTACTTTTTTCACCTGAGGAGTTAACGAATTGGTATCCGTTCGCCCAGTCTCTTCTCATATCAAGTTTAATGAGTAGATTTTCAGTGAAGTTCCAGACAGGAGTTACCGTAAACGTTTTGTAAGATCCGTAGTGGGTATTTCCGTAATTGGTGTAATCTTTCGGTTTCAGAATTTGCAATACTTCGTTATCGCTTAAGCCAGCAAGAGCAGGAGTAGAAGCTTTAACTGCCGCAGCTAAAGATGCGTCTTCTGCCGCACGAGCTTCGCCCAAATAAGCATTCGCATTTCTGAAAGGGTTGAAAGTAGTCAACTGGGTGTTATATTTACTATCGTCGATGTACTCGAAACGGAAGTTAACTCCCCATTCTTCGTTGAACTTAACTTTAATCCAAGAACCGTAAGCTCTGTAAGTAGCCTTGTTGTCTTTAGTGTTAACTGCTCCACCTAGGATTTTTTCCAAAGTGTAAGGATCAGAACCGTCTGCGTTAGCAAGAGCAGACTCTTTGTTAACCGGTGCAAAGCCACCTGCTTTTTCACTCCAAGTATAATCAAAGTCTAAAGTGATCTTTTCGTGAGGAGTAAAGGATACGATCGCATGGTTCATGAACCAATAGTCAGTATCATACTTTGCTCTAGGTGCTCCAGGGGTAGGTGCACCAACTTGCCCTGCAATATACGCTAAAGTAGGATCTACGACTCCAGTCGCGCCATCTTGAGAATACAAAGTGTTCCAAGTAACGGAAAGTTTGTCTTCGATGATCTGTCCTTTAACCTGAGTTCCAACCGCTTTATGCTGAGTTGCTCCTTCTACGAAGGTGTTTTTTGCTCCGTTGGTCAAATTTGCTTCTGTTGGGGCCAGATAACCAGTACCACCACCACTGTTGTAAAGATAAAAGGTTCCAGACCATTTATCGGTAACTTGAGTAGTTAAGCGAGCACCGGTGTGAATGAAGGGGATTGTATTTTGGAAGATGGCCCCTATCGAGTAGTTGGGGTTACCCATTGACTCGATCACCTCATATCCAATATGAGTTGCCATTTTTCCAATATCCAATGTCATCCCTTTCAGGACCGGGAAATACATACTGATGTATGCTTGTTTTAACAGGTTGTAGTTATATACACCGTTAACAGTGCTATAAAGACCTTCTTGGTACGGGTTATTTAATCCGTTTTGGAAATCCACACGGAATCCCCAAGGACTAGACTTCTCCGCAGTTTTTTGAACTGCTAATGCCGCAGCGTTGACTGCAAAGTTCTTGTTATTGGTCTCGAACGCTCTGGTCGCGTCGATATCATTTCCTTGCAACGGGTTGTTATTGTACATGTAGTACACATCCACGAATCCAGAAAAGTCGATTGCGTCATACCATTTCGTTTCAACAGGTTCTGGGGCTGGAGCGGTTTTCACTGCCCCTGCTGCCTTCGGGTCCGGCGTTTCCTTTTTCGGTTGGGCAAAAACCGAAGAGGCGGTCACCAGAGTAAAGGTAGCAATGAGGTTCATTGTTTTTTTTCTCATCATTCTCCTAAATCTCCTATGCCCATATCTATGCAACTTGCGTGCCAGCTTGCTAAAAATAGGCAAAGAGACTAAATTAGGCTTAAAAACGATTCTAAATCCAATATTTGATGTTCAGAAATTATATACTTTTTGGACTATTTTTTATATATTAACATAGTGCTTATTATTTAAGCATCAATTCGGATGCTGAAAGACTAGGCAAAGGAAGATGTTTTGAGGGGGAAGGAACCCTGTAGGCACTTCGACGGTTTAACGTCAGACCCAAATTTTTGGATTAATTAGCTTTTCGAATCTTATCCAGCAGAAGTTCTTCTGAATTTTGATTCGGGTCCTGGAGGACAGCAAGCAAAGAAGATCTCAATACTTCTCCCAGTTTAGGGGCAGGTAGTTCCGGGAATTTCTCTCGGATAAGATTTCCATCTATAGTAAGGTCTGAGAGTAATAGCGGTGGATCCTTCTTCCATTCTTCTTCCGCCCCAGAAAGCCAAAATGCTTCTTCGTTTAAGTAGGCAGACCAAAGAAGAGAAAGTTCTAAGCACCAAGACCAGAGCTCTTTCTTACTTACATATTGAGCGATAGGATGAAGTAGGTGAGTTCGAAGTCCCGGAGCAGTTTTTAATTCTTCTTTTTGCTGGATAAGAGAGTATAAGGTTTTAACCAGAAATTGAGAATCCTTTGTTCTTTGGTTGGAGAATCTGAGTTCTTTAAAAAATATATTCGAGTCAGAAAGCCAATTTAGTTCAGAGAAACAGATAATTAGGAAATAGGCTATCTTTGATTTTTCAGATACTTGGAGAAGTTTGGAAAAGCCATTTTTATGTTTTTCCCAGTCTCCTGAATATAATTTTGTTTTGGAGAATAATTCCAGAATTTTATATTTTTTTAATAGATCCAATCCACCGATCGGATTTTTACTTTTGAGAACTTTTAAAAATTCGTCATGTATTCTTTCTGGAGAAACCTTTGCAGTGACCGGTCTGCAGGTTTCTATTGCCTCTGCAGTTTCCGGATGGATTGTAAATCCGAGTGTCGAAACAAATCGAATTGCACGAACTGGTCTGAGCCCGTCCTCAGTAAATCTGGAGATTGGGTTACCAATCGTCCTAATTAAAGAATTTTGAATATCCTCTGTTCCGGAATGCTCGTCTACCAAGATCTTTTTTTGAAGATCTAAGGCCAAAGCATTCATTGTGAAGTCCCTTCTTTTTAGATCTTCACTCAGGCTCACTCCAAATTGTACTGTTTCTGGCCTTCTTCCATCTAGATAATCTTCATCTTTTCTGAATGTGGTCAATTCATAGGATCTATCATGGAATAACACTGTGATGGTTCCATGTTTGATCCCAGTCGGAACAGTTCTTTTGAAGATCTTTTGTATTTCTTCCGGATGGATTGAAATAGCTAAATCATATTCGTGAGGGATTTTATTTAAGATTAGATCTCGTACACTTCCCCCGACAAGATAAGCTTCTCCTCCATGATTTCTTATTATAGTACTGATCTCTAGTAGATCTTCTAAAAAAGGAGAAGGGATTTGGGAGATAAGTTTATTCGGATCAGAGTTCATTATTCCTGGACGATCTTTTTCCAAATTGGTAGATAACGGTCTTTGAGCGCAGGGTTTTTGGCAAAAATTTCTTCCACTTGCTTTTTAGTTTTTTGGTCTACAGAAACCCTTAAGAAGGGAAGGTCGGATTGTTGGGAAAGTATAAGGTCTATTTTTTTTCCTGTTTCGTCCCAAGCAGAATTACAGATTTCTTTATATTCTTGGTCAGCATGTTCGTTGCATAGAATTGCAAGTTCCAGATACTTTCCTTCTTTTTGAAGCTCTTTCATTTTATCTAAGATGCCCGCCTTACAGGCTTGAATTAAGAGTAGAAACAAAATTAGGATTATCTTATGACCCATGCTTAGGATTTTTTTATAAAGAACTCTATCGGGAAACCATTTTTTATTTTGTAAAAGCTCCGCGTCTTAGCGCCTCTGCGTGAGTCAACCGCGGAAAGGATACGGAGGGCTTTAAGTCCGGGCTTGCCCGGATGAGCGCAACTGCGCGAACCCGTAGTAGCCTGGTCCGAGCGAAGCGAAGGGGCCGTCCAAATTTTCCGAGCAATCAAGATTCGAAAGCTAGGTTGGCGAGCTTGTCTGCCCGTTTATTCTTTTCCCTGGGGACATGATGAATGGAGAACAATTTGAGTTTGGATGTAAGGCCTTTTACTTTTTCCTTTGCAACTTGCAAGTGAGGGGATTTAACCTTGTATTCTCCCTTAAATTGTTTCACTACTAATTCGGAATCCAGATAAGCTGTGACTTCTACCGCGTTTTGGGAGAGGCAATATTCTATCCCTGCTTCCAGAGCTGCCCATTCAGCAGCATTATTGGTCCCGTCGGAGATCCTACGGGAAATAGAATGCACTTCCGTTTCTTGTTCGTAAACAGCAACTCCAATAGAAGACGGCCCCGGATTCCCCTTAGAAGCGCCGTCGCAGTATATTTTGAACTTTTTCACTGCTTTGGATCTTGGTTTTTAGTTCCCAATACGAATTGTAAAGGTCTCCAAAAAATTAGATACCCGATCAGTATTACAAGGGAGCCTAAAAAGGAGAGTATACCTAAAACCAAAAATTGGAAAGTTCGATACAGTTGATCGAATGTTTGAGGGAAAAATAACCCTCCGATCAGGCAGAGTAGTCCCGCTGCTAATAATGCGAATAGAACAAACGGAAGGGATAAGAAATAAAAAAGATAGCTGAGGATCGTAAATCCGAAAGCTAATTTATAAGCGTTCCAACGTGCCGGATGATCCATCATTAAACCAAATACCATCAATAGTCCTATCCTTCGGAGGCTTTGGTTTGGCAATGTAAAAATAGATCTGTATCATGGCAAAGATGGGGCTGGACTATTTTACATTCCTTGGTTCTCTTCCTGAGACTCCCGAGTCGGAATGCGCTTATTATCCGGAAAGGAATTCCAAAGTGAAGGGTTTCTTTTCTAAAGAGAAACTTCCTCCTGAAATTTTAGATGATCTTTTTCGTTTTGGTTTCAGAAGGTCAGGTAATCTTTTTTATAGGACCAATTGTTCAGTCTGTTCTCATTGTCTTAGCTATAGAGTTTTATTGTCTGAATTTTCTCCTAGTTCGAATCACAAAAGACTGATCAAAAAGAATCAAGATTTGATAATAAAAACTTCTCCACCTGTAATTGATGCGGATAAAGAGAGTTTATATGTGAGGTACCAAACATCTCGTCATGAAGGAAGCTACGGTGAATCGGAATCCGAAATTTTGGAAACTATGAAGTTCCAGATGTATGAGGGTTCTGAAAATTCTGGAGAACTTCTTCTGTATAAAAGAGATGTACTTTTAGGTTGGATTTTATTGGATCTGGGGCTCGAGACAGTCTCTGCTGTGTATTCCGTTTTTGATCCAGACGAAAGTAAAAGGAGTTTGGGAAATTTTCTGATTCTATCTTCTATCCTTTGGGCAAAGGAGAATGGTTTTAAAGAATTTCAATTAGGCCTTTTTCTTCCGGGACATCCTAAGATGGATTATAAAAGGAACTGGAAACCTTCCGAAATTTTGGATCGCGAGACTGGGGTTTGGACGAAGAGTGATTCTTTTCTCTCTGATTATTTTTCGAAGAATGCTGCAAATGGTGGGAAACTTACTTCGTAGTTTTCTCTGTGCCTTTGGTCTCTGCGTGAAATTGAAGAAGTATAAATTGGCACGCAGAGTCGCAGAAGATATTCCCTCGTAGATCTTCTCTTCAAAACCGCTTAAATCAGGCTTGTCATACTGGCCTTGCGTCCCAGAAAGGTTGGTATGGCTAAAAAGATCATCGTAGTAGGCGCTTCTAGCGGTATCGGAAAAGAAATTGCATCTCAATTGATCGAAGAGGGACATCAAGTCGCTGCTTTTGCAAGGAGAGATAAGGAACTGAAAAAACTTCCTTCTTCCAAAGTAAAAAACTTATTCGTCAAACATGACGTTACTGAATACTCCAAGATCCCTGGAGAATTTGCCAAGGCTGTGAAAGCATTAGGCGGCTTGGACGAAATTTATTACGCATCCGGTGTGATGCATAGAGTTGGTCCGGAAGAATTTCCTATTGAAAAAGATTTAGAAATGTTAGAAGTCAATCTTCTAGGCTGTGTAGCTTGGTTGGATTCTGCAGCTGCTTATTTCCAAGAAAAGAAAGCAGGAAAAATTATTGGTATCTCTTCTATCGCAGGCGATAGAGGGCGTAGAGGAAACCCGGTTTATAATGCATCTAAAGCTGGAATGTCCACTTACTTGGAAGCTTTACGTAATCGTTTAGCTGTAAAAGGGATCCAAGTGGTTACAGTAAAACCTGGAATGATCGAGACACCAATGACAGAAGGTTTACCTGGACTTATGTGGTTGATCACTGCTAAGGAAGCAGCTCAAGTTATATTAGCAAAAGTAAATGCAGGAAAAGAAAACTTCTATGTGCCGGCTCGCTGGGCGCTCGTTTCTCTCATAATCAGACTTATCCCTTCTTTTATTTTCAGAAAACTTTCCGTTTAAGGAAAAGGTGATCTAAAATGGCAACCGCTTCTAAAAAAAAGACCGTTAAAAAAGCTACATCTTCCAAAACTAAAAAAGCGGGTTTCGATCCTAAAGAGTTCGAGTCCCGCTTAAGTACTGTTCAAAAAGTAGAAGCCTGGGGAATGAATCATTTCTCCAATAGTAAGGTTTTTTTACCGACTTCTATTCAGGACTTTAAGGATCTATTCTCTTACGCAAGAGATACGAATACGAAAGTTGCATTTAGAGGTGGCGGTTGTAGTTACGGCGATGCCGCCACTAATGAAAAAGGGGTCGTAGTAGATATCCGCAACTTCAATAAGATTTTATCTTTTGATCCCAAAACTGGAATCTTAGTTGCAGAGTCCGGAGTGACTATCAAACAACTTTGGGAATTCGGAATCGAAAGAGGATTTTGGCCACCGGTTGTAAGTGGAACAATGTTCCCTACTTTAGGTGGAGCACTTTCTATGAATATTCATGGAAAGAATAACTTCGCAGTTGGGCCGATTGGAGATCATATCCAAGAATTTACTTTTCTAAGTCCTGATGGAAAAGAATCAGTATGTTCTCCTAAAAAGAATTCGGATCTATTCTACTCTGCTATTTCCGGTTTTGGAATGTTAGGTGCGTTTCTAACAGTAACCATCAAACTTAAAAAAATCTACTCCGGAAAGATGAAGGTTTGGCCGGTGAATACTTCGAACCTACAAGAGATGTATGATTATTTCGAAAGAGAATACAAACAATCTGATTATTTAGTTGGTTGGGTGGATGGATTTGCTTCCGGAAAAGGTATTGGTCGAGGTCAAATCCATAAAGCAGTTCATCTAAAAGCAGGAGAAGATCCTGACTTTCCTGAAAACTGCAAATTGGAAAATCAGATTCTTCCAAGCACATTCTTAGGGATCATTCCTAAATCTTGGATGTGGCTTTTCATGTATCCTTTCAGCAATAAATTTGGAATGAGATTCGTAAACTTTGGAAAGTGGATCTCAGGATTTTTAAATAATAATAAACCTTATGAGCAAGGGCATGCAGAGTATGCTTTTCTTTTGGACTATGTTCCGAATTGGAAATTTATGTACAAGCCCGGTGCGATGATTCAATACCAAAGTTTTATTCCAAAGGAAAATGCAGTCAAGGGTTTCGAAGAGATCCTAAGTCTTTGTCAAAAAAGAGGGATTGTAAACTGGCTTGGCGTTTTTAAAAAACATAGACCGGACAAGTTCTTACTCACTCATGCGGTAGATGGTTATTCGATGGCTATGGACTTTCCTATGACTAAAGGAAATAAGACTAAACTTTGGGAGCTCGCCAAAGAAATGGACGAGATCGTCGTTAAGAATGGAGGAAGATTCTATTTTGCAAAAGATAGTACTCTTCGCCCTGAAGTTTATAGAAGATCCATGCCTAAACAAAACCTAGAAAAGTTCAGAGCAATGAAAAAGAAACTAGATCCTAAAAATCTATTAGAGTCCGATCTATTCAGAAGGGTCTGGGGAAAATAAGAGAATATTTTTCAGTTCGCACGGAGTTAACCGAGATCACAGAGACTAATTGTAATTCCTTTTATCTCTGTGCACTCCGCGAACTCAGTGAGAAACTGTATCACTTTTCTATTTTATGAAACTCTAAAGTTTCCATATTGATAGAAGGGCTTTGGTAGAATATTCTGTTCTTAAAAGTAAATTGTTCTGATTTAGGAACTAAAATATTTTTCGGATAAGTATCCTTAAAGCCAACCACAGTTGCCTGAGTTTTTCCAATCTTATACAATTTTTCCAAAAGCACATCGAAAGATTCAGTGGAGTCGATTTCATATACTTCTCTTTCTTCTCTATAAGAATTAGAAGGTAAAAATACCGAACCCTTTCTATAGATTACAATTTTGGAAGTATGGTCGCTCAGTTCTTTTTGTTCATTTACAACTGACTTTGTGAATTTATAATATAGTCTATCGAATATTACACCCCCTACGACGGAGTAGGAAATAAGAATGATCGCAATAATCTTAAATGGTTTGCTTAGTTTTTCCCAATTTTTTTCTAAAATAAAAAATAGGAATAAAAGCAGAAACGGAAGAACGATCATTAAGAACCTAGGCCCAAATAAAACTCCCTGCCAAAATTTTGTAGAGGTCAAGAATCCGGATATAAGTATGAATATCCCGATTCCATATAAAACCCGAGTTAATGAATTCGATTTTGGTCTCCATAAAACGATAAATGCTAATGCAGGGTATGCTCCAAATAGTCCTAAGGATCCTTTTCCTAAAAACACCAATTGTCCTAAATAGTAGATCTGTGCGATCAACCGGTAAGAAGCGGCTTCTTGCAGGTAACCTCTCGATCCCAGCGGATGTCCAACTACTGAATAATTGATTATAGCCTGGATGATGAGGAAAGTCCCGAATATAAATGGGAATAGTGCAGCTTTCGGATTTCTGAATATTCTGAAAGCATAAACTAAGGAAAGGCTGGCCGCCAATAGAATTGTTTCTTGCCGGAAAAATGCTGCAAGTCCAAAAAATATTCCTGCAAATACTAAGTCAGTTGAACTGGAAGATTCTTCTTCCTTTAGTAAAAAATAAATTCCTTGGGTAACTCCGTAGATCGCTATGATCGTTTCGGAAATATCGGTTGCGAATAAGCTGAATGCAGATCCTAGAAGTAGCAAGATCAAATAGAATAATTTAGATTGTTCTTTTAACTGGAATAATTCTGAAATTTGGAATAATGCTCTTAGAGTTAGTATTCCGAAAGCTAAAGATAAGAAGAAGCTTCCAAATCTTCCCATTAGAAGCGCGAACGGGTACTGGATTGCAGTGTAATAAAAAGGAAATACGTAATAACATTTTCCTTTATAGACATGGGTCATCGTGGACCCTTTTTTCAGATCTAAAGGTAAAAATCTAAATTCAGGATCGATTTCTTTTCCTGAGTATCTACAGGAAAAATCCGGCAAGCCGTTTTGTAGAAGGTCCGCAAGCTGCTGTTGTTTTATTGCTCCATCCCCGACCCGAATTCCTGTTTGGTACTGCCATGCCAGAAATAATGATAGAAATACGGCTCCAAAAATCAAGAAGCCAGAAGGCTTGCCAATAAAAGAAGAAACCCTGGATAGAAGGCTATTGAACATTCTGCTAGGAAGTCCCATGAAAACCCAAGGTCAAGAAGAAATCCCAAAGTAAAGTTTGGACAATTTCATTTGCATCCGAATTCTGAATGACAGTTGGATTCCGAATGTTTCTTTGGAGTGAGTGGATTCAGTCTCAGAAAAACTCTTGTCTTTTTTTAAAAAGCCTCTTCCAAAAACTCTTTTTCCGATCTCATGTATTCTATTCGCTTATGTGGTCATCGTAAATTCTTGGGTCACAGAAGACGCTTATATCAGTTTCAGGACTGTAGAGAATTTTCTAAATGGTTTTGGACTTAGGTGGAATACTTATGAAAGAGTCCAGGCTTATACTCATCCTCTCTGGCTATTCTGCATAATCTTTCTTTCTTTTTGCAAAATTCCAGTATATTATTCTTCTCTAATTCTTTCTTGGATCTGTGTTGGAGCAACGGTTTCTTTGCTTATTTCTCGTTTTGGGAAAAGAAAAGGGGACTGGCAGTATGGTTCTTGGATACTTTTAAGTTTACTTATCTCCAGAGCATTTGTGGATTTTTCCAGTTCTGGTTTGGAAAACCCGCTTTCTTTTCTTTTGATTATTTTATTTTTATCTAAGGTATTTGATTTAGAGAAGAGGGGAGATTTTAGAGACTTTTTCCTCTTCTTCTTTTATCTTTCTCTATCATATTTGAATAGGCAAGATACCGTTCTTTTGGAACTTCCTTTTCTTCTGTATTTATATAAATTTTTAAAAGGAAAAAAAATCTGGGGTAAGTTTATAGGGGCCGCTGCTCTCGGGCTTATGCCAATTCTTTTTTGGTCAGCGTTTTCATTAGTATATTATGGATATCTGTTCCCGAATACTGCTTATGCAAAATTGAACACTGGCCTAACGGTTTCTAATTTATGGCCTTACGGTCTGGACTACTTAGAAAATAGTTTTCGTTGGGATATTTATACCTCACTTTCAGTCGTTATTGTAGTTTTACTTTTGCCATATTTTGTATGGAGAGGTAAATTTTTACACGCAACATTATCTGCCGGTATAGGCCTATATATCCTTTATATATGCACTATAGGCGGGGATTTTATGGCGGGAAGATTTTTTGCCCTTCCATTTGTCGCCTGTATGTTCCTATTCGTGGAACTTTCTCCTATTATTCTTCCTAGAGTGAGCGTTCTATTTTTTATCGCCTTATTTCTGTTAAACCAAAATTCGTATCTGTATATTACAAAAGAGTATACTAGGCTTAGAAATGATCGAGAGATCCAAGATGAAAAAGGTGCTTATTTTAGAAGCACAAATTTTATACGCTCCCTCAAATTCAAGGACTTCCCGACTCATGGATGGGCGGATGCAGGTAGAAAGTATAAAAAGGCCCCTAAAGATCCAGGAAAGGCATGCGCTACGATTAACGTAGGCTTTTATGGCTATTTTTCCGGAGAAACTCATAAGATCGTCGATGCAAACGCTTTAACGGACCCTTTATTAAGTAAATTGAAATCAGTCTCTAACTGGAGAGTGGGGCATTATACTCGAAATATTCCTTTAGGATACTTAGAATCTGTTTCTTCCGGAGAAAACCAGATCTTAGATCCAAATTTGAAAGTATACTATGATAGATTGAAATTGTTAACCGAATCGCAAGATCTTTTCACAAAAGAGAGATTTGTGGAAATTCTCCGAGAAAACTTAGGCGGCAATAGATATTTGATACAAAATTCTGAACCAAGAACTCCTTGGATTGGAATTCCAGACGGTTTCGGTTGTGGACTGGGAGTCGGTTACTAGTTTAATTAGTCTTCATTCTTCTTTTAGCATTTGATCTAAACTTTTGATTTTAAATTCTTGATCCTTCTTACAGGGTTTCCATTTTATTGTTAAGAATGAGTGAAGGAAGAACTTCTTGGAACGCGTCCAAATGGCAGGAATGGTTTTCCGAAGGTGAGATAGTTCCATACTTCCAACCTATTTTATCTGTCGAAAAAGACTCAATCTTTGGTTACGAGGCTTTAGCTCGATTTATAGATAAACAAGGCGCTGTCCATAGTCTTGGCCCATTCTTCTTAGCAGATATACCTCACTCTTTTTCTATCTCTGAACGAGAAGAATTCAAAAATCTTAAATTAGAAATAGATAGGACCGTTCGCAAAAAAGCGGTGGAGAAGATCAGTAATACTCCGGGTATAGATCCTAAGGCAAAACTTTTTCTAAATATATCTCCTTCTTTTATGCAGGATTATCTTTCTTCAAAAACGGATGAGGAACCTTATACTTTACAAATCGCAAGAAGTTCGGGTTTGGATCCTAAAAGGATAGTTGTTGAAATTGTAGAAGAACATTTTTCAGGAGAAATAGATCAGTTAAAACCTTTGATCAATTTGTATAAAAGATCGGGGTTTTTAGTCGCGATAGATGATCTCGGATCTAAATCTTCTAACCTGGACCGTATCGGTGCATTACATCCAGACATTATCAAAGTTGATTTAGGCCTGATTCGCAGTTCCGTTGCTTCTCGAAATTTCCAAGAGATCCTATTTACTTTGTCCAGGCTTGCTGAAAGTTTAGGATGTTCTCTATTATTCGAAGGTTTAGAAACTGAAACAGAATTATACAATGCTCTCACTTACGGGGCAAGATTCTTACAAGGTTTTTATTTTGCAGAACCAAGTCCTGAGTTAATGGATATCAATGGTTTGAGTATCCGGTTCTCCCAACTCCATGAACTATTCTTTAATTATAAGAAATACCAGTTACTTCGAAGGATTAAAAAGGAGAAGGAACTGGAAGATCGTTTGGAATCTTCCGGGATCGAAGTCATCTCTTCGGAAGGAATTGTAACTATTAAATTAAGAAATTCTTATCTTTTGGAAAAATCCGTTTTTAGAATGTATGTTACCAATCATGAAGGAAGACAACTTTCTCCTAATTATTCAAGTATCTCGGATTCAGGAATGTTGGAAGACGATTCTTTTGTAGGGAGGAATTGGAGTTGGAGACCATATTTCTTAGAACAATTTTATAGAAACGCAAAAGATTCTTCCGGAGGTTGGATCGCAAGTAATCCATACTTTGATTTGGAAAGTCACCTTCTTTTAGTAACTTACTCCAAAAGTATGGAAGAAGGAAATGTTCTATTCGTAGATGTTCGAATGTGGGACTTTCCTTAAGTTCTTCCGACCTCCGCTACATTCGTTGATTTGATCCATCCGAATAAACTTAAGAACTGTATACACCACCAACCAGGATCCAGCTCTCCTTTTTGAAGAGAGAACTTGCTTGATTCCGGATATGCATGATGGTTATTATGAAGTGATTCCCCCATTGTAAGAAGTGAAATAAAAGGAACATTATATCCTTGCGTGCATGCATTTGGGACAATTCGGATCAATTCACCTCTTTTATGAGCATAGTGACCCACTAACCAATGACCTAATATGCATGTAGAAGTTCTTCCAAATATTCCCCATACGACCAGGCCTAGGCCTCCGATATATGCAAAGAGTATAATGAGTGGAATCTGTTGCAGTAGCCAAGTTCTTTCCAGGAATTGAATGATTTTATCTTCTCCGTAGTTGTTTTCGTAACGAAATGTTTGGTGCCGCTCTAATTTTATTGTACAATTCATCTGTATTATGAAATCTTTAAATATATTATCGTAATGGCAAAAGAAAGGATGGCATGCCCGACTTCTTTGCGCCCAATCCCTCAGATCATGTAAATATCTTAAGGAAATCGGACCACCTAAACCTGTCAAAACTCCTAAATAGGTTAAGAAACGTTTTAGTGCTATCGAAGAAGAGAACGAGTCATGGATCAGACCTCGATGTATTCCGACAGAATGTCCAAAACTAAGTGTGAGAATGGTTAATATAAATGATATTAACGCATTCGAACTTGAATACGTTGAATACCCGAATATTAGAAAAATGGAAATGGAAGAGATGAACCAGAGAGATTTGATTGGCGCCCA
This sequence comes from Leptospira venezuelensis, assembly GCF_002150035.1. NCBI lineage: Bacteria > Pseudomonadati > Spirochaetota > Leptospiria > Leptospirales > Leptospiraceae > Leptospira > Leptospira venezuelensis. The sequence goes on along the minus strand of NZ_NETS01000008.1, from coordinate 120,502 downwards.
GACAATTTTGCCCTTACAGGGATCTAATGTTTTGATTTCTGGAGAATATATCATAGAGCCTCCATAAAGCGGGGCTCTAATAGAATTTAGGCGTTACCGCTTCACTCTATATAATATATCTTTTTGAAAAATGATGAAGCCAAAATAAGATCGGCTTTTGGAAATTTTTTTCAAATTTAGCCAACTTTTACACCGGAGTCAGAAAGCATACGATTTACATTGTCTATAAAACGTTTTTTCTCTCCAGGTCTTGCAGAATTTCCTTCCAAAGAAAGTCCTACATATAAATTACCGTCCGTATCTCTTGCAATTGAACGTACTACTCCATAAGCAGTGATCGGTGATTGCATTTTGAAAAAAATATCGAATGTAAATCCTTTTCTTCTGGGAAGTTCGCTATTAAGATCAGGATGATTGATCTTCACTCTCAAGCCGCCAGTAGAAAGATCTATAACAGAAAATCTTTCCTTTACTAGAATGGTATTGGATTCTCTGATCCGGTCTACCATATCAAATGTAAGCGTCTTAATTTCCATTACTTCTGCTAAATCTATTTCTTTTGTCCTATTTTGGGCATGTACATATCCGATTGGAATTGCTTGCTCATCGTGGTTGATATAGATAACTGGAACGATCAGTTCTGATCTGATCTTTTGGTTTGCATATTCTATGATCTTTTTACGAACATCATCTTCGTCGCCTAGTTCATGCTCATAATCTATAAATCCGTCGGGATCGGATGATTTATAACAATCCGGTTTTTGTGTATTCGGGATATATAATATTTTACCTGTCTTTTTGACTAGGTCGAACTTATCCCCGATAGAATTGAAAACATCTATTTTGACAATATCGAACTTTGGTTTAAGAGTTCTTTCCGTATCCGCAAAATTGACTTTTACAGAAGTCGGTATATTGAATAAGTTCGCGTCGATTGTGGTCCTGCTAGTGCGCAGGTTAGTGATCCAAACACTGCCATCTGGAGGTTTGATCCTCGTAAATTTTCTTTCTCTGCTTGCGATGGAAACATGCTCCACCTGCATGATGTATTGATTATTGGGTTTTTCTTCTAGGACCTCGCACTCTAGTTCGACATATCTCGCGAGTAATTTGTACAAAACAATATGAGCATTCAGCTTAAATTGTTCGGCCATTCGACCTTGTACTAAAATTTTTGTGGCGTCCTTATTGACGGAGAGAAGTTGAACGGATTCGTGAGTTTCCGTATCCCTTACGAGTAGATCTGTTTTGAGTAGAAATTTTCCAATGATATGGAGTTTTTTACCAGGATCTGTGATGAACTCTTTGTCTCTTTGTTTCCTTTGAACCTTTTCCATTAAATTCCTAGGTCGATCGGATTCCGGCGGAAAATTATCTTGATTCCAGCCTTTGGCTTCGTTTTGATGTAATAGGTAAGGTACACTAATGTCAAACCAATCTTACCGAGACTCCCAATTTTTAGACGGCCTATCCGGCGAAGAACTTTTCAGCATGCAAATCGGGCTTACTTATCGGGACTTTTTAGTCCTGCCCGGTTTTATCGACTTCAATCCTTCTGACGTAGAACTAGAGACTAGATTAACAAAAAAAATCAAACTCAAAAGACCATTCGTAAGTTCCCCAATGGACACTGTGACTGAGTCCTCAATGGCTATTGCACAGGCCCTTATGGGAGGGATTGGAATTATCCATTATAATAATACTGTAGAAGAACAGGTTGCTGAAGTCAGCAAAGTGAAACGTTTTGAGAACGGTTTTATTTCAGACCCGGTTGTTCTTGGACCAAAAAATACAATCCATGATTTGGACAGGATTAAAGAAACTTTGGGATTCACTGGAATACCGATCACTGCAGACGGAACCAGAAATTCAAAGTTGGTCGGAATTGTAACAAATAGAGATATCGATTTTGAGAGAGATCGTTCTATCCCTGTGGAAAAAGTTATGACCACAGAAGTGATTACGGGTAAAGCAGGGATCACTCTAAGAGAAGCAAACGATATTATCAAAAAAGAGAAGATCGGAAAACTTCCGATCATAGATAAAGACGGAAAACTTATCTCTTTAGTAAGTCGTTCTGATCTGAAGAAGAATAAAGAATTTCCTGATTCTTCCAAGGACGAGAACAAAAGGCTCAGATGTGGAGCTGCGGTTTCTACCTTACCTGAATCCAGGGACAGGGTTGCTGCATTGTATGAGGCAGGAGTAGATGTGATCATCATTGACTCCGCTCAAGGGAACTCGATCTACCAGATAGAGATGCTCCAATTCATTAAATCTAATTTCAAAAACCTAGAAGTGATCGGTGGTAACGTGGTCACCCGTGGCCAAGCAGAAAATCTGATTGGTGCGGGAGCGGACGGACTTAGGATCGGAATGGGGCCTGGTTCCATTTGTATCACTCAAGACACCATGGCTGTGGGTAGAGCACAGGCAACTGCTGTTTACCAGACTGCTGCCCATGCGGCAAAACATGATGTTCCAGTTATTGCAGACGGTGGAATTTCCAATATTGGAGATATCGCAAATGCTTTGGCAATTGGGGCTTCTGCATGTATGATGGGATTTATGTTTGCAGGAACATCCGAGGCACCCGGAGAGTATTTTTATGAAAACGGAATACGTCTCAAAAAGTATCGAGGAATGGCCAGCATCGAGGCTATGAAAGCTGGCGGTGACAAACGTTATTTCAATGAGGGGCAAAAAGTAAAAGTGGCCCAGGGTGTAAGTGGTTCCGTAGTGGATAGAGGTTCAATTCTGAACTTTATTCCTTATTTAAGCCTTGGACTAAGACTTTCTTTTCAGGATATGGGATTCCGTTCCGTCCAAGATTTACATAAAGGACTTCGGGAAGGAAAACTCAGATTCGAAAGAAGGAGTGAATCCGCTCAAGCCCAAGGTTCTGTTCACAGTCTTTACTCTTATAGTGCACCTAGTTTAAGAGCAGAGTAATTAAATTAGATCCCTTGGATTTATCGGGAAGGAAAGGTTTTGAAAAAGTTTCATCTTATTTCGATAATCTTAATATTCCCGATTTTCATGGCTGGGGATGTTTCCCATGCTCAGACTCCGCCAGATAAAGCAAGAGTTGCCCAGGAACTAGTCGCAAGACTAGACCAGGCACTCTTAAAAACGGATGGTCTAGTAAAAGCAAATCTGATCCTGATCAAAAAGACAGGAGATTCCTGGACCTGGGATATGAGTATTTTCAGAAAGGGAGAAGATTCACTCTCTCTATTTGAAAGCAAAGGTCGAGGTTTAGAATATAAGATCTTATTTAAAGAAGATGGAGAGTTGATCTTCGCCTTTAACGCTCTTTCTCGGAAAATTTTCAAAAAGAACGACGAAGAAAAATACGAAAACCATCTGAACACTGGATTCAGTTTTGTGGATCTGGCGGGAACTTCTTACCAAGCAAATTATAATCCTATCGTTCAAAGTGATTTGGATATTGCAGGGAAGAAGATGAAACGGGTTGCTCTTCGACCAATCGTTCCTTATTTTTATTCCAAACTGATTTTACTTTTGGAACCGGATACATTAAGACCTATTCGTTTGGATTTCCATGACAAAGACGGGGTACTTTATAAAACAATGAACATAAAGTACGGTCCAGTGAAGGTAAAAGCAAAACAGAAGGTCACAAAAGAAGATATAGTCAGTCGATTGGAAATGTTGGATTTGAATACAGGTGCGATCAGCGTATTGGAATATACTGAGGTGGATAGGGATGTAAAACCGGATCCTTCTCTATTTGAATTGGATAATTTAAACAGACTCTAATGTCCTCCGAAGAAATTGTTTTTTTTCGACCAGGATATTCTTCTTCTCCCGAACTGAAACTAGAGGGAGAAGAAATCTCCCATTTAAAAGCATTTCGAGTTTTTTCTGAAGATAAAACAGTGATCATCAAAGATGGTGCGGGGTTAAGTTTTACTTACAGTGTACCTTCTTCTTCCAAGATTGGAAGTCTTGTCGGTACTGAAAAAAAAGAAAGACCTAAAACTAAAGCAAAGATAGCGACTGCAATTCCGAAAGGAAATAGATTAGAATGGCTCATCCAAAAAGGGACAGAGCTTGGAATTACTGAATTTATTTTTTTAATATTTTCTCATTCGGATAGAAAGGACCTAAACCAGGAAAGACTTCTAAAAGTAGCGGCGGAAGCTTCTTCTCAGTCTAATCAAGATTTTTTACCTGAGATCAAAGGACCGTTTGCACTTTCTAAATTTTTAGAAGAATCCAAATCTAAAAATGAAGAGCTTATACTTTTCGATCCAAGATCAGCAGTACAACTCAATCCAGAAAATATACAGAACAAAACAGTTTTGATAGGACCGGAAGGTGGATTTAGAAAAGAAGAATTAGAACTGATCTCTCAGTTTGGGGTTTTATCTGTAAATGTGGGAGAATCTATTTTAAGAATAGAGACCGCGGGAATTTTTGCGGCCTCCATGTTTAGGCTGGGAAACTTACGCTGATTACTGGCCGAATCCACTCGCACCTAAAACTAGAATGCAGGTGTTCAGATAATTATCACAATCACTTTTGCAGCTTTGGGATAATTGGAAGCAAAATGTAGAAACATTACAGCTTGTATTACAAGAAGTAAGGCAGGAATTCAAACCGGCCAAATTTGTTGTAGTGACCGTGGTGCCGTACTTATTTTCGCAAGCATTCTTACAGGCAGGATAAGATCCACCGGTGCAGTTTGCGTAGAAAGTCGCCAAAGCATTTCCCTTGATATCTCTCTCTCCGCTATTACAAGATAAAATACCTAGGAGTGCGATTGCTAGTAAATACGGGAGAAATCGGGTCATATAAGTAAATCGTTTTCGGCCCGGACAGAACGGTAAACTAAAAAACATTCGACGTTAGCGGAGAATCAACCGGAATGAAGTATCTAGACCGAGGTGCATGGAATGATTGTAAACGGTAAGGAATTCTCTATCGGGGAACTTTCTTCTCCGGACTTATTTTCCCTATTAGAATCCTTAAAATTAAAACCGGAGACGGTAGCGATCCAGAAGAATGGAGAGATCCTAAAAAGGGACCATTGGAAGAATTCTTTCTTAGAGGAAGGAGATAAAATAGAGATCCTGAAATTTGTAGGAGGAGGTTGAATCATTTTTGGAATTCCCACTTAGACCTAGACATAGCATCTGGAAAGCACCTGGTATATATCCAATCCTTGATTTAGAATATTGTTCCAAATTTTCCAAGGACCCGGTCAGTATTGTGGAACTTTGGAGTTACCAAAGAGAATGGATCCCATTCTATCAGATACGCGCCAAAAAAGAAACTCCAGATTCATTAAAGAAGGTTTATAAAAGCCTGATAGAAGCTTTTCCTGATTTTCCAATCATACTCAACGATTATTGGAAAGAGGCCTTGGAATGGAAATGTTTTGGGCTTCATATAGGAAAAGAAGATTATGCTTCTCTTTCCTTAGAGGATAAGAAGAAGGTCCGCTCAAGCGGATTATACCTAGGCACTTCTTGTCATAATTCTAAAGACATAGCGGGCTTAGAGCCCGGTGTTTGGGACTATACTGGAATTGGACCAGTGTATGCTACCAACTCAAAAAACACTGAAGATCTTCCTATTGGACTATCCGGAGTCCAAGAAGCCTTACAAATTGCTAAAATACCTGTCACCCCGATCGGCGGGATCGGCCCCAAGCAGATCATCGAGCTATCTGAATTAGGTCCATTATCCTATGCGATGATTGCCTCTGCTTCTGAAAGAGATTCTTTTTACGATTGCGTTCGTATTCTTAAGGAAATAAAGAATCCATAAAGGACACTGAGACTTATATGCCGATTCTTCCTTAATTTTGGAGGATAGGAATCACAAGTTTCAATTGACTCACAAATTATGTCCAATAAGATGATCCCTATGAAACAGCCAGGGGAAATACGCCATCTATCTGCAAAGGATGATCGCGACTACTTACTAGATTATCAGACCCTGAATGTGGATGATCTGGAAAAGGCGCCTATCTTAGGTGTGCCTTTTGATAATGCCAGCCTAGATGAGGCAGTAGCAAAAATTTATCATCTCATGGAAGAGAAGGATAAATTTCATCATGTCCTTCTTTTAGATCCGATCAAGACTATGGCCCTCCGTAAAGGGAAGAAATTACATAGGATAGCGCAAAAAGCTAGCCTCATTTTGGCAGAAGGCGCAGGTCTTCAATGGGCTGCTAAAAAATTAGGCGGGGAATTAAAAGAGAGAATTCCTACAATTGCACTTATGATGGACTTAGTCCGTCTATGTGAGCTTAGAAATTATTCTATTTTTCTTTTGGGTGGAAAGGAAGAGATTGTTGAGAAAGTTTATTTCAATCTTTCCAGACATTTTCCTGGAGTTCGTATCGTAGGACGTCATGCGGGTTACCTAAATACTCAACGCGAGTTGCTTGTAAAAGAATCCATTCGTAAGACCAGTCCAAATATTATATTTCTTGCAATGGATTTCCCAGACCAAGAGATCTGGGTAGAAAATAATACCGCATTTTTCGGTCACGCAGTTGTGATTGGAGTCGGACCGGCTATGGATATTCTTTCCGGAAAAGTAAAAAAGGCTCCGAACGTTTTCAAACTGAAGGGTTTAACTTGGCTTTGGAGAATTATGGTCCGTCCTTGGAGACTAATTCGCCTGAGCAGAATGTTCGGATTCTTTATTGTAGTAGCTATTAAATCTCTTTTCGTCAAAAAGAAAAAGTAAACGCCTCAGTGAAAGCGATGCTGTAGGTCCCAGCACCGCATTTTACGGCTAATTCCGCAAATTCTCCATATAAATTTCTGATGTTAGTTCCCTGGATTGTATTGTTCATTCCGATTTAGCTAACTATAGTTCCTTCAGCCTCAAATAATACCTTTGCTAATTGTTCTTCTGAGAAAGTGAAAAGAAATTAGCGAAAATAGAAATATAGCAAAACAGGAAATTGGATGAGACTATCTATAATTTTTCAAACTTTAATCATCAGTATACTAACTTTAACAAATGTAGTGAACTGTGACGGCAAGAAAGATGGGGGCAATGAAGGTGTGATTGCTCTGTTGGCTGCGAACTCGATCTCAAACCTTCCGAAACCGGATACAGATACCGTTAGCATGATTGTGGGAGGTAATTATTTTACCCTTACTGACAAGTTGGACTGTAAGGAAGGAGCAGGAGGGATTGGATTTCTTATGGACGATGCAGATCAAATGCCTACATTATTTATTCATAATGTGGATTTTTCTGTGAATTTCGGGGTGAATGTGACAGGAGGCGCTGGTCCTTTTCATGTGGATATAGATACAGCTTCCGGAACGTATTTCCCGACCACTACTTGTCCCGCCACTATCATGGAGAACTCTCTTACAACTTACGATCTACAGGTAGTAAATTGTGGAGTATCTCCTTTTGGAGGTGGTGCTGCAAATACAGTATCTTTTAGAGTTCGATGTACAAAAGATTAAAATAGACTGCCTAATGCCGGAGTCATCCGGCGTTAGGCTTTATTTACGCACTAGATCTTTAATCGAATCTAGTGTTGGTGAGACCCAGTCTTCTAAAAGAGGCTCTCTTTTGAGAGCTTCTTTTTTAAATAAAAGGTCTTTGTTTGCAAGTGAGATCTCGCTTGCTTCATTGATCTTACGAGCAGTTTCGATTGCTTTCCAATAATTTTGTAGGGCTTGTGCAGTGTAATTTTCGGACTCTTGTACATTTGCTTTTTTCGATAGAGTTTCGTAACACGCACCAATATTATTGTAAGCAGCAGTCAGAGTTTGATACACTTCTTGGTGATATGGATCTTCCGTTTTAGGTGAACTCATTTGAGGAAGTTTTTCTTCCATATCATCTTTTACTCTTAGGAAATATCCGAGAGCAGTTTTGGTCTGACCGGTATAAAAAAATGCGTTTCCTTTTGCCATGAGAAGAGTAGGATTATAATACTCGTCCTTATCTTCGAAACCTGTCCAATCCGCTAAAGATTTGTCGAAGTCAGAATCCATATATTCTACCCAGCCTTTGAAAAATTTCATTTCTCTCAACATGGATGCCGGAAGTTCTCTTCTCCATTTACGGACTAAATCAAATTTAGGCTCTTCTGAATCTACTTTTGCAAATTCTTGAAGCGAATTTCTAAGTTCGTTTCTACGATTTCTTTTTTCTTCTTCTTCTTTTAATACAGAAAGGCTTTTGCCATCAGATTCGGAGCGGGAACGGAATGGATAAATTTTTCTACCAGGAAATTCTTTGAGCGAATCCTTGTTTGAAAGTCCTGCAGACAATAGATATCTGATCTTTCCAAGATCGAAATGAATGCGTGCAGGATTTCCTTCGAATAATGTTTCGTCTTCATCTTTTGAGCCGAACCAACGCTCGCTATTTGTATAACGAGATTCAGCTTCTTTTAAAAGATCTGTTGCCTCTTCAAAATTTCCAACTCGGATAGAATGTTCCGCAAGTTCCAGGACTGCTAGCCAATGTTTCGGATCTAGAGTAGCCGCTTTTTCGAAGAATCTTCTTGCTTGGCTATTTTCTTTTTGAGAAAGATAATATTGTCCGCGTTGGTAATATCCTTCTGCGTAATCTTTTCCTTCTATCTCAACTCCAGTCCTTTCATCTTCCATAGACTTTCTATAAATAGTATCTAAAAGACGGATTGCACTTTCTTCTATTTCGATTCCCGAAACTTGGTCAACCGGATTGATATTATATTTTATCCTAAGCTCTTCCGGATCAATTGCAGCATAAAAAGATGCTAATTTTGCAAGAGTGTAGAAGGGGAGTTCTGATTCCATGTCCAGATTGTTTCTGAGAAGACGATGATGGTTCAAAACAAATTGAGGATCTCCACTTTCTTTCCACATTTCTAAATATGTAGAAACAAGTCCTGCTTGGCCAGGGATACTCTTTGGATTTGCTTCTACAATTCTATTGTAAAAAGACGCTGCTTTTCCAAATTCTCTTCTGTTATAGTATATTTTAGCGATACCAGCAGTGGAATCTTCATCATAAGGACTTTCTCCGTCAGTGAATACCTTGGAATAATAATCAACGGCTAACGCGTCATTCTTATATCTTCCTTTCTTGCCTTCGCTCGGTTCAGCAAAATCCGGCATGATCTGAGAATGGAACCAGCCAAGATTTCTGTAGGTATTATTATCGTGAGTCCTTTCTTTCAGTCTCATTGCGAGGAATGCACCCGCGACCATTACCTTTCTTGGTGTTTTTTCCTGATCTAAAAGGAATTTGATACCTTCTATCCCTTGGTTTACACCTTTATTGGTCTTAAGCTTTTTATCATTCCAGGATTCTCCCTGAGCCAATCGGACCATAGGAGATTGTTCTCTTTTATTCCAAGAATCTAATGTTCCCATTCCTAAATCCGGCTCTATCTTACCGAATAATTTTTGGAAGGAAAGATCGTATTCTCCTGCACGGCTATATTCCACTCCGTACAGGTTCATATACTTCAGATTATAAGGATCAATATCGAAACCTTTCTCATAAGAATCTTCTATATTGATTATATATTTTTTTCTTTCTTCATCGCCCAAAGTTCCCGCGAATCTTTTAGCCCCTAGTTCACGGATCTGTTCCAGGCCTGCTTCGTAATTTTGAGCTGCTTGTCTTGGAAGAATGATATGTTTGTAAGTGAAATAACTTCCAAATCCGATCAACAGCGCTGCTGCAGCTGCGAAGAATGTTCTGCGGATCTTCTTCCTTCTTTCTAATACGCCTTCTCTTGTATAGATAGGGTCAGAAGAAATGATAGGAACGCCATCTGCGGAATAAGCTCCACTTCTATCCGTAAGTGCAACTGTGACACCTAATGCGGATGATAAGAATGCAGCGATATCCTCAGGGCTACTTTCTATTTTAATAAGTTCTAATAGATCTCTTTGAGCCTTTTTAGAAAGACGGTCTTGGACAATTGATTCAATGACCGTTCTGCGTAAAAGTGGAGGATAACGAAGTATTTCTCTTTGAATAATTGCAAGTTCTTCGTCTGTAAGAGATTTATCTATCTCGTCCTTATCTTCTCCACCCAAAGAACGTAAGTCTTCTTCAAATGCGGCGCCTCCAAGATCCTCATCACCTGAGTCTGAATCCAGATCCGGGGAGAAGCTTGTAAAATCTGAAGATTCAGGAACAGATTCCATTTCCATTGGGGAAGCAGGTTCTGCTGCAAAATCAGCAAATGGATCAGATTCTGGAATGGAAGTTGCGCTGGAAAGATCTGAAAACGGATCGTGGTCTCCACCGGAAACCGGTGCAAAATCTGCAAATGGGTCGGAGTCTGTAGGAGCTTCGGCAAAATCATCTCCGCCAAAATCTCCGGAACCTGACGGTTCGGAATCGAAGCCACCTAGGTCTCCAAAATCAGAATCTCCTGAGGTAGGGGAGGCTCCAAACGGGTCTCCTTCTTCTAAACCGAATTCGTCTCCGGGAGTATCTTCCATTCCGGAAGCATCGAATGCTGCAAATGGATCATCGGAAGCGGAAGGAGCAGGAGAATCAAAGTCTTCTAGACCGGAACCTCCAGGTTCTTCTCCACCCATTCCTGCGAAAGGATCGTCCGAAGAATCGGAACTTCCTGCCCCGAAATCATCCATTCCTAGATCAGAATCTGCGAACGGGTCAGCACTCGGTGAAGAGGAAACTAAATCTTCGTTAGGAGAAGAATCAAAAGGAGTATCTAGTTCAGGAGAAGAGTCGAATCCACCAAATGGATCTTCTTCACTTGTAGGAGCTCCAAAATCTTCCAGACCCGCTTCAGGTTCTGCTGTGTCGGAAGGCGCACCGAAATCATCTAAGCCTGAATCTGCAAATGGATCCGATTCTGGCTCTGGAGTTCCAAAATCACCGAAATCGTCGGATGCAGGCGGAGTTTCGTCAAATCCGCCAAAAGGATCTTCTCCCGCATCTGCGCTCGCTTTGGAAGGTTCAGTTAATAATTCGTCTAGATCGATATCATCGTCTTCGGAAAAGGATAATGGCTTTGGCTTTTGGATAGGTTCTGGTGCTTCTTCTTCGTCACCTAGATCGAAACTTTCTTCGGATCCTTCTTCCTGTTGGTCCTCATCGTCATCCCCGATAGATATAGGAACGCCGTATCCCATCTTCTCGCGGAACGAGGAAAGCATAGGATTCAAATCTTCGGAAGATTCCGGATTCTTGTTCAACGGATCCAAGATGGAGCGGATCTGCTCCAGTTCCTGTTCTGAATAATCAGCCATAAAGTCCTTCCAATAGTATCGGCTGGTCGTTGAAAGAGCAAAGATTTTTTCCTTATGTCGGATCTAATACAAGCCCTGGAAATACGCTTAGGGTTTCCGGGAAAACCTACGACAATCGGTTTATGGTGCATAAAGCCAAGGCGGTTGCCTTACTTACCTTGATATTGACCTTCGCCCTTGCTGCGGAAGAGGCAGAAGATTGGATCGGAGCCTTCCGGTCAGTGGATTATGAGGAGGGAGAAGAAGCCCTTCCTGAAGAAAAAATTTATTATTTCTGGCAATTGGAGAATTTGAGAAAGGCTGTACCGCCTAGATTCATTCGATTTGTGGATACATTCTCGGCTTTGAAAACCGGTAAATTATTGAACCGTGGAGTTTTATTCAGTTATGAGGGTCTTGCAAACGACGAGGTAAGCGTTTGTGGAGAATTCAGTCACTGGCAATGTGTTTCCTTACAGAAAAATGATAAGGGAATCTTTTACGGAGTAGTGGACATTCACGGAGACCAACTCTATGAGCCGAAACCTGCCTATGAATATAAGTTTAAGGTAGATGGTATTTTTACGCATGATCCTGAAAACCCTGATACTGTAGAAGATGGAGAAGGCTCCTTAATTTCCAGGATTGCATTTCGAGAGGGTGGGCCAAATAAACAGACAAGCACTAGGGTTTTAGAAGATTCTCCTTACGAAGAAAAAGAATTTAGAACTGTAGAATTCAGAATTTATCAGCCCCAAGCTGAGTCTGTAAGTCTGATCGGAGATTTCAACCACTGGGATCCAGAATCCGACTTTTTGATCAAAGAAAGGAATGGAACCTTCAGAGTAGTCAAAAAATTAAAACCTGGTGAATACCAATATAATTTCTTAGTCGATGGAAAGATCGTAGTGGATACTTATAATCCTCTTACAGTGTTAAGAGAAGATACTGGAGAGATCTCTTCTGCATTATTAGTTCCTACAAGAACCGGAGTTTTGGAAAGAAAGAAGATTGACCCCTAAGGCATAAAACGGATTCTTTAGATCCGTTCTATGGAAAAGTTTCGTCTCTCCGTATATTTTGTAATCGGGATTATCATCATCCTGATCGTATTTACTTTGTTAAAAAGTTGGTTCGTATACGACCGAGGCATTGAACTCGCAAAAAATCCGTCTAACAGCATCCAGACTGTATACGTAGAACCGGATGATGATCTAGTAGAACATTCTTCCGTAGTTTGGGGAAAATTTTTATATTATCCGCTAGGCTTAAACAGGGACAGGGAAAATTTCGGACCCCGCAAAACATTAAACCATGCTCAAAATCTAGTATTCGTGGATCTTCAAACTGGAAGGAATCGTAAGGTATTCAATAAGAGTGTGTATATTTGGGATTATTTTTACGGGGCAGAACCTGAAAAACTAAGTTCCGATTCAGAAACTGGAGAAATCTCTGAAGATGTATTCCCAGGTTTAAAAACCGGAAAAAAATTCGTGATCGTTGGAATGCCAGAAGATACCAACAAGGATGGATATCTAAACCAAAAGGATTCCAAAAAGGTTTTTGTATACGATCCGAACTATGATGAACTACTTCCTATTCTTCCCAAAAAGTTCTATCTGGAAAAAATCCTACCGGACACTCCGGAAAATAAACTTGTAATGATTGTAAAAAGAGAAGAAGAATCCAGCTCCAATAAAAAGAAGCCGAACCTTCCTATATTATTTATTTATGATACTCTTCAAAAAAGAGGACAGATGATAGAGCGCCCGTAGGCGCACCATTGTCGCTTTACTCTTCTTGAGCTTCTAACCATCTTTCTGCTTCAAGAGCGGCCATACATCCCGAGCCAGCAGCAGTGATTGCTTGGCGATAGGTTTTGTCCTGAACATCTCCAGCGGCAAATACACCTTCTACACTTGTGCGAGTGGTGCCTGGAACTGTTTTGATATAACCAGTTTCGTCCAGCTCCAATTGGCCTTCGAAAATTTCAGTGTTCGGCTTATGACCGATCGCATAGAATAAACCACCCACAGGAAGTTCTTTCGTTTTTCCAGTAGTAAGTTCTTTCACAGCAAGGGAAGTGAGTTGATTCCCGTTTCCTTGTGCACTTTCCACGGCAGTGTTCCAGATAATTTCTATCTTAGGATGAGTGGTAGCTCTTTTCTGCATGATCTTAGAAGCTCTTAAAGAATCTCTTCTGTGGATCAGATACACTTTAGATGCGAACTTAGTTAAGTGAGCGGCCTCTTCCACTGCAGAATCTCCACCACCTACAACAGCTAGTTCTTTGTTTCTGTAGATCGGAAGTGCGCCATCACAAACTGCGCATGCAGAAATTCCTTTTTGCCAATAAGAATCCTCGCCCGGGATGAACATTCTTTTTGCAGTAGCACCTGTTGCAATGATCACAGTCTCTGCTTCGATCAATTCATCGTCCGACCAAATACGAAACGGTCTTTTAGAGAAATCCACTTTGGTGATTGTTTGAGTGATAATTTTAGTGCCGTATTTTTCGGATTGGGCACGGAACAAATTTGTAAGTTGGGTTCCATCTATTCCTTCAGGAAAACCTGGGAAATTTTCCACCTCAGTGGTAGTGGTGAGCTGTCCACCTGCGGCGATTCCCCCCGCCATAAATCCCTCGTACATAACTGGGTTCAAATTCGCTCTGGCTGCGTAAATTGCTGCCGTATGACCCGCAGGGCCGGATCCAATGATGACTACTTTATGGGGCATCTCATTTCCTCTAATGATTTAGAATGATTCTAAATTGATTTTATTTTTAGACTGGGGAATTGTAAAGTAGATCTTTTTTTTCGAGAAGAAAGAGTCGGAATTCCAACAGTCCTTTTCCTAGATGAATTGTCTTGTCATCCGGGTAGGAATCCAAATGCTATCCAGTATTCATGGATTTCGCCAAAAAATCGTTTTTCGGCCTAGTTTTTTTGATTTTAATCTTCCTCGGAACCGAAGCCGGTTTGGTTCTATTACGCAGTCCTTCTCTACAATACTATAGAGATCTAAAACTCATCCATAGTTTTCATCCCGATTATTACGTGGCTCTTGAGCCAGGCCAATCCAAATATGTCAGTCATTTTGCTGGAAAATGGGAAGGCCAGTTTAGCATAAACTCCCTTGGCCTGAGAGGAAAAGAAGAACCGATCCCTGGAAAACCGAAACTTCTATGCTTAGGAGATAGTTTGGTAATGGGATTTGGGGTAGGCGACTCAGACACATTCTGTCAACTCTTGGATGGAATAAAATTAAAAGGAGAAGCTCGCCAAGCACTGAACTTGGGAGTGGACGCCTATGGTTCTAGAGGTTCTTATTACAGGCTTAAAGATATTTCTACGAAATTAGACAATGTTAAAGAAGTACTCTTCTTTATTTCTCCAAACGATTTCGATATGCCGGAAGCTCTTGCAAAAAAGGGGATCTTACCTGATGATCAAACAGATGCAATCAGAGAAAAAGATCCGAACTACGCTCGGAATTTTAAATTACAATTTATTTTAACAAGAATCTCTTATACACTCCAGGCTCTCAAACTAGCTTACGAACAGATACAAGTTACGTTTGCAGTTACAAAACTTTCAATTTGTAAAGAACTGGATTCAGCAGGATTTTATAAATGTACTATGCTTACCGCTCCGGATGCGGGTGCTCAAGTAAGCGATAGCCACCCTTCTGGAAATTTAATTTCTTATTTTGAGTCTTCTTTTTTTAGGCCTGTCAAAAGGCCAAATTGTGATTCGGATATTACGCCAACTTCTGCGGTATTTGGTGCAATGTGCCCTGAACCGATTCCGGCTCACGTTACTTGTGTGGATTCTGCTCCTTCTTTCGAAACTCTTCCGATTTTACCAGAACTCACTCAAGAATATTACCAAAAGATGATAGATCTTGCAAAGGAAAGAGGATTCAAACTGGTTCCTGTGATCCTCCCGATCCAAATAGAAGAGATTTATTGTTATAATAATGGAAAATACCATCCTTTAGAAAATTACGCAACCCGCGCCTCTGCATTTTTCGAAAAACGTGGAGTGAAAGTTTTACGTTTCAAAAAGGAAACTTCTTCTATGTGTGGTTTTGATCAGAACGGCAAAAAATTCGGAATCTTAGATCACTATATTCCGGAAGACGGGCATTTTACGAAAAGAGGAAATATTTGGGCGGCAGAATCTCTCAAGGCCAAATTGAAGGAGACTGATCTTGCTCTTTAATTCCCTTCATTATTTACTTTTCGCTCCTATAGTCATATTCGTTTATTTCCTGGTACCTTCCAGATTCCAAAAACTTTGGCTACTCGTTACTAGCTTATATTTTTATGCAGTTTTCAGGGTTCCATTCATCTTATTACTGATCTATTCCATAGCGATCACGTATTTCTGCACATTATGGATGGACAAATCAGAATCCAGATTTGGAAAATTATTTTTCCTGAATATAGCTATTTGGGGTAACCTATCTTTACTATACTTCTTTAAGTATCTGGATTTTTCTTTTACAGTTTGGAATACGATCCTTGGTCTCGTTCCTTGTGAGCCATATTATGCATATCCATCAGGGATACTATTGCCAATGGGGATCTCTTTCTTTACTTTGCAGGCAATCGCGTATGCGGTCGACGTATATCACAAAAAAGTAAAAAGAGCTGAGAGTTTATTTCAATTCGGATTATTCCTAAGTTTCTTCCCACAATTGGTGGCTGGTCCGATCATTCGTGCCCAGGATATGCTCCATCAATTCTTGGATACATATACATTCAAAAAAGAGAATTTACTGCCTGGGATTAGACAACTTGCCTGGGGACTTTTCAAAAAAACATTCGTAGCAGATCCGATTGCTGCCGTCATTGATCCAGTATTTGCGGATCCTCTTCATTATGGATGGTTTTCTTTGGCAGTCACAGGTTCCTTATACATTATTCAAATGTATTGCGACTTTTCAGGATATTCTGATGTGGCAATCGGAACCGGAAGAATCATGGGATTTCATATTCCAATTAACTTCAGACAACCTTTCCTTTCTCAAACAGTTTCAGAATTCTGGAGACGTTGGCATATATCATTCAGCTCTTGGCTGAAGGAATATGTATATATCTTCTTGGGCGGAAACAAAAAAGGAATTTCCAGAACTTATATAAACCTTTTCCTCACAACATTTGTGAGCGGAATCTGGCATGGTGCAGATTGGAATTTCGTAGTTTGGGGATTTGTTCACGCGAGTTTAATGGTGATTGAAAGATTCGCATTCTCTTTCGAAAAAATTAAAAATTATTGGGAAAAGATCCCGAGCACAATTAAAGTAGCATATCCATTTACCATCTTCGGAATTTCCATGTATTTCTTCCGGGCAAGACCAGTCGAAGGAATTGGCAATAGCGTCCAAGTAGGTTGGGCAATGGTCAGCAGAATGTTCTCTGGAGTAGAAGGCGATTTCCTACCAGTACCGTTATCCGTTCTTTCCACAGTGTTTATACTAATGCTTGGAGATTACCTGATGGAAAAAGAGACTCCTTGGGCCAAAAAACTTTTTGAGAATCGTATCTGGGTATATGGTATCTCAGCAATCCTGATCTCTATCTGTTTTATCTTATACAGTGTGACTGTAAGCGCACCTTTCTTGTACTTCCAGTTTTAAGATTTGGGCGGCTCCTTCGCTTTGCTCGGACCGTGCTGCTACGACTTCGCGCAGCCGCGCTCATCCGGGCTTCGCCCGGACTAAAGGTCTGCGCATCACTGCCGCGTACTAAATCTCTGCGACTCCGTGTTTCTGCGTGAGAATTAAATCTGATCCAATTTTCGCCACGCAGAGTCGCAAAGACGCGGAGAGTTTTTAATGAATGTCTTTTGCTATTTCTTGTGCAATGAAACTATATAACGCTGGGTTTGGATGTCCGTCTTTCGGAAGAAAGATTTCCTGATTGTTCTTTTTCCAAAAATCATAAATGGGTTGTTGGAGGTCCAACACGGGAATTTTAGAATCGACTGCGATCTGTCTGACTTCTTTTACGAGTGCTGAATCAACAACCGGATCATATTTTTCATTCGGTTCAGGCAGAAATACTAAGGTAAAAGGGACCTTCTTCTCTTTTACAAATTCAAATAAAGAGATAGCTGCTTTTCTATGAGGATGATCCGGACTCAGAACGTTACCACTGGAAGGAATTACTAAATTTTCCGCTGATTCCGGTTTATACTTCTCATAAACGATTTTGAACGCGTTGAATACTGCACTATATTTGGAAAGGATATAGGAAACTCGTACTAAGATCCTTTTTTTTAAAGAAGATTGTAATTCTAACTCTTTATAAGAATCAGTAAAATCGGAAATATGATAGATCCAATAGGCAGCCTGAGGTGGGGAAGATTCCTTCAAAACTTCGGTTAATCTTTCTTGGATGCCAAAACTTCCCAGAGCATCCACTCCCAAATTTCTGACTTTTACATGTTCATTCTTTTGTTCTAAAATAGAATCTAAAGCCCAAGGAAGACTTTCCTGGTCGCTAACCAAATATCCTAAAGCAACAGAATCTCCCAAAACCCAAATTTCATGTCTATCAGCGTTGTAGGAGTTCCGATCTGCAAGATCAGCGCCATTGCTTCCGTTGTTAGAAGTAATCCTTTCTCCTCTAAAATCAGTAGAAATATGATAACGAATATTCTTTTCCGGATGAAAAAGTTCTAAACTTTGGCTTGGACAAAGCCTCATCCAAGGTATTGAATCTAAATTCTCTGAAGTTTGAAGGCAATGAAGTTTTTTGTCATCTAATCTAAATTGAACGGAAGGAAAAATGGGAAGTCTCAGTAAAATTTCTAAGAGACCAAACAGAAAAACAGAATATAATAAAAAAATAAAGCGGATCTTTCGCGAGTAGGTAATCTCTCTCATTTACCTGAAGTTTCCTCATAGAGTTTTTTTCCGCAAAGTTCAAAGAGTCTTTTAGAGGCGGGATTCGATTCAGGGATACGATTCTCTTGGAAACGTTTTCTTTCAGAAATATTCTTCTTGGAATCTAAGATACAAGAGCTTAGAAACTTGGCGAGACTCTCTCTGTCCTTGTCCCAACTTTCGGAAAATCCCCTTAAAACGGATTCGGTCTCGTCTTTGGAGCCTGCTAAGATATAAATTTCCAAAAGATATAGAAGTATCTCAGGGTTTTTTGGATCTTTTTTAAGAGCTTTTTCTAGATAGAGAGAAGCGGATCCAGGTGCTTCTCCGCTTTCTGCTAAAAGAATTCCTAAATTTTTATTCGCCGTAAAATTTTCAGGATTTTCTCTAAGTGCTAAATCGTAATAATATAAAGCCTCTGCTGTGTTGCCTTGCGCTTCTTTTTCTCTCGCCTTACTTGCTAGTTCCCCTGAGGAATCGCAATTCAAAGCAAATTGGGACATAAGCAAAATTATGGCGTATCGGAACTTCTGTCTCATTTCCATAGTTTTTTTTCCCTTAGGGGATAAGAAAAAGGACGGTTTTTTGTTATGTCCGCCCGTCGAATTTGTACAATTTACGGGCCTCCTCGTGCCGCAATCTTAAAAAAGTTTCAATCTCGAGGGAGAATTTGTCCGAAGGATTTAGTACTGTAATAATCGGAAGCGGGACTAAGAAAGTGACATCTTCTCATAAGAATCTACTACAAAATTTCCAAGAATACCTCTCGGTTGAGAAGGGTCTGAGCGACAATTCCATTTACTCGTACGGATACGATCTGAACAAGTTTAAGAACTTCCTCGAAAAAGAACATCTCGACTTCTTAGAAGTCCAGGCGAACGACATAGTTCGTTTCTTGAACGAAGAGAGGAATCGTAAAATTTCTGCAAAGACGATCGCTCGCGAAGTAGTTGCCATCCGCCAATTTTATAAATTTTTAAAAGACGAAAAGAAGCTGGATTCAAATCCAACGGAAAAGATCGAAACTCCGGAAGTGATGAGATCCATCCCGGATTATCTGACACAAGAAGAGATCGATGAATTATTCGTTGTGATCAAAGAGGATAATCTCTACGAACTCAGAGACAAATGTATTTTCGAACTTCTGTATTCTTCCGGACTTAGAATTTCGGAAGCATGTAACCTGAGATTGACTGATATGGATATGTCCGGAATGACCCTAACTGTAGAAGGTAAGGGCGGACGACAAAGACTAGTTCCATTTGGTGAGAAATCTTTGGACATTCTGAATCGTTACTTAAAACAAAGCAGACCTTATATTCTGAAAAACAGAAATTGTGATTACCTTTTCGTTTCCAAAAAAGGATCTTTTATTAATAGAAAATCCGTTTGGAGACTTCTGAACCATTATATCAAACGAACAAGCATCAAGAAAAAAGTGACTCCTCACACTCTGAGACACTCTTTCGCAACCCACTTGTTGGAAAACCACGCGGATCTAAAATCGGTTCAGGAACTTTTGGGGCATATCGACATTTCGACTACCCAAATCTATACTCATATGGCGAATAAAACTCTGAAGGAAGTTCATAAGAAATTCCATCCGAGAGGATAATTTTCCCCGGACCTGATTTTGGCCGAGATCAAAAAAACCGATTATTCGAATCAATTTCGGATACAAGTTCCTTCCCATCCGCGTTACGTGACTGTAGCGCGGAACTTCGTTTACAACCTAGCAAGAGAATCGGGATTTTCCCTGTATGATGCTGCCGATCTGAAATTGGCAGTGGGGGAATGTCTTCTGAACGTGATTAAACACGCATATCTTGGAAAAACGAATTATCCAATCTTTTTAGAAGTCACAGTTCTCGAAAATCGTATGGAAGTCAGGATTCGAGATTTCGGAGTTCAGAAAAATATTTCTGAGATCAGAGGATTTGACCCAGGAGATTATAGGGAAGAAGGAATCGGTCTCTACCTGGTTCGGAAACTAACGGACCATTTTTATATAGACCAATCCGGAAAAGGGAATCGTTTGATTCTCACAAAAATGAAATAATTAAAAAGAACAGCTTGCAGAATGGAAGAATTGTCCGTCTATTCTGTATAATCTAAGCATATGCTTTCGATAACCCAAATGAAATTTATCTCTATAATTGTATTTTCACTCTTAATTCTTTCCTGCAGAAAGGGACCATCTTTGTCCAAAAAAGAAGTCAAACAACTTAGCCAAAACTATATTAAAGAGTTGTGTAAAAAAAATTTAGAATGTTCTGCTCAATATTTGGAGACACTTCCTTCCGGAGAGCAGAATGCGGCCAAGTCAGGATTTTCTTCGCTGGATCAATGTATGGCCGAGCAAAGTAATCAATCCATTCTTCCGGATGATTACGAAAAGGTCACCGACCAACAGATAGGGAAAGTAAAACGTTGTATGGACGATCTTCTTAAAACTCCTTGTTCAGATATGGAGCAAGCTGGCGGGATCCCGTCTTGCAGGGAATTATTTCCGGAAGGGAATTAATCTGCGGAAGAATCTGATTCTGGAGATTCTTCCTGTAAAAGCCCCAATCGTTTAGGTTTTACCTTAGAATGAGCGATTTGACCATCTCCTCCTAAGTATAGGAAAGAAGGACCTGGGATTTCTTTCAATTTTACACTGAACTTTTTGTTCCTTCCTAGGTTAGCTTCCACTCCTGGGAAAATCTCTCTTTCTACTTCTATAAATGAATTTTTATCAGGATCGAAGGATAGGATCGCAGATTGTTCCTGAGCAAATAAATTCTCTAAGATAGAACTATATTTCTGACGGATTGCCTGTAATTTTGGAAGACTATCTTTTTCTTCGGGGCTTAAACTTCTTCTTTGGGAATCGTCGCTTAGTTTTTGGATACTAATATCTACTTTTTTTAATATATCCTGGTTTTTACGGATCTCTGATTTTAGATCCTCTAATTCTGAAAGAAGTTCAGGAGGCATTCCGCAGCTGAGCACGGTTCGTGTCTCAACGATTGCACCGAGTTTCGTGCAGGTAATCATTTTCCCCGCAACACATTGTCCTCCGATGATTTCTCCTCTTCCACCTCTAACTACAACGGATTCCCCTGCAATCAGTTCAGAGTGCATCGCAGCTTCTTCTATGAAGATAGAATTTTTAGCGATCATCTTTCCCTGTTCTATAAATTTTGCATAGATATCTGCACCTGATTCTATCATTCCACCGTTTCTTCCCATAAATCCTCCGGAAAGAACGATGTCTCCTTTTGCTTTTAGAAAAACTTTACCTACAGATTTTTTAACTATAATGGATCCGTCCGTTTCGAGAGTGAAACCGTCAGCGATAGATTCTTCAACAATGATTGTACCGGGAAAATTTATGTTTCCTGTGGAGAAGTCTACATTTTCCAGTAAACAAACCTCATCAACTCGGATCAGTCCGAAACGATCTAATATTGGTCGGCCATCTATCAAGGATTGAACTACATTTCCATCTTCTGAAATTTTAACATTTGGGCCTAATTTCCATTCTGCTAATTTACCTTCTTCGAATGGAAGGACTTCTCCTTTTACGTTTTTGCCAGGTTTACCTGGAGATGGAGAAATTTTTTCCGCAAGTTTCTGGTTTTTCTTAACACTTTGGATGATTTGAATATTCTTAAAATCTACTCTTCCAAATTCGTCTTCTTCTAAAGTAGGAGTGCCTGGATGTTGGAACAGTATGCGGATGTCTCCGTCTTTTCCTGGAATAGGAAATTCTCCCTGGGCAACTAAGGTCCTTTTTCCATAATCTTCTGCCTGAGAAAGTTTGAGAATTGATTCTTCTATAA
The DNA here is from genome assembly GCF_002150035.1 of Leptospira venezuelensis. Taxonomy (NCBI): domain Bacteria; kingdom Pseudomonadati; phylum Spirochaetota; class Leptospiria; order Leptospirales; family Leptospiraceae; genus Leptospira; species Leptospira venezuelensis. The sequence goes on along the minus strand of NZ_NETS01000008.1, from coordinate 98,559 downwards.
TTCCAAAAACGATACCATAGGTCTGTAACTTAGATAATATCTCGTCCCTAGTTAATAATTTTCCACCGAATTTAGGCGGGTGGAGAATTCCGTGGACGGACATCTTATCGTCTGAAATTTTCAGGTCCAGACTAGAGGCTTCCGGTTTGCCTGGCCATTTTCCGATTAGATGAGGTTCTGAGTCTTTGGTCTTTAAGATACGTTTGACTTCTTCTTCTGAAACTCCTGAAATTTTGAATACATCCAAACGTTTTAGAATTTCGCGATATTCTACTTCTTTACCCTTTCTCCCAGCTGGGAAGATGGTGAGGTACGCGAGTCCGTCCAGATTTTCCACCTTGAAAAATCCGTTTTCGTTCTCTTCCAGATCTTTTAATAATGATTCAGTATAATTGCGAATTGAGTCGCTCATCCTGGGGGGCCGTTGTTGGAGAGTAAGTTCCATCCTATTTTTTACAATCGAAAACCTGTAAAAAGACTTAATGGGAAGAAGGCGAAAAATCTCCGAAATCTGCTGATTTTCAGACTGGGCTTGATCTGTCGAAGTTACTACAAGTCAGGATTTCCCTTCCTTTTTTCAAAAATTATGTCCTTGAAAAACCGTGAAAACGGCCGATGATCCTAGGGTAAACCTATGGCATTCAATCCATTCTCCATCTTAACCAATATCAGGGTCTCGATCGACCAGGTTTTGGGAAATCTCCCTCCAAAAGTGGTAAAGACGATCGGCACAGCTGCTCTTAGCTTGGCGGTTCTAGTCGCTATGGTTTTAGGCTGGTTCAGTTTCCAAAAGGGATTGGCTTTAGCGGGAGAAGAGGACCAGGCAAAGGAACTGGATCGTAAGGCGCTATTTTTAGAAGATATAGAAAGAGAATATAATCGGAAAAGAAAGGATGTTAGATGGAGCGATCCTTCTTATTCGGAGTCAGGAAGTTCTTCCTTGGATATTGAAAGATATTCTTTGGAAAAACCAAAGATGGATCCTTCTTCTCCTAAACCTGAGCTGGAAGAGTCAGATACAATCCGCAATTCTAAGATAAAGGATGGGGATTCGAGAGTTTTCTTTCCTACAGAGAATGAAAGACCACCTAGAGAGGATCTGAGCCCGAGCGGAAATGAATCCGATTCTCCTCGTTTGCAACCTAGTACTAAACAACCTAATAGAGAGCTTCCTTCCGAAAAGGAAGAGTCCAGATTAAGTCGTCCGCCTAGAAAAGAACAAAAGCCTAGGGGCGAATGAAGTGAAATATATTCTAATTATTTTAAGTATTCTTCTTTTCGCAGATCAATTGGCGGCGGATTTTCCTTTGCCAATTCCAGAGCCGACAGAGGGAAGTTTTTCCACCAGGGGAACTTCTCCGGATGAACCGCTTCCTCCGATTGATGCAAGTTCTGTAGTTGCAGAACAGAGATCAGATGCAGGTTCAGAATCAGTTTCTGAAAATACACAAGCAACTAGCGAAGAACCAAAAATTACAGAAGTAAAACCGCAGACCTCAGAACCGATCAAAGAAAAGAAAACTAAACTTCCAAATCTTGCAGATAGAAAAGATAAAAAGAACGGCAAGAAAAAGGAAGCCGCAGCGGACCCGAGTAGAGCCGCTTATGAAAGAGGGCTTTTACGACTTAGAAACGGACAAAAAGATGCAGCCAAAGAAGAATTCGGGAAAGCTGCATCGACAGAAGGAACTGCAAGTTCTCAAGCAAAATTAGAACTATCTAAATTAGACAATTCTAAGGCTCCAGATTCGAATGCGGAAGCTCCTGCAGAGGATGATTCCAGATGGAAAACTTCGTTAGAAACTGCGAGATCTCTTAGGGCTCAAGGAAAAAACTCAGAAGCAGAGTCCATTCTACTTAGAACTGCCACTGAGGGAGAAGGTGAATATCGATCCAGGGCTTTATTACAATTAGGTGATATGCTTTTTAAACTGGGAAGATATTCTGATGCTCGCAGTTATCTTATGGATTTTTGGAATCGTTTCGGTAAAACTTTTCCCAATGCGGAAGATATCTCCTCAAGAGAATTCAAAAGACAAAGAGAAGAAAAGGAATTAGGTGCTTATTTACTTTTTAAATCCAGCTATAAGGCGGGAGAAGGGGAATGGGCGAAACGTTTTTTGAAGAAGTATTTAGATAAGTCTGTTTCCGAATCCCAAGGAGTGTATTCCCCCTTGAGAATGGAAATGGAATCATTCGCGAAAAGCGATCTTTAAGTTAAGGCTACGTTTACTTCTAATTTTCCGAATTTGGAAAATAGACTGATCCCTAAAGCTTGTTTTTTAGGGATCTTTATTGTTTCGTTTTTTGCGTCCACGATGTTTGGCGCAGTGATCTCGATCGATTGACCTGCAGTTGCGAAAATATTCATCGCGTTACCTGTAGTCATGTTTGCGATCTCACCTAAGATATCTTTATATTCATTCTTGATATCGTCATCGCTCATACCTGGCATCAGCTTCTTTGAAATTTTATAAGCCGCGTCGTAGTTCAAACCGTAGATAACTTCTCCGTTAAAAGTTCCCAGAACTCCGATGATGATCGCAAGTTCCAGGGTGGTTTCAGGAGTGTCTTTGATACCGATCTTTCCACGGATCAGGTCGGTCTGTAATATATCCCGGAAGACAATTGTAGCTGCTTCTAAGAATGGGTTTACTAACTCGGCGCGGATTTGCATTATTCCTCCGAAACGGATCTAACGGATGCTCGTTCGACTTTGATACTTTCCTCTAGGGATTGCGGAATTTCCATGAGTATTGCAGTGAGTAAGGAACCATTATCCCTGGTTCTTAAGAAAGATGGATCAGGAGTTCCCAATTTGACTCCGGAGAAAGAAACAATCGCGTATTTTTCTCCTTCTCTATATGGTCCGATGTTTTTCTTTTGGGTCAAACCTGGAAGGCTCAAATCTTGTAAGAACTTTTTGTCGGAGCTTAAGGAGAATACATCTTTGCCAACGCTGATCTTTTTCAGGTCGGAAAGAGATTTACCTTTCAAGGAAACAGTTTGTCTTCCTAAAAGTGTTGCGATTTTTTGCAAACCGTCTGGCTCATTTTGAAGAGTAACAAGTTTAGCTTTTAAAGATTCTAAAGCGTTTTTACGTGCTTCTAATAAGAACTTACTTCTTAGGACTGTTTTTCTTTCTTCAAATGGAACAGGCTTGCCATCTTTACCTTTTAGAGTATTTGGATCCAAGGATTCTTTGTCGTACAACTCTTTGAGTTGAACGTCTGTAGGCTCTAAATTTCTTTCGGAAGCTTTGACTAGATCTTCTTCTGTATATAAAACTGCATCCAGATCCACTCTTGCACCAGATGCTTCAGAGAGTACATTTAGCTCTCCATCCGTGCGTCGGATCTCGGTTGGAAGGAAGTTTTGGAATAGAGCCTGGGACACTTTATAATCAATCCTAAAGCGCAAAGGTGCCTGTTGGAGTAATTGACGATAAATTTCTACTGGTTTTTTCAGGTCTTCCTCGGAATATCCTGCACCTTGGAGAGAATTTTTAGAGACTCTCTCAGCTTCCTGCATAAGGGCCTGTTTTTCTGATTCTTCAGTGATAGTAAAACCTACCGCGTTTCCGATCTTGCGGAAGATATATTGTCCTTTTAAAGATTGGAAGGCACAATCTGCCCAGAGCGCTTCGGAACCTTGTCCTTGGTACATCTGGATACAAAATCTTTTAGCCGCGTTAAATGAATCGATTGGGACACTTTGGTCGTCAATACTTCCCATGGTGATGCTTGCCTTTCCGGCGAGCATATCAATACCTACTTGTTCCACATCTGGCTTTAATAGCATAATGATCAGCATTAGGACAAGAATTCCCAAAAAAACTGCTGATCCGACTTTGAATAAAATATCTTTAACTGAAATTCCGTCTGGATTTGTCATAAAACTACGTTTACAAGGAAGCCTGGCCCGCGCCTGGAATCTGTAAAGGAGAAAAACCGCCCGAAAAATGCTTCAGGAACGGCGAAATTGGATAGATACATATAATGATGCTCTATATTGCCTTAGCACTCATTTTAGTAGGAATCCTCTGCTTTATTTATGTTTCCTTCCAGCCTAATTCTAAAAAAGAGTTTAGCGCCGGCCAATTTCCAAAAGGAAACCTGCCGCAAGCAAGAGAGAAAAAAATTTCCTATGATACATTAGCTTCTCTTAAAAAACAGGGACGTTCGGAAACCTATTCTCAAATGGATCAGGCGTTTGCAGAAGATAGAAAGATCCGTCCTCTTTCCGAAAGACAAAGAATGGAATCTCAAAGAACTGAACCTGAGGTTTCCACTGAGGAAGAATTCGGAACTGAAATTTGGGATGAAACAAAAAGGGGAGAAATTTTAGAAATGGTAACTGAACCTGAACGCACCCAGCCTAGAATCCCTAAAGAAGAAGAATGGTCTATGGAAGGAGTATTATTCCTAGATCTTTCCGGAAGATTACCGTATGAGGCTCTTCAAGAAAAGATCCGACCTGAAACTTTAAAAGGTTTTAGAAGAATGGGTAAGGGAAGTATTAGAGAGATCCCGGGTGGATTTACTTTCCAAGCAAGAAATTCAGAATTCAGTTATAAACTGAATGAGGTAGAGAAGATCGTTTTTTACGACCAAGGTTTCGCGCTACTTCCTTTAAAAAGAGAATACCCAACCCCGATCTTTTTGACCAAGGATGGGGAAAAATTCAAATCTTATCTGGAATATACTGCGAACGTTTAAAATAAGAAGAAGGCCGAAAATTAACGGCCTTCTACCACCAACCACTTAGTGGTTTTTACTATTACTCTAACAATTGTATAGAACGCAGCGCCAATCCCGAATGCCCAGATCTGAGGTTCGGTGATCACAGTCCAAGGCTCTTTCCAATCTCCGAATCCAACCTTAAAACTTGCCGCGTAGTCAAATAATACAAAGATCACTAAGATACCGAATAAACTTGGATATTCTCTTTTAAGAATATTTCGGAATGAAAAACCAAGTTTAGGTTTTACATAACCTGAAAATTTCGGAATGAATGCTGGGATCTTATCGGCCCAATTCAGATAGTCCTGACCGAACTTATCTCTCAAGAATTTTTCTTCTGCAAACATTATTCTTTCGTAATAGAATCCGAAAAATAATGAAAATACTATAAGTAGGGGAATATCTCTGAAATACAGAACCGGTCCCAAATACATTAGGAAATTTCCTAAGTAAAGAGGATGGCGAACAAGAGAATAAATTCCTTCTTGGTTAACCACGTCTGCTACTTGCTCTTTAGTATTTCTACCGGAAGTGCGGGCAGGGGCATAACCGATCACAAAACAACGAACTGCTAAACCAAGTAAGCTAACTGCAAAACAAGCGGCCGCATAGTATAAGTTGATCTCGTAAGAATCTTCTAAAAATTCGAATTTGCTCAAAGAGTATAGACAAAGAAGAAGAATAAATCCTGGTATATAAGATCTCCAGCGAAATAGAAAATTCCCCTGCTGATCCAATTCTTCAATTAATGCCATACGAATTCCTTATTAGGTTGTGGTATTAAGGAAGGAAACTTTTATCCCCCCGGAGTGTCAACCATTGATTCAGAGGTGTTCAGGGAGAAAGAAACCTATTAGAAAAGTCTGCAAGATCCTTTTGTAGTATCCTTTCCAGGTTCCAGGGATCCAAGACCAATCTGTAACTTAGGCCCTCTCTCTGGAAAACATAACTTCCTAACTTGGTCATTCCAATCGGAGAAACTAGATAACGATCCGTGCTAGTTACAATCTCAATTTTAAAATTTCTATCTTTAGGAACCGGAACATATTCTTCCGACTTCTCCAAAATAACTTCGTCCGCACTTAGTTTTTTGATTTCTTCTAAATAGTTTTCTACTTCCTCAGAAGATGCAAGGATCTGCCCACTGGAAGTTTCTAAGATCCAATTTTCATCTTGTTTACTTAAAGTAAAATCAACAGAGGCAAGTCCCGAGATCTTGATCTCCGAAACTTTTTCTCTATCAGGAAAGGGCGGAACAAGAGATCTACTCAGGAAAAAGTCTAGTTTACCTCCGCCTGTAACTGATTTTAGATTTTCTTTAACTAACCAGATCTGATTTTTTTCGTCCAGGATATAGGTCCCTGAACCCTTTCTGACAGGGGCTCCAATTAGAATTTTCCCCAATGAATTTCCGGAAACACTTTTGAGTTCTATAATTGGTTCATCTCCTCCTAAGCCGAATTCTTCCTTAGAAATTGAACTGGATTCTGAGAGTAGAGTGAATTTACGCAGATGTAAACAAGTTTGGATTAATTCTTCGATTCTGGCAGAATCTCCTGGCAATACTAATCCAGATGGTAGCTGAACTATCCATCCATCTAGATTTCGGTTTAGAACACTCTCCTGACCTTTGCGTCCGCTGATGATGGTTTGAATCTCTTCTGATTTAGTTTTATAGAAGGGCTCAGAATTTTGGTAGGTCTTTTTGAACCAGTCCCATGGATCTTTTGCGATCAATAATAGGAAGGCTAATATTATATTCCCCAAAAAGAATAGTATCTGTGGATATTCTCTATACGTGTAGCGGAGAAGTTCTTTAGGTCTTGAAAAATCCATTATTATACGTTCCTTCTCTTCAGCCTGCGGAAGGCATAAAGAGCTAATAAACCAGGAACTAAAAATAAATGAAATAAGCTGATCGCAGTTTCTAAGAAGAATGGTAAAGGTTTTAGTTTTAAAACTGCAGATTGTTTAGAACGAACTTCTATAAGATCTGTTTCTCCTTTGAGTATATCGATTGCATTTAATAAAAATGGAATATTTGAGTTTTTCAGTATTTCTGAGAATTCCGGAAATGCCAAAAGATCTGAAACTAAATAGGGAGAACCAAATACTAGAATCCTGCCCGTTTTAGTTGGTTTATTTTTAGATTGTGGATCTTTTACACCTTGTTGGAAGTCAGGAAAATAAGAAGTAAATTTTCCTTCTGCATAAACTCCAAGCGTAAAAGGTCCGCCATTCGCTTGGATCGGAGTAGAAAGAATTTGTTTTTCTCCAAGAGAGATTGGCTCTGTTCTGGACTCAGCATCTTGTCCACTTTTTGCTAATATTGTAAACTTTACTTCTTTCTGTTTCTCAGCTAGAATATTCAAACTAGAAGACCAAGGGATCAAAAGACTTTCTTGGTTTTTGGTAAATGCGCTATTTGGATCTAAGGTATTTGATTTTTGGTCTGGAACAATCCAAGGAGGATAAGGATATTTTCCTAAAATTCCCGGTTCAATTTCTATTACAGAGCCCATTGGTAAGGAATGATCCGGTTCTAGAACTATATCATAGTTAATTCGAATTCCATAATGTTCTAAAAATCGCACCATTTCCGCTGAGTTTGGATTTTTCTCCGCGAGTCCTGCTCCTAAATCACCTGAAAGAAGTCCGAAACTTCCTCTTTCAGAGTTTGTTTTGAACTCCATTGTTTTGGAGAGAAGGAGTAAACTTCCTCCACCTAAGAGGAACTTGTCCAGTTTTTGCTCTGTGTTTTTAGAAAGAGCTCCTCCTCCTATCCAAAGCACCACTTCAGTTTCCTGGGGAATTTCTTCTGATTCCAGATCCAATTCTAAAATTGGTCCGTATTCTCCTCTCAAAACTCTTCTTGCAAAAATTTCGATCCTATCTTTGGTAGAGCCTTGTTCTTGGAGGGAAAGATTTCCTGGTGATTTTAAGAGAACAATTCCTGAATCCTTATCCTGCCTTTGCATTTTACGGATCGAATTTAAGATCTGGTATTCCAAATCTTCTGTATAAAATACGAAGGATAAAACTTCGGTTTTATGACCCAAGGTCAGGACAATTCCCATAAAGGCTTGTTTGACTGAGGCTGAATCTCTGGAAGTTTGTTGTAGGATTTGAGGTTCTAATCCTAACTCCATTGCTTTTCTTGCATCTTCTTCCGAGCTAGAGGGATTGTAAAATCGCAAAGAAACATTTTCCTTTCCTATCTTGGCGATCTCTTTTAAAAGTTCTTTGCTGAGTTCTGCTCTTGCCTTGTATTCTCCTGGAATCTCTGAAGAATAAAACGCGTCTATATACAGTGGATCGTCTATTTCTTTTAATACTTTTACTGTGCTGGATGTAATTTGAAATCTTCCAGATCTGGAAAGATCTGCTTTGCACGGGATTGTGGAGAAAAGTCCATTCAAAAGTACAAAAAGTAAAATCCCATTTGCGAAACCAAACCAAGGAGATTTAGAAATATCTAATAGAGGACGTAATAATTCTCTCATGGATAATTTCTCCGGAGAAAGAAAACATTTCCTCCTAGATTTGCTGAAATAAAGCTGAGAAAATAGAGAGTATCCGAAAGATCTAATATCCCTAAGCGAAAAGATTCAAAATGAGAGGATAGAGCGAATAGATATGCAAACGCAGAAGGCCCGCCTCCGAAAAATTTCAGAACCGGCTGAGTCCCTAATAGAAAAAAGAAAAGGCAAACAAGAACTGTTAGAATATAGGAACTGATTTGGTCTCTTCCGAAGGAAGAAAGAAAGATCCCGAGGCTAATATATGCTCCACCTAGTAACCAGCAACCAACGTATCCTGCAAATACGATCCCTAAATCAAGATCGCCGAATGCCCAGATGAAAAATGGGATACTAAGACTTAAACAAACTGTGAATCCTAAAAATGCCCAAGCTGCTAAAAATTTAGCTCCAACGATTTCCCACTTAGAGATAGGCAAAGTGAATATTATCTCCAGACTCCCTGATCTTTTTTCTTCGGACCAAAGTCTCATCGTGATCGCAGGAATAAATACTACAAATAGCAGGGGAGTCCATACGAAGTATTCTTCCATACCTGCAACTTTTCTATCCCAGAAGGAACCTTCTCCTAATCCATAAAAGAATAAGAAGGAGGATAAGAATAAGTATAGGATGGAGAATACATAGCCAATAGGTGTATTAAAATAACTGTCCCATTCTTTTTTAAAAACGGCAACAAGCCCCGGAGGTATGTTTAGAAGCTTCATATTTTAACCGGAAACCAGGTCCTGAAAGACTGATTCTAAAGACTTTTGGGAAATCTTATATTCTAAAATTGGAAAAGACTCTCTTCGTATGAGTTCAAAAATTTCCTCCGGTTTGCAAGAAGTGGATTCTAATCTGAATTTAGTATATTCACCCTCTTTTTCGGAAGAAAGAATTCGCACATTCTTTCCTTCTAAAACTTTTTCTAAAGTTTCCTTATTTGTTTTGGCTCTTAAAAGGACTGAGTCAGATCTTTTGAATTCAGAAACAGGAAGATCAGCTACTAAATTCCCTTTGTGCAAAACTAAGGCGTGATCACAGGTTTCTTCTACTTCTGAAAGAATATGAGTGGATAATAATACTATTTTATCTTTTCCTAAATTTCGCAAAACATCCCTGAAATGAGAGATTTGTAATGGATCTAAACCGGAACTAGGTTCATCTAAAACGATCCAATCCGGATCATGAAGCAATGCTCCCGCTAAAGCAAGTCTTTGTCTTGTACCTTTGGACAGAATTCCTGCCAAAGAAAAAGTTTGGGACCTTAGATCACAAATATCTAATACTTCTTTTTTTCTTTTTTTGAAGAAGGAGACCTCCATTCCTCTCGCATTCCCTAGGAAATCTAAATATTCTCCCACAGTCATATCTGGATAGATCGCGGAAGATTCGGGAAGATAGCCTAATCTTTGTTTAATAGATTGTGGATCTTTTTCTAAAGAGATTCCGTCGAGTGATACGGAACCTTTATCTGGTCGAATAAAACCTGTTAGAATTCTGAGTGCGGTTGTTTTACCAGCACCATTGGGTCCAAGCAAACCTGTGATTCTGTTTTTAGGAATGAAGAAATTTAGATTAGAGATCGCGACCTTTCCAAAATAGGATTTAGAAAGATCGGATACCTGAAGAGAGGCCACGAAAGTTATTCTTTCGGGCCTTAAAGCCTATGCAACTTTTTTTCCCGGAATTTATGCCTTGATACGAAGCATTGCATCCACTTTGAACTTACGAAGCACATCCATTAGAGTAGGTTGAAGATTCACTACTTCTAATTTTACTCCAAAATGGTCCAAAAGGTTTCTAAGAGTCAGTAGCTTTGCAACGCCACTTGAGGTAATTTTTTTGGTTGGGGTCATGTCCAAGGTTAGGTTTTGGATATGTGCCCTGGAAGCCTGTTCCGAAATCTCATCAAATACCTTTTCGTATCCATCCAGGAGTTGATTTTCGAAACGAACGATTCCGTGTTTATTTTGTATCGTTAATTTGGCCATAGGTAACAGCTTGTTTACTGAGATAGACTCCTAAAACCGGAGCATCCCAACAATAAAACGGGGAAAGAACTCTGGTCTATAGTTCAAACAAGCGACTCAAATTTTTCGGCACATAAAATTCCAATAATTCGCCTTTGGAAAAATTTCCCAGGACTCATAATCGGAGCCAATTCCTAGAATTTCAAGGCCTGAATTTTGTAGGTTCTTCGACCAAGTTTCGAGTGGATAAGCCCTGTGATAATGCTCCTCCAGTTCCGAAATTCCGGGCTCCGAAAATTCCAAACTGGTCTTTAAAATGGAAGTTTCCGGATCAAATTCATTCTTCCAGACGAGTTTTGTCTTCCCGTGGGTCTCCTTTAGGACCTTACCTTTAAAATTTTTTCGAAAATTTTCAGCGGTGCTAACATCAAAAAAGAAGACCCCATTCTTCTCCAAAGCGCCTGAAACTTGGGCAAATATCTGAGAGAGTTCTTTTTCTGTTTGGAAATAGTTCAGAGTATCGTGCACCGAAAAAACTAGATCAAATGATCGATCCAATTTAGGAAAAGATAAAAGGTCCCCTAGTTTCCGGACCCCTCTAATTTGCTTAGAATCGGCGATTTGAAGCATTTCAGGAGAATTATCGATTCCCCAAAGTTCCGTGGAAGAAGGTAGAAATTTCCAAATTTTGCAGGTACCGCAGCCTAAATCCAATGCGATTTTTGGATGGATTTTTTGGGTTCCGATCTGGTAAGATTCCAAAATCATCTTTGCCCAGTCACGATAAGGTGCCCGTTTCATGACTCCGTCATAAATGCCCGCAAATGCCGTATATGGCCTTTTTTTGGGGATTGGAGAAATAATTCTTGATTTATTCCCCTGCTCGCGAGTATTCCTATCCATTTGATGCGACATAATTCTTTGAAGGGTTTTTCTTCATAGAATCTTCGTTGAAACTCTAAGTATGGGCCTAGAACTTCTTTTACCCTTTTTAGCCAGTGTAGGCATTACTATCCTCCTTCGCAGGATGGACAAGTCGAATTATAAGCTCAGCCAGATCAAAAGATATACTGGCAAACTCCAGGAAGAATTGCAAGAGATCGCACTGGAAAAAATCCAATCCGTAAAGGATTCCGGAATTGAACTGGAGATCAGTTTAAAACAGACCAGAAAACTTGCTGAAGAGGTAAGAGGTCTCAACGATGAATCCAAACAATTATTGGAAACGATTCGTTCCAATCGGGATTTTTTAAACGCAGTTACGTTAGATCTAAAAGAAGTAGTCCATCTCTCTTCTGATATTCGCCAAGAATCTCAATCTATCCAGGATGGATTGCAAAGACTGGAGCTTGGCAAAAAAGAAGTGTATGGTATCGGAAATCGTATCCAAGAACTTCGTTCCGAGGCAGAAGTTTTACTCGAAGCCTTCCAGGAAAAACTTAATTTCCGTTCTGATGATATTCTACAATCACTAGCTTCTAAGATAGTTGAATTAGAGGGATTATTAGAAGTTAAAGCGGATCGTATCGAGTCTGGATTGGAAGAATTAGGTGAAGCTTTCCGCCAGAGATTAGAAGCTCAAACAAAGTCATTATATCATGAAACAGTAGGCAAAGTAGATTCTGCTCGAGAAGAAGTTCAGACTCTTCTCGAATCAGTAAAAGTAAAAGAAGAGGATCTAGATGCCAGGACGGATAGAATGCAGACTGCTTTCTTGTCCGTATCCGAAAAAATTGATCGTTTAGAAACTAGAGTGGATGAGAAAGCGGAACTTGCGGATCGTAAGTTAGAGGAAACCTTCTCCCGTAATGAATCAGTCATTCGCCAAAAATACGATCAAGTATTAGAACAAGTAGTTCATTCCAAAGAAGCATTCCTAAACGGGGTTCGTATAGAGATCGAAACCATTCGTAAAGAAATAGAAGGAATGAGCCTCGAAACGCTGACTCGTCGTGATGAGATCTTGAACGAGACTAGACGCCAAGCCGAAGGAATCAACGACTCCATCAATATCTTCCAAGAAAAATATTTGGAAGCTGAGAATAAATTATTAAAACAAGCAGATTCCCGCAAAGCGGATCTGATGCGCCAAATAGATTCTTTCGAAGACGAATTCAATCGTATTTCCAGCAGCTTAAGAATAGAAGCAGAAGATCTGAGAAAGGAAATCCTTTCCGGATTAAAAGAATTCCATTCCGCTTTAGAATCTTCTCGTTCGGAAGAAGAAAGAAAGTCCAAACTGAAATTGGACCAAGTAAGAGAATCTTTGGAAGAAGAACTCAAAGTCCTGCAACACTCTCAAGCGGAAAAATTCCGTGCGGACTGGGAAGCTATTAAAGAAAACGTTAAGGACTATTCTTCTCAAATTTCTTCTAGAATGAAGGAAATGGAGACATCCGTAAAAGAACTAAAAGGTTCTTTGGAAGAAGAAGTTGGTGCATTACATGCTTCTCATTCTGAACGTTTCCGTTCTGAATGGGATTCTATCAGAGAAAATGTAAAAATTTTCGACGTCCAGGTTTCTACCCGGATGAAAGAAATGGATTCTTACGTAAAAGATATCCGAGAGGCATTGGAAGGAACCGCAGGTGATATTCTTGCGGAAGCAGAATCCAAGGTAAGCGAGATCGGTCTTTCTATAGAAGACGAGTTCCGCAAAATGGACAGGAGATTCGAACACTTCTCTCGTTCTTGGGAAGAAGAAGTACAATCCCAGAAAAATCATACCATGGATGCGATCCGTGGATTGGAAGAAAGACTGGGACAGATCCATTTTAAAGGTGCGGAATATCTGGAAGAATTCTCCAAATCTTATGCAGAGCAAAAAGATAAGATCGAAGAATTTGTATCTAAATACAAAACAAACTTCCAAAAAGAGGGAGAAGAGGTCAGAGAAGATCTTATCTCTCGTTTCAAAGATCTTAGAGCTGAAGCAATTACAAACGTAGAGAACGTAAAAGTGGAATATTCTGCTGTAGGAGAAAGATTCGAAAACCTTCTGCGCAAGAATGAAAAACTTTTAGAAATGCAAGCGGAGAAGATCCGTACTTCTACCGAATCCCAACTGGAGAAGGCAGGGGAGCAGGCAAGAGTCGTTTTAGACAAACTGAAAGAATCGGGCCAAGACTTCTTCGAAAGACAGGAAGAAAAAATAGATCGTTTGAACGATACGATCGATTCCAAGATCAACAGACAATTATCCGCTCTCTTAGACAAAGGCCAGATCCAATTAAGCCAATTGGAAGAAAGGATCGCAAAACATTTAGCGGATGTAAAACGACATCTGGAAGAAGCTTTAGATTCAGGGATCAAAGAAAGCGAAGGCCAGATGAAGGAATTCCAAAATCAGGTAAAATATTTACTGAAAGAAACCGAAGAATCTTCGGAGGAATTCCTAAAAACAGGAAGAGAAGAATTCCAGAAGGCACAAAAAGAATATCGTGTTCTTCAAATCGATCTTCGCAAAGATCTATCAGAGATCCAAGATGCAAAACGTTCTCTATTCTCCGAATTGGAAGAAGAAGCAGAGAAATTGCGCTCTTCTGTGGATGAGATCTCTGAAAGAATCCTGGATGCAGAAAAACGTTCTGCACTCTTCTTAGATGTAAAAGAAATTATAGAACGTTCTGAAGAGTTTGTCTCTGAGATGAAAGAGGCTCTGGAAGATGCAAATCATACGGAAAAAACGTATGAAGATCTGGATCAAAACTTAGTTCGGATCAAAAAAGTACAAGAAGATCTGGAAACTCGTATATCTCAGGCAGAAGAGAGAAGTTCGGAAATTCTTTCTATAGAAGAAAAAGCAGAAGTTTTAAAAGAAGAATTCGAAAGAATCATGGAAGAATCTTCTCAGTGGAACGATACTCATCGCAAGTTGGTCGAAGCCGGAGAGCGAGCATTCGAAATGGAATCCCGCTTCTTAGATCTGGAAGATCGTTTGGGTAGAGTTGTATCCGTTAGAGAAGAGATCAAACAACTTGATCAAGATAGCCAAGGTCATAAAGAGAATTCATTCAAGTTGGCTCAGAAAATACGTGAGATGGAAAAAGAAATCTCCGTAATAGAAGCGAGAGAAAGAGAAGTCGCAGAAACTTTAAGAAAGACCGACGACAGATTAGAGACTCTTGCAGGCAGAAAAGAAGAGATACTTTCTGTAGAAGCTAAGTTTGATAAGATAGAAGACCTAATGTCTGAGTTAGGAGAGCGCCATAAACAGATCAGCACTCTTCAACAAAGATTAGATGATATGAAAGAAGGTGCTTTATCGGTTAAGGACGACCTAGAAGGTTTACTTTCCGAAGCAGAAGATACCTTTGAAAAACTTTCTGCATTCATGGACGTAGTCCAGACCAATATATCTAAGACTGGCGGGGGCAAGTCCGGAAAGACTTCGGATAAAGATCCCCTTGTAGCTAGAAAGAAAGCAACAGTGTTGAATTTATTTCATAATTTTCATTGGCAACCAGAGACGATCGCTGAAAAATTAGGGCTCGAAACTTCTTTGGTCCAAACTATCATTCAAAACGAGACGGTGAAAAAGGGATGATTTTTTTCTTGACCCCAAAGTTTTTCCCCAATATGTCTCGTTCCCACTTGTATTATACGACATGCAAAAAATTTCATAGGGAGATCCTTTCGTTTTTAATAAAAAACTGAAATTGTAGGGTAGCAATCCGAAAATGATTCCTTTTTTCGAGGCGTCTGGAAACGTATCACAGTAAATCTGAAACGTTCCGGAAAAGTCTCGGGATGAAATAAGGAGAAGCTCCCAAAGCTCGTTCGTATGGTACAAAAAAAGAAAACTACTGTTAAGAGGAAGAATTCCATGGCTCAAAGCGCTGAAAAGGATACCCTCATCGTCGCAAGCAAGGTAAAAGCTTATATCAAATCTAAAGGCTTTATGACTTCCGGAGACGCGGTCGATGGCTTGAATGAAAAGTTATACGGACTGATCGACGATGCTTTAAAACGTACCGAGGCGAACAAACGCACTACGGTTAGACCAACCGACTTCTAATCCATTCTTGATCTACATCAAGAACAAGACTGAAATCGAGAAAATGAGGGCGGCGGGCAAATTAGCCGCCGCGCTTCTGGACTATATCTCCGGGTTTATTCAACCCGGTATTAGTACTCTTGCGATCAATGATCTCTGCGAAGAGTTCACTAAGAAGAATGGAGGCAAGTCGGCTCCATTAGGTTACAAGGGTTTTCCGAAATCAGTATGTACTTCCATCAACGAAGTCGTTTGTCATGGGATACCTAAAGCAATCGATGTTCTGAAAGAAGGAGATATCGTTAACGTAGACGTGACTCCTATCGTAGATGGATATCATGGTGATAGTTCTCGTACTTTTATAGTAGGTGGTAAAACTTCTCCGGAAGTGGAACGTCTCGTTAAAGATGCAGAACGTGCTATGTGGATTGGGATAGAACAGGTAAAGCCTGGAAATCGTGTAAGCGATATATCAAATGCGATCGATGATTACCTGACTCCTAAAGGATATGGGATCGTTAAAGATCTAATGGGCCACGGAATAGGAAGAGGTTTCCATGAAGAACCTCAAATTCCTCATTATCGTTCCGGCCGTAAACTAGCCAAACTCGAACCTGGAATGACATTCACTATAGAACCAATGGTGAATTTAGGGACTTGGGAAGTGATTTTTTCTAAAAAGGATGGATGGACTGTGACCACAAAGGACGGAAAATGGTCCGCTCAGTTCGAACATACCATTCTTGTCACTGAAAAAGGCTATGAAATTTTGACCCAAGCATAGTAATCTGTCGTGCATGGATTTCGTTTGGAAATATATTTCTTTACTAGGTAAGGATCTTGCCTTTTTCGTTTTAGGCTTTTTAGTCTTTTACATCGGCAAAAAACTCAAGGACTGGACGGAACCTCGTAAGTTAGACGAGGAATTAGTAAAATCCGATAATAGCGCGCTCGCTCTGAGCTTATCCGGCTATTATATCGGGGTCATCATATTATTTATCACAATAGTTTCTCATCCTGGAGAAAAGGGAGATTTACTCGGAGATCTTTTCCAAGTGTCTTCTTTTTCTATCTTAGGAGTAATACTTCTTCTTCTTTCCCAAAAAATCAACGATGGACTGATTTTAGGCGGGATAGATGCAATCGAAGAAATATATGAAAAAAGAAACTTAGCTGTTGCGTCAGTTCTATTTGGCGGAACAATCGCAAGTTCATTCTTTATAGCAGCTGCATTGAACGGAGATATAGGAGAGAAGGTTTTCCCACAGGGATTAGGTATAGCTGTTTCTCCTCTTGTGGAGAAAACAATCATAGGATCAATTATCTCTGTAATTTTCTTCTCAGTGGGACAGATCGGAATGATCTTATTCTCAGTATATTATAAAATTTGGATCCCTTATAAACTCAGATTAGAGTTGGAAGAAAAACAAAACCTTGCGGCTGGAACTGCATTTGCAGGAGCGTTGCTTGCGATCGGGATCTTACTTACTAGAGCATTGTTTAGGGAATTTGAATCTTTATACCAAACAGGGATCTTACTACTATTGGATCTAGGACTTGCATTCATAATCATTCCTATTTTGCATTTTTTTGCAGACTGGGTGGTATTGCCTGGCTCAACATTACAGGAAGAAATAGAAAGAGATCAAAATTTCGGAGCAGGGCTTTTGGAAGCGGTGGTGCTTGTATCCTTCTCCGCTATTATATTTTTTGCGGTCTGAATTTAGAATAGATCGTGGGAAGAGTATAATTTCCATTCTAGGTGATATACTTTTTTGATGCCGAAGTCGCAAGCTGCTTGTAAAATCATCTTTTCATCCGACTCTTGGGACAAGATAGAATAAGCGTCGGTTAGGTCCGAAACGATCTCAGCAAAAATGTATTTATGAGTTGGTAAGAAGGGAGAAAGTCCTCTCTCCTCAAAACCTCGCAGCGCCCCTAAAAGTCCTGCGAGTAAAATCCTACCCAAGGGTCTTGTTCTTTCTTTAGGAAGATCCAAGCCAGCTTCTTTTGCTGCGCTTAAAAGTTCTTGGAGAGGAATTCCTCCCGATATAGAATGTAAGGATGTTTCTTCTCCTTCCTGCATGAAGAAAGAATAAGATATGCTTCTTGAAAGTAAAGAACTTCTGGATGAACTGAAAGATATTGCGATGACGAATGGGTTCCAATTATTTGGAGTGGGACCTGCTTCTGTTCCTTCAGAAGACAAAGAAAACATACTTCATTGGGTCGGAGAAGGCCGTCATGGAAATATGGATTGGTATCCTAAAAACATGAACCTTCGATTAGAATTAGAAGGACTTGGATTTAAACCTGAATCGGTGATTGCATTAGGCGCATTATATAATGATCCTGAATATGAAAACTTAGATCTGCCTTATCGATTTTCCAGGTATGCTATGGGAGAAGATTATCATTCCGTTCTTCGTAAAAAAGCTTCTGATCTATTAGAATTTTTAAGGAAGAAGTTCCCAAACCAAAAATTCAGACAAGGTGTAGATTCTCTCCCTGTTCCCGAAAAAATTTTAGCAAGGGAAGCTGGGGTTGGTTGGATCGGAAAAAATACAAATTTAATTCATGAAGAATATGGATCCTTCTTCTTTATCAGTTTAATTTTTACAGATCTTCCTACAAGTTTCATTTCCATCCAAGCAAAGGACAGATGCGGGACTTGCAGGGCATGCATCGATTCTTGTCCAACAGGTGCTTTGGAACCTTATAAAATTGATGCTCGTAAATGTATTTCTTATAAAACGATAGAAGATAGATCCGAGAATGTTGATTCTCTACATGGTTGGGTATACGGCTGCGATATCTGCCAAGAGATTTGCCCTTGGAATCAGGTAAAAGCCCGCAAGAAGGGTTGGAAAACGGAGATAGGAGAATTTAAGATCCGAGAACTTTTCAAAAAAGAAAATCTCTCGGATCTAGATGAAAAGGAATTCAAGAACCATTTTAAAGATTCAGCTGTGAGTAGGATCTCCTACAAACAGATGAAAAGAAATCTAACTGTTTGGGAAAGAGATTCTTCCAAATTTGGAAGATAAAAGTTTATCTACTAACGCCAAAAATCCCGCGATCAATAAAAACAGAACAAAAATCCCTATAATATTGATCATGACCCCTGAATAACCAAGTCGAGGAACATCCATAATATTATATGGATACCATTCCTGAATTGCTCCTCTTGCTAGAGTGAATATAGCGTATACAATAGGAAGAATGGCAGCTATTAAAATCCTGCGTAACGTGACTGTTCTTGCTGGTCCGAAGATAATCCAACCAATCACAGCTATTATAGGAGCAATATCGTGTTCTAATCTACTCGCAGTATCTGCAATGAGATCATTTTTAGGAACAGTCTGTAAAACGAAGTTAAAAACAATTCCAGTAATCGTAATATCAATGATCCCTATCAACCTCCAAATATGAAAATTAGAAGATGTTCGATCCAAATTCAATGCAAGAAGGAGAGTGGTGATCCCTAAGATTAAATTGGATTGGGTTGTAAAAAATGAAAATTGATTTAGCAAACTATCAAAGCCGGGACCAAATGTGCGGGTGAAACCTGCGTTTGGTGGAAGAGAGGATTGATGATTGTAGGCATACCAAAGTTCTAATAGAACACCTACAAAACAAACTAGAGCGGTAGAACCGAATACTAAGCGCGCTAAAGTGAGATTCTGTTTAGAAGTTTGCATTTGATACTTCTCCGTTAAGAAACCGATCGCTGGATTCTTATGAGTTTTAGTACCTCGTCAATGCTATTTTTTCTCTTAGGTTGGAAGCATCTCTTACTGGAGAGTTCCCGAAAAACCTGGAATATTCTCGATTGAATTGAGTAACACTTTCGTATCCAACTTCGAAGGCAGCGCGTGACGCGGAATAAGCACTATGGACTAAAAGTTTTCTCGCTTCGAGCAATCTGAGTTGTTTTTGGAATTGAATAGGACTTAGGCCTGTTATCTGTTTAAATTGTCTATGAAATGTTGTAACTCCCAATCTGGATTTTGCCGCTAATCGTTTAATCTCCATTGAGGCAGTATAATTTTCTCTGATCCATCGAATTGCAGGATAGATAGTCGGTCCTTTTCCTTGAGTTTGGCAAAATTTTCTCAAACGCCATCCTTGGGGACCAAGAAGGACTCTATATAATATTTCTCTTTCATAGATAGGAGCAAGGGCAGGAATATGTTCTGGTGTTTTAAGAAGTCGGAGCATTCTAACCCAAACTTCTAAAAATTCAGTAGACGCTTCGCAGGCTATGAACTCATTCTCTGCATTTTCTTCTGAAGGATCTTTAGGAAGATCATTTAATAAATCTAAAATGGAGTCCTGGTCCAATTCGAGTCCCAAAGAAATGTAAGGTCCAGTTTTGCCTTGTTGAACTTTTCCTGTGGCCGGGATATCAGCGGAAATTACAAAATAAGAAGGCGCCTTTAATTGAATAGTTTGATCTCCTATCGAGATCGTTTTCCCTCCTTGCACGACTAAACCGATCATAGGTTCGTAGACCGCCGCAAGTTGGTGTTCGGATACTTCTCCTTTTATAAGTAATACTTTTGGGAGTTCCGTTTTAGTTGGTTTTGTTGTTGCCTGGATTGTTAGTTCAGCAATCTCTTTCAGAATTTCCTTCATTCTGTAACATAATAGAATGAAATCATATTATCTAAAGCTAAATTTATGGAATATTTCGATTTATTGATAAGTCGGTAGGATTAGGCAATCAATCGGCATGATCCGATCTTTACTATCTTTATCAAATGTTCTACGCTTCAGGGTATTGGAGGACGTTATGAATATTGCAATCGTCACAGGAGCAAGTAACGGGATCGGAAAAAATACCGCGATCGAACTAGGTAAAAAAGGGATTGGTGTAATTCTTACTTATCATTCGGATAAGAAAGGCGCAGAAGATGTAGTAAAAGAAGTGGAGAAATACGGCTCAAAAGCAGTAAGTCTTAAATTAGATCTTAGTCAAAAGTCTTCCTTTGAAACTTTTGCTGAGCTTGTAAAAATGAATCTAGAAGATATTTGGAAGAGAAAAACTTTTGATTACTTGGTAAATAACGGAGGTGTCGGAGGAGGGGTGCCTTTTACAGAGATTACAGAGGAATATTTCGATCAAATGCTAAACACGAATTTTAAAGGGCCATTTTTCTTAACACAGCATCTTGTTAAAATTATAGAAGATAACGGAAGAATCGTGAATACATCCAGTTCAGCAAGTCACGGATCCTTTGTAGGGTATTCCGCTTATGGTGCTTCGAAAGCTGCTTTGACTTCTTGGACTAAGTATCTTGCAAAAGAACTTTCTCCTAGAAAGATAAGAGTGAATTCAATCTCTCCAGGTCCAGTTCATACAAATCTTGGAGGAGGAGCATTTGATAAACATCCAGAGTACATCCAACCTATAGCGGATCAGACTGCTTTAGGAAGAATTGGAAGTCCGGATGATATAGCTAAGGTTATTGTGAATTTGTTGTCCGACGAGTTTTCTTGGGTGACTGCTCAGGATTTAGAGGTGTCAGGAGGATTTTTGCTATAGATAGGAATGAACAAGCGGGAACTGGGAGAAGTCTTGTTGGAATTCCTACAGGACTTCTGGTTTAGAATCTTGCTTGCTTGTTTGAGTTTTTTGTGATAGGACGGACTCCGGGTACCACAGACCGGCCCCCACCCAGAAAAAGGGTGGGGCACCCAAATAAATTGTAGGAATTCCAACAAACCGGCTTCGAAAACTCCTTTTCTCCCTGGAGTAAAAGGCTCCGATAGTCAGATACATGCCCGCCGGTTTGAAACAAAAAGTAACCGATCTTCCGACTTACGAATTCGATCCTAAAACGAATTTAAAGCTTAGAAGTTGGTTCTTAAAAGAAAAACGAGACCTGGCATTTCGAAAAAACAGAACACCATATTCAACTTGGGTAAGTGAGATTATGCTGCAACAGACAAGAGTTGCAGCGATGCTCCCTCTCTATGAAAAGTTTATGCATCGATTTCCCAAACCGGAAGATCTTGCGATCGCGGAGGAAGAGGAAGTATTCCGTTACTGGCAAGGACTTGGTTATTATTCCCGAGCCAAAAATCTTTTGGCCGGAGTTCAGAAACTAGTCAATGAATTCGGTGGCAAATTTCCAAAAACCTTAGAAGACGCACTTTCTCTTCCTGGAGTGGGGCCTTATACGGCAAGAGCTATTCTTTCTATTTCTTATAATTTACCTTTTGCTGTTTTGGATGGGAATGCAAAAAGGGTTCTTTCTCGATTGGTCATGTTCAAAGAGTCAGGTCCTAAAGCGGATCCGGTTTTACAAAAGATTGCGGATTCATTTTTGAATCTTGAGTTCCCGGGAGATCATAACGAAGCAGTAATGGAGTTAGGAGCCCGCATCTGTATTCCAAAACCTTTATGTACCCAATGTCCTCTTCAAAATGATTGTATAGCTTACCGAAATGGTGTCCAAGAAGAGATCCCGGTAATAGAAAAGAAGAAGAAGGAAATCCCATTAAATATCCGTTTTTATATACTAAAGACCAAACAGGGAATTTTACTGGTCCGCTATCCAGAGAGAAGATTTTTTAAAACAATATATTCTCTTCCTTTTTCGTTCGAAGGAAAAAATCCTTATGAAGCAGATCCCGTTTTGGATTGGAATTTAAAATCTTTTGATCTTGGAATCAAATTTAAACACACGATTACTCATCATAAGATCCAAGGTTTTGTTTCTGAAACAGCATTGGATCAAAAATTAGAGAGAAAAATTTTAGAAAATTTTCACAAAATTCGGCCATCAATAGAAATCAAATACTGCAATTGGAAAAACTTGGAGACTGAATTTCCTTCTTCTATTGCAAAAAAAATAAAACAGACTCTGGCTAAAGACGGAGCTGTTTTACCAGGTTTAGATAATTGAATTATTATTTTAAAGGAAAACTATGAATATTCGATCTACTTCCGAATTCGTAAAAGAACTTTCTAAAAAAGGAGAACTTTTGGAGATCAAAGAAGAGGTGGATCCAATTCTTGAGATCGCAGAAATCCAAAGAAGGGTTGTTGCCAAAAGAGGACCGGCACTTCTATTCTCGAATGTGAAAGGTTCCAGATTTTCTGTAGCTACTAATTTGTATGGTTCAGAAAGCAGGATCAAGATCGCATTCGGAGAAGATCCTGTAAAGTTTATTCAAAAAATCGCATATACTGCAAAACATTTAATGCCTCCTACTCCTAAAAAAGTATGGGAAGCAAGATCTCTCGCTTGGACTGCTTTGAAAGTCGGCCTTAGAAAGGTGAGTAAGGCTCCTATTTTGGATTCAGAGTTACAAAGCCTCGACGAATTGCCTGCATTAAAATCCTGGCCCAAGGATGCAGGAAGATTTATCACATTACCTTTGGTGTATACAGAAAGTCCCAAAACCGGAAAAGGAAATTTGGGAATGTATCGTATCCAATTCCATGGAGCTAAGCTTACAGGGATGCATATTCAGATCCATAGGGGCGGTGGCTTTCATTATTCAGAGGCCGAAGCAGAAGGTAACGCTTTACCTGCGCATATTTATGTAGGAGGTCCACCTGCTTTAACGATTTCGGCAGTGGCACCTTTGCCAGAAGAGATTAGTGAATTTCTTCTCGCTTCGCTTTTGTTAGGTGAAAGACTTAAAATTATCAAAAACAAAAAGATCAGTCCTCTTCCAATCGTGGCAGATGCTGATTTTGCATTAATCGGAAAAATTCCTCCGAAGATTAGAAGACCGGAGGGACCTTTCGGAGATCATTATGGATATTATGCGCTTAAACATGATTATCCAGTATTTGAAATTGATAAAATTTATGCTCGAAAAGATGCAATCTGGCCTGCTACAGTTGTAGGACGTCCTCCACAGGAAGACCATTGGATCGCGGAGTATCTACAACATCTATTATCTCCCATGTTCCCCATCGTTATGCCCCAAGTAAAAGGAATTTGGGCTTACGAAGAATCCGGAGTACATTCCTTAGCGGCAGCGATCGTAAAAGAAAGATATAAAAAAGAAGCATTCATGGGCGCTCTTAGGATTTTGGGAGAAGGACAATTATCCCTTACTAAATTTTTGATCGTTACTGACCAAGATGTTCCATTGATGGATTTTAAAACTACTTTCCTTGCCGCACTGGAGAGATTCCAACCGGAGACTGACTTACATATCTTCTCCAATATTTCTCAAGACACTTTGGATTATACAGGACCAAAGGTAAATGAAGGAAGTAAGGCAGTTTTACTTGGAGTGGGACCTAAAACCCAAAAATTAAAACCTAAGATCACTTCTAATATTAAAAATTCTAAATTCAAAAATCCAAAAGTATATTGCCCTGGAATCTTAGTAGTTTCCGGACCAAAATACAAAAAAGGGGATGGGGCTTTAGAAACACTTCGCAAGGAAGCAATCACCCAAGGATTTTTATTCGTATTCTTAGTAGATAATTCAGAAGAAGCAACAAAATCTGATCACGATTTTATTTGGAATGTATTCACTCGATTCGAACCAGCCGCTGATATCTATGGAGATTCTAAAGTAGTTCGGAATCATATTTCTTTCCAAGGTCCAATCCTTGTAGATGCAAGACTAAAAACTTGGTATCCTCCGGTTCTAGAAGAAGATCTTAAAATCACCAAACAAGTAGAGAATAGATTTGGTAGACTTCTGGATTCAATGTAGGTAAATGGAAGAATGGGAATGAAACGAGTAATCGTTACCGGCGGAGCCGGACTGATAGGAAGTAATGTAGTTAGACTTCTAAACGAGCAGGGGATTTCAAATATCCTTGTAGTAGACCATTTGGGCCTGACTAACAAATGGAAAAACCTTAGAGGTTTGGAATATACAGATTATTTAGAAAAAGAAGAGTTCCTTCAAAAAGTTCAAACTACAGATATTTTAAAAGATTATTCTCATATCTTCCATTTAGGAGCCTGTTCTTCTACAACGGAGACTGATGCTTCTTATTTGATCCGAAATAACTACGAATATACAAAGATATTAGCAGAAGAGTCTCTTCGCAGAAAAATCCAATTTTTGTATGCTTCTTCTGCGGCCACGTATGGAGAAGGGCAGTTTGGATATGATGATAAGACCCCGATCCATCCTCTAAAACCTTTGAATATGTATGGATACTCCAAACATATGTTCGATCTATACGCCTTAAAAAAAGGATTCTTGGATCAAATCACTGGTGTGAAATACTTCAATATCTTCGGGTTTGGGGAGGCCCATAAAGGAGATATGAGATCCGTTGTTTTAAAAGGATACGAACAGATCTCTTCAGAAGGAAAATTGAAATTATTCAAATCCTATCGCCCAGACTATAAGAATGGCGAACAAAAACGGGATTTTCTCTATGTAAAGGACGCGGCCAAGATTAGCTTATTCCTTTTGGAAAATCGTAAATTCGGTTTATATAATGTTGGAAGAGGACAAGCTGAAACTTGGAATTCACTCGCATCTGCTTTATTCAAAGCAATGGGAAAACCTGAAAATATTGAATATATGGAAATGCCTGAAAGTTTAAAGGCAAAATACCAATATTATACGAAGGCAGAGACCCAAAAACTGATCTCAAGTGGTTACAAAGAAGGTTTTACTGATTTGGAAACTGCGATTGCGGATTACGTGGATTTGCTGAAAAAAGAAGAGTAATAAAGGGGCCCCTGAAGACCCCCCACAGCTATTAATTACTTAGAAAAGATCTGAAGTAAAGATTTTGCGAATGCTTTGAATTTTGCGTCTTTGATAGAGTAGAATACTTGGTTAGAAACTTTTTTGCTTCCTAAGTATCCTGCTTCTTTCATTTTGCTTAAGTGTTGGGAAGCAGCTGATTGGCTGATACCAAGTGCGTCTACGAGTTCTCCTACGCTATGTTCTTTTCTAGAAAGATGGAGAAGAATTTTTAATCTGTCAGGATGAGCTACTGCTTTAAGTCCGCGGATGGTAGAATCCAGATGAGTTTTTTTAATTTCTAACTTTTGGGCTGCCATAATCTGCCTTCTGTTGTATTTGAATCCACTCTAACATAACCTTTGAAATTTACAAGGATTTCCGAAAACTATCTCTATTTTTTGTAAAATTAGAAATCATGTAAATTATGATATAATTATGTAAATAAAATGGAAAATAATTTATTACCAATTGTAGATATAATAACCTCAAGCTTAGAGAAATTGAATATTATAACTTTCAATCCTTCGAATATTAGAACCCTCTTACGTTTAGAAGATCCCAAAAACTCAATATTCTAATTTAACAATAAACGAAATATATACTATTATAAAGTTCGAATTTGCCAGATTTCTAATTCAAGAAAACGTTTTGAAGGGTGAACAAGCTTTCAGCTTAACCAAGATAGGCGAAATGAAATTATTAAAGGCAAAAGTGTGGAAGAATTAAGGAAAACTAATGGACTGAGAAAGGGAATAAAAGAAACAAAGGGGTCAAATTTTGACCCCTCCAGAAATTTCCAAAACGACTCCGTCTACCAGATCGTTTTGAGCGATGAATGCCGCAGTGCTAGCGATCTCATCTGGTCTGCCTAATCTACCGATCGGGATCAACGCTTCCCATTTTTTGAGAGCTTCCGGATTCATGTCTTTCATTACCATTTCTGTAGCGATGAATCCAGGTGCAATACCCGCGACTCTGATACCATAACGGCTGAGTTCCTTCGCCCATAGTTTAGTCATCGCTGCTACTCCGGCTTTCGCTGCGGAATAATTGGTTTGGCCTGGGTTACCATGCATAGAAACAGAGGCAATAGGGATGATTACCCCTTTGGTACCGTTATTTACCATTTGAACTGCCGCTTCTCTGCCTGTTAAGAATACTCCGGTCAAGTTCACATCGATTACTGCCTGCCATTCTGCCAAAGACATCTTGGACGCAACCTTACCAGTCTGTTTATCCGCTTTTATTAAGAGACCATCTCTCAAAATCCCCGCATTCAAAACTGCGATATCTACGGATCCGAAGGCGGAAACTGCTTTCTCCATGAGTTCAACGGCGTCTTTTTCCTTAGAAACGTCTGTAGGCACCGCGATCACTTTAACGCCTAGAGCTTCTACCTCTTTTTTGGCGCCTTCCAGTTTGTCTGCGGAGATATCCGATAGAACAATATTGGCTCCTAATTTTGCAAAATGAAGGGCCATCTCTTTGCCTAAACCTCCGGCGGAACCGGTGATTACGGCAGTCTTATTTGTGATTTCCAACTTGGTTGATTTCCTTACTTCTAATAGTTACGTAATTGTCGGTGAAAGGGATTTCTACCCTGGCGACAGTTTCTGCGGTGCTTGTTTGGATTCTGAATAGTTTTGGATCAATATTCTCACTTTTGAGAAGGATCATGATTAAAGCGATACCCAAACCAGCTCCTTCAGTATTGTCCATATTATCCATATAGAACTCGGCGATATCATTATATTCCATCGCCTTTCTCATCTTCTCCCTCATACGAGATTCTTCGATCTCAATCACAGGAGTATTATTAACTACTTCGACGACCAAACCTTCGGTAGTATAAGTAACTGAAATTTTGACAAAAACGCCTCTTGCAAGACAACGTTTCCCATATTCGTCAGCCATTTTTTCGGAGAAGTTCTGTTTGAACTGGGCCAGACCCTGGTCGTAATGCTCATGATTTCGGATATCCAAACCAAGATCTTCGAAAAAAACCCTCTTTTGGTTGGCCTTTACTCCATTGATCGCCATTTCTTTGGTGATCGTATACAACATCTCAATGTATCTTGTTTGGCCTAATTTTTCCAGAACTTCCGTTAGAATACGCAAAACGTATTTTTCCAATTTGGAATTCATTCTGGAAGATTGAACGGAGATGCGGGAGCGGCTGAGGATGTAGTCTGAGAGCTGGGCGTCTAAATCTTTGAAACTTTTTGCCATGCTCGTTTACGTCCTCTGTGGGAGAAAAATCGATACCCAGTGTTTCCCCTAGGACGATTCATGCAATCAAAAATCGGCGAGTTCCAGATCTCAAAAAGGATACAAACTTAAAAGGTTGGCCGCGTCCGAACCGGACTTTAAGTCCGTTTCGGATCAAGCTCTCGCCTCCGGTCAAAAAATCGTATCCACGATTTTTTGACCACGGTTCGATCTTTCGCGGGGTGGCCCTCTTTCGAATATATCCTAGTATGCTGCACGATTGCGTATGGGAGAGCTAATCTCGACCAGCAGATGCGCCTCCCATTATATATCCAACGCAAAGTAAAAAGCTACTAGAACAAAAGGATTGTGCTTTTTCCGTCGTCGATCCAGTATATTGACTTAAATCACAAGTGCCGTTGTCTATGCATTGTTTATAATATTCCACGCACCCTATATATTCAACTGTGCAGTTGGATTTCTTTTTCTTACCTTGAATCTCATCTACGTCTTCCCTTGAGCATGCAATAAATAACAAACTAAAGCTACAAAAAAGGGTTAATATATATAATGAGAATAATCGTTCCATAATATTTGCCTTCAAATTATCCATTTTTTAAAAAAGAAGCAGAGTAGATTCGTAAAATGTCTCCTTGATTTCCTAATCACATTTATGAACGCCAACGTTATTTATCTTTGCATTGCAAAATTTCAGTCATAAATAATAAGGTTTTTCTGTTATAATCAAAGACGAACAGAATGGACATTCCGAGGGAATCTTACTTTTCTAAGTAGAAATATGTGTTCAATTCCATTTTCCTATTCTAATTTTTTCAAAATACTATACAAAAAAATAGTTTACAAAAGTATACAATCATCCGAATAGTATGTTGTAGCTAAGGGGAAAAATTATGCTTCAGACAATTAGTATCCGAGATTTTGCATTAATTGAATCAGCCCAGATTGACTTAAGAGGGGGCTTAACTGCGATTACGGGAGAAACCGGTTCCGGAAAATCTCTCTTACTGGATGCTCTTTCATCCTTACTCGGAGGAAAGAGCAGTACGATGGATATCCGAACAGGCTCGGATAAGTATTGTTTAGAAGCAGAGTTCGATATTTCCCAAAATCCAAGCGCCATAACTTGGATGAGGGAGCATGGATTTCCTCTAAACGGTTCCGTAATCGTAATCCGAAAGGAATTCACTCGGGACGGAAAAACAAAGATCCAGATCAATCATTCCCTTTCATCCGCTCAAGTACTTCGTGGTTTAGGAGAAATTCTATCCGAAGTGCATAATCAAAATGATCAAATTCTGCTTTTAGACAAGGCCCAACAGTTGGATATCTTGGACGGTTTTGCAGGTTTGCACACACTAAGAGGAGAAGTGAAGGAAGGGTTTTTAACTTATAAAAGCCTCAAAAAGAGATTGGAAGAATTAGAATTATCTCATGCTGATAGAAATCGCAAAAAAGAGATACTCCAATACCAAATAGAAGAGATCCACACTGCTAATTTAAAATTGGGAGAAGAGGAAGAACTCAGTAAAGAGGAGAACCTACTCGTTCATGGAGAAAAACTCGCTGAGAACCTAGATATAATCACCGGTTACCTGCATGAAAGTGAATCTTCTGTGTTAGGCATTTTTCCTAAAGTGCTTGCTGCTTCCGATAAGATTAAAGTTTTGAGCGAATCATTAAACGAAATGGATTCTGCTCTTAAGGAAGTATATGTAACAATCCGTGAGATCAATACTACTGCTCAGG
Source organism: Leptospira venezuelensis (assembly GCF_002150035.1). NCBI lineage: Bacteria > Pseudomonadati > Spirochaetota > Leptospiria > Leptospirales > Leptospiraceae > Leptospira > Leptospira venezuelensis. Next base: position 69,659 of record NZ_NETS01000008.1, on the reverse strand, counting down.
ATCAAAAGGAAGAGGTATTTTTCTCTCCGGAAAGACTATCTCATGTACAGTCCAGGCTTGATCTGATCCATAAGCTAAAGAAAAAATATGGAAATTCAATTTCTGAAATTTTAGAAACAAAGAAGAAGGCAGAAGACGAACTCGCAGCTCTAGAGCAGAACTTAGATTCTAAAACTTCTCTGGAAAAGGAAAAGAAAAGGGCGGCAGATAAATTAACCCAAGCTTGTTTGCAACTTTCTAAATCTAGACGAGAAGTATTGAACAAATTCGAATCCAAACTCAAATCTGAATTAGAAGTTTTAGGGATGAAGGGAGCTGGGCTACAAGTAGTTCTTCGTTGGGAGACAAGTCCTGAAGGAGAAGTAGAGGCCCAAGGAAAATCCTATTTGGTAAACGAATTCGGATTGGACCAGGCAGAATTCTATTTTAGTCCAAACCCTGGAGAAAAGCCAAGGCCGCTTCGTAAAATTGCTTCTGGAGGGGAAATTTCCAGAGTAATGTTGGCTATCAAAAGTGTACTTGGTTCCAATTTTGACGGAAAAGTTTTGGTTTTTGATGAGATTGACTCTGGTCTGGGTGGAGAGATTGCTTCCGACGTAGCAAAAAAACTCAGAACTCTTTCTAAAACTCACCAGATCATTTTAGTCACTCATTTACAGCAAATAGCTGCGGCTGCGGACCATCATCTTCTAGTAAGCAAACGAGTCAAAGAGGGAAGAACTGTCTCTGAAACTGAATTCCTCGGAATGGAGGAGAGAACAATGGAACTTGCGAGAATGATTGCGGGTCAAAATATCTCCAAAGGCGCTCTCCATCACGCAAAGGAATTGCTCAAAAAGAAGGCGGTATAATTCGTCTTCTCAAATTCCCTTTTTACTGGGGCGTAAATCGCTGCCGGTAAAAAGGAAAACTTCCTTTTAAAAATCGTTTGGCAGGGACAGCCGAGTTGGAAACCCTACTCCTTGGAGAACCTCAAGCCGATATGATCCTTGCCAAAACAGATTCTTTGGTTTCCATTATTCCACCGGAAACCGTACCTATTCTGATCCTTCTTGTTTCTATAGTAGGATTTACAATCATCATCGAAAGGCTGATCTTCTTTTCTCGCTGGAAGTCTATTACTCCGGACGATTGGAGAAGGGTAAAAGATCTACTCAGAGATAAAAACTACGACTCCGCTTCCGACTTAATGAGAAGTCTGAGCCAAGGTCCGGTCTCCCAAGTTTTACAAGCTGGTATTACTCAGTTTAAGAAAAATGCATCTTCTGTGGATGATGAAATTTTAACCCAAGGTTTAAATCAGATCCAGAGAATGGAAAAATTCCTTTCTCCGTTAGCTACGATAGCTACCATCTCTCCACTTTTGGGAGTTTTGGGAACTGTTCTTGGGATCATACGTTCCTTCGCAGAAGGATCCGGAACGAGAGGAGCAGAGGTCGGGATCAGTGAAGCATTGATTACCACTGCTATGGGACTCGCGGTTGCAATTCCAGCTTATATTTTCCATAACTTTTTTCAAAAGAAAAAAGAAGATGCGATTTCCGAAATGGAAAGTCTATCCGAGCAGGCGCTTAGGTTTTTAAAGTAAGATGAAATTTAAAAAATGGAGTCGGGGAGAGAGCGGAAGTTTTAGGGCAGGCCAGATTGAGCTTGCTCCTATGATTGACGTTATTTGCTTCATCGTAATTTATTTTTTGATGAATGCAACCTTGGAGAAATCCACTGTTGTGAAAATAGAACTCCCTAGATCTTCTAGCACTGCTCAGGAAAAGAAAAAAGATGAATTGGTAATCACTGTCAATAAAGACGGAAAAATTTTCCTAGATAAAGACACTGAACCAGTACCTTTAGAAAAACTGACTGAAAAGATAAAATTGTTCAATGGCCAAAACCAAGGCGACGACAAAGACAAAAAAGAACAGAGTAAAAATCGGGTGATTATCAGAGGAGATGGTGCTGCAAATTACCAAACCATCGTTAAGGTAATCGATAAAGTGAACGAAGCCGGAGTAACAAGATTCAATCTTGCGATGGTTCGTCAACCGGGAGGTCAGTGATCCGCTCAGGTGGATCTAAAGACTTATTTCGAGAAGGAAAACGGTCTCGATTTTAAATAAAGCCTTATGGCGATTTCAAAAGACTCTTGAAACGAAAAGTATCTATATATAAATCCTTTGCCGTTATTTTTGTAAGCGGATTCTTTTTTTACTCCGGCGAGATCTCTCAACTTTTCTCCAAAAAGAGTGATTATTTCGGGAAGATCGTACGAGAAATAAAATTTAGCGGAAATAAGAACACATCCGATTCGGATATCAGTGGTCTTTTGGAACTCCGAACAGGTAAACTCCTCACCAAAGGAATTATTGACCGAGACTTAAAGGCGTTATTTGCATCCGGATTTTTCTACTTTATAGATATCAAAGCTGAAGAAATGGAAGGTGGAGTTCGGGTCATTTTCGAACTCAGAGAAAGACCTAGAGTCAAAGATGTCGAATTTATCGGAGCAGATGAAGTATTTCCCGCGGATCTCCGAGACAAAATGCCTCTTAAGGACAATGAAGTAATTACTCCACAAAAGGTTACGAAGTCCAGAGATGTTATATTACAAAAATATAAAGACGAAGGATTCTTCCTGGCTTATGTAAAAGTAGAGCTTGGAAAGCCCGATCCAAAAACAAACTTAGTTAAGGTCCGCTTCATCATCGATGAGGGCGAAGAGATTCCTGTTGCAAAGATCAATATCTACGGGAACGAGACTATCGAAACTTCAGAGATCTTAGGTCTTATGGAGTTAAAAGAAGAAGGCCTATTTGAAGGTGGTAACTTCAAAGAAAGTTCATTCGAAAAAGATAAGGAAGTTATCCAGGCTTATTTAAGAAGTAAGGGATACCTGGACTCGGAGTTGATCCGAGAAGGTACTAACTGGGAGATCCACTGGGAAAACCCCGAAAAGAAAAATAGAAGGGTAATCATAGTCAATATCAAACTCTTTGAAGGGCAGGTGTATTATTTTAACGGATATACTGTAGCTCACGATATGACTACAGATGGGGACGGAAGACCGATCTTCTTGAACAAAGAAAATAACCCCCCTGAAACTCCAAAAGACAAATTAAAACCACTATTTACGGTCCCTGAAATCGAAAAATCTTTAGATTATAGTGCCAAAGATGCGGGAGAGATCTTCGATGAGACTGTATTCTCCAGAGATAGAGCTACAGTAAACGAACTCTATGGTTCCAAAGGACATATTTTCGCACAGGTCATTCCAAGAAGAAAGATCGTTTCTTTGGATTCAGAAAGTTTGGAATATTATGAAAATTGCGCCTCCAGAAGAACCGAGGTGGAGAAAAAATCCTGCGAGGAAGAATATAAACAATTAAATATCCGTAAATTAAGAGAAATTTATAGAGATAGTCCAGAGTTGAGAGGGCGTAAATTTGTTCATGTGGATTTTACTATCCGTGAGAACAATTTGGCTCAGATCGAAAACGTAATTATCAAAGGTAATAAGAAAACCCAGGACAAGGTAATTCGTAGAGAGTTACTTTTTAAACCTGGCGACTTATTCGATTCTAGCTTAGTAAACCGTTCGCGGGAGAGAATCTTCAACCTAGGTTACTTCAAAGAAGTGAACTTTAACATGAGACCTGGTTCGGATGATACCAAAATGAATCTTGTCATTGAAGTATTAGAACAGCCTACCGGAACAGTTTCTATGGGTGGTGGTTACGGAACTATCACAGGATTTACCATCTTTACTGAAATTGGTGAAAACAACTTAAACGGAACTGGTCAAAAGGTATCGGGTCGTTTGGAATTTGGACCTTACCGTAGATCCTTTCAGATCTCTTGGACAGAACCTTGGATGTACGATACTCCTTGGTCGCTTTCCCTTTCCATGTTCTATTTCTCTCGAACCATATTTTTAGGTTCTACTTCTACGATTTCCATTTCTGATAGTACAACTTCTCCAACTGTTGAAAATGCTACCTACGATAACAACGGTTTGGGGGTCACCATGGGTGTGGCTCACAGGCTCGGGACCAACTGGACCCATTTTCACAGATATACTCCTGCATTTTATTCATATTCCAACCCGACTGCACTTGTGTCGGATGCAGTTTTGGCTAACGTAAGAAGGGGATGGCAGTTCCGTTCTCAGGTTACGAATGGTCTTGCTTATGATATCCGAGATAACGTATTTGCTCCAACTCGTGGTTATGATCTTCTCTTTCAGGTGGATAACGTAGGACAGTATCTTGGTGGATCTTCTCACTTCGACCAATATAGGGTCTTAGCGGAATATTATCATACTTGGTTTGACTTCACTTTTGGAGGTTTGATCCGAAACAACGCTCTTCGTAGATGGAGAGTAGTTCAGGAATTCAGGACCTCTGATACTTTTATTTTCCAAAGGGCTCCGATGGGTGGATCTCATAATCAAGATCCTGTTCAAGATCCTTATATCCGTCCTCAGGATTTACTTATCATCGGTGGTTATGAATCTTTAAGAGGTTGGTATTATAACGACCAAAAGTATCCAGTTGAATGGAGAGATGGGGCTCAGCATCGTCTTCTCTTTGATACAGAGATTCGTATTCCAATTGAACCAAGCTTACTATGGCTTGTTGTATTCTTGGATGGAGGTGCTCTATATGAGCAGACGAATCGTGCGGTCGGAACTAAAAAAGATTATTTCGAATCTTATGATAAGAATAAGGCGGATCAGATTGCTGCTAACCCGATCGGTTGGTACATCCAAAACAATTTCAATTTGCAGAATGGACGTAAGGCTGACGTAACATATGACGAATTGAATAATCCAGGAAGATTGATCCTATCGGCGGATAACGTTGCAATGGATAGAATGAGATATTCCTGGGGTGTGGGTCTGAGAGTCCAAATTCCTGTTCTTCCGTTGCGTATTTACTTCGCGCAGAAATTAAAGCCTACCGGAAATTTCTGGGCACCTTTTGAAAGATACGAATCAGATAACGCATTTCAGTTCGTATTTGGTATCGGTGATTACCGATTCTAAGGAGTTTCAGCTTTGTCAATTGATCTAGTACAAGGCTTGAACGAACCTCAAAAAGCCGCAGTCGAAAAGTTAGAAGGTCCTGTTTTAATATTAGCAGGAGCAGGTTCTGGAAAAACTAGAGTAATCACTCATAGAATTGCAAACTTGATCCTGAATAAAAGGACAGATTCAATCTGTGCACTCACTTTTACCAATAAAGCCGCCGCAGAAATGTTGGAAAGGGTGGCAAAACTGGTGCCCTCCATCCCATGGAATGTGCAGATTAAAACATTTCACTCTTTATGTTTGTATATTTTAAGAAGAGAAACTACTTACTTAGGTATGCCTTCCGGGTTTACTGTTTATGATTCTGTATTACAGGAATCTTTAATTAAGCAAGTGATCAAGGATCTGCATGAGGATCCTAAACAATACAAACCTTCCTCTTTAACTGGGATATTTTCATCCTGGAAAGATGGACTTTCCGATTCTGATTCGTATATTCGAAAAGAGAATTTTTCTCATAGATCTCAAATGATTTCAAACATTTACGAAGAATATGAAAAACGTAAGAAGAAGAATCAGGCCTTAGATTTCGGGGACTTAATCCAAAAGACTGTACAATTATTCAAAGAGAATCCGTCCGTTCTAAAATCGTATCAGGATCGATGGAACTATATCATGGTGGATGAATACCAGGATACAAATAAGGCACAATATACATTGGTACGTTTACTTTCCGGAGATAGGGGGAATCTCTGTGTAGTAGGGGACGATGACCAGTCCATCTATTCCTGGAGAGGCGCAGATATTACGAATATTCTAAATTTCGAAAGTGATTTTCCGAATGCTTACGTAGTAAAATTAGAAGAAAACTATCGTTCTACTTCTCGGATCATACGTGCAGCTTCCAAGGTGATCGCAAATAATAGTGGAAGAAAAGAGAAAGAATTATTCACAAACAATGAATTGGGAGAACCTATCTCCGTTTCACAATTCGAGAACGAAACCGAAGAAGCATACGATATCGTAAAAAAAATTAGGGCAGGTTCTGCAAGAGGTGCTGACTATAAAGATTTTGCGATCTTCTACAGAACGAATGCACAGTCCAGATACTTCGAAGAAGGACTTAGATCTTCCGGTATACCATACAAAATTTTTGGTGGTTTTAGATTCTTCGACCGAGCCGAGATCAAAGATATGATCGCATATCTCAACGTAGTTGCAAATCCTATGGATTCCAATTCTTTATTAAGAATTGTGAATACTCCTCCTAGGGGAATAGGCGAGGCAAGCGTGGAGAAGATCAGGACATTCTCCTTAGACAAAGGAATTTCTTTCCTGGAAGCGATAGGACATCCAGATCTTCCCTTAAAAAAAGCAAGTTTAGGAAAAGCCAAAGAGCTTTATCATCTATTTGAAGATTTGATCGATCGAAAAGAAAAAGGAGAGCTTCCGTCCAAGATCGCTTTGGAGATTGTAGGAAGATCCGGTTGGATCGATTATATGGAAAGAGACGCTCATGATGAGGAAGCAGTTTCTAAAGTAGAGAACGTAAGAGAGTTCGTTAACTCAATCGAGGAATACGAGTCCAGAGAAGACTCTCCGAACTTGGAAGAATATCTGAACCAGATCAGCCTTCTTACTTCGGAAGAAGATTCAGCTCAGCTTACTGATTATGTTCATCTTATGACTGTCCATAATGCAAAAGGACTGGAATTCCCTACAGTATTTCTGACCGGTTTGGAAGAAGGGACCTTCCCCCATTCTATGAGTTTGGAAGAACCGAATGGAAAGGAAGAAGAAAGAAGGCTTTTTTACGTGGCATTGACCCGAGCTAGAGTGAAATTATATCTCAGCTATTCCAGGACCTCTCGAAAATTTGGAAAAGTGGAGGACAGGATCCCATCCAGTTTCCTTCCAGAAATTCCATCCGAATGTTTTGGAGAAGAAGGTATTTTCGCCCAAAAAGGTGTTCGCAGACCATCTGGGCCTCCTACTGCTTCTTCTGGAGCTTATAAAATCCCAGAAACTACTCACGAAAGGGAAGATTCTTCCAAACCTTTGGGAGAAGAGTCAGATATCCGAGAAGGAGATAAGGTCAAACATGCCCAATTTGGCCTGGGACAGGTGATTTCTGTCCAGGGAACAGGCAAAAACCGCAAGGTAAAAATTAAGTTTGGAGGCTTGGAGAAAAACTTTTTCCTTGCCTATACCCCCTTAGAGAAATTATAACAAGGGGGAAAGTTCGCCCCTAAAAATACCGATATTATTCACAGGAACATAGGAGAAACAATGAAACGGATCGTAATACTATCCTTGGCCATCTGCCTCGGGACCCCATTGTTTGCTGGAAAAGTCAGCGGTTTAGTAGAAGAATTTAATAAAGTAGAAGAATTTAATAAGAATCGAAAAGTATCTGAATCCGCTAAAAAAGCGTTACTAGAAAAAAATCTTCTCTCCGCTTTAAAATACAGCCTTCATCGTAAATACTTGGATTATAAGGAATACACTAAGGATCTAAAAGCGGATTCTATATCATATGAGCCTCAAAAGGGAACTTATGGAGTATATGTAAAATACAAAACTTATATCGTATTTTACAGTTATCTAATGGATCCGGAAATTTATCTGCAAACTCCTATCAACGAGGTATTCTATGTTCGTCCTGATAATTTGGACGAAGAACCTCATAAAGAAGATAAACAACCAGCACAGCCTGCCGGAAAATAATCTTCTTTCATGCGATTTCCGGAAGAAGCGGAATTAGTTTCTAAACTTGTTCTGGAAGCCGCAGATCGGATCTTTTCCATCTATGGAACAAATTTCCATGTGATGGAAAAATCCAAAGGAGATCCTCTCACCGAAGCTGACCTGCAAGCAAACGAGATCATTGCAGGCGGTATCCGCAAAATCCTAAAAGACAAAGTTTATTCGGAAGAAGATTCAGACTTTTCTCATTCTTCTCTACAAGGCGAAAGAGTTTGGATATTGGATCCAATTGATGGAACCAGAGAATTTGTAGCTAAAAATCCAGAATTTGCGATTAGTTTAGGACTCCTGGAAGAAGGTAGACCTGTTTTTGGGATCGTGATGAATCCCGCAACAGGGGAATTTTTTTGGGGTCTGGAAGGTAAGGGTGCATATTATACAATCTTAAAGCCTCCTTTTAATGAAAATAAGATAGATTGGGAAAATACTTTTTATCTTCCGAAATTTGAATCTTCCGAACTTCCGAAAATCCTAGTTTCTATTTCTGAATCGAAAGCAGGACTTTTCAAAAAATTAGATTATGGAAATGATTTTGTATTAGAGTCGAAAGGTTCCATTGCCTATAAACTTGCGTTAGTAGCAGTTGGAAAATATCCTTTAACACTTTCTCTTAGGCCGAAAAACGATTGGGATGTAGCAGGAGGAATTGCGATACTCCGAGCTTCCCTTGGGAAAGATCTGGAAATTCGTTCTGGTAAAGATTATCCATTTTTAACATCTAAATTGGGAATAGGTTTACTCGCTGGAGAATCCGGACTTGTGACTCAGATTTGGGAAAAGTTTAAAACTTCCCTACAAGGTTCAGTCAGGGATCGTTGGTAAATCAAACTTAGAAAAGGCAATTCATTCTTTGTCCAATTCAAATAGAAAAAAATACAAGATTGCCCTGGACGCTAGGCCATTATCCACGCCAGTTTCAGGTGTGGGCAGATTGATCGAATCCGTTTTGAAAGGTTTCGAGAAAGATCCTGATTTTGAGTTTTACCTTTTTTCACATAGACCTATTCATGAAGGTTATAAGGATATATTCAAAAATGCGAATATAAAACCGGTGATAGGACAAGGTTTATTGTCTAAAAAAGGAGGGATCTACTTTGCATTTTATCTTCCTTTTCAACTCAGAAAATATGAGATCGATCTATTTTGGGGAACTCAGCAGGTTTTTCCGCTATTCTTATCTAAGAATATTCCAGGGGTTTTAACGTATCACGATTTTGTAGCTTATCGTTTTCCCGAAACAATGAGGTTTGTCGCAAGATTCCAGCAGCTTTTCTATCTAAGAAGAAGTATTCAAAGAGCGGATTTTATTTTGGCAAACTCTGAATTTACTTCTTCGGAGATATTAAAGTATTCTTCCTTTCCAAAAGATAAAATAGATATCATCTATCCTGGATATGATCCTAAAGAGATCCAAAAGATTAAAACACCTCCTACAAAACGGATTTCTAAACTACCTAAAAAATTTTTCTTAACTGTTTCGACATTGGAGCCGCGTAAAAATTTTGGAACACTTCTGGAAGCTTATAAGGAAGCTAAAAAAGAAAAATCGGAGCTGGTTTGGGTTCATGCTGGAAAAGAAGGTTGGGAATCTTCCGAATTTTTGGAAAAATTCAGAAAGGCATCCGAGTCAGGAGAACTTTACTGGTTTGATTTTGTAAGTGAAGAAGAACTGAAATATCTATATTCCCAAGCAAGCCTTTTTGTTTTTCCTTCTATTTACGAAGGATTTGGAATACCACTATTAGAGGCGCTTGCTTATTCTCTTCCTTGTATCGTTTCCGATCTCGAAGTATTTCAAGAAATTGCTAAAAAATCTTGTGTATATATTTCTCCCAAGTCAGTTGAAGAATGGAAGAATGCAATTTTAGATTTTCAGAAGAAAAAGTTCAAGTTTCCTAAACCTGATCTCAGAAGATTTGAAAGAAAAAAATCTGCTGCATTAGTGAAAAAGATTTTTAGAGATCTAGTTTCTTCTAAAAAAGTTTAAGATTTTCTGGAAGAACGATTTTGTTCCTACTTCTATCGTTCCAGAAAAAATAATATCGGTAGCAGATTTCCAGTGAGTATGGATGCGGTTTTTGTCCAAGGCCTGAAAATAAATTTGCTCGGTTGGGCTTATCTTCCAAACGAATAGATCTTCTTTTCTTTCCCAGGAATGATCAGACCAGTCAGTACAGATTCTTTCTAGAGCTTTGTTGGATTTTAGTTGTAGGATTAATCCTTTTTTAGGATCCAAAAATGCAGAAAGAGTTGGTGGCTTTTTAGATACTTCTCCCAGGGTTCCTGAGTCGAAATGGATTCCTTCTCCGCGGAACTTCCTTGCTTCCAAATAAGAATGGAATTCTGAAAATTGGAAAAAATAATTATAGATCCTGGTTTCTTCCAAGGCTGAAAACCTTGTACAAGTTTTTGAGCTAGTCTCTTTAAAGCAAGGTAGAATTGAAGTAAATGACTTGTAGCTTGGATTCTTATTTGTAAGCTGGAAGTATGGTTTTTAGAAAAGCCTGGCCTATTTTCCTTTTTCTTTCTTCTATTTTATTCTTAAACGATTGCAGGTCGGATGAGCAACCATTGCTCTACCAAGTTACACTTCAGGATTGGGACGGGAATTCTCATAAATTTTCGGAAGACAAAGGCAAGTTAGTGGTCTTGGATTTCTGGGCAAGTTGGTGTGAGCCCTGTAAAAAAGCAGTCCCAGTAGTCGAAAAGCTGAGAGAAAAATTGAAAGAATCTCCAGCAGTTGTATTCGGTGTGAACACTGAGGACGATCTAAGTTTACAAGAGATCAGAAAAGCAGCTTCTGAATTTGGAATGTTATATCCGAGCCTTTTGGACCCGAAATGGGAGCTTGTGACCCCACTTAAAATTGAAGGACAGCCAGCATTATTCGTTTTTAGTAAATCCGGAAAGAAACTTCATTCCCAATATGGGATTTCTGAGAAAGATCTACCAATATTGACCGGAAGACTAAAAAACTGGCTCGAATCTCCTTAAAATTGCGCTTTATCCATAACGATCGTGTAATAAAAGCCAAACTCCGACTGGTTTTAAAAAAAAGGATTTATCTTTAAGCATTTAGTTTGAATCTGGAATCAGATTCCCGGTAGGTGTTGCCGGACATCATCCATCTTTCCATTTCATTTCAGGAGAATTTCCATTCATGGCTGAGAATCTCGCCCAATTATTTCGTGAGTCTGCAGAAAAATTTAAAAATCAACCTGCTTTCTTATACAAAGATGCGCAAAAAAATTATTTGCCGATCAACTATTCTGAGTTATACGAAGCAGGTGTAAATCTTGCCGAGGCTTTGATCGAACTTGGTATTCAATCCAGAGATCATGTCGCGTTACTCGCTGATAACCGTGTAGAATGGATCATTGCAGATTACGGTATCATTATGACCGGTGCGGCTGACGTTCCAAGAGGAACAGATATCACTGACTCTGAGATCGTGTACATCGTTAGCCACTCAGAATCCGAAGTAGTATTCATAGAAAACGATAAAATGTTGGAGAAATTCAACAGAAACAAATCCCAGCTCGGAAAAGTTAAAACTATTATCCTAATGGATAAAGAATCTGAGGCACCAGGCGTTCTTAAAATGTATGACCTGATCGAAAAGGGAAAAAGTTTGAGAGCTTCTGGTTCTCGCAAGGTCGAAGATAGAGTTGCAGCTATCAAACCTGAAGATCTTTTTACATTGATCTATACATCAGGAACTACAGGTCTTCCTAAAGGTGTTCAATTAAGACATTCTAATATGATGCACCAGGTATTGAACGTAACTCCTATGTTAAAGATCAATGCTGAAGCAAAATTACTTTCTATTCTTCCTGTATGGCACGTCTTCGAAAGAGTTGTGGAATATGTATGTATCAGCATTGGTGCAGCTACATATTACACAAATGTAAGGGATCTTCGCCAAGACTTAGCAACTGTGAAACCTACTTTCATGGGTTCCGCTCCTCGTCTTTGGGAAAATATTTACAACGGTATTTATACAAGGATCAACGATCCAAGCCAAACTCCTGCGCTACGTCGTGGATTATTCAAATTAGCTTACTTCTTCTCTGATAAGAAAAACGCTGCAGTTCGTTTTATCACAGGAAAAGAAGTGGATTATCACGGAAGAAATCCAATCACTTCCTTATTTTATGGGATCTTAATGTCGATCCAATTGGTTTTAACTGGACCTTTCACATTGACAGTTGCTTCTTCCATAGCGGCTTATCTACTTGCTTCAACGGAATTTTCTTTCTTAAGCCTGCCTTTATATATTCTGGCAGGACTTGGAGTATTCTTCAATAGTGCAACTCTTGATAAGATAGTTCTTTCTAAGATCAGAACTGCTACCGGTGGAAGACTGAAAGCTTCTATTTCAGGAGGAGGAGCGCTTCCTCGTCACGTAGATGAGTTCTTCAATAATATTGGTATCAATGTATTGGAAGGTTACGGTATGACTGAAACTTCTCCTGTGCTTTCTGTAAGAACTTTCCAAAAATTGATTATAGGTTCTGTAGGTTCTATCGTTCCTAAAACTCATCTTCAGATCAGAAATGATAATAACGAAGTTCTAACTGAGATCGACGCAAACGGAAAAGTGATCAAAGGCAAACTAGGTCGCAAGGGTGTTGTATTCGTAAACGGTCCTCAAGTTATGAAGGGTTACTTCAAAAATGAAGAAGCTACTTCTAAGGCACTTGTAGACGGATGGATGAATACCGGTGATATGGGGATGATCAATTTTAAAAATACCTTAACACTTACCGGAAGAGCAAAAGATACAGTGGTTCTGTTAGGTGGAGAGAACGTGGAGCCGGTTCCTATCGAGAACAAACTCCAAGAATCCGTTTATATCAGTCAGTGTATGATCATTGGCCAAGACCAGAAAAACCTGGGAGCAATCATTGTTCCTGACTTTGAAAAGTTAGGGGAATGGGCTAAAGAGAACGGAGTAGATATTTCTAATAAAGACGCTTTGAACGAAAACGCCAAAGTTGTGGATCTATTCAGAAAAGAGATCAAAGCTCTAAATAATGCTAAGAACGGATTTAAGTCCTTCGAGCAAGTGACTCCATTCTTTATCGTTTCCAAACCTTTCGAGGTAGGAGACGAGTTAAACAATATGTTGAAGATGAAACGTCACGTAATTGCTGAAAAATACGCTGATAAGATTAAAAAAGTCTACACAACGGATAAATAATTCTCTTAATATGGGTGGATAGCCCTTAAAAAGGAAAGAAGAAGCCTCGATGTTTAAACCGGGGCTTTTTTTTTACCCTGCGGGGAATTTTACAAGCCGCCGATATTGAATATATATGGCGAAAACGACTCTTTCCAAACCCAGTATTTTCGAACCTTATGGTCATTCGGACCTATATGCTTTGGACAACCTTTATTTTTCCACATTAAGGGAGAAAGAGGTCTGGGATTTTTCGAGAGTTCGAGACTTCTCAGTCTTAAATTTGGGATTCGTTTTAGCACGCGCAGAATTAGGATTTCAAAAAACCGGAAGCCACTTAGAGATAAAAAATTTAAGCCCTTCGTTTAGAAAGGGACTTTGTTTAAGTTCAGGTTGGGATCAAACAGTCGGGATAAAAATTGATTCTTTCTTACCTAAAGTATTCGGCTCCGAAAATTTGTGCGTATATTGCAGATTAGATGAAGTTGAAACGGATATAACTTTCAGGAAGTTTTTTGGTTCGGAAGGTTTCGTATTGGAAGGGAAGTTGAAAGATAAGAATTATCTCATCCTCTTTTCACACGAAAAATCGGAAGATAGAAATCTTCCGTCTATTCTTAAAGAAATATCAAATTTCAATTCGGATAAAAAGATAGAAGGAAATTTTTTTCTTAGGACCGAAAAACAATCGTATTTAAATTTTTTAAAACCAAAAGAATCATTCGGACCTTTATTCTTACAAGAAAAGAAGATAGAACAGAATCCTTTTTTGTTTTTAAGTTTAGAATTTTCCGAAATATCCTCGCAAGAAAAGTAATTCTATCTATAGTGATATAGGCTCCTTCGATGAAAATATTCGTTTGGAATTCTAGATCATTACTGATTGGAAATATTTCGGAATTATCCTTTCATTCGGATCGTTCTAGCTATCTTCTTTCCAATTTAAATTCAGGAACTTTCAAAATTCGAAAAGAGGGACATCCTTGGGAATCTTTTCATTCTATTTTAATTCCGAAAGGACTGAGTATTGATTTTCTCGGAAATGGCTCTACAATTGCGGCCTTGAGCACAGATCCAAAAGATGTAGAAGATCATTTTGGATCTTACTCGTCGGAAATATTTTTTGAACCGGTTGAACTTGGCGAAAAATTCAAAACTATCTCTAATGAGCTATTTTATTGTCCCGAGGATCGAGAAAAACAAAAAATATATTTAAACAAATTGGATGTTTTAATCCCACCGAAATTTATCTCTAATGCCACAGATCCAAGGATTTCCTCAGTGGTGAATAAGATCTCCGAAAATTTATTAGAAAATCTGAATGCAGCAGAGCTCTCCGTATTTGCGGGACTTTCAGTATCCAGATTAGAACACCTTTTTAAAGAACTGGTAGGAATTTCTATAACCGAATTTAGGAATTGGCAAAGACTTAAGAGCGCCACCCTTGCCATTTCTCAGGGAGAAAATTTGACGGATGCAGCTCACGCCGTAGGTTTTTATGATTCTGCTCATTATGCGAATTCATTCAAAAAAGCGTACGGCTTTTTTCCTTCTCAGTTTTTAAATTCTAAAACAAAGTTATACCTATTCTGAAACTAATTTCGTTATTTTTTCCTTCCTAAATATATTGCGCCCAGTCCAAATAAGATTCCAGAGATCGAAAATAGAAATGATTGTATTGGTAAAATGGATGCAGAAATCCCGAAAATGAGAGAACCTAAAAAGGAATAAAAAGAAAATTTTATTTTTGAACTAATATTTCGGATCCTCCAACTAAAAGTGGTTGCCCCCAATAAAAGAAAACTGGCTCCAACAAAATATGGATTCGTTTCATATAAAATGAAACCTCTGCTAAGTAAAAGTAAGGAAGAAAACAACGAAACAATAAACGCTAAAAATTTCAGACTTCGAAGAGGGATCTCGAATCGTAAATATAGCCCTATAATCCCTAAGAAAAGAAAGCTATCTATAATGCAATAGAAGGTTTCCTTACGTATGATCTGAAATTCTATTGGAAAGGATGCGAGTATCCGTAATGATCCTCCAATTATTAAGAATACTCCGAATATATTACTTTTTCCGATCACTTTGTTTTCTCCAGTAAGCGGATCGCTTTTTCTGCAGCTAAATAATAGGTAGAATCCGGGCAAATATCGTTTTCTAATAAGCAAGCCTCTGTTAGCTTGATTGCATGCTCATCTCCATTTTCCACAGCATTGTCGATTAACTCTTGTTTTGTTTTAGAATTTGGCTTTGTTATATCGAATTTTTTGGGATCGCCAAAGCTTGCATATAGGGACGAGGAAGATTGCCATCCGTATTCTAATAGTTTCTTCTTTGTTTTTTCGGATACATAAGGTAGTAAATGTCGGATAGAAACAATACTTGTGACTCCGTGAGTAAAAACGATTGCTCCTAAAGTATCGTGTGCATTCTCTAAAAATATTTTTGCGAATGTAAGACTAAGTTCCGATATCGTCACCTCTACGGATCCAGACAGATCAACTATGTCGATTACTTCTGCAAAATAAGGATTCTCATCTAAATCCTTTAATGCTCCTACAATTGTACCATTGTATTTTCTCGCTTCCTTTGGCACGATTTTGACCTTAGAAATGGCAACTTCAGGTCTTAGTTTTAAAATGTCTGAATTTTCTTTTGTGGGAAGAGTTTGGTACGTAGAGGCCCATCTGCCCAGTCCTTCCGCTAATTCTCTTAAACGAAGTTCTGTAACTAATCTGGAAAGATTTCGGACAGCATGACCTACTCGTATAATTCCATGAGTCGCGTCCGAGCAAAAACCGGGAGAAAACCTTTTTACCCAAAGATCTAAAATATCCTTCCAATCTTTTTGTTTCAATTCCGTTTGAAAGAAGTTCACCCAATCGGTGTTTCTATCCGTGTTTCCTAAAGCGGCTTTATAATTTTCTTCCGTGATTTCTTTTATAATCGGCCCTTTGGGCTTAAATTCTGATTTATATGAATCTAACCAAGCTGGGATCTTTTCAGGCCTTCCTAAGGAGTAGAGCGCCTCGATTACCATCGTAGTATGACTAGTCAGTCCGTTTTTTAGATCTGCGGAGTAATTTAGGATGTCTTCTAATGCGATATCTAATCTGTCGTTTGAATACTGGATCATACTAGAAAGGTAGCAGTATTTATAGGATCATGCTTGTAAGAATCTGCTAAAACTTTCTATTTTGGAGTAATTTGTTTATTCGAGATGTTTGCTGAATAAGAAGGCCTCAATCGCTTCGTAGTCCTCATTCTCAGAAAGTTCCATAATTTTTTTCAAAAGAAAGTTCGCCTGTTTTAGACTTACGGATCCTAAAATTTTACGGATTGGTCCTACGAATGGAATTGAGATTGAAAGTTCCCTAAATCCCATTCCTAACAGTAAGATCGTAAAATTTGTGTCTGAAGCAAGTTCACCGCAGATACTCAATGGTTTTTCGTATTTCCAAGCAGTTTCAACAATTTGGACCAAAGCTCTTAAAAAAGAAATATGGAATGGATTGTATAAAGAAGAAACATTCACATTGTTTCGATCTACTGCCATTAAATATTGTAATAGATCATTTGTGCCTACAGAGAAAAAATCCACCTCTCTTGCTAAAACATCCATAGAAGATACAGCAGAAGGTGTTTCCACCATCACTCCAATTTTGATCTTCTTGTTGAACTTTTCTTTTTTAGTCGTAAGTTCTCTTTTACATTCTTCTATTATCTCTTTTGTTTTCTTGATCTCTCCTAGATTTGTCACCATAGGAAGCATTATACTCAAATTTCCATAAGCGGAAGCTCTAAGGATAGCGATCAATTGTTCTTTGAACCATTCTTGATTCTGGAGACTATACCGAATTCCTCTATTGCCCAAAAATGGATTCTCTTCAAATTCTCCTGTGGAAAATTTATCAGCACCTATATCAAAGGTGCGGATATACACCGGGTTTGGATCCATTCCTTCTGCAATACGTTTATAGGCTAAGAATTGCTCTTCGCCTGATACGTTTTTGTCTTGGTATTTTAAGAATAATGACTCCGATCTGAAAAGACCGACGCCGTCTACATCCGCTTTTTTCGCAAGCTCGCAATCGGTATCCGATTCCAGATTACATTTTAGTCGGATCTTGATTCCGTCTTTTGTGACTGCTTTTTTCGGTTTTATTACCTTTGTCTCAAAGCTTAAAGGAGAAGAGGCACCATAATATTTCACTTCTTCTATCGTAGGATTTCTTACGATTTGCCCCGTATCCGCGTCTAAAAAAACATATTCAAAATCGTTAATGTTTCTATAAAATTCCTTTAGGCCAACTATGGTTGGGATTCCGTAGTTTCTGGCAAGGATCGCCATATGTCCAGTTTTTCCGCCAAGATCCGTGGCAATCCCTCGAATTCTACTCTTATCCATCAGAATCATCTGAGAGGGAGTCAATTGTCTTGCGACTAAAATCACGTCCTCTGATTGATCTGCTAAGAAAGAAACTTCTTCCTTTTTATCTAATAAGTTTTCTAAGATCCGATTGGAAATATCTTGGAAATGATCTGATCTTTCTCTGAAGAATGGATTGTCCAAACGAGTGAACTTGTCCGTGAGTTCGTTGATCGTATTTTGGACTGCTAAAAATGCGTTTTCATTGTATTCTTTGATCCGATTTCTGAACGAATCTTGCAGCCCTGGATCTTCCGTAATTGTGACCTGGGTTTCTAAAATTTCTTTTAACTCTCTGTCTTGTTCCCTAGCTTTGAGACTAGTGATGATAGATTTTAATTCTATTTTGGAAGAATCGAGTGCGTTAGATAGTTTTTTAAGCTCTTCCGTTTTTTGGCTCTCGTGGATATAAGCGCCGTGAGCAAGATGTCTTCTCTTTGTTCCGACTTTTACGCAACGACCGTAAAATCTGCCGGGAAAAGCGACTATTCCCATGTATGTACTTCTTTTCCCGCCGCCATTCATAGATGAATATCCGCAGGTAGAAATACAGTAGTTTAGTGAATCGACAAGTCTTTTATAAATCTAGGATATCCCGCCCCGAACAGAGGCGCGATATCGAATATTTTTAGACCATTGCAGCTTTTCTATTGAAAAGAGGAATACGACGGCTTTTGTATTTACCCAATTCGTTTCCAGTTACTGAACTCATTACTAATTTAGCCATGGAAACATCGAGTGCGTGGCCCGCCTTGGAAGCTAAATAATGTCCTATAATAGGTCTTCCGGCAATAGAAAGGTCACCTACCAGGTCCAAAATTTTATGGCGGACGCATTCATTCTCATATCGAAGAGATTCGTTCAGGTATCCGTCCTGGGTAAGGACGATTGCGTTGTCCAGAGAACCTCCCATTGCAAGACCCCTCGCTTGTAGAGCTTCTACGTCTTTTAGGAATCCGAATGTTCTGGCTGGCAAGATTTCGTTTTTGAGGACATCTCTGTCCAGGTCGATTGTGATATTTTGGCCTTTTAGAAGAGGATGAGGGAAGTCTATTGTGTAGGTCACTTTCCAGGTTTCGCTTGGAAGGATCACAAGGTATTTATCCCCATCTACCACCCACATTGGGTTCTTTACATAAATAGGTTCGATTTTCTCTTCGAATTCTGTATAGCCTGTGCTTTCAAAAGCCTCTAGGAAAGGAAGGGAGGATCCGTCCATAATTGGAACTTCAACGGAGTCGATTTCCAAAATCATATCCGTAATTCCTAAGGAGAATACCGCAGCCATCAGGTGCTCTACGGTTTGGACTCTGTGGAGCCCGTCTCCAAGTGTGGTTGCGTTACTCGTATCTACTACATTGCTTAGTTCTACAGGAATGGAGGCTTTATCTTCTCCCTTTCTGTATTCAAAGACTATACCTGTTCCTACAGGAGCAGGGTGTCCGACCAGATTTACTTCCTTGCCGGAATGTAATCCGATCCCCTTAATTCTAACTGTTTCTTTAAGAGTTTTTCTATGTTCTGTGAAATTCATCATTTCCTACCCCGGAAACTTTCGCTTCCGGAATCCATTCGCTTTGCACTGGGCTCTTTACTATTGGACGTTTGGGAAATCCAAGTCCAAAATTAACCCTTTAGGACTATAGAAGCAATATCCATGCCAGGTGCAGTGCAAAAAGATGATTTTAGACGGGCTTTATAGCTCGGTACAGAGACAACTAGACATAATTTGAAAGAAATTTCTGTACTTCTGTCTCTTTTTTACAACAGTGTTGTTTTAGGGAGACAGAATCCATTTACCATGGTAACTCTTCCCCGTTTTGATGAAAGAATCTTCCGGACCTTTCTGGACCTAGTTTTTCCACCAAATGTGCCAGTCCCTCGGCCGCGTCTCTCGGTGGAATTCCTTGTCTTCCAGTCATTTCGGTGGCTACCATTCCGGGGTGGAATATACCTACAGAAATCTTTTTAGGTGCAAGGTCGCGAGCCAAACTGACTGCCCCTGCATTTAGAGCCGCTTTGGACATTCTATATCCGTAATAGGCGCCAGATGTATTGTCTGCGATGGATCCCATTCTGCTAGTAATAAATATCAATTTAGAGTTTGGACCAAGTCTAGGAAGAAGTAGACGACTTAGCCTTATCGGTCCGATTGCATTTACCTGGATCTGGGTTTCGAGCTCAGTGAAGTCCACACTCTCTAAATTGTCCGGGATAAGGATTCCGGCGTTATTGATGAATACGTCCAGCTTGACCCCAGTCAAAAAACTGGAAAGAGTATCGAAACTTTGACTTTGGGTCAGATCTAGGCCTTCAAAAACTTTTACGCCGAGCCTGCGCAACGGTTCTGAACTTTTTCTACAAGCTGCGTAAACAGTGTAACCTTTTTCGGAATATAAATTGGCGAGCTCTAGACCGATTCCTCGATTTGCTCCGGTGATTAAAATATGTTTCATTGGGATTAATTTCAAAAAGAAGAAGTATAGAAAGATATAGTGGCCATCGGGAATCGATTGACGGTTTGGAAAATATTTTCCAAAGTTTCCCGCGTATGCAATTCCAAATCTCTCATAAACCTTCCTTCTCCTTATTGAAACTTAGATTAGGCCCTGGTCAATCGATTAAATCGGAAGCCGGAGCCATGGTATACATGAGTTCCCGAATGGGCGTGGAAACCAAAATGGGAAGCGGTTTTCTTTCGGCACTTTCTCGAAAAATTTTCGGAGGAGAATCATTCTTTTTCAATACTTACACAGCTCCTGATTCTGGTGGAGAGATTGGGCTCGCTCCTGATCTTCCAGGTGATATCATAGATCTGGATCTGAATGGAAAAAGTATTTTTGTACAATCAGGATCTTATCTGGCTTCCGATCCAGGCATCCAAGTTGTTTCTAAATTTGGTGGTCTTCGTTCTTTATTTGGAGGAGAAGGTCTGTTCTTATTAGAAATTTCCGGAACCGGAAAGGTATTCTTAAGTTCTTATGGAGCTATCATTCCAATCCAAGTTCAAGGAAATTATACTGTAGACACGGGTCATATTGTTGCGTTCGAAAATTCTCTACAGTTCAAAGTGGGAAAAGCCGGTGGAAATTGGAAATCCACACTTTTGGGTGGAGAAGGTCTGGTCGCAAATTTTTCGGGTAACGGAACTCTATGGATCCAATCAAGAGTGCCATCTGGATTTATCAGCTGGCTTACCAAACTTCTTCCAGTTTAACAAACATTAGGAATTATAATGAATATCGAAGTTTTATACAAACCATCTTATTCCGTAGCGAAAGTTAATTTAAGTTCCGGAGAATCTATCAAGGCGGAAGCGGGAGCTCTTATGAGTATGAGCTCTCATATCCAAATGCAAACTAGTAAGGCACAACAAGGAGGATTATTCAAATCCCTGAAAGCTGCTTTTTTAGGAGGAGAATCTTTCTGGATGAATACATTCTCCGCGTCACAACCTGGAGAAGTATTACTTGCTCCGACACTTCCTGGTGATATCGAAAAACTGGACTTAAATGGAACTATCTTCATTCAATCCAGTTCCTTTCTCGCTGCAAAACCTGAAATCGATCTAGATACAAAGTTCCAAGGACTAAAAGGTTTTTTTAGCGGGGAGTCTTTATTCTTCTTAAAACTTTCTGGATCCGGTCCTGTTCTTATCTCAAGCTATGGCGGGATAGAAGTGTTGGATGTGGAAGGTGAATTTATAGTAGATACAGGCCATATAGTCGCATTCGAAGAAGGTCTACAATACGAGATCACTAAGTTTGGAGGTTGGAAATCATTCTTCTTGGGTGGGGAAGGTTTAGTCGCCAAATTTAAAGGGAGAGGAAGGCTTTGGCTCCAATCCAGAAATGTGCCTACATTAGGCGCTTGGTTCAGATCTGAATTACCACCTAGAAAGGAATAATATATGAAATTTGAAATATTAGCAAAACCTGATTTTCCCATCTTAAAACTTAATATGAATTCTGGAGAATCCATCCGTGCGGAATCCGGAGCGATGGTAGCAATGTCCCCAGAAGTCAAAATGGAGACCAAGGCCCAAGGCGGAATATTCGCGTCTGCAAAAAGAGCATTGTTCAGCGGTGAGTCCTTCTTCCAGAACACATTCACAGTAGAAGGTGGAACTGGGGAATTATTTTTAACCTCAGCCACACAAGGAGACTTAGAACATATAACCCTCAAAAACGAAGAATTGATCTTAAGTAGAGGAGCCTATGTTGCAGGTGGAACCGAGCTTGTGATAGACAGCAAATGGGGAGGTTTCAAAGGATTTTTCGCGGGAGAAGGTTTATTCTTCCTAAAAGTTTCCGGAACAGGGGACCTTTTCTTTTCTAGCTTTGGAGCAATCCACCAAGTAGATGTGGATGGAATGTACATCGTGGACACAGGGCATATTGTAGCATTCGAACCTAGTTTGGATTATCATATAGATAAAGTGGGCGGATTAAAATCTCTATTCTTATCCGGTGAAGGACTTGTAGCTAAGTTTTCCGGTAAAGGAAAACTATATCTACAAACTAGAAACCAAAACTCTTTCGCTTCTTGGGCAAATACCTGGAGAAGAGTGCAACGTTCTTCAAATGTGGGGGATTAAACCCTTCCTGGATAACCAATCACATCCATAAAGGCGGATACAGAGAATACCGCCTTTCCTGGTCCTGGTTCTCCGTAACCTGGAGGAACTGGAAGATTATATTTTTCGAATGTAGACTTCCAGACTGTGAGTAATTCACAGAAATATTCCAGTGGAGGACCAGCCTGTGTTCCTAAAGTTGTATAAGGTTCAGGACACCAAGCGGTAAATCTAGGCATGATTCCCTTGGACATGAAGAAGTCCAAACCTTCTCCCGTTGACTTGATTGCTTCAGCAACTGTTGCAAATCCCCAAGGCCTCGAAAGTTCTACTCCCCCTACAAAGTTCGGGATTACATAAGAAGGCCCAAAAATTTCTGCAGAGTCTACAATCCTTCTGATCCAAGTATCTCTACCAATGTATGCTTCTTTACCTGGACAGATTTTTCTGAATAGTTCCGGTTCCCATACTTCGTAGTTCGGATGATAAACTTGGATACCTGCGTCTTTGAATTTTTTGCAATCTTCATTTTCCCAAGCTTGAGAAACGATTTTGCCCATCCATCTTCCAGGGAATCTTTGTTCGATTGCTTGTGCGTATTCTAAATAAAAATCGATCTCGTTTTTCTTTTTGAGAGAAGTGATGACAGAACCACCCGTGATCGTGTAAACTTTTGCGATCTCGTCTTCCGCATCTATCCAAGACAGAACTTCTAAAATATCTTCGATATCTTTAACGCCTGTGTACGGTCTGCCAGCATTCTTCTGTTGTCGATAGTTATGATTGATATCGCAGTAAGCACATTCTTCGTCTTTACCAAAGTATTGGCAGTTGCGGAAAACTGTTAAGTAGATCAAGTATCCCCATTCGATTACAGGTGCTATCTCTCCAGGGATTTTTCCTGATTTGGTTTTGTGTCTGTACCAAGCAGGCTTAGGCGGATATTCCAGCTTTCCTAAAAATGTTTCGTTTAAATAAAGACCAGGTATGCCTTCGTCTTTTTCTCCAGCAGGGATACGTTTTACTTTGTAAGGTGATTCCGGGTTATTACGAGTAGAAACTACAGTAGGTAATAAATCGAAATAACCTCCTGTGATCTTGATCTCTTCTGGAGCCTTGGAATCAGTTCCTTCTTTCATATCAGCAAGTGGAATATGGTCGAAGGAGAAGATGAAATAATCCTTTGTCTTATAATCTCCCTCTATCTGAAAAGATTCAGGAAGAAAATGGATCCCTTGCCTCAGAATATCCTGCTTCAGAATTGCTTCGAATGGGATCTGTTTATATTTTTTTTCCATTTCCTCTAACAAGGCAATGGAAGATTCGGGGCGAAGGGTACTCGTGCTCATCTTAACTCCAGACTGGTTTACATGGGAGTTTTGGCATCTAGTTTTTGGCTTTTTCATCCTTGACTGAGAGATTTCAAACTGTATTTTTTCTGCCAGAATGAGACGATTTTGCAATAGGTTCTTAACCTTCTCTCTATTTCTGGGACTCTCCTTACTTTTCGCAGGCTCGGACACCTATCTTCTTGCCAAAACTAAAAAACAAAAACCTACAAAGGTAAGCGGCACCGAATACGTTTTTGGTTGGACCCCGGTTGCTTCCGGATTTAAAGAAATCACTGATATACAATTCCATCCAAGTTTACCGGGAGAGATGGTTGTATTAGAGAAGAAGGGAAAAATCCTTCTTTGGAATTTTGAAAGTAAGCAGCCCAGGCTCATCGCAGATTTTACAGGAAATGTTGAGACGAGATCGGAAGAAGGTTTACTGGGTCTTGCATTTCACCCTAAGTTTTCCGAAAACAAACTCTTTTATATCAACGCGGTTTCAAAGGAAGCTGGTAAAGACCAAACATTCATTTTAGAATTTAGATGGGATGATTCTAAGGTCATTCGTTGGCAGGATCGTAAAAGGATCTTATTAAGAGTGGATCAACCTTATTCCAATCATAATGCGGGTCAGTTAAGCTTCGGACCAGATGGAAAATTATATATTGGGTTTGGGGATGGAGGCGCAGGAGGAGATCCATACAAACATGGGCAAAACACTTCTACTTATCTAGGCACCTTGATCCGAATAACACCTAATCTGGATTCAAATGCTCCTCCATATAAAATTCCGGAAGACAATCCTTACAAAAACTCACCAGGCTTTTTACCCGAGATCTGGGCTTATGGATTCAGAAATCCTTGGAAGTTTTCCTTCGATACCAAAACAGGAGATCTATATCTTGCGGACGTAGGACAGGATGATTGGGAAGAAGTAGATCTGGTTCTAAAAGGCAAAAACTATGGATGGAATATAAAGGAAGGATTTCATTGCTTTTTACCTAAGGATTCTTGCGAAAAACCAGGGTTAACCGATCCAATCTTGGAATATGATCATGATTTAGGGCGTTCTATCACAGGTGGGTACGTTTACAGAGGGAAAAATCTTTCCAAATACTTTGGGTGGTATATTTTTGCTGACTTTGTCTCTGGAAAACTGCTTGGTTTTCCTACCGAAGCAGAAGGTAAAAGGAAACTAACTGTATTAGGGGATACTCACTTCCTAATTAGCACATTTGGCCAAGATTTCACAGGTGAGCTGTATTTTGGTGATTTTAGTTCAGGAAATATCTTCCAAATTGGAAAAAAAAATTGAAATAAATTGAAAATCCCAAATCCATAGATGTTAACCCAATATAGATCGGACTGCCTCCACCGCGGTTTCTGATTAATCTCGATCAAAGAAGGATAGGGGTATGAATAAGATCATTTCCGTTGCATCGGCCGTCCTAATGGTCGGTCTGTTGACATCCGGAGCTTGTAAAAAGCCTGCGGAGAACGCGGATTCCGCGAACGCAAAACAGAGCCAACCATCGGCAATCGTAGTATTTAGCGTAGGAGAAGCAAAAATCCAACACGCTGACTTAACTGAAGACAAAGCTAGTCTTGGAACCGTCCTTAAAGAAGGGGACAAGGTTGAAACCAAGGCAAAAGCGAAAGTCGATATCCAATTCTCCGATGGATCAGCTGTTCGTTTAGCTGAAAAATCAAGCTTGGAATTCTCCGCTCTCGCTTTGAATACCCAAGGAAACACTGACACTAGATTGTCTTTAGTTTCTGGAAAAGTTTTCGCTAAAGTAAATAAAGCAAGCAAAGACGATCAGTTTTCTGTAGTAACTCCGACCGCAATCGCGGGAGTTAGAGGAACTTCTTTCGTTGTAGATCGTACTAAAAACGACAGATCTGTTGTAAAAGTATTAGAAGGATCCGTTGCAGTATCTCCAAGAGTTCGCGCTCTGGAAGGTGCAAGTGCAGAAGAAATTTCTGCCAACGCAGAATTGCAAAAGATCAAAGCTTCTTTAGACAAAGCTGAAGTTATCTTAGAAAAAGATGAGTCTTCTATAGTAAAAGCTCCTGATAAAAAATTCGGCGAGAAAGAACTTACTAAGCTAGACGCTACTTTGGAGAAAGACATTCCTAAAGCGGTTACTAAATTAAGTGGCGCTGGAGTTTCCAAAACCGAAGAAGAAGAGATCAGAACCATCGTTACTCTGGACAAAGACACTACCGATAAATTAGTAAAACTGAATATCGATCCTAAGTCTGGTAAAGTAGACGAAGCTACAAACGCTGCTAATGAAGCTGAGAGAAAGAAAATCGAAGAAGAATTAGCTAAGCGTCAGGCTGACGAGCTGAAAAGATTCAAGAACGTTCTTGTTTCCGCTCCTAAAAACCTGAAAACCAATAAGGATCTTGTAAACTACTACGAAAAACTGGAAAAAATCGTACTGGCTGATGGCAAAACTACCATCATCGGAGCGATCGTAGACCAGCAAGGTAGTACAATGATCGTCCATACCGAAGACGGTATTAAGAAGATCAACCAGGATGATGTAAAAGAAGTTATCTACGACTTCCAAACTAAATCCGAAAACTAATCCACAGGCACAAGCTTAAAGGTGGAAAAATCCCGGGTTACCGTAAGGTGGCTCGGGTTTTTCTATTTATGGGCACGGAGTTTTTTCGCACAGAGCACACAGAGTATTTTTCTCACGCAGAGACGCCAAGACGCAGAGGTTTTTTAGAACCACTAATTCAAAATATTTCTCTGCGGCTCCGCGCCTCTGCGTGCCAATAAATCACTGGGCCTCGACAGAACTCTGCCTCCTCTTACCTAGACTTATGATGAGGATGGGTATCCAGGTAATGATCCCACAGTTTCAGGATCATCGTTGAAATTTCTTCCAGATCTAAAACTAGAACCTTATCCTTGTAATTTACCAGAAGTTTCGTTCGGCCGAATTTTTGGATCTCTCCCCATTCCACTCTGAAACCTGGAATTAAACTAATGGCATCGAATAGAAGATCTTTGATCTCCATTTTAGAAACATGACCATCTTGTTTTGAAAGGTAAGATAGGACAGAATGGAAGATGATTTTTTTCATCTCTCCAGGTTCCGGAACGTCCGGAAGTTTATCTTTGGTTCTTTTTAGTTTGCGAACCACGGCACTTGCTCGTCCGCGTGATAAGAACTTCTGACCAAAGGTCCGGAGAATACGGTTCTGAATCCTAAGGCTTTTCCGAATTCTTTCAGATCCTTGAAAACTTCCGGACGAATATATTCACTGACCGGAAGATGTGTAGGAGTAGGTTGTAGATATTGTCCTAGAGTAACCATTTGAACACCAACGGATCTTAGGTCTTTTAAAGTCTGATGAACTTCTTCTAATGTTTCTCCAAGCCCCAAAATCAACCCACTTTTGGTTAATAATCCTCGCTCAGACGCGTGTTGTAAGACATCCAAAGATCTTTCGTATTTTTTGGCGGGAGCTACAGAGGGAAATAATCTCTCCACTGTTTCTAGGTTATGATTGAATATGTCTGGCTTGGAAGAATATACGATCTCTAAATTTTCTTCCCTCATTTTGAAATCAGGGACTAAAATTTCAATTTTGCATTCAGGCAATCTTTCTCGAATCAGCTCTACAGTTCTCTTGTAATGAGCAGCTCCCCCATCTGAAAGATCATCTCTATTTACTGATGTGATTACTACATGATTGAGACCTAAAGCTTTTGCGGATTCTGCTACTCTTAAAGGTTCTTCTGGATCTAATGCGAGTGGTTTTCCAAAGGCAACATCACAGTAGGAACAACGTCTTGTACAAATATCTCCTGCAAGCATATACGTAGCGGTTTTTCTGGACCAACAATGGTTTAGATTCGGGCAAGAAGCGCTCTCGCAGACAGTATTGAGTTTTCCTCCTTCAACGGAATTACGGACGAAATCGACCGGATTTTCCTTTTCACGGAAAGGAAGCCTAACCTTTAACCAATCCGGTTTTTCGGGAGCAGGTTGGTATGCATTGGATCTTGGCTTCTTTTTAAGAGGATTCACCCTTAAAGCCTCTATCCGAGTCCGAAAAGAGTCAAGTGTTTTGGGTAGCCGGAAATAGGTGGGTGTTCGAATCTGGAGGGATCGGCAAGACCGGGGGCAAGTTTGGGCGAAAAAAGCGCAAAAGAAAAATCGGGGGAAGATTCCTCCAAAGAGATCCGGATCAACAGATTCTTGGCAGACTGCGGCCTAGGTTCTCGCAGAAAGGTAGAAGAATTGATCCTTTCCGGCAAAGTGAAAGTTAACGGAGCCGTGGAAAAAAATCTAAGCACAAAGATTCGAGTCGGCTCAGACATAGTTCTGGTAGGAAATAAAAAATTAGTTCCTCCTGCAGAGTCCGTATTCCTCGCATTAAACAAACCTAAAGGTTTTCTTTGCTCCCATAGCGATCGTTTTCATTCCAATACAGTTTTTGAATTACTCCCTAAAAAATACGGAAAACTTTTTATAGCAGGAAGATTGGATCTGGATTCCAGGGGACTTCTTCTTTTATCCGACCAAGGGAATTTAGTCCAAGAAATCACCCATCCATCCGAAGGTTCCGAAAAAGAATACGAAGTAATCTTAGAAGAAGAATTGGATGCCAAGGAAGTGAAGGACAGATTCACTAAGGGGTTTATGGACGAGGGAGAATTTTTGAAAGCGGAGAAGGTTACATCCTTAGTAAAAGGTGAAGAATCTTCCAAGTTCAGAGTGATCTTGAAGCAAGGAAGAAAACGTCAGATCCGCAGAATGTTCTCGATACTCGGGGGAAGGGTGATTGATCTACAAAGAATACGGATCGGAAAACTTTCCTTGGAAAAATTGAAAATCGGAGAAGGTAAGTTTGTCTTATTGGATCCTAAAGTTTGGAGACCATGAATTTTACCAGTTTAGAATTTTTATTTTTTTTCTGTTTAGTATTTCTGGTGTATTGGAATCTTCCGGACGCTTTAAAGAAATATTTTCTTATCTTAAGTTCTGCGTTATTTTACGCATTCTCCTCCTGGAAGTTTTTATTCCACCTTATCATAGTAGTGGCCATCAACTGGGCATTCATTCGATTTTTCTTATCGAAAAAATGGTTCTTGCCTGTCTCGGTTGGATTCAATGTTCTTAATTTAGCTTTTTTTAAATATTTCTATTTTTTTGCTGATATTATCGGGATATTTTTTGGAATTCCTGATTTTCAAAATAAGGTCAGCTTAGATGGAATACTTTCCAAATCGTTGGACTGGGCCGGATTCGAAGTAGTTCTTCCTTTGACAATCAGCTATTATACATTCCAATTTATTTCTCTCTTAGTAGATAAGAAGAAAGGAATAATCACTGAAGATATAGGGTTCTTCAAGTTAACTTCTTATATTTTCCTTTTTCCTGTAATGATCGCAGGGCCTATATTAAGGTTTAATGATGTAGCTACTCAATTCGATTCTCCTAAAATGGAAAAGGAAGATATGGTGGATGGGCTTTGGCTCGTAGTGATCGGTCTTTTTAAGAAATCGGTAGTTTCTGTTTTGATGTCAGGCTCTATATTTCAGGTATTTGCAGAAACATCCGCTTTTTCTGGAGCAGCACTGTTAAATACAGTGTATTTCTTTGCAATCTATCTGTATTTGGATTTTTCAGGACTGACTGATATTGCAAGGGGAATGGGGAAACTTTTAGGATTTACTCTTCCTCAAAACTTTAGGGCTCCATTCTTCTTTAATGGATTTGGAGATTTTTGGAGAAGATGGCATTTAACCTTCTCCTTTTGGATCCGCGATTATTTGTATATACCACT
The DNA here is from genome assembly GCF_002150035.1 of Leptospira venezuelensis. Taxonomy (NCBI): domain Bacteria; kingdom Pseudomonadati; phylum Spirochaetota; class Leptospiria; order Leptospirales; family Leptospiraceae; genus Leptospira; species Leptospira venezuelensis. The sequence continues at coordinate 40,526 of NZ_NETS01000008.1, read as the reverse complement.
TGGTGGTTCCAGAAGTGGAACATTACGCACTTGTTTTAATTATCTCGTAGCATTTGCTTTGGGTGGACTCTGGCACGGAGCAAATTTGAATTATCTTCTTTGGGGAGTTTTAACAGGTTTATATCTTTCTATCGAAAGAGTTTTAACTGATTGGAAAATTACGATCCTACCTGAGATCCCATATGTGAAGAGAACTATCACTTACTTGTTTGTTCTGAATATTTACAGTATCTCTTGGATATTATTCTTCACTCCTGATTTTGGATCTGCTCTAGCAGCTGTGCAAAGAATATTCGTTTGGTCGAATGGGGTAGCTTTCCCGAATATGGAACCTTGTATTTTTGCACTTTTAGTCGCGATCCTATTCCATTCTGCGGAAGAATGGCCTGATAAATTTAAGGTTAAATTCCAGTGGAAAATGGCACTTCTTCCAATCGTGTGGATCTTAGTCTTACTTGCTTTACCTAGCGGAAACGCTGATTTCTTTTACGGACAATTCTGAGAAATATCATGAAAAAGAAATATATCTATCTTCCTTTACTCTTTCTGATCGTTTTATTCTTCGCGGATAAAATTTTTCTTTTGGACTTCTTTCAAACTTCTTTTTACCAAGAAGGGAATCCTGTCTATTATACCCAAAGAAAACATCTATTCGAGAAACTTCAGAAGGAATCTTCTCTTAAAGATAAAAATTTACTTTTGGCATTCGGAGATTCCAGAGCCTATCCTTACTCTATCAAAACACTTCCAAGTTCTTTTGCAAAAGATTGGACTGTGTATAATTTTTCAGGACCGCAGGCTGTTCCTGCTTATGGTTTCTATTGGTTTCGCAAAATTATAGATGCTGGGATTAAGCCTAAGGCGGTTTTTTATGTGATCAGCCCGGAAGGTTTTGATGATTCTAAGGGTTTATTCTATGAACCTTTTTTAAGACTAGGTGCGGACGAGGAATTTAAAAACACATATTGGGAGAAGTTTCCCTTCTCCGATAAATTGGAAGTTTGGAAGGAAAAATTTTTCAGTATAAGAAAGATAAAACCTGGGTTTAAACTTTTTTGGAGCCGGCTGACCGGCAGTAAGTTGAAACTGTATAGAGCGGATCAAAATCATGAAAATCTGATCTTGGAGCTTGGGAATGGAGAACAGCTTGCATATGCAAGTGCCAGTAATAATCCTAAAAAATTAGAAAAGGATGCACTTCGTCTTAAGAGTATTTACCTTTCCGGATTCACTTTGGGAGAGACCGAATTTTTCTTTGTAGAAGAATTCTTAAAGTTAGCGGAGAAGGAAGGGATCAAAACCTATTTGATCTGGCCTAAAGTTTATCCAGGTTATAGAGAAGGTTATTACGAGTTAGGACTTGAAAAATCCTGGTGGCCGCGTATCAGAGAACTTGCTTTTAGATATGGAGCTTCTGCGGCGGATATGAATACATTAAGTTCTTGTGATCTATATTACGACGGTTCTCACCAAAGTGTACTTTGTATATTAGAACAGTCTGAAATTTTAATGAATGATTTGACAGGGAAGAAGAAACTTCCTTAAGGTTTTCACGCCACGCCGCGAAGAGAAAAAGAGTCTCGGAGTTTAATCCCACGCAGAGGCGCTAAGACGCAGAGATTTTTAGGGATAAAAATCCATAAATTTTACTTTCTTTGCGGCTCTGTGACTCTGCGTGAGAAAAGAGCTAAATCACCACTTCAGTTTTTTAGCGTCTTCTAAGAATTTCTCTAAGCCAATATCGGTAAGTGGATGTTTGAATAGCTGTTGGTAAGCAGAGATCGGCATAGTAGCGCAATCTGCTCCACGAAGTGCCGACTCTTTTAAGTGGATTGGCCCTCGAATGGAAGCAGCTAAGATTTTAGTTTCATAACCGTAATTATCATAGATCTCTCTGATCTCAGAGATAAGTTCCATCCCGTCCCAAGAAGTATCATCTACACGACCGATAAATGGAGAAATGTATGTAGCTCCCGCTTTTGCAGCAAGAAGAGCCTGAGGAGCTGAGAAACAAAGTGTTACGTTCGTTGGGATTCCTTTCTCAGTCAGTTTCACTACGGTTTTTAATCCTTCCGGAATTAAAGGAACTTTGATAACTACGTTTGGTGCGATCTTTACAAGTTCGTCCGCTTCTTTTAACATTTCCTCATGTTTGGTTGCGAGAACTTCTGCGCTTACAGGACCAGGCACAATTGCACAAATCTCTTTAATAACTTCTTTAAAGCTACGACCCGACTTAGCGATCAATGAAGGGTTTGTAGTAACTCCGTCCAAAAGACCGTAGGACGCGATCTCCTTGATCTCGTCCACATTGGCTGTATCTAAATATAATTCCACGATTGGGCTCCAAAAGATTTTGAATCTCTCTGGATACTGGCGTCCTTAGGGGCCCTCGGTCAAGGATTTCTTACGGGATCAGATCTCTTAAAGTTTTGATTTCTTCGGCAGAGAAGAACTCTTTGTATTCTTTTTCGATCTGGGCCTTTACCTTAGAGCTGAAATAATCCACTCTTCTAGTAAATGGTTGTTTTTTATAAGCTTCCTTCCATTGGACAATGAATCCGCCTGCTGGCGGAGCTTGTCTTTCGTCGGTCAATTCCCAAATTACGGCTCCGCCGATCTTCTTATCGTCTAGGGTTTCTTTTTTAGGTTTTCCATATTTATTTTCCAGTTTGGACTGAACCTCTTTCCCCGGAAGATAACGGAAGGAGACTCCAACTGAGAATAATTTACCTGGCTCCAAATGTTCGTCTTCATCTGGAGAAGTTTCTTTTTCGGGACGAGGTTGGTTTTTGTCTTTTGGACGGGAATCAAGAACCAATTTAGGAGTGGAATAAAAACGGTAAAGGTAGAAGATCCCATTTCTTCTTACAAGCAGGGACTTCTCTTTATCTTCATGAACTACTTCTATTTTTTCATCACTCCCCGGATTAGCTGCCAAAGATAAAAATTTGTCTCTGACTTGCCCATAGGATGCTTCCCAGGAGACTTCTGCAAATCCGTCTAAGGTAGGTTTGGAGCCGTTATTTCTGGAATTATCTCCCGGAAATTGAGAAAATACGGAACTCCAAGGAAGGAGTAAGGAGAATAAGAACAGGAAGATGGATTGCCCTTTCATTCTTTAACTATCGGCAGAAAACAGAACAAGAATTAGGAATCTTCCCCCAAATCGTCCACATCTTCTTCCTCTCTGTCCACACGAATTCCTCCAAATTTAACCTTTCCGTTCCATCTTAGGATAAGAAGGACGATTAGGGCCAGTACGTTCGGAAGAACGAATAAAAAGGAAATCTGATGGTAGAGACCGTAAACTGCCAGATTCGAAGCGATCACAGAAATAAAGATCCCAGAAAGTAGTGGAATCTCTTGGTTTAGGAGTCTTGCGAGAAAGGATCCGCTATTACGAGAGATCCTGGCTGCTCTTAAAACCTCGGAAGAGATAAAAGAGTAGAATGCGAGCACAAGCACTGGCATCAAAAAAGATAGGAAGAAATAATTTCCAAAAGAATCTGTATAATGAGGAGAACCGATCAGTCCTCCAGTTAAAGTCCAGACATATGCAGAGAATGCGGAGAGTCCAAATGCGAGAAGTCCATATTGAAGACTTCCCGCAGATTCAAAAATGGAAACGATCTTAGAAGGAATAATTCTCGCCCAATCAGTCAGTTCCTGTTTTTCGAAAGTATCTTTTCCACTTAGGTAGATAAGTCCGAAATAATAGTCTCCTAAAGAAACAGCTACTAATGTAATTACTAAATAGATCAGGTAGAGAAAGAATTCCATCTTAATGCCTAAAATGCCTCATGCCGGTAAACACCATGATCAGTCCATGCTCATCAGCTGCCTTGATCACTTCTTCGTCCCGGATAGAACCTCCAGGTTGGATGATTGCTTTAGCTCCTACTTTTGCAATTGCATCAATTCCATCTCTGAAAGGAAAGAACGCATCACTAGCAACATAAGAACCTACAACTGAAAGTCCTACGTTCAGAGCCTTAGTAGCACCCAGCTGAACTGAATCCACTCTGGACATTTGTCCGGCACCTATTCCTAAAGTTGCGTTCTCTTCCGTATAAACGATCGCGTTTGACTTGATAAATTTAACTGTAGACCAAGCGAACATCAAACCTCTGATATCTTCTTCAGTAGGTTGTTTTTTAGAAACAATCTTTAGATCTTTTTCTGTGATGGTTGCATAGTCTCTATCTTGTAAAAGAATTCCGTGATGGATCGGTCTTAAATCCATTTCATCCAATGCTTCTTGGAAATCCGCAATCTCAATCAGACGAACATTCGGTTTCTTAGAGAAATATTCCAAAGCAGCAGGTTCGAATTTTTGAGCGATCACACCCTCTACGAAAGTTTCTCCAATTAAAACTGCTAATTCTCCGGTGACCGTACCTTTAATCCCAATGATCCCGCCAAATGCAGAAATCGGATCCGTTCTTTTTGCCAAACGGAATGCTTCTAATGTGTCATCCGCATACGCGATCCCGCATGGGTTTAAGTGTTTGATGATACAAACAGTATTGTCGGGAAGAAGTGCGGAGATATGGAATGCCGCATCAAAATCCAACATATTATTAAAAGATAATTCTTTTCCTTGTAGAGGAGAAAACTCGCTCTTGGTAAACAAAGGCTCGTAGAATGCGGCTCCCTGGTGAGGATTTTCTCCGTATCTAAGCTTTTGTTTTTTGGTGAAGGAAAGATTTAGAATGTCTGGAAACTTCTCCCCAGCAAGCTTATTGAACCAAGAAGAGATTGCGGTATCATACATTGCAGTATGAGAGAATGCTTTTCTCATTAGAAGGAAAGAAGTGTCCGCGTCTACGGAACCATCATTTACCTTCATGGATTCTTCTACAGTTTTATAATCATTCGGGTCTGTAACTACTACTGTATGTCTGTAGTTTTTACTTGCGGAACGGATCATAGAAGGTCCGCCAATATCGATATTTTCTATTGCTTCGTCTAGATGAACCCCAGGTTTAGAAACCGTCTGAACGAATGGATATAAATTCACAACAACCAGGTCGATCTTTGGAATTTTCAATTCTTCCATTTTCTGTCTGTGTTCTGGTTTGGAGGTCACACCTAAAAGTCCTCCGTGAACCTTTGGATGGAGAGTTTTTACTCTTCCGTCCAAAATTTCTGGAAACCCGGTATAATCGTCTATTGCGATTGCTTTGATTCCGTTTTCGGTAAGTGTTTTGAGGGTTCCGCCGGTGGAAATGATTTCCACTCCTTTGGATTCCAGGTACTTAGCAAATCCGATAAGTCCTGTTTTATCGCTAACTGAAATAAGGGCGCGAGTGATTTTGATCATGCTAGAGGATTGAGACCTTCCTGTCTTTAATGAGGAGCCGATCTTCGCAGAAATGTTTAACCGCGAGGGGCAGGATTTTATGTTCCTCTTTGAGAATGGCAAGAGTCAATTCTCTTTCGGTCATTCCTTCCTCGATTTTAACAACTCCCTGCAAAATGATAGGACCAGAATCCACGCCTTCGTCCACAAAATGAGCGGTGCAACCCGCGAACTTAACTCCGTACTCGAATGCCTGTTTCTGAGCATGTAGACCAGTAAAGGAGGGGAGAAGAGAAGGATGTATATTGATGATCCTATTTCTAAAGGCTCGGATGATTTCTGGTTTTAGAATTCTCATGTAGCCGCAGGCCACAATCAGATCTGGAGAGATTTCCTCCAAGGTGCGGAGAAGATCCAGATGATATTCTTCCTTTTTGGAATAAGATTTGAAGTCTAAAACCTTGGCCGGGACATTATGGTGGGCAGCAATTTGGATAGAGGGCGCTTCCGGGTTGTCAGTGACTAAGAATGCCGGATTTCCGGGGATTTTTCCCTTTTGGATTACCTGAAGGACAGCTTCTAGGTTGCTCCCCCGCCCGGAGGCCAAAAAGACAAGCTTTTTTCTGGGTTTGGGAATCAGGCTTGCCAAGAATTTTCGCATCCGATACGCTAAGAATTACCAGTCCACGTTAAGGCGGTCCGGAATTTTGTCGAAAAGTATTTCAGGAGAGACACATGTCACTTGCTAGAAAATCGACGGCGTCCGTCGAACAGTATAAATCCAATGAAATTTCTACTGTGAGTCAGGGCCGGCTTATCGTGATGTTATATGAAGGGGCTATTCGCTTCCTGAACGTTGCCATCGAGAATAATACACCCCGCAAGTACGACGTGGTGAATAATAATATCCTAAAAGCCCAAGAGATTGTGACTGAACTGATGCTCGCTCTAAACATGGAGAACGGTGGAGAGGTCGCAAACAACCTTCTTGGTATTTATGTTTATATTAAAAAACGGTTACTCGAAGCAAACATGAAGAAGGACAGCGAGATCCTTTCTGAAATTATCAAATATCTGGAAGATCTAAAACTTGCCTGGGAAGAAATTGAGAAGAAGGAAAAAACTTCATCCGTGGTTCCTATGCCTTCCGCTGGTTCTCAGAGAACTGGACTCTCTCTCCAAGGTTAAGATCGAGAATGGCGGGCAGGGAAATTAAAAATCTAGGTTCTATCGGAGAAAAACTTTCCTCACTCTATGAGGAAAAAATTTCCTTTTTGGATAAACTGATCGAACTCCAAAAACGCCAGTTGCAAATTTTAGGATTCGGTGACGGAGAAGGTACTGCCAAACTGGAAATCCAAAATTCAGATCTAGTCGAAAAGATGAAACGATTGGATCGCAAGATCGAACAATTAGAAGAATCTTCTCCTCAAACCTTAGAAATTATTCGACTCTCCGATACGATCTTCCAAAAATTGGAAGAGTCCAGGGATTTGAATTCCCAAGTAGGGGAAAAGATGGAGATCATTCTGCAGGAATATCGCAAGGAGTTGAATATGGTCCAATCCAAAATCCAACTCAAAAAATTCCTAGCTCATAGGAAATTAGGTTGGAAGACGGGGACCTGCTGAGCCGTGCCCTGGACTTTTACGGACTCCCAAAAAAATTCGACGCTAATCTAGTCCGGAGTAGATTCCGGGAACTCTCTCGTAAGTATCATCCTGATTCTGGAGAATACGAAACGGATATTTTATTTAAGGAATTGGTCCAATTGAGAGATGTCTTACTTTCTTCTCTCCAAAATGACCCTTTTATAATTTTAGAAAATTTCAAAGAAGATCCGGAAGGATTCCAATTTTATAAATTGGCTAAGCAGAAAGCTGCTCAAGCGATCGAAAAATATTTTCAATTCACTGACGGAAATCCAGTATATTTAAAGAAAGAAGACAATCCTGCTCTTCTACGTTTAAGACAGGAATTAGAAACTGCTAAAAACGAATTGGAAGAGTTCTTGGAAAAATTTCCTAAAAGTATCTGGAAAGAAGATACGGAAACCACTCTTAAGAAGATAAGTGTCTGGTTTAAAGATTAAGGAACTTGTAATGTATTCGAAGGCATGGAGAATACATAAATATCTTTTGTTCCGCTATTCAAATCCAAAGATATGACAGAAGACCTAAGGGTTACGTAATCTCCAGGATTTAACGTAGCTACAATCTTACAGACTCTGTTCGTATTTTCTCCTGCACCCGGAACAGCAAGTGGTCCAGCAGTTGGATTTACTTCTATAGAATATTCTCTAGGTTGGTTCGGAAGCATGTTCAAAGGAAGTTGGCATGCTTTCCCTGAAGAAAAATCAGAAGGGTTTCTAGATGCGTCTACACTGCTTCCGGTATATAAAGTATAACCGCTAAAAAATGCTTCTGGGTTTCCTGCTCTAAGTCTGAGTTCATATACTCCTGTGCCGATCAAAGTGATTCCTACCAAAGTGGGTGGAGTCGTAACGATCCGATTGGCGGAATAATTATAACAAGAGAATAGAGAAAAGATTAGTAGTAAGATGGAGAAGAATGTGTTCATTCTTCTGGATAAAAAAAGATTCATTTAGCTGCGTATATAGTCCGCCCAGCCGAATTTTTCGACCAATTGGGTGGATACTGAAAATTGTGGAAAACGTCTCTTGTTTGTCGACCGATTTTCAGGGATCTCCCACTTGAGTTCTTGTAGAAGTTTGTTTCCCTTTTTGGAATTACAGTCCTTACAAGCAGTAACCAGGTTTTCCCAGGTATGATAATCTTTCGGTTTTTTTTCACGTGGGATCTCTTCCCAACGACTTTTGGGGATCACATGATCCAAAGTGAGTTTGGAAGAAGGAAGTTTACGTTTGCAATAGACGCACTCATGATCATCTCTTAAGAATATATTTTCTCTAGAGAGTTTATGCTTACGTTTAGGGACCTTATAATAATCGGTGAGTAGAATGATCCTCGGAGTGGATAGTTTCAGCTTTTCGGACCGGATAAATAGGCCTTTTTCGTCTTTAATAAGTTCTGCTTTTCTAAGAATAAGAAGGATAACGGCGTCTTTTACGGTTCGGATCGCAACCGGGACATAGGTCGCGTTCAGCACCAACACAGGTTGGGTTAGAACATCCATATCTAACCAAACTGTATAGATTCACAAAATTATGTCGAGTAAAAGTATTAATTCGCGGAACGTTTCTTTTTAATCGCAAAATATAGAACTAGGCCTAATACAAGAATTCCTAATAATGCAAAGATTGTAATTTGTCCTTGGTGAACTAAGTTACTTAATTGGTCTAAATTTTTTGCACCGTAATGCCCTAGATAGACCCAGATCGGAACAGAAATCGCTGCAGCGAACATATCCAAAAACAAAAATCTAAAGAAGGAAATTCGATCCGAGGTTCCTGCTGTTAGATAGATAGGCATTCTAAGTCCTGGCATGAACCTTGCCATAAACACAACCCAATTCCCGTATTGGGAAAACTTTTCCTGTACTTTGGCAAATCTTTCCGGGGTCAAAAATTTTGCGATGAAAGGGATTTGTAATACCTTTTCCCCAAAAACTCTTCCGAGTAAGAATACGGAACCGTCTCCTACAAGAACTCCAGCCATTCCGACGCCGAACATTACATGTTCATTTGCATATCCTAAGCCTGCCAAAACTCCTCCGGAAACCAAAGAAATATCCTCAGGGATAGGAAGGCCGAAACCGCAAAGGATCAGAGTGGAGAAAACTGCTAAGTAAGAGAACTCATTCCCAAAGCGGGAAAAAAAATTGACTAAATCCGGAATATTAACTAGATCCATGAATACTTTTATCTACCGAGTAGAATTGCACCAGTGAAACTTATCCAGAGCAAATTGGAATCGAAAAACTAGATTTGTTTGGCTTGCTTTTGGTCTTTTTAGGTTCCAAATTGGTTTCAGGTGCAAAAAGACAGAAACCAAATCATCCAAGCCGAAAATTCTCTACTTGCGGGTTATGCAGTTTTACAAGACGAAACCGGCGGACGAGAATATAAGGAAGAAGAACACCCGTACCGTATTCCATTTCAAAGAGATAGAGATAGGGTAGTTCACTCTAGCGCATTTAAAAGATTACAATATAAGACACAAGTTTTCGTCTATTCAGTTGGAGAAAATTATCGTAATCGTCTGACTCATACTCTAGAAGTTGCCGGAATTTCTAGAACGATCGCTTCTGCATTAGGACTCAATTCATTACTTGCAGAAACGATAGCACTCGCTCACGATCTGGGGCATACACCTTTTGGACATGCCGGGCAAGATATGCTTTCCGATTTGATGGGAGAATTTGGTGGATTCGAACATAATAAACAATCAGTTCGAATCGTTACTATACTGGAAACACGTTATCCGGAATTTCCGGGATTGAATCTTTCCAAGGAAACCTTAAAAGGTATGATGAAGCATGGGGCAGAATATGACGGATCTATGCTTGGAAAAGAAAGAAAGAGCGAAGGTCCGAGTTTAGAAGCGCAATGCGCGGACGTAGCGGATGAGATTGCATATACAAGCCATGATATCGATGATGGTTTGGAAATGGGTTATCTAAAAGCGGGAGATCTGAACTCACTTTCTCTTTGGGCTGAAACTTCTGAAACGGTAAGAAGGAAGTTCCCAAAACTGGATGGAAAAGTTTTGGTTAGAACTGTGATCCGAGAACTGACCAATAGTATGGTCTCTAATATGATCCAGACAATAGAATCAAGGATCTCTGAATGGAAAATTTCAAATCGGTCTGATCTGAACCTTGCCTTCCAAGAAGGAAAAAGGATCGCAACCTATGAACCTTCTTACGGGGAGAAGGTCAGAGAATTAAAATCTTTTCTATACAAAACTCTGTATAGACATCCATCTGTGGTCGTCACAAGTGATAGGGGAAGAGATATTCTAGAGAAACTATTTTTTCATTTTAGAAAACAGCCAGATTCCATTCCGGAAACCTATAAAAGAAGAATAGAAAAAGAAGGCCTGGAAAGATGTGTATGCGATTATGTAGCAGGTATGACTGACAGATACGCGGAAGAAATGGCATCTACTATCGAATAGAAAGAATCGTTTCTTCTAAAGCGACAAGCAAAGAATCTACTTCTTCTTCCGATGTATATAGGCCGGTGGAGATACGGATTGCTCTTAGAGCTTCTTCATTAGAATAACCCATTTCGAGCAGAGAAGGCGCTGCTTCTCTGGACCGAGACTTACAGGAAGATCCAGTAGAAACCGCAAATCCCTTCTCTTCCATTCCCATCATAAAAAAATCAAGATCATCTAAAGGAAGTAGAGTAAAGGTTGTGGAAAATAGTCTTGGAGAATTCTCCGCGATTATCTCTGCACCTAAACTTTTGAGTTTGGATTCTATCTTATTTCTATAATATTCCAATCTTTTGTTTTTATTTTCCATTTCAGAAAATTGAATTTTTGCTGCTTCGGCTAAGGCTAAAATAGAAGGAGAATTTTCCGTACCTGCTCTATGTCCATTTTCTTGATTTCCTCCTTGGAAAACGCCTGCCTCAGGCAAATGTTTCGGATCGAACCATAAAACAGATGCTCCAAGTCCTCCGCCGATTTTATGACCTGAGAATGTAAACCCATTCAGAACTGAAAATGGAACTGGAATTTTGGAAAATGATTGGATTAGATCGGAATAAAAAGGCATTCCGTATTTCGCGGAAACTTCTGCTAATTCCTGGATCGGTTGGATCACACCAGTTTCATTGCCTGCATGTAAAACAAATACAGGTCCTGGCTCATTCTTCAGATTAGTTTCTAATTCGGAAACGGAAACAAGTCCTGATTTGTCAGCGCTTAATACTTTATAAGGAATTCCTAAACTTCTAAAAGAAGAATACATGGCAGCATGTTCGAAAGGAGACAAATATGCTATTGTCTTAACAAATTGTTTTGCGAAGTATATGAGTGAATAATCTGCTTCGGTCCCAGAAGATGTGAATACAAATCCTTTAGGATCCTTACCTGTGAGTTTTGCTAAAACTTTTCTGGCTTCTTCAATTTTACCTTGTCTAGCTAATGAGAATCGAGTAGGCCCGGAAGGATTGAAAAAATCTTCCTCGTATTCTTCTAAGATCTTAGTTAATAAGCCTGGAATAGGAGGATGAGTCGCATTATAATCGAAGTATTTAATTCTTTTCATCGAAAATATCGTCTGCTTCTTCGTATCTTCCTTTTCGACGAAGTGTGTACTGCAATAGTTTCTTTTTATCTTCGATCAGGTCTTCATATCCGGACTTATCATTGCGATAATTTGGATCTATTGTGTAGACTTCGGTATCTAAAGCGTCCAATTCTTTGAGTGCTTGATCAAAATCAGATTCGTGCAATAAACATCTGACTCTCATTAATTTTGCTTCGAATCTGTTTCCTAGGTCTGTCGCAGAAGATTGATAAACCGCCTCGAACATTTCCTTAGCTTTTTTCCTATAATTGGAATCTCTATCTCCTAATTTATAGAATAATTGTGCATTTCGGTTTAAGTTAGAATAAAATAATTTAGATCCTTCTGTATCAGAAGCCTCACATGGAATAGCAGCGATCGCACTTGCTCCCCAGTATTTCGCTTCCGCAGGGATGGATCTTTTTGAACAGGAAAAATACAAAACTCTTATGAATAAGGAAACTGATTCTTCAGGAGAAAGAGAAGGATGGGAGGCATCCGTTCTAAGTCTGAGGAGTTCCAACGTTTTCATGAGAAGAGTTTTATATTTATTGGCAGTTAACGTAGTTGTATCCGGATAATCTTCTGAAAACACAATTGGAGAAGATTGGGATTCCGTAATCTTTTGCCAGATTCGTATCTCTTTAGGAAGATCTTCCGTAACATTTCCTTCTTCTTCCTTATTGCAGCTAAAATTGAAAAAATTCAAGATTCGCTTCCACCAAGGAATAGAAACAGGCTTTGCTTCTTTCAATTTTTCGAATACTAATTCTTCTATCCTTTGGATTGATTGGAAATGTGCAAGTATCGCTTCTTCCGGGCGGCAAGACGCAAAAGAAGAAATTCTGATCTTCTCTAAAAGACCTTTGCTTGCAATTTCCGGTTTATCTTTTCCAAGAGTAGCTTGGGTAGATGGAGAATTATATCCATCGAAAGGATTATAATTTAAGGCTCTTTTATAATAATCTAAAGCTTCTAATGGAATTTTATTAAATTCTTTCCAGTAATCGAATGGATCCACAGGTTTTTCTCCCGTGGAAAATTTGGTCTGACTTGGGTCGGAAAGTCTCTCGATGGTCCAACCTTGGTGTTTTGCTTCCATCCAGCTTGGGACCCTGAAAATATCTCCAGTACCTTCTTGCCCTATTCTATACGCGCGAACGCATGCTCTGGACAATTGATCTGTTCTAAGGTAATGTTCAATCTGTCTGTATTCTACTTTTTCGGATAATAAATCATCTCCCTTGGACTGCAATTTTGCTGAAAGGGAAGGGTTTAATACGGGAGGTTCCAACCAAAGTGCGAAGGAACGTAAAATTTGGAATCTCCTGGGATAGATATAGATCGCTGCCAGGGTCCAAATCAACAAAAGTGTTAAGAATAACTTTTTCTTTTCTTTTAGAATGCTGAACAATTTCTTTCCTTAAGTTCCGGAAAATTCGTTAGACGAATAGAGTCCCTCGCTTGAGAGTAGAGAGAGTGAAGATTTCGCTTTTTTCGATTCCAAACCCTATACAAGTCCGGGGATTATGAAACACGCAAGCATTATTCCGATCCTTCTGATATCCGTTCTGGATGCAGGCAGCCTATTTGCTTCTCCCCGAAATACTGACTCCGTTTTTGTATGTCGGGACACGGATTCTTCCGGAAAGGCGAGGGCTGTTTGGCCAGCCTATTATTACTCTCTTGGTTTAGAGAGTTTGAATAAGGCTAGAAACTCTGAAGGAAGAGAAAGAACAGAAGAGATCATAGAATCGGTCAAAAATTTCCAAGATTATATTCGCTGTTCTGAATCTGTAGGAGTTCCTGTTTCAGCTGTGTTTCGTTGGAATAAGGCACTCGCACATTACTATTTGGGTCAATGGAAAGATGCAGTTTCCGAGTTAGACTTGGCTGAAAAGTCGGATCCGAATTTTCGAGAATCCTATATTCTAAAAGGAACCATTCTTTTAAATAGCGGAGAATATGAAAAGGCCGCGACTTATTTGGAATCTCATCTGAGTAAGTTTTCAGAAGAACCCGATTTCTATTATTTATTAAGCTCAGCTGAACTTGCTTTGAAGAATGATGCAAAATCTGTTCTTTATCTAAGTTCACTTAGAGATTTGATCAAACACAAAGATTCCAATCCAAAATATCCTGAATTTGTATATTTATCTTTAGGAAAAACATACTTTGCTTTGGGCCAAAATACAAAGGCTCTATTTTATATTTCCGGTTATCTGGAGATGAGGCCTGAAAATTGGGAGATCCGATTTCTTCTCGCAAAAATTTTAGATCAGCTAGGCAAATTTTCCCAAGCCAAAAAGCAACTGCAAAGAATTCTGCAAGAGATCCAAGGGAATTCTTCCGTTGAGCTAATGCTTGGAGAGATGTACTTTATAGAAAGTAGATCCATGGCTGCGGGTTATTTTGAGGATCTAAAGAAAAAAGGAAAGCTAAATAAGGACGGGGTTTTATTTGGACTCTATTCTGTTCTGAATTCCAAATATTCAGATGCAAGGCGTATTCTTTTTCCTTTAAAGGAAAAATTTCCGAAAAGACTTTCTATTCGCCTAGGCGTTTTAGAAGTGCAAAAAAGAGATCTCAATATTGATAAAAAAGAATATATCAGAGAATTGGTAGAAGTGGCCTCAATCGCACTTCAATCCCAATTGACCACACTTGCAGAAACATTACTTCTTGAATCTATCAAGATCACGGAACAAGAAAAACTAGATCCAAGAATTCTTGCAGAACAATACGACTTTTTAGCGGGAGTATATGAACAGTCCGGTTCTGTATTTAGATCCATTATTTCTGTTCGTAAAGCGATACAATTTACTTCTTCTCCAGAAGATTCTAAAAAGTATGAATTACATTTGGCATTTTTACTCCGAGGAAATCCTCCAGGAAAGGTCCAGGAATCGGAAGAGATCATCCAAAACATTCTAAAAAATGATCCGAATAATCATTATGCGTATTATCTTTTGGGAATTGTACTATTCCAGTCTGAAAAGTTGGAGGCTAGTCGGGGAGCGTTCGAACAGGCAATCCGATTGGAGCCGAAATCTTCCGTATATCATTTTTACAGAGCTTCTACTTTGGAGAAGTTAGGAAGAATTCCTGAGATGGAGTCAGACCTTCGTAAGTCCATGGAACTTGATCCTGAAAATCCGATTGCATATAATTATCTAGGTTACCATTATTCTGAAAAAGGAATTCGTCTAGACGAGGCATTAGACCTTATCCGAAAAGCTGTGGAACTCGCTCCTGATAACGAAGCTTATCAAGATAGTTTAGGTTGGATCTATTATAAAAAAGGAAGAGTAGATGAGGCTTTATTACATCTGAATCTTGCATTTCAAATTTTACAGGATAAAAACGAATTCGATCCCACAATTTGTGAACATCTTGGAGATGTTCATCATGAAAGAAGAGAATTTGCAGATGCTAGAAGATTCTGGGAAAAATCAGAAACTCTTTTCCAAAAGAAGGAAGACAAGGTTCGAATTCGGGAAAAATTGGAGAGGTTAAGAACGAATCCGGTCTCAAATAAATCATAGATCGGGAGGACTTGTTTTGAGAACAAACCATTTAAATCGAATTTCAATATTCGGATCATTATTTTGTTTTATTCTATTCTTTCAATCCTGTGTAACTACTGATATTGAAGAGATTAATTTCCGTCAAAAAGGAAAGGTCAAATTTTGGAGCGCTAAATCCAAAGATGGATCTAAATACTTAGAAGGACTTCGTAAATTAGAAGAATCTAATACTTCTTATTCAGGAGAATTCGACATTAGGATACAGAATTTTTTCCCTAAAAAGGACGTATTCTCTTTATCTGGAAAGATCTACTACGATAAGCCGACTGGCAAAATGCAAATAGAGCTTATGGATAAACTCTTTGGGATCAGTGTTTCGAAAGTGTTTAGCGATGGTCAAACAATCCGGATCAAAACTGTTTCCGTAGACAAGATACATGAACAAGCAATGGACGATATTGTCTTATCTGACCCAAGCACCGGAAAACAGACAGTTGTACCTTTTCCAGTGATCTATTATCTTCTCTCAAACAGAAACGCTGAATTGTTTAAACCACAATGGACGCTCGTTCAGCCCAATGATGGAATTGTACTCGTCAGAAAGCCGGGTGAAGAATGGACTTACTACACTGCAGAAAACGGGATTCGTTCCGTGGAATGGGATTCCAGTGGCAAAAATGTAAAGGCAGTCACAAATGTTCAGGGAGAAGTTGAATTTCCCCCTAAAACTACGATCACTCGTATCGTATCTAGAACGGATGGTGCTGACCAAAATCGTATCGAGATTAAAATGAAAAAAGTATCCCGCACTGATGAATTGAATCAAGCAGTGTTTGGATTCTAATATTAGGGAAATTGAATATGTTAGACGTAGAAAAAAACGGCCATATTTTAGAACTTTATATCAAAACAAATGAGACAAACTCTTTAGGGAGAGAATTTTTCCGCAAATTTAGAGAAGTACTTGAACAGGCAGAAAACGACAGAACAGTAAAATCTATTCTTTTGTCTGCAAGAAACGATAAGTTTTTTTCGAATGGATTCGATCCTGAGATTTTTGTAGGTAAAAACCTGGAAGAAATTAAAGAAGTTCTGAGAGAGGCATTAGGCGCTTGTGGAAGAGTTTTATTTTCTCCTAAACCAGTTGTTTGCGCAATGAACGGCCACTCGATGGGAGTAGGAGCAGTTATTGCTATATTCTCAGATTATAGGATTTTAGTAGAGAAAAAAGGAAGATTAGGTTTCCCTGAATCTTTAATCGGTATTAATTTTCCGTCCACCGCAGGAACAGTTTTGAAAGACCTAGTTGGAATGAAAACTGCAAGGGACTTATTGTATAGCGGAAGAGGCCTAAAAGCGGACGAGGCTGTTCAAGTAGGACTAGTGGAAGAATCTGCAACTCCAGAGGAAGTTATTACAAAAGCCAGAAAATGGTGTTCTCAATTCCAAGACATGGCAATGGAGTCAGTAGTGGGAGTGAAAATTGCTCTTAGAGATTCCCAACGTTTGCTTGCTGACACTTTGGAAAAAAGAGATGTAGACCTTCTTGCACAAGCAATCGCAAGTCCTAATGGACAAGAAGGAATGAAGTCCATCTTAGAAAGAAGACGTCCAGTTTTCACCTGATATAAATAAAAAGCCTGGGAAATGTCCCAGGCTTTTATACGTTCGCACTCACGTATTTTTAAGAATGGAATAATTTTCCAGGATTCAAAATTTCTTTTTGATCTAACACTTTTTTTAATCCGTTTAAGGCCTGTAGTCCTGGTTTACCTAAACTAGATTCATACCATTTTTTATGATCTATACCAACTCCGTGGTGGTGACTGATCGGAACCTTAAAAGAAGTGAAAGTATCCGAAACATTTCTTTTCATCTTAAACCATTGGTCTTCCGGCTTTTTCAGATCCATTGGAAATAAGATTGTATAATACAAACAAGCTCCTTCGTGATAACTATGAGATAAATGACACATAGCGATGGAACCAGGAATAGAATTTTGCAGGGATTCAATCCCAGCCTTATGCAAGTCTTCTAACTTATCATAAGTGCTGGAAGTTTCCATCGTATCCACTCCCATTCCATGCTGCATCACATGATTTCTAAGGAATGGCATATTATATCTACTATGGATCCAATTTTGTCCTAACTTTTCTCCAGCAAAGATCGCGCCTGACTTTTTCCAAAGTTTTTTGAGCCTATTAAAGGAATGATCTACTTCTTGCTTGGATCCGTCTAACCCCACTAAAACCACACATTTATTCTCTCCGATCCCTACTAATTTTAGAAAAGAATTTTGCAGGAATTTTTTGAATTTGCGACCCAGTGTATTCTTCTTTCCTAATTCTCCCAAATACTCATAAAGTCTCGTCTCATTCGCATCAGAAAGTCTCATCATAGAAGTTTTAATTTCTTCTTGATTTGCTTTCCTGATAAAATTAATGGAAGAGAGAAGGTCTGGGAAAACTAAACCGAAATATTTTCTAGTCTCTGGGATCTTGTGGATCTTGACTGTAACTTCTGAAATAATTCCTAAAAGTCCTTCACTGCCAGCGATGATTTGGTTCCAGTCTGGTCCAATGGAAGCTGCCGGTGCTCTTAAAGTTTCTACAGTTCCGCTAGGAGTGATTAGTTTTACGGAATTTAGTATCTCTTCTATCTTTCCATATCTGTTGGATTGTTGTCCTGCGCTTCTTGCTGCGACCCAACCGCCCAAAGTAGAATATTCGAATGATTGAGGAAAATGTCCTAGTGTAAATCCTTTTAAGTTAAGTTCGTATTCCAATTTAGGTCCGTAGATTCCGGCTTGAAATGTTGCAGTCATACTGATTGGGTCGAAAGATACCAGCTCTTTCATCTCGGTCATATCCAATGATATTACTGCTTTTTGTCCTTTTCCTTTTAAAACTTCCACTCCGCCTACAACGGAAGATCCGCCTCCAAAAGGAATGATTGTGATCTTGTTTTTAGAACAATATTCTAAAAGTTTAATGATCTCGGAATCTTTTTTAGGATAAACGACTCCGTCTACGAATGATTTTAAAGTATTGAAATGAAGTCGAACTACATCATAATAACTTCTACCAGCAGAATGGAAGACTCTTTCATATCTATCGTTCTTAAAATTATTTTTACCTACAATAGAGCTAAGGTTTTTGATATCCCCAGTACTTAATTTACTGTTTGGAAGTTTTATATTTTCTAAGGAAACAGCTGGAGTTTCGTGAATAGAATCCAATTTGAATTCTCTTTGAAGAAGTTTTAATATCTCCGGCATTTGAGCCTTTCTTCCGAAATCCTGATCGTTTGCACCCCAGGCATTCCATCTAAGATTGGATCTAGAATAGTCGATTTTAGAATTGAGTTCGTGGTAGAACATGGGGCTTATCTCCGATTAATTAAAAACGTTTCCAATAAATATGAATCTTTCCAGAGGGCAAGGTAAAAAGGATTTTCGATCTAGATCAAATATCAGATGTAGGAACTCCTCATCCTTATTATTTGATGTTCTATAGACGCTTTTTTAATTCTGCTATCTTGGGGTCGTCAGGAGAAAGAATAGATGCTTCATCCAATAACTTTTTTGCCCGGAAAGAATTGCCTAGCAACCTATAAATATCCGACAAGTTGATCAGATTTTTTAAATGATTGGGAGAACGTACTCTTAACTTTTCTCCTAACTCTGCCGCTGATTTTAAATATTCCGTCTCTTTTTTCTGGGTATAAGCTTTCTTCCATAGAATTGAAGAATAGAATAGAAGTTCAGTCTCTGAAGGATCCCAGATTATAGACTTCTCTGCCCATTCTGCTGCTTTTCTGAATTCTGATACCTTATCATACCATTTGGAAAGAAGTTTGGCCACCTGAGGAAAATAACGTTCTCCCACCGTTCCAGATTTTTTTAAACCTTCTTCCAAAATGTGTATTGCATCTTTTATATTTCCTTTTTGGAAAGAAGACTCTGCTTCGGTAATGGATCTTTTATCTTCCATGTAAGAGTTTTTAGAAGGATTATAAGAAATTGATAAAATACTTAAATCGTCTGAAAGTTTTCCTCTGCTGATCAAGGATCTACGAATCGTTTTTAACTCCCCGCCACTTTCTTCCACAGAGGCTAAGAAAATCGTCTCGTCCTCATTCATTATCCTTTTGCCTGAAAAATCCTCTTCTAAAACAAGATCGTCTCTTCCGTCAGATCCGCAGAAAATCGTATCCCCTGGAAGCATACGGAATGTTTGGACTTGGATCTTAGAGCCGAACATTTCAGAAATTCCTAATTTACGAATATTTGATTCTGCTCCAAGGAACATTGCCTTCCCGTCTCTGTATAGTACAGGCCAAGGATGTTCCGCATTTATATAATACATCGCTCCGGTAGAATGTTCTACTATTCCTAAAACGGCGGAAATTAACATAAATCCGTCGAATGTTTCGAAGACGTTTTGTAGGTCGATAAATGCTTCTTTTAACCAGCGTTCTGGCGACTTAGATTGTATTTCCGGAGAAAGTCTAGTACGACTGATAATAGAGTTGAATACAGAACCTAAAACCAATGCGCCACCGGCACCCTGGATGGATTTTCCCATCGCATCACCATTGATAAACGCAGTATAATCTCTATCTTGGATTTTTATTATATAAGCGCTTAAGAAGTCTCCACCTAATTCGTAATCCTTTTCTTTGAAGGAGAATTTTTTGTACTGATCTAGTAAGAATTCCACTTTAACTGCAGAATTTTCGGCATTGTCCAACTTGATCAAAGGAGATAAAAGAAGTGCTGTTAAAAAATAGTCCCCATCCTGCTTTTCTTTTAAAGCTTGGATTTGTTGCATTTTCTCGGAAATTTCTTTATTACTTTCTTGGATCTTGAATCTGCTTACAAAACTTACAAAACGATATCTTTCCAGGATTATTGAAAACACAATAGTGAGAAGATATGCAATTCCCAGATTCTGCATAGAATAAGCAGCTTGAGGAGTGCTCAAATTCGGAGAATAGATAATCGCAGAACTTATAAATGAAATCACAGAAAGTATCAGAAAAATATAATACGCCTTCTTAGGAAGAGGAACAAATACAATGGAGATAAGTGCGATCTGCAGCCCTGATACGTAATTCGGATCATCCGCAATTCTGCCTGTAAAAAAGGAAGTGCAAAGAAGCAGATAGGCGATGAAAGCATACGCCATTTCTAAACTGTATCTGCGAGTAGGGATCTTGAACAAAGTATCCAAGAGAAGGAAAATTAAACTAAGAACGCCTACTAAAGAAAATCCGATCCTGAAATAGAAAAGTTCAGGGAACTCAGGATGTAATTTTTGGTCTGTTCCAAAAGCAAATCCCAACCATACGAAAATCGCAAGAACTGCGCCAGGATACTGGATTGAACGAGTTTGTCTTTTCAGATCCTCGATGTATTCTTTTTCATACACATCTCGATCTGGGTCCTTCTTAAAAAAACCTAGAACAGAATTCCATTTGTTTTGAAAACTACCTGCCCGGGAGGAAGTGTATGACATCTATTGAATCGAACTCCGTTCGGTTCAGGTCCCTAAAATAAGCGGGAAATAAGAACCGGGTCTAAACTAAAATTATCATCTGCTGATTTGGAGTAAAGAACTTGTGTAATTTCTAATGTCTTGACCGACCGAGTTCTCAAATCCATACTGTGAATCTATGGCCAAAACAAAAGTCTCCAAATCTTCTTCCGTTTCGCTTTCTTCTCAGGTTTTCGATACCTTAGTGATAGGGGGAGGAATCACTGGTGCCACTACTTTGTGGGATGCCACCTTACGCGGGTTAAAGGCAGTTTTAGTTGAGAAGAATGATTTTGCTTCTGGTACAACTCAAGCGACATCTAAGTTAATTCACGGTGGTTTAAGGTATTTAAAAAACGCGGAGTTTGGTCTAGTAAGAGAATCACTAAGGGAAAGGAGGATCCTCGCAAAGATCAGTCCTCACGCTCTGAAGACATTAGGCTTTATTATTCCAATATATTCTACTCCTGAGAAATGGATCACTAGCATCGGTCTTGGAATGTACGATTATTTTTCGTACGATAGAAATAAAAATATCAGTTCTGATTCCTGGATCCCTAAATATAGATTTTTATCTCCTGAAGAAGTTGTTATGGAAGCACCTAGTCTTCCTCGCAGTGGACTCAAAGGAGGATTTTTATATTACGATTACCAGAACACGAACCCGGAAAGACATACATGCGAGTTCATCTTCTCCGCTGAAAAAAAGGGAGGAACAGCTCTTAATTATACAGAGTTAGTTGCTATCTCCCAGCAGGGCGAAGTGTATCAGGCAATTTTAAAGGATAAAAGGAGCGGCAAAACTTTTCCAGTATTTGCAAAAACTGTGGTGAATGCTGCTGGTCCTTGGGCAGATTCTATAGAGTCTCTTGCTGGAGTCGGAATGGATAAGGTGTTAGTCCGATCCAAAGGGATACATATAGTAACTAGATCATTGACTGTTTCTCGGGCTATCGTCTTAAAGAAAAGGGACAAGACCCATATGTTTGTTCTTCCTTGGAGAGGTAAAACTATCATCGGAACTACAGATACAGTATTTTCAGATTCTCCGGATAAATTTAAAGTCACCAAATCTGACATCCAAGGACTATTAGAAGAAATTAATTATACATTTGGATATTCGGATCTAACAGAATCAGATGTGGATTTTTATTATGGAGGAATGAGACCTCTCGTAGAAGATCCGGGTGAAAAATCAGACACATACAATGCTTCTCGTAAAACTGAAATTTTAGATCATAAAGAAAAGGGACTTCCTGGATTCTATACGGCTCTAGGCGGAAAATACACAACCAGTAGGCATTTAGCAGAGAAGATCACAGACAAACTCTGTGAATACCTACCAGGAAAATTTTTGCCTTGCGAAACTGAGCAGATCCCTCTTTCTTCCGGAGAGTTTTCAGACCATTCTTCTTTAGTTAAAGGCCTTACAAAAAAATATCCAAAACTTTCAGGAGAATATCTCGAAACCTTAGGATCTCGATATGGAAGTTTAGCGTATGAAGTTCTTAAATACCAAAAATCGAACGATGAATCAGTGACATTGAATAATGGAGAAGAGTTTAATACTGCCGAGATCCGTTATATTGCTACGGAAGAAAAAATAGAGAAGGGGACTGACTTCTTTTTCCGCAGATCTGGGGTAGGAGTGCCGGGTGCACCTTCTTCTGGATCACTACATAGAATTGTAGAAGAATTGGGAAAAACTCTGGGTTGGAACCCCGCTTGCAAAAAATTGGAAACCTCGGAGATACTTTCTCGCTACCATTTTTGACTTTTAATCTAGTTTCTATCTGGTATTTCTAAATAAGTTACATGGATTTAGAAACTGCTTATTTAGTTTTTGGTATAGCTTTCGGCTGGATCTGGTCTTTAGGAATCTTACTTTCTCCTGCTTCTTTGGGAGAAAGAGTAAGAGCCTCCCTAATCATGTTTTGTTCTTCTTTCTGGCTTGTAGGAGCTGCAACATTTCTTTCGGGACTCGTCAAAACCTATCCTATCTTGTATGCGATCCATATTCCTTTTGCATTAGGGATTGCACCGCTTCTATATATTCACTTTCAGATCACATTGCTTGGACTGGAACTTTCTAAAAAAGAGATACTTCTTCACTTTCTCCCAATTCTATTTTCTGTAATTCTACTCCTGCCTTTTTGGTTAGGTGGAGAAGAATTTAGATTTCGCACATTGCAAGAGATCACTCAGGCCAAAACCTATTCAAGTATCCTAGTCTTTTTGCAGATTACTCCTAAAATTTCGATCCTTTCATATTTTCTGCCATTGCTTTGGATCTACAAAAGTTACTTATTCCGCTCTGAGCAAGACGAGAACGAAGAAAGAGCCAGAAGAATGTTCCTGATCTTCATTTGTCTAGTCTGCTTTGTTATCTTCTGGGGGCTTACAGGTTCTATACTGAGAAGAATAGAATTTGTAAAGGAGAGCATATTCAGCCTTCCAGTCTTGTTGGTGGTCGGATTTTTACTTTCTCAAAGAGAACCGAATTGGCTGGGATTTGTAGGAAAAAGTTTAAGAGAAGTCAGATATAAAAAATCAAGACTGAAAGGAATGGATGAATCCAAGATCAAAGATCGCCTAGAATCTTTGATGAGAAGAGAGAAGGTTTATGCAGACGAGGATCTCACACTTTCTCAACTTGCAGATGAGTTAGGACTAACTAATCACCAACTTTCAGAATTTTTAAACCAACGTCTATCCATGAAATTTTCAGACTATATCAATTCTTGGAGAGTAGAAGAAGCAAAGGTGCTTCTTTTAGAAGATCCGGATCGTTCGATATTAGCAATCTCGGAATCAGTTGGATTCAATTCTAAATCAGCATTCAATGAAGCTTTTAAGAAATTTGCAGACTCTACACCTAGTGAATTTAGAAAAACAGCAGTTTTATACAAGGCTTCGTTAAAATTTTAAAATTCGCACGTCCTGAGTTATACGCCAGGACGACAAATATCTAAGCGGGCTCTATACTTTCCTCCATCCTAGGAGGTGGCATGAAAACTCTTGCCGATTTATATCAATCGTCCAAAAATAAATATGGGGAAAGAGCTGCGTTTCTAACTAAAAATTCTTCGGGTGAATTTGATTCAGTCAGCTATTCCGAATTGTATGAGTTAGGATTACAGCTCGGGACTGCTCTTATAGAGTTGGAATTTCCCTACAAAGGACATGCAGCAGTTCTTGCTGACAACCGTTTAGAATGGATTATTACTGATTATGCAATCGTGATGGCGGGTGGAGCAGATGTTCCGAGAGGGACAGATGTGACCGATTCTGATCTAAACCATATTCTTCCTCATAGTGGTGCTACAATTGTATTTGCTGAAAATGATTCAGTATTAAAGAAACTCTACCAAAACCAAAGTGCCATCCAGAATGTACATACAATTATTCTAATAGATAAGAATGCTAAAGGAACTGGAAAAGAACTCAGATTCTGGGATTTAGTACAAAGAGGAAAGGAACTTAGAGATAAAGGAAATCGTGAAATTGAGAATAGAATTTCCCAAATTCAGGAGGAAGATCTTTTTACTCTGATCTATACTGCTGGAACAACCGGTCGCCCAAAGGGAGTTCCTCTAACTCATAAGAATATCATGTCTCAGATTAATCGAATTCCGATTAAACTTGAAGCAGGAGAGAGGATACTTTCTATTCTTCCCGTTTGGCATAGTTTTGAGAGAATGTTCGAGATGGTTTGTATCTATTTCGGAGCGGGTACGTACTATTCTTCTGTTAGAACTTTGAAAGAAGATCTTAAAAAAGTAAAACCTACATTTATGGCTTCTGCTCCGAGACTTTGGGAAAGTGTTTACCAAGGGATTTATGCGACTGTTGCGAAGTCTTCCGGTGTAAAACAAAGTCTGTTTCATGCGGCTTTATTTTTTTCTTCCAATATTCAATCCGCAAAACGTTGGCTTGGTTTTAGAGAATTGGATCTGAATGGAAGAAGTTCCATTATTTCCTTATTTGTAGGAATTTTCAAAGTAATTCAATATATTCTGAATATTCTTCCTGCAACTCTCTTGGATCTGATCGTTCTTAGAAAGATCAGACTGGCGACCGGTGGAAAATTGAAGGGTACAGTTTCCGGTGGCGGAGCGCTTCCGATCCATGTAGACAAATTTTTTAATGCGATTGGAATCCAAGTTTTGGAAGGATATGGACTTACCGAAACTTCTCCTGTGATCTCCGTTCGCATTTTGGATGAAGCCGTGATGGGAACAGTGGGTCCTTTATATAAGGGAACTTC
Source organism: Leptospira venezuelensis (assembly GCF_002150035.1). Lineage (NCBI taxonomy): Bacteria > Pseudomonadati > Spirochaetota > Leptospiria > Leptospirales > Leptospiraceae > Leptospira > Leptospira venezuelensis. Next base: position 15,668 of record NZ_NETS01000008.1, on the reverse strand, counting down.
TCTCAGGGTAGTTGATCCGAATACTTCTAAAATTCTTTGGACTACTGAAGAGGGTGGATCAAAAGGATACGCGATCAAAGGAGAGATCCATGTAAAAGGGGATCAGGTCATGTCTGGATATTATCATGACGAGGAGAACACTCGCAAAGTGATGAACGGTGGATGGTTCAACACGGGTGACCTTGGGATGATGACTTATAATAATTGTTTGAAAATTGTAGGTAGAACAAAGGAAACAATCGTTCTATTAGGTGGAGAGAACGTGGAACCGGTCCCGATAGAAAATATTCTAAGCCAATCAGAATTCATACTACAATGTATGGTGATCGGTCAGGACCAAAAATATCTTTCTGCTTTGATTGTTCCGAATCCTGATTTTTTTCCGAACTATAAACCAGGCGTTGGATTTAGTTCTGCGGAAGAAGAAATAAAATGTGCAGTCAAAATCCAAGGAGTGATTAAAAATTCAATCTCTTCGACGAATGGATTCAAATCGTTTGAAAGGGTCGTGGATTTTAGATTATTGCCGAAACCATTTGAGACTGGAGATGAACTAACCGCGAAACTTTCAGTAAAACGCCATGTTGTGACAGATAAATATTCGCGACTCATCACTGATATATATTCAGGCAAAAAAGAAGAAGTTCTGAGATAAGAAATATTCTACTGTTGGAGTTCCAACAGGTCCGAGCGCGCTGCCCCCACCCGAGTTTTGGGTGGAGGGGAGTGGCTCGTGGGAGGCCTTCGTTTCTATATCATGAAATTCTAATTTCTACAATTATTTTTTCACTCAAAACTTCTTGTTGGAATTCCAACAAATCGACTCGAATTATTTACAGAAAAGAATATCTCGGAGTTTGCAGAGTTAGCAACCCCCAATCTAAAAATTTCAGAAAGTGAAAGTGTTCGCGAGAACAACTCCCATAAAATCTTTCACAACTTCTGCGACTTCATCCAGTTTGATAGATTCTTGATCTACTATTCTTTGACCCACAGTTCCTAAAATAATACTGATCAAGAGTCTGTTTAAATTAGGATTAGTGATGCCTAAATGTTTTGTAATAATGGTTACGTATTCTTTCATCGCTTCTGCGATCAGCTGTTTCTCTTCCTCATGATTCTTTAATCTAGAAACATCGCAAATGATATAGAGAAGATTTTGAAAATAGGTCTCTCTGTCCTTTACCATTGTGAAGAGCGCCTCTACTCTTTTTTCGATGGTTTGGTTCTCTTCTCCCTTGGAATAGACCTGTAATTCTTCGATGTCTTTGTTTAATACGAACTTTACGAGTTCTTTAAATATATCTTCTTTAGTGGAGAAGTAGTGGTAAAGAGTTCCGGTGGAAACATCCAATTCGGTCGCGATTTCTCTCATGGAAACGGCCGAATACCCTCGCCTTGCCAAAATATCCACACACTTAGAGAGAATCTCGGCCTTATATTTTTCGTGATTTACGATTTTGGGCATTTCTTGGGTCCTGAAAATTTTTTTCTATTTACCGTTTTCGCTAATTCTAAGGCTCCTTTCGAAGGAGAAGGGGATCAACCCCCTCATATTTGAGGAGCAAGTTAATTATTTTATTTGTTCGAAAAAAGAATGCAAGTGTTTTTTCCAATTTGGATCCAGATGACTTAAGATCCTTTCTTTTTGTTCTTCTGCATCCTTACGTCCTGTCTCGAATGCATGCCTTACAAGGTTTGGATTGGTATAATCAAAACCCTGCTCAATAAATGGCCCCTCAGGAGAAACAAGCAATGTATCCGATAAGACCGAGGCAGATTTTCCCACTAAGGTAGTAGGTTCATAAAAAACTCCTATCTTTGGTAGGTCAGAGGAGAAGTTTTCCAGCAGTAAGTTATTGGTTAAGCCACCAGATAATAATTTCCATTAAAACTTTGGAGAGGCAAAACGGGAAAAGCTGAGCAAGAGTTCATAACAATCTGTGTGATTGTTTCAGGATCTGTTAGGTCCTTCTCAGTAAAAACTTTTTCTCTCCATCCCCAATCTTTCATTTTTTGTAATACTGCAAAAGGTTGTTCTCCCTTTCTTCTTAAAGTTTCATCCTTAAAATAAGCTCGGATGATAGAAGCAGCTTTAGCAAAAAGGATCCTCTGGATCGGCTGGCCTTTTTTGTTTTTGTCTAAACTTTCATTAGGGATCTCTACTGTATGGATCCGGATCTTTGCGGCTTTTGAGATGAGTTTGGAAAATCTAAGACAGTATTCTACAGTCCTTCTCGCGATCCCATGATGAGGGAATGGGGCACTGATCCGAAGAAGCCTATTCCAATAAAAGTTTTTAGGATTTCGTTTTGTCAGCTCTTGGAAATAATTGGAACTGTCTTCTTCCGTTTCGGATAAGGTGCTAATTGCCATTGCGGCTCCCGCACTCACTCCAGAAACTTCTTTAATTTTTAGTCCCCAAGTCCTTAGTGTATATGCAAAACCAAGCCCGTAAAATGCTTTGATCCCTCCTCCTGCGATTGCAAGAGCGATCTCTTTTTTGGTCCCTAATTCTTGCCATGCGGTCCGGATGCCGTTTTTCAATTTAGTTTCTATAGAAAAGAGCGGGTTCATTTTCCTACATAATGGTTGTGTCACCAAATCATGGCAATTTTAATTTGCCCGAATCCAATTTCTTTCCAAGATCGGAATATAGACTAGGAGATCCACCTTGGCGAATCAAAAAGATTTAGATGATATGCAGAAAGAATGGGAGAAGTTTTCCAAAGCCGCACCAGGCTTAAAGGTTCCTCCTCCCGCTTTTAAGGAACTGTCCGGTGAATTCGTTTCGTATGTGCGTAAGAAGGAGATGGTCTGCAGTTTTTATGTGGAGCCTAGATTCTCCAATCCGATGGGAGTGTTTCAAGGCGGATTTTTAGCTGCAGCCTTCGACAATACTTTTGGTCCATTATGCTATTTGGCAGCGGGTAAACCTACCACTACTTTAGAATTAAGCGTTAGTTATATTCGTATGGTAAAAGAGAACCAAAGGATTACCGTACAAGCAAAAGTTGTGGCAAGAGGTAACCAGCATATTTATTTAGAAGGTGAGGCTTTTGATGAAGAAGGTAAACTTCTTGCAAAATCAACCACTCAAGTTCTGATCTTAAGGCTTCCAGGTGGAGCGGCTTGAAATATTAAGTTTCCGGAATTGAGGGAGGAGAGGAAATTTCCTCTTTCGGTTCCGTTATCCTCTCTAAAGGAAGTTTTTTCACGTGTTCCGCCATTTCTTTTAAGATATTCGCTGTAATATCTTTCATAATATCTCCGATCACTTCTGTTTCTAAAACTTCTGCAATCATTCTTCCAATATCTTCTCCTAATTTATGAGAGATTTGCGACATGAAAGGTATCTTGGATAATTCTTCTAATAAAAATTTGGATTGTAAGGATTCATTTACCTTGGAATTGAGCTGGTCATTATGTTTGGAAATGGCTTCTTTTGCGAGCTGACTATAATCTAATCTTAGCATCACTTCTTCCACTCTTTCCAATGAATGTAGAAATACTGCATCTGCAATTGTATCTACGATTACATCTCTGAATCTGAATGTGATCTCACGAGTTAATACCTCGCTTACATTCTGTCCGGAAGTTCCGAATCTATAAAATGCAATTGCAAGTTTAACTCCTCTTAAAAGTAAGAAGGGTCGGAGGAAATAAAGTGGAACGATTCCTATGAGTTCGTACCAGTTGGTTCTCAGATATTTTTTAATGTCTTTTTTTTGTCTAACCTTGATCCAAACTTCTATTCCCCATAAAAAAATGACGAATAGGTCAAATGCAAGAACATAGGCAGGAATATCTTTGTGGATGAATTCTTTGTATGAGTTTACGAATAATAGAAAGAATACGTCGATTGCGGCTAGGCCTAAAAGAAAATAATCTCTTGCCGTTCCCGGTAAAACACTTCTCCAGTATTTTACTGCTCGTATGAAGTTTCGGATTTTAGAGGATTTTGCGGGTTGGGAATTTGCTTCCGCCATGTGCCATTGTCCGATTCGGTTCGGTGTTTACAAGTTTTTCCAAAACATACATTCTGGTCACTAGTTTTAAAGGGATGCATTTAGTCGTAGACGGTTTCAATCTGATTTACAAAATTCCTGAATTGGAAGAGTATATGTATTCCAATCGGTTAAGGGATGCCAGAGTAGGCCTCTTGAGAATTTTAGAATCTTATTCATCTAAGCTGAAAAGTTCTAAGGTCCATGTTTTCTTTGATGGTAAAAAAGAAAAAGGGAACGAAACCAAAGAAGATTTGTACGGAAAAATACAGGTTTATTTCAGTTTGGACAGAAAAGCGGACGATTTGATCAAAGAATATATCAAATTTGCTCCTAGGCCTGCGGATCTATTCGTGGTGACTTCTGATCAGGAAATTTTGGCTTTTGCAAAAAGACTAGGAACAAAACCTATACTTTCCGAAGAGTTCGTAAAAAAAATAGAAAGCGCCTTAGCTGAAAAACCGACTCGGGAAGAAAAAACTCTGGGCGCAAAACTTTCTCCGGGAGAGATTCTCTACTGGAAGGAACTATTCAAGAAGGGAAAGTAAAAGAGTGCTCTACAATTCGATCTTATTTTTCGTTTTTTTCTCAATCGTTTATTCTATCTATTGGCTTCTTCCAGAAAAAAGAAGATCTGATTTTTTACTCATTTCCAGTGGTATCTTTTATATAGTAGCCTCTTCTACTATTTTAAGTGGGATCTACTTCTTTCTTCATTTCTTAAGCATCGTTTTATTCAATTACTTCGCTTATTTTAAGATCAAAACTTCTACAAAACCTAAAGGTTGGATGATATTCGCTGTTCTATTGAACGCGATCAACTTAGGTTTCTTTAAGTATTTCTATTTTATGAACAGGATACTTTTTGATCTTACTAAGTATCCATTCTTTGACGAAGTTCCTAGGATTTTACAGATCTCTCTTCCTTTGGCAGTGAGTTTCTACAGCTTCCAAATGATCGCTGCGGCTGTGGATGCTTATAGAAAACCTGAAGGGGAATTGATTGGTCTTAAGCAATATCTCGGTTTTGTAATATTCTTCCCCGTGTTGATCGTAGGCCCAATTTTAAGAACCAAGGATTATTTCGTAAATATAGGCCATTTGAGCCCGGATAAGGATAAGATCGTTCGAGCTTCTTATCTTATGATCTCAGGTTTGATCAAAAAGATACTGATCGCAGATCCTGTAGCAGGAGTAATCGCTCCTGTTTTTGGAAGTCCAGGCCAGTACGATAATGTTTCGCTTGTTTTAGCTGCATTCGGATATGCGATCCAAGTATATTGTGATTTTTCGGGACTTACAGATATGGCGAGGGCGGTGGGTCTATATTTTGGATTTGAACTTCCTGAAAATTTTAATGCACCTTTGTTTTCTCCTTCCGGAAGAGAGTTATGGCAGAGATGGCATATGAGTCTTTCTTTCTGGCTTAGGGATTATATCTATTTTCCATTGGGCGGAAGTAAAAAAGGAGAATGGCGTACTTACCTAAACTTGATCATTACAATGACAGTAGGTGGAGTCTGGCATGGAGCTGATTATACCTTTATTGCTTGGGGATTCTATTGGGGAGTCATACTTGCATTCGAAAGATTTCTGGTCGGTAAGTTTGGTTGGAATGACGAGGATTCCAAAAGTAAAATTCTCAATTTTTTAAGAATACAATTCGTATTCTGTTTATTCTCTTTCAGCGCTATTTTGTTCAGAGCGAACTCAGCCACAAAGATGGTTCAGCATGTTATTGGACTTGTAACGAATACACAAAATTATCTTTCTGCATCCTTACAATCCTTGGGTTTTGGTTGGATAGAAAATTCGATTTCTTTAGTTACAGGGCCTTCACCTTTTATTTTGGAATCCATGAAGAATATTGAGAAGATAGGATATTCTTATTTGGGATTTATTGTATTTCATTGGATTCAAACTAGGAAGGATCTATTATTGCAATGGGGAAGAGGAAAAGATTGGCTTCTTGTTGCCTGTGGAGTAGCAACAGTATTTGCGATCGCATTATTATCGGAGGATTCCGGAGCCTGTATCTATTGCCAGTTCTAGGACTGAAAAAATTATGAAAAAGAATACATTCTTACTTCTTCCTTTACTTGTTCTATTAATTTCTTTAGGTTTGGATCGTTTGTTCACCTTAGAGTTTTTTCAGTATTATTATTCAAATACGCTATCTCACCTAAATTTTATCAGCAAAGAAGATCTGTATTCAGATCTCAGAGAATATTTGAAGAAGGACTCAAGCACTCGTAAAAAAACTCTGGTTTTCTTTGGAAATTCAAGAGCACTTTTGCTTCCTACTAGAGAATTGGAGCAGAAACATCCGGATTGGGTGTTGTATAATTTTTCAGTTCCAGGCGGTTCTCCTGATTATTTCTTATATTGGATAGAAAGATTTCAATCAGATGGTACAAGACCGGATTTTGTACTTTTAGACCAATCATTAGAAATCTATAATAAGACTCCAGTTCTTGCCCTCGACGAAGTGTTGAATTACGGACTTTCTCCGGATTTTTTCTTTAGACATTGGACCAGGTATTCGAGAGAAGAATTGTCCGTGTTTATTTCCAAACATCTATTTCATACATATAGAGACAGGCCTAAATTATGGCGAATTTCAGAAAGGATGCAAAATTCCTCCGCTTTGGCAAAAGTTTATCAGGATGCTGTCCAAAAAGTATTAACCATGCTGAAGCAAGAAAAAGGAAGTACTCCAAGAGATTTGGTCAACCAAAAGCATACAGATGAGCAACTTGTACAGGCTTCTGAAATGGACTTTTCTTCATATTTGAAACCTTATACATTTCACACGAATATGTTCGAGATGCAAAAGGATTCTATCCATATATTAAAAGAATATAATGTTCCGTACGCCACAATTTGGGTAAAGGTCGCTAGACCTTATTTTAATTTGTATATGACTAGAAAGGTGGAAACTTCAGAAGGGCTTAAAACTCCTATCGAAGTTTGGAAACCTATCGTAGAGAAGTTTAACCAAGAAACAGGTACTGAATTCTGGAATATGAATGAAGATCCAAATTATAATTGTGAAGAATTTGCTGACCCAGGCCATATGTCCCCGAATTGTTTTCCAGTATTCGGAGATTATATCTTCCAAAAGTTAGAAAAAAAGTTCCCTAAAACTCAAACAAAATAGGTAATAAGTTCTGGTAGGATTTCTCCTGCTTTTCCTTGCAAAAATAGATCTGCGTATCTGCTATATCCGCTAGGATCTATATTGATTTCGATTACGAACCCTCCATTTTCTTTTGCGATCCGAGCTAGTTCTACCGGAATTCCTACAGCTCCGGAAGAACCGATCACAAAAACAATTTCAGAACTTTCTGCAAGTGATATCGAACGATTTAGAAGATCAGAATCATATGATTCTCCGAACCATAGAACATCTGGTCGGACTAAACTTTTACAGTTCGGGCAGTCAGTTGAATTTTTAAGTTTAGAAATATCCGAATCGTAAGTTCTATTGCAGCGAATACATCTGTTCCTAAAAATACTTCCGTGGATCTCTATGATCTTTTCGGAACCTGATTTTTTATGAAGTCCATCTACATTTTGAGTGATTAGATTAAAATTCGATCTTTTTCTTTCTAATTCTGCCAATGCAAAATGAGCAGGATTAGGAGACTTAGTAGAGATCAATTCCATTCTCCAAAGATACCATTCCCAAACTAGTTTTGGATCTCTTTCAAACGCTTGAGGAGTTGCAAGTTCTTCCGCACGATACTTTTTCCAAAGTCCTTCTTTTCCTCTGAAAGTTGGAACTCCACTTTCTGCGGAAATTCCAGCACCGGTAAGTGCCAGGATATTTTTAGAATTTTTGAATTTATCTATTAATGAATGAGAGAACTGCATTTTAGAAAGGTAAGTATAAATTCTTTTCTACTTCTTTTCTTTTTTCCATTCCGGAGAGAAGTTCCACAATTTTTAAGGAGAATTCAAATGCCGAACCTGGGCCTATACTCGTTAAAATTTTATCAGAAAGTTCTAATCTATTCCCAGTGTATTCTTCGTTAGACGGAACACTTCCTGGAAATGCTGTGAATCTTTGGTTTTGAAGAATACTATGAGTTAGCAGAACATTTGGTGCCGCACAGATTGCGCCGATCCATTTGTTTTCTTTTTTAAAGTTTATTAATATTTCCGAAAGCAGTGCGCTTGCATTCAGGTTTTTGGTGCCTTGATTTCCTCCTGGCAAAACAATCATATCGAAGGAAGAAGGGGATATTTCCGATAAAAGAGAATCGGAGACTAATTTAACTCCTCTGGATGCAGTAACCGTATTTGTGGAAATCCCAGCAGAGACTACTTCTATCCCGGCTCTGCGAAGCACGTCTATAATTATAACTGCTTCCATTTCCTCCATTCCATCAGCAAAAGGAACCAGTACCTTGGCCATATTCTTCTCCAATAATGATTGAGAAGGATGTTGATCTTCTTCTCATAACCCGAAAGACAGGCTTTTATAATGTAAAAAGAAGGTAGAAGAAATCAATTAAAACTTAGACGGAAAGATGTTCTCGCCTAAGTTTTAACTCTTCAGTTCAGGCTTTTTGGACCAGGTTAGATTGGAATTTAGGAAATAATTTGATACCATCGCCGTCAGAATGGAAAGAATATCTGCACTGAATTTCAAAGTAAGTTCAGATGCTCCATTCCATTGTTTAAAGATGGAATAGTAGATAAAATGAAATGCAGACATCTGCACTAAAATCCCTACCATACTCACTAAATGGAATAATAGAAATCCGAAGCTCAAATTTTTTCCGGAGTATCTTCTTTCATAAAATGTAAAATAGTTATTTAAGAAGAAGTTGGACAGGATCGAAAGTTCTATCCCAAAAAATACAGAAAGTGAAAAGGGATCCAAGAAAGATATCCCTGTTTGGACTTCCGGAAATTTACATAATTCAGCTATCAAAAATCCGACTAAATTTACAAGTACTCCACTTGCGCCAACGAGTGAATAAAGTAGAAATGTCGGTGAAATCCATTTTCCAAAACGAATATCTAAAATTGCCAAAAAGAAATTTTTGATCACTGAATTATTCAGTTTTGTTTCTCCGTACATTCTGGTTTGGAAGGTATAAGGGATTTCCTCTATTTTAAGGTTCTCTTTACTTCTCCCTAAAAATTCTAGAAGTATCTTAAAACCTCTAGGGTTGATTGAGTTTTTAGTTTCCGAATAAACGGAACGTTTAATGCCGAAATAACCGCTCATAGGATCTGAAACTGGAAGACCTAAAAGTCCTTTTGCTAAGAAAGTTGCAAATCTGCTGATGCCGATCCTAGCCAAAGACCATTTACCAGTAGATCCACCTTTAGCGTATCTGGTACCTAAGCATAGATCCACATCACGCTCGTAAAAGGAACGGATCATCTCCGGAAGGATTTTTTCGTCATGTTGCAGATCGGAATCCATCACCACGAAAACTTCTCCTTCTGCAGCGCCCATACCAGTTAATACTGCAGAAGATAAACCTTTACCGCTTAATCTACGAATCACTTTAAGTTGTGGGATTTTTTCCTGAAGGTGTTCTGCAACCTCCCAAGTATGATCTGGACTATCATCATCCACCACGATAATCTCATGACGGTAATCAGACAAAGATCTGGTTATCCTATCGGCTGCAATGGGCAGATTTTTACTTTCGTTGTATGTAGGAAGTATAACTGAAACGGATGGTCGCATAGGACCAAATTCCTATTTAGAAGATTTGAATTCAAGATTATAAGTAATTAATTGATTACATACTAGTGAAAATAATTTTCCAGACCGAAGTATTGTCGGTATCCTGGAAGTAGAAAGCGGTCTATTCGAAATTTGTAATACGGTCTAAAATATACTACGGTTCGTAGTCTTTGTGAATGGGAGTCCTAGTAGGTTTCGCTAATCCTTGTAGAGGAGTTTAAACTCCTAATTTTATCGTTCGTTCACTCGCCATCGTATTCTTTCTACCTTTTGAATCATTTCATATTCTAACTATAAAACAATTTATAAAGCGATGGTATTTAGACTTAGGCCATTGCTTATACCAAAGGAAAAACTATGTATTTAAGTAATTTTATTAATCATTTCTTTCGTGTCGAGGAGGGTGATAGATCTAATCTTATCATCCGGATCCTTGTTGGCGGAGTTTTTATCTGGGAAGGAATCATTAAATTCCTCTTTGTAAATCAAGGTATCGGAAGATTTACAAAATTAGGATTTTCGCATCCTGAAATGACTGCGTCCTTTATCGGCGGATTGGAAATTCTGGGAGGAGCCATGCTGATACTCGGAATTCTAACAAAACCATTAAGTTTCGTATTTATTATTCAAATGCTCGTGGCAATGTATCTAACAAAATTGCCTCTATTATTTGAAACTTCTCCATTATTACCGCCTCAAGCTCCGCCGATTTTTGGATTTTGGGCGGTACTACATGAGATTCGATCCGAGTATTCACAAGCCCTTGGTTGTTTATTTCTATATTTATCTGGACCTGGTCGCTTTTCTTTGGATTCAATTTTAATGAAGAGAAGGTTAACAGCTTGACTTTCAAAGGCTGAAGGTATCTGATCTCGGGTCGAAAATAATTGGATGGGTTACAAGATGACTTCCACCTTTAGAATGTTAGTTTTTGCTAGTTTTCTGTATTTGGGCGTTTTTGATTTTGGGACAAATATTATTTTGGAACAGGTTTTAGATCCTTCTGCCAAAACTGTAAACCAATTGCAAGCGAGCTCTTGTAATCCACCTGGAATCTATGAATTTTTTCCTGGAACAGGTTATTATCCGAGTGGATCCAGTGAAATCTACATATGGCAAACGCCTGCAGGAATTTCTTTTGAAGGTTTTGAAACATACACCGATGGAGACTTGATAGAAAATAGTTCTAATAAGTCTTTACAATCTCATTTAGAAGTAACTTCCGGGAGTTTGGTATCTAAACATCTTTCCAATGGAGTTTATAAAAGAGCAAAAACGGAAGATTACAATTTCAGAATGCTTGTCCAAGGTGTATATAATGGTTCCCGCGTAAAGTGGACGGACCAAGCGTTGGAGGCTCGATTCTATATCGATTCTTGGCAAGCTTCTTCAGATAGTTGGCAGGGAATTCATCTATTTACAAGATATAGGACCGAAAACGATTTATATGTGGCATCGCTTAGAAGTGATGGATCTGTTTACTTTAAGAAAAAACTTTGTGGAGTTTATACTCATTTAGCGAATGGAATTCTTAAGGATCAGTCTGGAAATCGAAAGTCTTTCAATACCAAACAATGGTACAAGCTGACCTTGGTAGCGATTGGAAATCATCTCGATTTTTATGTAGATAATGTTCTGCAGTTATCTATTACCGATGGAACTTTTAGCTGGGGAACTTCCGGGATCCGGACTGATTATGCAAACGTATATCTGGACGATTTGATCCTACATGATGATCTGAGCGATTTTTAAAGGATAAGAAGAAGGTTTCGAGGTCCTGGGATTTGTATTTGTAGGCACTTCGACAATGGGTTATTTTTGATAGAATTCGCCTTTTGCAGACATATTCCCAACTTCCGATAATAGGTATTATGTCGCATTAGGAATAGTGGCTGGTTGTAGAAATAAAAGAAGTTTAGATGCTCCCTGTTCTTTTCTATAAGCAAATTAGAAGATAATTTATTTACTATTCTTGACTCCATCGATTTGGAGCTATCTATAATGGCTTGTTATGAAAGCTTCTATCATTTCTATTTTCATCCTTGGTTTATTCGCAAGTATAAGTTTCAATTGTTTGTACTATCATACAGTTGACCCGGTTCTTTCCAAAAATCATCTGGAACCTTCTTCCTGTTTGAGCGTTGTTGCGTTTAAAACTTTGATTAATGGACTTCCTCCGGATATCAGTACGGAACAATCTGCCGATGGTAAAAGAACAAATATAAAGGTTACAGAAGATAAATACAATGGCCAGTCTCATCCAGTCTTGGATGTGATGGCAAAAGAAGTCTTTAACGAGTCTGGCATTCTTTCCTCAAATGATAAGCAAGGAACCGATATTCAAAAAGGTGTTTTTATCCAAATCAACAATAGAATCACTTATTCGTCACTTGGATATGCGGGAAGACTTCTGTCCGGAATGACTCTGACGATCTTTCCTAGTAGATTAACTGCTTTCGAGAATTTCGATATTTCTGCTTTTGAAGATCAAAAATTATTATTTAAGAAAACCTATCTGCATGAGGCCAAGTCTTGGCTTTGGTTGCCGTTGATTTTCTTCTTTTGGGCCGGAGAAGATCAAAAAGAAGGACAATTATACTATAAAGATGTGATCAAAGATGTGATTTTGAATATAATCGCAAAAAGAAAAGAACTGAAAAAATGTCCAAAATAGATTTCCTTTTTTGCGAAGGTCTAATTAGACATAATCCCGACTTTTCCAGGAAAGATATTAAACCCGGAAAGTCGAGATTTTAGATAAGGATCAATATCCTTGCCAGAGAGAAATAGTAACGATTGTTTTTCCGTTATCGGATTTGTTCTCGCATTGGCATTTAATTTGCGCGGATTGGCTGTAATAACCTTGTCCGAGCGAGAATCCTGGGGCTGGTTTGCAACTTTTATAGAGTCCGCCTTCTACCAAACGGTTGCAAGCGGCTTGGATAGCAGCTTCGATATCGCCACTTTGTGAGCTAATAGTGCCTGGTATTGCTAAAAAGACTGCAACGGCTAATGCGGAAACAGAGATAAATAGAAATTTTTTCATAGTAAGGGTCGGAAACAAATAGGAACTTTCTATTTGGAAAGAAAATATTTCAAACGAAAAATTTTACAGATTGGAAAATTCTATCTTAGTTTGGAAAGAAATTTCTGGCTTCCATTTCTGCGTTTAAGCTTTGAATTCTTGGACCTGCTTTTGCAAGGAATCGCTTAATTCTTCACATTTTCTGGCCTGATCTGCCGCTTCAAGTGCATGGGTTGCGATGATTGCATTTGAATTTTGGATCCGGTCTAAAAAGTTTCGGATCTCTTCTAAACTTTTCTTCTCCGCCTCCGTCGCTTTGTGAACGTTTTGAGAAATTTCTCCGGCATTAAATAGAGCGCCAGCCACAGTAACCCGAATATCTGTTTGTTTTGCTAAAAGAGAAAAGAAAGAATCTAAACTTTCTTTAATGGAATCTACATCTCCCAAGATTAATGAAATTGTTTTTGTGCCGGATTGAACTATATCCGTATTCTTTGTCATTTCCTCTTTGCCATCTCGGATCAATTTGGAAATTTCTTTGATGGTGCTCGCAGTTTGGTCTGCCAATTTTGAGATTTCGTCCGCGACCACTGCGAATCCCCTTCCATGTTCCCCAGCTCTTGCTGCTTCTATAGATGCATTTAATGCGAGAAGATTGACTTTATCTGCAATATCTGTAATCGTTCCAAGTTTAGCACTAGTGCTGGAAGAGCTGGATTCAATTCTTTTGATGGATCTTTCGATCGCCATAAGGCTTTCTTCAGATTCTCTCGCATGTTTCCATGCTGTTTCGAATAATGATTTGGTGGAAACAAGTCCGGCTTCCATATCCTGGAAACTTATCTCTAAATTTTGAAAAGAATTCTCCAAGGTTCCAGTCGCTTCCAACTGTTTTTTTGCAGAATCAGATACATCAGAGATCGCCTCTGAAATTTGGTTCATACTTGCATTAATTTCTTCTAAACTATTTGCTTGGTCGGTCGTTCTATCTGCTACCGTAGCTGAACTCCGAACTAAACCTTCTAAAATTCCGTTTACGGATTCTGATTTTCCTCGAACTTCTCCCTGTATGGAAACATTGTATTTTCGGACTTCTTCCAATTCTGCCAGATTAATTGCTTGATTCAAAAATTCTTTTTTGAAAGTAGCGGAGAAGTAGATCAATATTCCAGTCTCGAAAATTACAAAAATTGCATGCAGAAGAACAATGTCCCAACCGTTTCCGTAATTGAATATAATTATTGGAGTTTCCGAAATCTTGTATCCTATACTTTGGCAAAAAGATAATAATCCGTGATGAACTGCGATATACAATGCCCCGGGGAGAAGTGTTTTCCAATCTCTATAATAGAGAAGAAATGCCAATGCAACAAACACGTGGAAATGCATCTCTATTCTTCCAAACTGAGACTGGATCAAAATCCCAGACCATGCCATGATAAGGATAGCATTTAAAATTCTGAGAATATATTGTCCTCGTAAGAACAGAAAGCCAATACTTGAAAGTATCGTAATGATTATCGAAGAATTTAAAACGAATTTCCAGGTTCCATATTCTAAAGATAATAACAATGCAAAAGGAATATGTGCCAAAAGAAGGAGATAGAAAAAGCGATCTACTCTCTTAGTTTCTTCTTTAAATTTTAGTTTTGCAGTATCTTGGATACTTTGTTTAGGCTGAGGCGGATTCATATATTTCCCCTGGAAGGGTTTTTATTTTTAGGTCCGATTTCGGACTTTATTTGTTTCGGGGCTGCCTTAGAAAGGATCCCGGTCTATTTTTTGCTTAGTTATAAATCGCTTAAATGTTTAGAGGCTTTTGTATTTTTTATCGCTTATGAATTGGATAAGTTCTTGTGGGTTTTGATCCCAATGTTTATCAAATTCGAAAATCAATCCTCTGATCCTTCCCTGAGAATTTACCCAAAGAACAGAATCTGGATGATCTATATCTCCACTTTTATTAGAAGAAAATGCCATAATTCCGAAAAGTCTTGCGAGTTCGAAGGCCCTTCCCCGCGATTCTAACCGGATAAATTTCGTTTCCGTTTTTAGATCGGAAAAATATTTTTCAAAACGTTCTTCTGTATCCGATTCAGGATCTAAACTTACGAATACGAGTCTTAGATCTTTTTGTTTCGAAATTAGATTTTTCAATTTTTGCAAACTACCATGACATACTGTCTTGCAGTTGAGATATCCAAAATAGACCAGATTCTCTTTACCGATTAGAGCCTCTCGTATATCTGTAGGTACACCGTATTCTTCACTAATTTGAAATTCAGGTAGATTTCTGTCTGCTTCCATCATTCCTGAAGAAGAACTTGGTAAAAAATAGAATAACGGAAATATCACCATTAATCCACCTATTACAAGTTTCCAAATATCAGTTTGCATTCTGTTTAAGAGGTATTTAAAAAACCTCTAATATTACCAAAGACGAATAACTTACTTTTTATTCAAAAATTTTCCTAAAAGAAAGCCTGGTGAATTAAAGGAAATTTATTTATAAATATGTTAAGTTTAAGTTATTTTTTGGAAAAAAATCTTTAGACTTCTGAATATTTTGTAGGAATTCCAACATGTATTTGAGCACAAAATTGGAGTTGAAGTTTAGGGAATTTTAGTATATGGGGTAAAGGCTTCTCCCACGGGCCCACCTCCTCCACCCGAACTTGGGTGGGGGCAGTCTCCTTTTTATGTAGGAGTTCCTACAGAAAAATCTCAAGACAAAGATCGATCTTTGCTCAGTTTGATTCTTTCGTTTGTTTGAATTATTAAGAAGAAGAGGAAAGGCTCTTCGAAAACATATAGAGTAGCGTGACTCACCGAATTGTTACACCCCCAGCCCTTGCAAGCAAGGACTGGGTTTTCGTCGTTCTAAGCAAGCTTAGATTTTGATCTCCTTAAAAAGGAGGTGATC